>NZ_CP022986.1:0-625193 GCF_002770595.1 Chryseobacterium camelliae | reverse complement strand
GATCGAAAAACTGATCCCTTCGCTTATTACGCACAGGTGTTCTGAAGGAACGGTAGGTGGTTTCTTCCACCGTGTGGAGACCGGTACCTGGATGGGGCATGTGATTGAACATATTGCTCTTGAAATCCAGACCTTGGCAGGGATGGAAGTCGGTTTCGGACGTACCCGTGAGACCAAAACCCCCGGCGTATATAATGTCGTATTTAATTATATCGAAGAAAATTCCGGTATTTATGCGGCGGAGCAATCCGTAAAGATTGCAGAAGCCCTGATTGAAGGTCATGAATATGACATGAATGAGTGCATCAAGACCCTTAAGGAAATCCGTGAAAGGGAACGTTTGGGGCCCTCTACAGGAAGTATTGTCCAGGAAGCGGTTTCCAGGAAAATCCCATGGATCCGGCTGGGTAACAATTCTTTGGTTCAATTGGGATACGGTGTCAACCAGCAGCGTTTCCAGGCAACCATCACTGGTAAAACAAGCTCTATTGCCGTAGATATCGCCTGCAATAAAGAACTCACCAAGAAAATGCTTCATGATGCGGCAATCCCGGTACCAATGGGAGAGCTCGTTATGCACGAAGAGGATCTGGACAGGGTGATCAGGAAAATAGGATATCCTATTGTACTTAAGCCACTGAACGGGAATCACGGGAAAGGAGCTTCCATCAACGTTACCGATTGGGAAAATGCCCTGATAGGATTAGAGCATGCCCAAAAATATTCTCAAAAAGTCATTGTCGAAAAATATATTACAGGATATGATTTCAGGATCCTGGTCATCAACAATAAAATGGTAGCTGCAGCCAGAAGGGTTCCTGCCCATATTGTGGGAGACGGCGAGCACAATATCCAGCAGCTTATTGATAAAGAAAATACAGACCCGAGAAGAGGGTACGGCCATGAAAATGTCCTGACGGATATTGCCGTAGATAAAGATACCCTCGAACTGCTTTCTAAGCTTCAGTATACCATGGAAACGATTCCTCAGAAAGGGGAAGTGGTTTATCTGAAATCCACTGCCAATCTCTCTACCGGAGGAACTTCCATTGATGTTACCGATATGGTACATCCTGAAAATATTACAATGGCGGAAAGGATTTCTAAAATTATCGGCCTGGATGTATGCGGTATCGACATCATGGCTGAAAACTTAACCCAGCCTTTAAAGGAAAGCGGTGGTGCCATCATCGAAGTCAATGCAGCACCCGGATTCAGGATGCACCTGGCTCCGAGTGAAGGACTGCCGAGAAACGTAGCGGCGCCGGTTGTCGATATGCTGTATCCGCCGGGAAAACCGTTTACCATTCCGATTATTGCCGTAACAGGAACCAACGGAAAAACCACCACGACAAGGCTTATTGCCCATATTGTTAAAAGCAACGGGCACAGGGTAGGCTTTACTACTTCCGACGGTATTTACATCCAGAATACGATGCTGACCAAAGGGGACACCACCGGGCCGGTTTCCGCAGAATTTATCCTGAAGGATCCTACCGTAGAATTTGCCGTCCTGGAAACTGCCAGAGGCGGGATCTTACGGTCCGGACTGGGCTTCTCGCAATGCGACATCGGCGTACTGACCAATATTAAGGAAGATCACCTGGGTATGAATGACATCCACAACCTTAAAGACCTGACAAGGGTAAAAAGGGTGGTGCTGGACAGTGTTAAAAAGAATGGCTGGAGCGTGATGAATGCCGATGATGAATATTCCATGAGAATCCTTCATGATATCGACAGCCAGGTTGCGATCTTCAGTATGGATGAAGATAATTCCCACATCAGGAAATTTGCCAAAGAAGGGAAAATTACCTGCGTGTACGAGGAAGGCTTTGTTACGATTAAAAAAGGGGACTGGAAAATCAGGATAGGCAAAGCAAAAGATTTTCCGATCACGATGGAAGGAAAGGCGAGGTTTATGATCCAGAATGTTCTCGCGGCCAGTTTAGCCTGTTACCTGCATGGTTTTGGTATCGAAGATATTTCCAATTCCCTGAGGACTTTTATTCCAAGCGCACAGCTTACCCCGGGAAGGCTTAATATTTTCAAGTTCAAGAATTTTAAGGTCCTGATCGATTTTGCCCATAATCCTGCCGGTTACGAAGCCATTGAAGATTACCTGAAAAATGTGGAATCCACCAAGAAGATCGGAATTATTTCCGGTGTCGGCGACAGAAGGGATAACGATATCCGTGAATGCGGAAAGATCGCAGGAAGGATGTTCGATTACATCATCATCAGAAATGAAAAACACCTCCGCGGAAGAACGGAAGATGAGATCAACGGGCTGATTATCGAAGGGATGCAGTCTTCAGGAAGGGATGTCAGCTATGAGATTATTCCGAAGGAGATTGAAGCATTGAAGCATGCCATGAGCATGGCAGAAGAAGGCACCTTCATTACTGCGCTGAGCGATGTGATTTCCAATGCCATTGAACTGGTGCAGGAATACCAGACGCGTGAATTGCTGGAAGACGGTAAAATACTGTAAACGATAACATACAATTTCGGGCGGATTCTTTGAATACGCCCGAAATTTTTATTTTAATGATGCAATGCTTTGCTTCCCCATTTTTCCTGTTAAACCGATTCCCAAATATTCTGGATCTGTCTCATTTTCTTAAAATAAAAATACAGCGGGACCAGTTCAAACCTGATGGTAAAAGTGATATGATCTACCGTAAAAGGAATGACAAGCATCATGATCACGCATATGGCAATACCTAAACCTGCATCAGCAATTGCTGCTTTCGGTGCCCATTCCTGTTCAAACCATAAGCCGTAGGCAACAATGCCTTTGAAAACCAGGATGCTGATAATGAATATTCCGGCTGGTGAGTAGATTTGTGTGCTTTCAATACCATAAATAGACAGATTGGTATCATTTGAAAACAACCCCGTCAAAGGTAAAAACACAGCTATGGTCCCCATTATAATAAAGATCCAAATGAAAATTTTAATCCACACAGGCAATAATTTCCTCCTTGCATGCGGATGATAGGTATTTTCAAACTCTTGAAAAGTAGATTTTTCCTTCATGAAGTACAATGATTTAAAATTGATATCTCGTCTGTTCCCAAAGATACTATATTTTGTTTTCCGGAAAAGAAAGCATCTGATATTTTATCAAATAAGAATGAATTATTTTACAGATGGTGTATTAAGCTGTAAAAATAAAGACAAAGAAAAATATTCCAGTAGGATATTGTGATAACAGCTTAGCCGGAAAACTTCCGGAATTAATAGATCAATAGGATTACCTGGTGATTATTCTCTTGTAAAAAAAGCATGCGAACTTCCGATCCATATGGCATCTTTCTTATTAAAGCTTACGTTGACCATATCCGCTTTGGTCATCCTTACCAGATTATTGAGCAGGACAGGCCGCTCCTGATCTTCATGCCATACATAAAGCAGACGGATTTCCGCTTTGGAATGATCACCGTTGATATCCTTAAATGCCGGCTCATACTGCACTTTTCTCTGCAGGATGTAATTTTCTTTATCCGGTATGGCTTCTACAACAGCAGGGACAGGATGAAGGTTTACACCGGACCCTGCAAAGGAAAACAGGGGTTTCAATACAAAATTGCCGAGATCCTCATGATCCGGAAACTCGTGAAGAAAATAACTTTTCGGAACGAGCGGATGCTTTAAAAACGGCAGGATGAATTTTGAAATCTTAAAAAACCAGTTAGGATGAGTCACCCAGTGCACATCGAGGTCCTCACGGAAATCAAATCCCGGGTTAAGGTCAGTGATCTGTTCCAGTTCATCAAAGATGACGCGGTTATAGATTCTCTTTATTTCGGTCTGTTTGCTGTTATAGTCATAATACAATTTCCTGCCCTGTTTTTTGATTTTGGTAAGGCATACGGTCTCAATGCCGAGCATCTTTTCAGTGCATAGGAAATCAATAGCTGTCTTTTGCTGTTCAGGGAAGATCTCAAGAAGGACGACATGTTCGGGAGATTCATCTCCAAGGATGATTTTTTTCAGATGATCGATATAAATCTCCTCTGTCATGGTATTCTTTATTCCTGAAAGAAAAGGGTAGGTTTCACAGAAGGCATCTTCATATACTTTCTGAAAGGCATACAGGGACGGGAAGGCCTGAAGTTCGATCAGCTGAGGCAGGATATTACCATTTTCATCAGCACAGATTCCGAAGTCGATGGTGAAAAAATGAGGCTGTTGTGTATCATTGGGAATAGTATACCGGTCAGGAACCGCCTTATCCAATGTTTCAGGAGGAATAGCTTTGATCTGGTCAATAATGCTCTCAGCAGCTTCAATAAGCTGAAGCTTTAAGGTGTGGGAAAGAAACACCGGACTTTCCGAAATCCTGAATGCGGGCTCTATGCCGCTTTTTTCCTTCAGGATATTTTTAAGGGATGTATATTTTTCCTGTGAAAATTCCCGGTTGAACTGTTCTCTGTATTCTGGGATCATATATTGAAGTGTTTAGATCAGAATTTGTGTTTTATTATCGGTCATAGAATAGCTGGAATTTCATTCTGTGGCGGCCTTTTTCATAATGTTTTGAATTGCCGACTGAAGGAAACGGGGAAGGATCTGAGCCTGGGTCAGCTTGATTTTGTCTTCATCATCCATTCTGTCCAGCGTTTCCAGGTATTTTTCAATCCCGAAATTTTCAATCATGGCATTCTTATTTTTCTCAACCTTCAGGTTTTCAAGCATCCCCTCGGGATTGGCTTCAGGATGAAACTGGGTGCCGAAAATTTCATCTGAGAAACGAACTGCCATAACCGCTCTTTCTAAATCAATATAGGGGCGGAATTTTTCAATGGCCACGATGCTCATACCCAACTCTTCAAAGCGGTGATAATCCGGTTCAATAAACTGGTAAGCCCTGGAATCCACCGCAAAAAACGGGTCCGGCAGGTTCCTGAATAAAAATTCATCTTCACCATCTTCTGTTTTGTGCACTGGCATAATGCCAAACGAGTACGATTTCCTTTTGCTGATATTCCCCAGTTCCCAGTGGATGGCTGCCAGCTGAAAGGAGTGGCAGATCAGGAAAAGGTATTTTTTGGAAGAATGATTCCGGTTATGGTTAAAAACAGAATCCAGTAAACCTGCAAACCGGTTTTCCCATTCCAGGCCTTCCCGGTGCGGATCACCCGGTCCACCTGAAGAGATAAAAATATCAAATGCATCAGGATCCGGCATTTCATTTTTGTACCGGACGTCAAATGTTTCAATGCTTATATTTTCTTCGGAATGCTGGCGGAATGCCTCTGAAATCTCGAGGATATTCTTGAATCCCTGATTGACATGGTTGTTATTCATATCGAGCAAGGCAATGCGGATATCGGTCATGCTGGTTCTTATTTCTTCAAAGGTATTAAATATTATGGAGCAGGGATTCCGTGTGTGATGCCATACTCGGTCTCAGAGATCATATAGTCAACCACTTTCGTAAGGTCTCCCGTTTCCCTGTAAATGCTCAGCTGACGGTCGGCTCCCGTTCCGTGTTCAAGGATCTTCCAGGCATATTCCACCTCTGAGCGGCATCCCAGCTCATCCACCACATCATCAATAAACTCAAGCAATTCTTTAAGCAGAACCGGATAAGGAACGGATTCCTCTTTCCCGAAATCAATCAGGTGCGCTTCAATCCCGCTTTTGGAAGCCCTCCATTTATTTTCGTTCAGCAGGAGTCTCCTGTAGCTCCTGAAGCTCAGGTTCTGCTGGTGAAGCTTATAAATCTTAGCAACCAGGCTCTGCATAATGGCGGCAAGGCAAACGGTTTCGTCAATCCTCATCGGCATGTCACAGATCCTGAATTCTATGGTAGGATAGAAGGGATGGACCCGAAGGTCCCACCAGATTTTTTTGGCATTGTCGATGGTCCCTGTCTTGATCAGCAGATCCACATAACTGTCGAACTCTGCAAGGGAATTGAAATAACTCGGTATCCCGGTACGCGGGAATTTTACGAAAATTTCCTGCCGGTAGGATTTAAAGCCGGTGTACCTTCCGATCCAGAACGGCGAATTGGTAGACAGCGCATACACATGCGGAAGGAAATACCGCATGACATTCTGTATCCGGACGCCTTCTTCCCGGTTGGGGATCCCGATGTGAACATGCAGCCCGAAAATAAGATTTTCACGCGCCACATCTCCCATATCATCCACAATTTTGGTATACCGCTCTCCCTGGGTGATGGTATTGGCGGACCAGTGCGAGAAAGGATGGGTCCCGCCTCCGGAAACCCGAAGTCCCTGTTCACGGGCAATCTGTATCAGATGTCTCCGGAGGTTGGTGAGCTCCGTCCTGGCTTCCTGGATATTCCGGCAGATGCCCGTTTCCATTTCAATCATGGATTCGTGCATCTCGTGCTTTAAGTTCTCACTGAGGATCGCCTTTCCGCCTTCAATGATCTTGGAAACATGGGAAATAAGATCCCGGCTTTCCACATCAATGATCTGGT
Source organism: Chryseobacterium camelliae (assembly GCF_002770595.1). Classification (NCBI taxonomy): domain Bacteria; kingdom Pseudomonadati; phylum Bacteroidota; class Flavobacteriia; order Flavobacteriales; family Weeksellaceae; genus Chryseobacterium; species Chryseobacterium camelliae. Next base: position 618,730 of record NZ_CP022986.1, on the reverse strand, counting down.
ATTCTTCCTCTATGCCTATGGTAAACTGATGCTGCATACGTTTTTCATATTTATTTGTGTTTCATAGTCTTATTTTTCCATGGAGTCCTGCACGAAAGTTCCCCAGCTGATATGGGCTTCTCCCGGAACATAGTCCTTTGCCTTTTCTATAGCGAATTGGGCCGCATGTTCCACAATCCATTCAAAATTCTCTTCTCCTACGGAATTTCTGTCGGCGTCCGGGGCAGGATTACAGAAATCGATGGCATAAGGAATACCGTCCCGCACGGCAAATTCTACGGTATTGAAATCGTAGCCTAAAGCTTCGTTCATGAGGATCGTATAATCATGGATGGTTTTCAGCAGTTTTTCCAGTTCCTTGCCCTGGGTCTGATGCGTGGTAACATATCTTAGGTGCGAAGGATTTCGGGGTTCATAAGGCATAATATGCACATGTTTCCTGCCGAGGCAATATACCCGGTAATAATCGGTGAAAACAATCTCCTCCTGGACCATCATCACCAGCTGTTCCGTTTCAGAAAGTTTGTTCCAAAGGTCCTCCGGGCTTTCCACGCGGTAGACATTCCGCCATCCGCCTCCGTCATGGGGCTTCATGTATGCCGGAAATCCGATGTAATCAAAAATATATTCCCAGTTGTGAGGATACTTCAGGTTCCTGAATGAAGTTTCCGAGGTATTGGAAGGCCTTTCAAAGGACGGCAGCAATACGGTCTTGGGCAAAGGGATTCCGAGCTTGGTCATCAGAGCATTATTGAAAAATTTTTCGTCTGCACTCCACCAGAACGGATTGTTGATGACATATGTTCCGTTTAATGCCGCATTCTTAAGGTATGCCCTGTAGAACGGAACGTCGTGTGAAATCCGGTCAATGATAACGGCATAGCCGTAATCAGCACCCTGTTCAAGTTGATCAATCATTACAGGTTCAGCAGTGATTTCTCCCTTTCCCAATTGATTCACCCGGTCAATGAATGCCCATGGAAAAGTATCTTCCATACCGAACAGTATACCCACCTTTTTTGCCATAATTGTTGTTTTTTATATTAATATTTGGATAAGCTTCATCAGGAGAAAAAACGGCCCATAAACATGGGGAACACCATTCTCCAAAGCGGCCAGTCGTGGTTGATCCATTTCCGCTCGTCATACCAGAAATCAATGCCTTTGGCTCTCAGGAGTTCTGCCAGGTCGATGTTTTTATCCCTGCATATATCCTGATCGGAAGTGCTCAGTACAATATGCATATGCCTGTACTTCCACGCTTCGTCATTTTTTACGAATTCATTGGGACAGTTGAAATACACAAGGTCATCCGAATAACCATCCATAAAATTCCTGATGCTGAAAGCACCCGAAAGGCAGATCAGATGGGACACCAGATCCGGAAACCTGAAGGCTAAATTCGCTGCGTGATAGCCTCCGAAACTTGCTCCGGCCACCGCTACACGGTGGGTTTGATGGAGCTTCTGTATATAGGGCACAAACTCCTGAACCAGGAACTGAACATACCGTTCATAATTTCTGATCCTTTCCTGTGGAGGAATACCGTCGTCATAAAAGCTGCGGCTGTCTATAGTCTGGAGGTTGTACAGCTTAATTTTCCCCTGCTCGACAAGCCATCTGACGCTTCCGTTAAGGTGGAAATCATTATTCTGTGTATAGGATCCCTGTGAAGTAGGAAACATAATGACAGGATAGCCGTAATGCCCTGTAATTTCTACCGGGATATGAAGGCCTAAAATATTCGAGTAATAATCAGAATGTTCTATATGAGGCATGGTAAACGGATAAAAGGTAAACTTGATTTAACTGGTCGGCTTGGTTTTCGGAGGGAGGATACTCAGCATTTCCTCTTGTATTGTAACGGCAGCATCGTCCAGCTTTTCCTGAATGACGTCCGGATCATCCGACCGGAATACAATTCCGATGTGATAATCGATCGGAAGGAATTTTATGGCTTCTTCAGATTCAAAATCGCGGTAATCCGGACTCTGATCTTTGATGAGTGCTATGATCAGTCCTGCATAATATCCTTCCGGATCAGCTATTTTGTATTCTTTATTTTTCAGCAGTGCATCTTCAATCCTGGCCCATTCGCGCCAGATATTGATATGAGTGGCCGCCTCCACGAGGTCCGGGATATGGGCTCCTCCCACTCTTGATGAGGTTTCCAGGAAATACCATTTCCTATCATCTTTCCCTTTGATGAACTCCGTATGGGTAGCACCGTTTTTGAGGCCGAAAGCTGTAAGCAGCTGGCTGTTCAGATCGCTGAGTTCCATGAATTCATCTGAATCCGTTCCCAGGGTTTTGGTCATGAAGACGCCGCCTTCATGGGAAACCTGCATTGGAGGGGCAAGATATTGAGATGCGGAAGTGAAAATGGTATCGTTATTAAAAGTAAGGCTGTCTACATGGTAGACATCACCCGGCTTGAAGCTTTCCAGTAAAAAAAGATGGCGTTCGTCACCGAGAGCATTCAGGGCTTCCCAGAGCTCATATTCAGAATTGATCTTCCTGATTCCTGAAGCAGAAGCCTCGGAACGGGGCTTCAATACCCATGGAGCCGATACTTCCTGCGTAAAATGATGGATCTCATCATTGTTAAAGACAGCAGTGAATTCCGGAACATTGATCGTGGATTGATCAGCTTTCTGCCTCATCGCCAGTTTATCCCTGAAATACCGGTGGGTAGTCTGTCCCATTCCGGGAATACGGAAGGTTTCGCGGATGAGTGCGGCTTTTTCCACATCATAATCGTCAAGAGCCACTACAGCATCCACCTTTCTGGTCTGCATGAGGTAAGAAAACCCCTGTACAAGATGATCGAGGTTCCAGACAGATGGTTTTGACTCAGGCATGTAGAAGGTTTCTTCAATGGCATGCCATGGCCAGTGCTTGTCCCTCAGGTTTTCTGAAGTGATCAGGATAACCCTGTTACCGAGTTTCTGCATTTCATCCATGAAATCGTAACCCTTGTAATAGCAGGAAATGCACACAATGATTTTCTCCTTCATACCATGTTTTTTGATATTTGGTGAATTTTCAGAAATGAAAGCCTGTCATCAGTATATATTCTACAACAAAACTTACGGGAACATAATGATCTGAAAATCCATATCAATGATACAGAGAATTTTCTTAATACGCTAATTTTTAATGATAATTTTCAATTAAATCGATCAGCAGCTGTACACCGAATCCGGTTGCTCCTTTCTCTTTGGCATAGCCCACGTTTCCGAACGCAACTCCGGCAATATCAAGATGGGCCCATTTCGGATGGCCTTCGATGAAGTTCTGCAGGAACTTAGCTGCAATAATACAGTCGCCGACAGGCTTCATAGAGATATTTTTGATATCTGCCACATCAGACCGGATATCCTCGTTCCAGATGTCCCACAAAGGAAGGTTCCACAATCGCTGGTGAGTGGCTTCTCCGCTTTTCAGCAACAGGTTTTTAAGGGACTCATCATTGGAAAATAACGCACCGCACGTATCTCCGAACATCCTTACCGAGCTTCCGGTCAGGGTGGCAAGGTCGATCAGAAGATCAGTTGTGTAGTTCTTGGCAAGGTAAGACAGGCTGTCTGCAAGGATCATTCTGCCTTCGGCATCCGTATTAAGCACCTCAATCGTTTTCCCGTTGTAAGCTGTGATGACATCACTGGGAAGGAAAGCTTTCTCGGATATGGCATTGTCTGTTACGGGAAGTATCGCAATAATATTCACCGGCAACTCCATTTCGGCGGCATAAATGAGGGTTCCCAAAACAGCTGTTGCTCCTCCCATATCGGATTTCATATAATGCATATTATCCGGATTTTTCAGGGAGACTCCTCCGGTATCAAAAAGTACGCACTTTCCGACCAGGCCGAAAGTCTTTGCGTTTTTAATCTGGGTTCTGTACTCCAGGATGGTAAAGGCGGCATCGTAAGCGCTTCCCTGATTGACGGATAGATAGGCGCCTAATCCGAGTTCCTCACATTTTTTCCGGTTGAAAGCGGTGTACTTAAAACCGTATTTTTTCGCTGTATTTTTAAGATAAGCACCGAATACATCGGGTTTTTTAAGGTTTGCAGGTTTATTCAGCCATTCCTGGCAGGCAGTCTGGCCGTTGCATAAAGCATGGGCACGCTGTGTAATGAGATCCAGTTTTTTCTGGCTGATGTTCTGGGAATGAATTTCAAATGCAGGATCCCAGACTGTATGTTTCTTCTCAAAAGGGTATTCGTACGTTCCGGTAAGCAGGCCTTTGATCCACTCTTCGAACTGCTTTTCACTCAGGAAATCGGCCAGAAGTAATGTTGGAACAGCCTTCAGGGTCGCTTTTTGGGTCTGGGAAAATTTTACAGCAACCTGCTGAATCTCAAAATTACGGAGATCTGCTTTTCCGAGCCCGATAAAATAAGCGGTGCCTTCCTCATGGACATGGATGAAGACCTCATATTTTTTTCCGCTGAAGAATGTAGAAATGCCCGGGTTAAAATTTTTGTTGATCTTTGTCCATTCCTCTTCGGTAAAAAGATGAAAGACCTGGGTATAATTCCTGTTTTTTTTATTGATCAGTTTCATTGGATTGTTTTTTTGCGCTTTGTTGTTGGGGCGGAACTTCGGCTGGATTTTCACTGTTATCGTAAAACAGCCATTCTATAGCTCTGGGAAATTCCCTGGACCAGTAAAACTCGCTGTGGGTTCCCTCAGGATTAATGCTGGTTCGGAATTCAAAATCAAACAGATTATGGTCTTCCCATTTCTTCAGGGATTCTTCAAACATCTGGATCCTGCGGACCATTTTAGATCCTTCATGGCCACCGCCATAGAGGTAAATTTTAGTTTTGAACGGTACCCGGAAATTCATCATGGGGAAATTATTATTCGGTTCTACCCACAAAGAGGGTGAGAAGATGAGCAGTTTTGAATAGACTTCAGGATAGAGGAAACCACTGTAAATGCTGATGAGCGCACCTAGCGAGCTTCCGCCGATCCCCGTATTGTCCCGGTCCTTCAGTGTGCGGTAGTGCTGGTCAATATGAGGTTTTAACGTATCGGTAATGAAACGGATGTATTTTTTGCCTTCTGAACCGTTGGAAACATGGTCATTATCGAAGATATATTCCTTGATACGGTCCTTGCTTCCGTGGTCCACAGCAATGACAATAAGATCGCCTCGGCCATATTCAGCCAGTACGGATAGTTTTTTATCGATTTCCCAGTTTCCGTATTCGCTTCCTTCATTAAACAGGTTCTGGGCATCCTGCAGGTACAGTACAGGATATTTTTTTTCAGAAGTATAATAGTCATGGGGCAGGAGTGCCCATACTTTACGGTAGCGGTCCAGTTGAGGGATATAAAATTGCTCTGAAACTACTTCTGCTACAGGGAAATATTCTTTCTTAAACGGTCCCCAGTTAAGCCTCCAGTTGTCCACCGTATCGGAAGTTTTCCCTGCTGATTTCGGGATTCTGCGGTTTGGGGTGATATTGCCGTTTTTATCCAGTTCAACATTCTCCCATCCGCCGCGGGTAAACTTATATTCTATATATTCCGGTAAAGCTTCCGGGTCTTTTTCAATACAGTAGATGCCTGAATCCAGCGGCTTCATCCTGCACCGCTCGTCACGGGGGTTCCAGCCGTTGAAATTTCCGGTGATGTAAACCGGCCTTTCATCTGTTTTGCCGGTATGCAATTCAAACCTCATCATGAGCGTTTCATAAAATTTAACCGTTAAATCTATGAAAAATCTTTAGAAAGAAGGGTATCCCGAGTCACAAATCTCTCAAAGAAAAAATGATATATTTGATGAGCTTTTGAAGCATAAAATCAATGCGGCAAATATTCATTGAGAGTTAACAGTCGATAATGATATTTTTCGTATTTTCAATGAAAATATATAATAACTAGATCACAACTGATGGATTCGGTGACAATACACAGTCTTTTTACGGAACATGATATTTACCTTTTTAAAGAAGGTAAGCATTACAAGCTGTATGATAAATTCGGGGCACATTCCGTAGAAAATAAAGGGATACAGGGTGTTTATTTCTCTGTCTGGGCACCCAATGCCGCAAAGGTTTCGGTAATCGGCAATTTTAATGGCTGGAACCACCGGGAGCATATCCTGTTTCCCCGATGGGACGGCTCAGGAATCTGGGAAGGGTTTATTGCCGGACTTACTTGGGGGACTTTATACAAATATGCCATAGAAACCGCACACGGTGAAATCCTGGAAAAAAGCGACCCGTATGCGCTGAGCTGGGAGCAGAATCTCCAGGCTGCTTCACTGGTCTCTACAACGTGGTATGAATGGGAGGATGAGAAGTGGTTGTCTGAGCGATGGAAAAAAAACAGCATTACCGCTCCTATTTCCGTCTACGAGATGCATCTGGCTTCCTGGATGAAGAATGAGAATGATCCTGAACGGGTGCTGAATTACAGGGATATTGCCGAAAGACTGGTTCCCTATATCCTTGAAATGGGATTCACCCATGTAGAATTCATGCCTTTGATGGAGTATCCGTATGATCCGAGCTGGGGCTACCAGATTACCGGATTTTATGCAGCGACATCACGTTTCGGTTCTCCGCAGGACCTGATGTTCCTGATTGATCAGCTCCACAAAAACAATATCGGTGTGATCCTGGACTGGGTACCGTCCCATTTTCCCGGTGATGCCAACGGCCTGTACCGTTTTGACGGTTCTTTCCTGTATGAACATGAAGATCCCAGGAAAGGCTTTCATCCCGACTGGAAATCCTATATTTTCAATTATGGAAGAAATGAAGTGAAATCTTTCCTGATTTCAAACGCGATGTTCTGGCTGGACCGGTATCATGCAGACGGACTGCGGGTGGATGCGGTAACTTCCATGCTTCACCTTGATTATTCGAGAAACGAGGGGGAATGGGAGCCTAATATTTATGGCGAAAACGTCAACCTCGAAGCCAAAACTTTCCTTCAGGAATTCAATACAGCCGTTTACGGCGAGTTTGGTAACAGCATCATGACCATTGCCGAGGAAAGCTCAGATTTCCCGATGCTCACCAAGCCGGTTCATTCTGGCGGAGTAGGCTTCGGCATGAAATGGATGATGGGATGGATGCATGATACGCTGGATTATTTTAAAGAATATCCTTCAGACAGAAAATTTTTTCATCATAAGCTGACATTTGCCTCCATGTACATGTTTAATGAGAACTACATGATGCCTTTGTCGCACGATGAAGTGGTACACGGGAAATCCAGCCTGATTTACAAGATGGTAGGGGATGAGTGGCAGAAGTTTGCCAATCTCCGCGCACTTTACGTTTATATGTTTACCCATCCGGGCGCAAAGCTTTTATTCATGGGAAATGAGTTCGGGCAGACGCGGGAGTGGAATTTCCGGCAGAGTTTGGACTGGCATTTGTTGCAATACAGCGTGCACAAAGGATTGCAGGCATTGGTTAAGGATCTGAACCAACTGTACAGAACCGAAAAAGCGATGTATGAAAACCAGTTCAGCAGTGACGGTTTTGAATGGGTACAGGCCGATGACCAGGAAAACTCCGTATACGTTTATCTGCGGAAAGGAAAGCTTAAGGACGATGTCTGCATGGTCATACTCAATCTTACCCCAAACGTAATGGATTATAAGATCGGGGTAGATGCGGTAACGCACTGGAAGGTGATTTTCAATTCCGATGACGAACAGTATGCCGGAAGCGGCGTACATCCGGAGATTTTCCGGGAAGATGATGAAGACTGGATGAATCATCCCAAATCCATCAGCATCAGGATATCTCCGCTTGCAGGGATCGTGCTGAAGAAGAAAAAGGAGAAGGCACACGCACAAAAAAGAATTAAATTACACAAAAGATAAAAGTACAATGGTTATTTATCATCTCAGTACGGAGTGTTATCCGGTAGCAAAAGTCGGGGGACTGGCGGATGTGGTAGGGGCGCTTCCGAAATATCAGAATACGATCGAAAATATTGATGCAAAAGTGGTCATGCCATGGTACAATAAGCCATTCGTTCATGAGCATGAATTTGATGTTGTTTTCGACGGCTTCATCCATCAGGGACCTACTATGCTCCAAGTCCTGGTTATGAAGGAAAGAACCAGTGTATTGGGATTTGAATTGTATATGGTAAAGGTTCCCGGTCTTCTGGACAGGGATAACCCGTACGGTTACCAGGATGAAAACTTTCAGTTTATTGCATTTCAGCATGCTGTACTGCACTGGCTGAGCGCCATGCAGATCCGTCCGGATGTACTGCACTGCCATGACTATCATACAGGATTGGTGCCTTTCATGATTGAGCACTGCCCGGAATTCGGATTCCTGCGGGGGGTGAAAACCATTGCGACGATCCATAACGGGGAATACCAGGGGATGATGAGCTGGGAAATGGCGAAATATATGCCGGGATTCGATTCCTATCAATGGGGGCTTCTGGACTGGAACGGGCTGATCAATCCGCTGGCATGCATGATCAAATGTTCCCATTCCTTTACAACGGTTTCACAGGGATATCTTGAGGAACTGTATGTAAGTTTCCACGGACTGGAACATCTGATCCGTAATGAATATGGAAAAGCTTACGGCATTATCAATGGCATTGATACGGAAGTATGGAATCCTGAGACGGATCCGATGCTGGACTATAACTTCAATATCCGTAATGCTGTAGAACAGAAAAAAAGAAATAAGGAAAAACTCTGCAAGGAATACGGCTTGCGGCCTGAGCTTCCGCTTTTTGCTTTTATCGGAAGGTTTGCCACTGAAAAAGGAGCTGACCTTCTGCCGGACATGGTCTGGAGAAGCATCACGCAGACAAGCGGGGCACTGAATATTATGATTCTCGGATCCGGCAATGCAGCGATTGAGAACAAACTAAAAGAATTTGATTATATCTATTCCAATTTTGCGGTGGACCTGGGATATAAGGAGTATCTGTCCCATAAAATTTATGCATCTGCCGACTTTCTCCTGATGCCATCCAGGGTAGAGCCTTGCGGACTGAACCAGATGTATTCCATGAGGTATGGAACGGTTCCGGTGGTCCGCTATACCGGTGGGCTCAAGGATACGGTACAGGATGTTTCAACGGGAGGGGCAGGCCTTAATTTTAGTTATGCCGGAGTAGATGACATTGTTCATGCTATGGAAAGAGCTTTAAGCATCTACAGCCGCAAAGAGATGATGAACAGCCTGATCCATGCCAATATGAGCTTTGATTTTGCCTGGGAAAAATCGGCAGAAAAATATATTGCACTCTATAGAAAATAATCATGTACAGGTGGCTCATTTGTTTTTTTCTGTGCATTTTATTCACCTCTTGCAGAAAGCAAGCATTAAAGGACAGCAAAGGATATTACAGAATTCTGGGTTACGGATATCCTGATACAGATGCTACCAAAGCCAGAGTTGCAATTGCAGATTACTGGAAAATAAAATATGATGCAGTTGCGGAATGTATGGTTGATCAGAAATTAGTTGACAGTGTCAACACAATGAACGAGGCAACCTATGCTGTACTTGAACAGGAATATGGAAAAAACTGGAAAGAAAGATACGATAAAGATATCAGGAATTTTCCGTTAACGAGTGCAACAATTATGGATATTCTGATCACCAGCCGCATGTTCCGGAAACAATTGGACAAATATTGTATAAAAATTGATAATGTAAACAAAATGGTAAGAATGTTGAAGGATAATATTTATGAAGTTACCATCTATAATGAAGAACTTAAAGCTAATAATGAAAGATGCTTTACGGTGCAGGTAGATACCGGAAGCAGAACAGTAAACTTAATAAAATAAACGCAAGATATTTATGAAACGCAATGTCATTTCCATTGTTTTAGGCGGAGGCCGGGGAACGAGATTATTCCCTCTTACCTATACCAGATCAAAGCCGGCAGTTCCAATCGCCGGAAAATACAGGCTCGTGGATATTCCTATTTCTAACTGCCTGAATTCAGGATTGAATAAGATCCTGGTGTTAACCCAGTTTAATTCAGCCTCTTTAAATTCACATATCAAAAATTCTTACCATTTTGATATTTTCAGCAAAGGTTTCGTAGACATCCTTGCTGCCGAGCAGAATGTGGAAAATGAAAGCTGGTACCAGGGAACAGCCGATGCAGTAAGACAATCCATGAAACATTTGGAAAAGTATGATTATGACCATATATTAATTCTTTCGGGAGACCAGCTATACCAGATGGATTTCAGGGAAATGCTGGATTTCCATATGGAAAAAGGCGGTGATGTTACCATTGCCACAATTCCGGTAAATGCCAAAGATGCTACCGGCTTCGGAATCTTAAAGTCTGATGATGAAGGGAATATCACTTCTTTCTGGGAAAAACCGGCTTATGATGAGCTGGGGGATCTTAAGTCTGAAGTGTCAGAAGAAAACAAGCATCTGGGTAAAGAATATCTTGCTTCCATGGGAATCTATATTTTCAATAAAAACATTCTTAAAAAGATGTTTGAAGAAGGAGCAGGAGATGATTTTGGAAAAGATATCATTCCCAACTCCATTGGGAAATATACTACCCTAAGCTATCAGTATGAAGGCTACTGGACGGATATAGGAACCATTGAGTCTTTTTATGAAGCTAACCTGGATCTTTGCCAGGATTTTCCCAAATTCAACTTGTTTTCCACATCACCGATCTATACCAGGGCGAGAATGCTCCCGCCGTCTAAAATCAACGGTTCTTACGTAAGCAAGGCAGTTTTCGGGGACGGATGTATCATTATGGCTGACAAGATAGAGAATTCTGTCATTGGTAACCGGATGAGGATTGACAAGGGGAGTACCATTGTCAATTCCTATGTGATGGGTGCGGATTTCTACCAGACTACCGCCGATATCGTTTCCAATGAAAAGACCAATTTCCCGAATATGGGAATAGGCAAGTACTGTTATATAGAAAAAGCCATTATCGATAAAAACTGCTATATCGGAGACAATGTAAGGATTATTGGCGGAAGGCACTTAGAAGACGGAGATTACGGGACACATGCCGTACAGGACGGGATCGTAGTCGTGAAAAAAGGAGCTGTGCTTCCTGCGGGAACCCATATCGGATAAGAAATTTACATATAGCTATAACTAGAGTGATCAGATATTGGTCACTTTTTTTATTTGTCTTACTTTTGTGTGATGCGTGTTTTCAGAATCCTAAGTGTAATTGTGATTATCCTGGTGGGAGCTTATGCCCTTTCCATGTATTATTTTGTTGATGAAAGCAAAAGCTTTACCATCGAAAAAGAGATCGATTATCCGGTAGACAAAGTCTTTTCCCAGTTCAACAACCTGCAGAGCTTCACCCGCTGGAACAACTTTTTCAGCAGCTCTCCTTCCATCGATATTGATTATTATACGCCCTACGAAGGACAGGGAAGCTCTATAAGCTATGTCGATCCAAAAAATGAAACCGATGGCGAAATGTTCATCCGGTATGAAAATCCGGGAAAAACCCTTAGATACCAGCTTTTTGAAGACCGCAATGAAAACCCTACTTTGGTTGATGTGAAATTTAAATCCCTGTCGCCACAGAAAACAAGCATTACCTGGCGCGTTTCTACACCCAAACTTTCACTGTTCAGGCGTGTAGAGAATTTCTGGACGGAAGACCGTTTTGCCGATAATATTGACAAAAGCATGATTAAGCTCAAAAATGTCCTGGGGAATAAGGTTGAAAAAGACAATCAGCTGGCGTCCATAAAGTACGACAGCCTTATGGTGGAAAAGGACGAATCCCAGCTGCTGTTGGGGGTCAATGTAAGTGCATCGAATAAAAATGATGCCCTGTACAAAAATATTGTCATGAACTACAATAAAGTGTACAACTATGTAACAATGGACCTGGGTAAGAAAGATGATGAATTCGGGTATGCTGTCCTGGTTACCGATGCCGATAATTACAAAGACAAAGAAGTATCTTATTTTATGGGGATTCCGCTGTCTAACAAAACCGGAGTCAGCGACAATAATTTCAGTTTCAGGACGATTAATGCGACGGAAAATTACGTCATGTATTATAAAGGGACCTATGCAGGAAGGGTGAAAGCAATTCAGCAGCTTATCCAACAGGCAAAGAAGAATGAAATGCGTTTCGGGGATATCCGCCAGATGTTTATAGAACGCCCTCTGGAAGACCAGGAAGTCAATATGAAACTGTCTCTCTCTGTCTATAAATAGTTTCTGTATCCATAGTTTTTTTAAATGGTTTGAGCCTGTGCCACCTCGGTTTTTTTTATTACATTTGAAGATTAATTCGACAAACAAATTTTAATAACAGATAAACTGTAATAATGGACAGATTTTCATTCCTAAACGCAGCTCATTCTCAGTTAATTGAGGATTTATACCAACAGTATTTAAAATATCCGGATTCTCTGGAACCATCATGGAAAGCCTTCTTTCAGGGCTTTGATTTTGCTTTGGAGACTTACGGTGATGAAGATAATGTCCAGTACGTTCAGGCACCCGCAGCTCAGTCAGCCCCTGCGGTAAATCAAATGGCTCAGGCGGTTTCCAACGGAGAAGTTCCTGAACATATCAAAAAAGAATTTAAGGTTGTTAACCTTATCGAAGCATACAGAACAAGAGGACACCTCTTCACTAAAACCAATCCGGTAAGAGAGAGAAGGCATTATGCCCCAACTCTGGATATTGAAAATTTCGGTCTCAGCAAAGAAGACCTGAATACCAAATTCAACTGCGCTACGGAAACCGGAATGAAAGGTCCTGCTACATTACAGGAGCTGATCCACCATCTTGAGAACATCTACTGTGATTCCATCGGAGTAGAGTACATGCACATTAACAATGTGGAAGAAAAGGACTTCATCAAGCAATGGCTGCAGGTTAATGAGAACCATCCGAACCTTTCGGCAAACGAAAAAACGGAAATTCTTTTAAAGCTCAACCAGGCAGTTGCTTTTGAAAATTACCTTCACACCAAATTCGTAGGCCAGAAAAGGTTCTCCCTCGAAGGAGGAGAAACACTGATCCCTGCATTGGATCAGCTGATCTCAAGATCTTCCCAGCTGGGTGTGGATGAAGTGGTTTTAGGCATGGCCCACAGAGGAAGGCTGAATGTGCTTTCCAATATTTTCGGGAAATCCTACAAACAGATTTTCTCAGAATTTGAAGGAAAAGAATTTGAGGAAGATGTATTTTCCGGTGACGTGAAATACCACTTAGGTTCTTCTAAAAAAATAAAAACAGCGTCTGGAGAAGAAGTTTCCATCAACCTTACTCCGAACCCATCCCACCTGGAAACGGTTGCCGCTCTTGTAGAGGGGATCTGCCGTGCTAAAGTGGATGATAAATACAAAGGGGATTATTCCAAGATCCTACCGATTGTCATCCATGGTGACGGAGCTATCGCAGGACAGGGTATTGCTTACGAGGTTGCCCAGATGATGACCCTGGAAGGCTACAGGACAGGAGGAACCGTTCATATCGTAGTGAATAACCAGGTATCATTTACCACGAATTATGCCGATGCAAGGTCTTCAACATACTGTACGGATATCGCCAAAGTAACGGAATCACCGGTGATGCACGTGAACGCAGATGATGCTGAAGCAGTGGTGCATGCCATCCATTTCGCTGCAGATTACAGAGCGAAATTCGGGAAAGATGTTTACATCGACCTGCTAGGGTACAGAAAATACGGACACAACGAAGGTGATGAGCCAAGGTTCACACAGCCTAATTTGTATAAACTGATCTCCAAGCATCCGAACCCGAGAGAAATTTATAAAGACAAGCTGATCAACGACAGTGTTATTTCCGACGATGTTCTTAAGAATATGGAAGTAAACTTCAAGCAGCTTTTAGATAAAGACTTTGACGCATCCAAAGAAATTGAAAAGAACGTGATGGATGTATTCATGGCAGACGACTGGACTAATTATCCGATTGCCAAAAGAGGAGCCGTTCAGGAAGCTGTTAATACTCAGTATGACCCTGAGAAACTGAAGGAACTGGCCATTAAAATGTCCACGCTTCCGGCAGACAAGAAATTCATCAATAAGATTACGAGGCTGTTCGATAACCGTATCAAAGCAATTGAAGGGAATTCCCTTGACTGGGCTTTAGGGGAATGGCTTGCTTATGCAACTCTTCTTACTGAAGGACATAATGTAAGGATTTCCGGTGAGGATGTGGAAAGAGGTACATTCTCCCATAGGCATGCCGTTGTGAAAACGGAAGATACGGAAGAAGAATACATCCCTTTAAGGCATGTTTCCGACAACAGGTTTGACGTGTACAATTCCCACCTTTCAGAATACGGGGTGTTAGGATTTGATTACGGATACGCCATGGCTTCACCCAATACCCTGACGATCTGGGAAGCACAGTTCGGTGATTTCGTGAATGGGGCGCAGATTATTGTAGACCAGTATCTGGCTGCCGCAGAAGAGAAATGGAAAATCCAGGACGGGTTGGTAATGCTGTTGCCTCACGGTTCGGAAGGGCAGGGTGCAGAGCATTCTTCCGCCAGACTGGAAAGATTCCTTACCCTTTGTGCCAATGAGAATATGGTGGTGGCCAATATTACTTCACCAGCCAACTACTTCCACTTGTTGAGAAGACAGCTGAAATGGTCATTCAGGAAGCCGCTGATCGTTATGAGCCCGAAATCATTGCTGAGACACCCGAAAGTGGTTTCTCCGCTGGAAGATTTCGCCAACGGTTCATTCCAGCCTGTTTTGGATGATGCTACCGCTAATCCTGATAAAGTTGAGAAACTGGTTCTGTGTTCAGGTAAGCTTTACTTCGAACTCCTTGCGAAGAAAGAAGAACTGAATGCTGAAAATGTAGCCTTGGTAAGATTTGAGCAGTTGTATCCGTTACAGGCCGATGCCATCGAACAGATCTTCAGCAAATACGGAAACAGGAAACAGCTGATCTGGGCTCAGGAAGAACCTGAAAACATGGGAGCATGGTCCTACATCCTGAGAAACTTCAGAGATACAGGAATCCAGGTAATTGCCCCTGTACCGAGCGGAGCACCGGCACCTGGAAGCCATAAAATGTTTGAGAAAAATCAGAATATGGTAATCAACAGGGTGTTCGACAGAGAAGATATGCCTGCTAAAAGACCGGTAACCGCTTAATTAAATAATAATCCATTAAAAATAAAAATACTCGATATGTCAGTTTTAGAAATGAAAGTTCCTTCACCGGGCGAATCAATTACAGAAGTTGAAATTGCAACCTGGCTTGTGAAAGATGGTGATTATGTAGAAAAAGATCAGCCAATCGCTGAGGTAGACTCAGACAAAGCCACCCTTGAATTGCCTGCTGAACAAAGCGGTATAATTACTTTAAAGGCAGAAGAGGGAGACGTGGTACAGGTAGGCCAGGTCGTTTGTTTAATTGATATGGACGCTGCTAAACCTGAAGGAGGAAGCCCTGCGGCTCCTGCTGCCGAAGCTCCGAAAAAAGAAGAAGCTCCTAAAGCAGCTGAGCCTGCAAAACAGGAAGCTCCAAAACCTGCTGCTCAGCCGGCAGCTGCAACACAGACATATGCTACAGGTGCTCCGTCTCCTGCCGCAAAGAAAATTTTAGATGAAAAAGGAATGGATGCTGGTCAGGTATCCGGAACAGGAAGAGACGGCAGAATCACTAAGACTGACGCAGAACTGGCTGCTGTTCCTGCTATGGGGGGAACTTCCCTTACTGCAACCGGATCAAGATCTACAACCACTACTAAACTTTCTGTTTTAAGAAGAAAAGTAGCGTCAAGATTGGTCTCTGTGAAGAATGAGACTGCCATGCTGACGACTTTTAACGAGGTAGACATGTCTGAAATCTTCAGAATCAGAAAACAATATAAAGACGAATTCGCTCAGAAACACGGGATTGGCCTTGGTTTCATGTCTTTCTTTACGAAAGCGGTAACCAGAGCATTACAAATGTATCCTGATGTGAACGCATCCATTGATGGTGATTTCAAAGTAAATTATGATTTCTGCGATATTTCCGTAGCGGTTTCAGGACCTAAAGGATTGATGGTTCCTGTATTGAGGAATGCAGAGAACATGACCTTTAAAGGAGTGGAAGCAAACATCAAGAATCTTGCTGAAAAAGTAAGAGACGGAAAGATTACCGTAGACGAAATGACCGGAGGTACGTTTACGATCACTAACGGAGGAGTATTCGGGTCTATGCTTTCTACTCCGATCATTAACCCGCCGCAGTCTGCTATCTTGGGCATGCACAACATCATCCAGAGACCGGTTGCCGTAGACGGACAGGTTGTAATCCGCCCGATGATGTACGTAGCGATGTCTTATGACCACAGGATTATTGACGGAAGGGAATCTGTTGGATTCCTGGTAGCTGTAAAAGAAGCTATCGACAACCCTGTAGCAGTATTAATGGGAGGTGATGAGAGAAAAGCACTAGAGCTTTAATTTTCATCAATATCAGATAAACTTATAATCTCGCCTTGCAAAAGGCGAGATTTTTGTATAGATTTGAGAAAATACCAGGTATGTTCTCAAAAACGACTTCAAACATTAAAGTTTCAGTGGTTCCTGAATACGACACTAAAAACAGTTATCCCTCGGAAAACCGGTACGTTTTTAAGTACAACATCACCATTGAGAATTCAGGTAGTTTTCCCATAAAAATCCTGAAGAGAAAATGGCTGGTTTTCGATGTCGGCTTCGGCTATACGGAAATCGTAGGCGACGGGGTTATCGGACTCACTCCTGAAATTGCTGTCGGTGATCAGTTCGATTATTTCTCCAATGTCATGCTCCGCTCCGGAGTGGGGAATATGAGCGGGAAATACCTCATCAGAAATATGGAAACAGAAGAAAGCTTTGAAGTGGATATCCCTAAATTCAATCTGCTTTCTGAGGTATTGAGCAATTAAAGCCTTATCTTATTGTACACTTAAGGCATTGACAGTGCTTTGAAACTTACAGCTTTTTAATCTTCAGTTTCATAAAGTCATGGATTTCATCATTACTGGTAAGAAACAGTTTTTCAAAGGCCAGCAGGGAAATTTTTGCACAGACTTCTGCATCAGCACCGGCACGGTGGTGGTTGAATTTAATCTCATGGTATTCTGCCAGGTGTTTCAATCCATATCTTGGAAGGTAATTCCATGACTGCTTAGCCAGCTGGATGCTGCATAAATAGTTGAGTTTAGGGGAAAACATTCCGTAATGGCCCAGGCATCCCCTGAGTACCCCTGCATCAAAACTCGCATTATGGGCAATCATCAGGGTGCCATACATCATTTCATCTGCTTCATACCAGATTTCATCAAAAGTAGGTGCATCCTGAACATCTTCCGGATTAATACCGTGAACGGCAATATTCCTCGGACTGAAATACGGGAAGCTTGGCGGCTTGATCAGCCAGGTCCTGGTCTCCACAATTTTTGAGTCCTGCACAATGCAGATTCCCATTTCACAGGCAGAGCTTCTGTCATGGGTAGCCGTTTCAAAGTCTATAGCGCAGAAATCCATTGGATAAAGTTATGAATTATACATTAAGAGTTGATCTTTGTGCCGGAAAAATGTTTGAAGATCAACCATTTCGATTGGTAGAAGTTTTCTTTCTGATGGCTGTTCCTCCTCTTCCATGTTCCGGGTACTTGTCCGTAGAAGGCAAAGTGCGCCCGCACTACAGCCCAGAAGTGAGGAAAGCCGTATTTAAAGCCGAAATAAAGCGCAGCCAAACCATCCAGGCACATCCTTAAAAACAGCGTCAGAATAAGCTTTGGAAAGGGCATGTTTTTAAGCAGCATGGAAAGGTTGTTCCGGATATTCAGATAGGTCTTTGTCGGGCTCTGTTTGTTAAGGGTACCGCCACCTACATGATATATTCTGGATTTTCCCGTGTAATAGATTTTCTTTCCTGAATTAATCAGCCTCCAGCAAAGATCGATTTCTTCCTGATGGGCAAAAAACCGCTCATCAAAACCGTTTTGTTCCCAGAAATCTTCCGAACGGATAAAAAAGCAGCAGCCTGATGCCCAGAAAATTTCGGTTTCATCATCATATTGTCCGTGGTCCTGTTCAAGATCATCAAAAACCCTTCCGCGGCAGTACGGATAGCCTAAATTATCGATCAGGCCACCGGCAGCCCCGGCAAATTCAAAATACTCCGGACGATCATAGGACAGTATTTTCGGTTGCACAGCAGAAACTTCAGGCATAGCATCCAATAATCGGAGGACAGGCTGTGTCCAGTCCTCTGTAACTTCCACATCAGAATTAAGAAGGCAGTAAAATTCAGCCTGAATAGATTTAAGCCCTTCATTATATCCTCCGGCAAAACCATAATTCTTGGCATTTCGAACAATTTTAACGGATGGGAAGTTCTGTAGCAGGTAGGGGACGGAATCGTCTGTAGACAGATTGTCTATGACAAAAATTTCTGCATCCTTAGTGAATCGTACAATATCCGGCAGAAATTTCTTCAGCCAGTTCTTCCCGTTCCAGTTTAGGATGACAACAGCGAGTTTTTGCTGTATCTGTGCCATAATTAAATCATGTTTTTAATTGAATCTTCATACTTCCATTTACGGTGTGACCAAAGGTAATTATCGGGATGTTTATGCAATGTATTTTCCAGCAGCTTATGGAATTTTTTCACTACCTCATGCTCCTGGAATTTTTCCCCTTCCGGATGGATCCTGTGATAATTAACCTGGTAGAACCCACGTTTTACTTTCTTCATCTCGCAATAAATAAAGACCAGGTTCATACGGGTGGCCAGTTTATCATAACCGTTAAAAACAGGTGTTTTCTGATTCAGGAACTCCGTTCCGTAAGTGATGTGTGCGAAGTGTGGGGTCTGGTCCGCAACAAACATATACGCAGAACTTCCATCATTTTTAGATCTGAATATATTCAGGATCACTTCATTGGCTTCCAGGGCTTCATTCCCGAACCTGTTCCTCAGCTTTTTCATCTGGTTTTCCCAGAAATTGCTGTTTACTTTACGGTAAACAGGATGGCAGTGATCCTGTGGGACAAGGGTTGCCAGTGCGTTGATCCACTCCCAGTTGAAGACGTGTCCGGCAAGGAGGATGATGTTCTTGCCTTCTGCTTTGGCTTCATGGAAGACTTCCTGGTTGATATGCTGCATCCTCACCCTGGACTCAGTTTCGGAAATGCTGAAAGATTTAATGGTTTCCACCAGGTAATCTGAAAAATTACGGTAGAATTTCTTTTTGATGTCCCGGATTTCAGCTTTGCTTTTATCGGGAAATGATCGTTCAAGATTCCGGGTGATGACATTTTTCCTGTATCCTACAATATAATAGTTCAGGAAAAAGATGATGTCTGAAAAAACATACAGGATTTTCAGGGGAAGTTTTGAGACCAGATAAATGATGCGGATAAGAAAATTCATAAAACGTACAAATTTACGCATTATAAAATTATGGTGCTCTTTTTGATGCGCATAAGTATTATTTTTTTACATTTATATAATGAAAAAGTTATCATTAATTGCTTTCCTGAGTTTGAGCACTGCGGTGTTCTCACAGAAAGTAAAGGGCAATACGGAAAACAAAAGCAACAGCTCAAAGGCTGTGCCGGCTAAAACGGATGCAGACACTGAAGCCAGAATAAAAGCTGCTCAGGAAAAGGCACAGTTGCCTAAACCCTACGATGCGAAAGCAGATGCAGGGGCTGATCTTCAGCAATTGATTTCAAAAGCCGCGAAAGAGAACAAAAATATTATGATCCAGGCAGGAGGCAACTGGTGTATCTGGTGTCTGCGCTTCAATAATTTTGTACAGACCACCCCGGAGCTTAAGAAGATAGTAGACGATAATTACCTGTATTATCATTTAAATTATTCTCCGGATAATAAAAATGAGAAAATATTTTCCCAATATGGAAATCCTGGTGATAAGTACGGCTATCCGGTGTTTATCGTGCTTGATAAAAGAGGCAAAATGATTCATGTACAGCCAAGCGATGTTCTTGAAGAAGGTAAAGGATACAGTTTGGAGAAAGTCAAAACATTTTTTCAAAACTGGGTGTCAAAATCATAAAAAAAACCGGGATTATCCCGGTTTTCTTATGTAGTATTGTCTTGTGAACTTATTGATATTACCTCTATACGATTAGCTTTCAGGAATCTCATACCAGTTGGTTCCGTCGCAGAAGAATTCTGAAGTAAAATAAACGGAAACGTACGTATTGGCAGGAGCTACAGAGTTGCCTGCATACATAGATCCGGAGGGCGTTCTTGCATTACAGGCCCAATTCGTTCCACCCTGAAAGGAGGTATACGAAATTTTAAATTTCACTCCGCTCCCTGCGGTAGCAGGTGAAGGTAATGTTAAATTGATCGTTCCTGTATTGTTTCCCTGTATGGCTGCCCAGTCGAAAAGAAGGATTCCGCCAAAATCTGCTGTTGTTACCGTATAATTATTATTACCGGTAGTCATGGTTATTTTTTTGAAAGGTATGGCAGAAGAGCCTCCGCCACTGCCCCCGGCTGCAGCCCATGATCCGTCTCCCCGCAGGAAAGTAGACGAGCCAGGCGTACCGGTTGCTGATATTTTTCCAACGGTTACGGATTGGTTAGCCAGTTTTGCGGTAGTCACTGCACTCGCTGCAATGGTGGTTGCACCGTTATCGGTAATGCTGATATCTCCTGTCATCGTTTTAGGAGCCTGAACCGAATAAGGAGATGTTGCTGAAGTAAGGTAAACCTGTCCGCCTGCTGAGCCATTGGAAAGGCCCTGTCCGTTGCTTCCGTTGCAGACATAGCGTGTATCGGTGATTTCTGACGTATCAAGTGTTCCGTTCCCATTGGTATCGAGACCGGTTTCAACTTTGATCCCTCCATTCGCACAGTTGCTGCCTGCAGATTCCTGGGTGGTTCTTACCAGAGCATTTTTACCATTACTTCCGCCGCCAAGACCGGCCAGGACAGATCCGGAAGCAGTACCGTCATCATTTACCGTAAGCAAATTGGTGCCGACGGAATTTTCAATCTTTAAACTTTGGGTGGTGTTGTCAGATCCTTTCCCTTTAAGGTGCAGGGTGGCCGTGGGGGTGGGAATATTGATCCCTACATTTTTGTCATACTGAGCATGCATAAAAGCTATGCTTCCCAATAGCAGGACTCCAGATAGATGTACTTTCATTAGCCGGTTATTATAATTTTAGGTGAAATCTTTTGAAGGTAGAGCGATCTCTTTTACAGTCTTTATATAAAGTCGGATCTATTCTTTTTTCTAAAAGATGTGACAAAAGTATCGAAAATGAAAGATGTCGTAAAGCAGGTTTTAGGAAGGATTTGTATTGCGTGGTTTTGAAGCTATATAATGTCTACCATTTTTTATCTGTTGTATTTCAGACAGGTGTAAATGAAAAATGCTGTCTCCGGAGAGACAGCAAATATGCGAATATAGTATTCTGCTTTGTATTAAGCTTCTTCAGACGGAGCAGCTTCCTTTTTAGGAGCAGCAGGAGCCTGAGGGGCAACTGGAGCATCAGATACAATATCAAATTCGAAATTGTACTCAACATTTCTGTGAAGTCTGATGTTTGCGGTAACTTTACCGGTTCTCTTGATTGTGTTTCCTGGAATTTTGATGTATTTTTTCTCTACAGAAACACCAGCTTTTTCAAGAGCAGCAGAAAGGTCTGCATTGTTGATAGATCCGAATAATTTATCACCTGAACCTACTTTTGCAGGGATGGTGATAGACGTTTTCTTCAACTGATCTACGATTCCGTTAGCTGTTGCGATTAATTTAGCTTCTTCCTCTTTTCTTGCTTCCAAAGTAGCTTCCAGAGCTGCTTTGTTCTTAGGGGTTGCTAAAAGAGCGTATCCCTGAGGGATCAGGAAGTTTCTGGCATAACCAGGCTTTACGCTTACTGTATCAAACTCAAGTCCTAAGTTCTCTACGTCTTTTTTTAGGATAATGTCCATTGTTGTTGTCCTTTTTTAGATTTTAGAATTCTAAAATCAAGTTAGAATTAATGATGTATTCAGCAACAAAAAGCCAAAAGCACAAGGCTAATGGCTGATTGCAATATTTTTTATTTTAATAAGTCAGCTACGTAAGGAAGCAATGCAAGGTGTCTTGCTCTTTTGATAGCAGCAGAAACTTTTCTCTGGTATTTCAAAGAAGTCCCGGTGTATCTTCTTGGTAAGATTTTACCCTGCTCGTTTACGAACTGTAATAAGAAATCAGCATCTTTGTAATCAACGTGCTTAATTCCGAATTTTTTGAATCTACAGTATTTCTTTTCAGATTTTGTATTGATATCAAGCGGAGTAAGGAATTTCACTTCAGATTCCCCTCCAGCTGAGGCTTGTTTAGCCATTTCGTCTATTGCCATGTCTTGTCTTTTTTAATAAAATTGGGTTAATAATTAAGCTCTAGCTGCTTTTGCTTTAGCTCTTCTAGTTACAGCGTACTCAACAGCATGCTTGTCCAGTTTTGTAGTCAGGTAACGGATTACTCTCTCGTCACGTTTGAATGCCAATTCAAGATCAGCAACAACGTTTCCTTCTCCTTTAAACTCGATCAATGTGTAGAATCCGTTCTTTTTCAGTTGGATTGGATACGCAAGTTTCTTAAGTCCCCAGTTTTCTCTGACAACGATTTCGCAGTTTCTTTCTTTTAAAAGATCTTCAAATTTTTTCACTGCTTCCTCCACCTGTGAGTCAGATAGAACGGGAGTTAAAATGAAAACAGTTTCGTAATTGTTCATAATGTAAATAA
This sequence comes from Chryseobacterium camelliae, assembly GCF_002770595.1. Lineage (NCBI taxonomy): Bacteria > Pseudomonadati > Bacteroidota > Flavobacteriia > Flavobacteriales > Weeksellaceae > Chryseobacterium > Chryseobacterium camelliae. The sequence continues at coordinate 595,984 of NZ_CP022986.1, read as the reverse complement.
ATTTAGTAATTATTTCGAGGTGCAAAAATAAATAAAATATTTATGTTGTGCAATAAGAATTCAGAATTACTTCAAACAGACATGATCAGTAGCATCATAACATCTGTAATCCACATTCAGTTTTTAGTTCCTCTGAGTTCAGCCAGCATCTGGGTTTTGATCATATCATAGAGTGAGTGGCGTACAACCAGGAGGGATGCAATGGAAGAGACCATCCCTGCCAGCATCAGGTGAAAGATCAGGGAATGCCTGTCGGTCATTTCAAGCACAATAATGGCAGAAGTAAAAGGAGCCCTGGTAATTCCGGTCAGAAAAGCAACCATACCGCCAAGTACCACGACATTGGTTTCGTGCGGCGTTAAATGAAGCGCTCCTGAAATCACAGAGCCTATGCTGGCCCCGGCCGTAAGGGCAGGAGCAAAGATACCGCCGGCTCCTCCTGACGTGAAGGACAGGGCAGGGCCAAAAATCCTGAGTACGGGAATATACCATTCTTCATGTTTATTTTCAGTGAACAGGATGCGTTCCATGATTTCTTTTCCGGATCCCAGGATTTCCCGGCTGATGAATACGGATACAAAAGCGATCACCAGGGCACAGCCGATTAAAAATAATATCTGAGAACGATCTGATGTAAGGGTTTTCTTTTTCCATGCATTGATTTTCATCATGTTTACCGAAAGCTGACTGGCCAGGATGCCGGCAATACCTGCCACGAGGATGATAGGAAACATCACCATCAGAGATACATCATTCGTCTTGGGGTAACCGAGGTAAAGATAAGAGCCGGCAAGCGTCTGTGCGGTGAGCCCAGCGATAATAACAGCCGTGAAGAGCGCTGTTTTGAAGTAATTGATGTGGGTTTTGGACAGCTCTTCCACGGCAAAGACAATTCCGCCCAGCGGTGTATTGAACGCTGCCGCCAGACCTGCCGCTGCGCCGGTCATAATCATATTTTTCTTGGAGATCTTAGGCCACCATTCAGGCAGGTATTCATTGACTTTACGGAATACCGATCCTGCAATCTGAATAGTAGGACCCTCACGACCTACAGCACCACCACCGATGACCAATACTACTGATGAAAGAATTTTAAAAACAATGATCTTCAAACTCAGAAGGCTCCGGATCTTTCTGTGCTCTTTAGGATTCGCCAGTTCCACGGCAGCCATTACCTGAGGGATTCCGCTGCCTTTGGCATTAGGTGCAAACTCTTTGACCAGCCACCATGACAGAACAAACCCGATGGGAGCCATAATAAATATCATCCAGTCGTGCCAGTTCAGGATAAAATGCAAAAGGCTCTCTCCCCACGCAAACAGTTTCGCATACAGCACGGCTATGAAACCGGTAATCACAGAACCGATCCAGAACGGAATAGCCTGAAGCAAATTATGTTTCAGCTGTTCATTCCGGATGTTGTCAAATGATCTCCTGATGCTTTCGCGGAGGCGGGTGATGACTTTCAGCATTATTTTTTATTGTAAATGTAAAATGTATTGTTGATAAAGGTCTTATTTTAATTTTTGTTAATTGAGCTATCTTCTTAAATCAGGATCCATGCAGAGGGATCATTTGCTTAAAGATAGAATTATTTTAATAATGAATCAAACAAAAAACCTCCGGAAAATCCGAAGGCCTTTATTTTTAAACCGGTAAAGATTACGCATTACCAATTACTCATTGCTTATATTTCTGTGTTCAGATCCCAGTTTTCAAGGTAGTCATGAACGTGCTTCAGCATCATTCCGCCAAGAGAACCGTCTACCACTCTGTGGTCATATGAATGGGACATGAACATCAGGTTCCTGATGGCAATAACGTCTCCGTCTGCGGTTTCCAGAACTGCAGGCTTCTTAACGATTGCACCAATAGCCAGAATGGCCACCTGTGGCTGAGGGATGATAGGCGTTCCCATCAGGTTTCCGAAACTTCCTACATTGGAAATCGTGTAGGTTGCTCCCTGCGTATCTTCAGGTCTCAGTTTCTTGTTTCTCGCTCTGTAGGCCAGGTCATTGATGGCTTTTGCCAGTCCTGAAAGTGACAGCTGGTCAGCATTTTTAATCACCGGAACAATAAGGTTTCCGTCCGGAAGGGCAGTTGCCATACCGATATTGATGTTTTTCTTCTTGATGATGTTCTCTCCGTTAATTGAAACGTTGATCATAGGGAAGTCCTGAATGGCTTTCACAACAGCTCTTACGAAGATCGGCATGAACGTCAGTTTTTCGCCTTCACGTTTTTCAAAAGGTCCTTTGTTCTTATTTCTCCATTTCACCACATTGGTCACATCCGTTTCAATAAAAGAAGTTACGTGAGGAGCAATCTGCTTGGCCTTAACCATATTTTCAGCAATGATCTTTCTCATTCTGTCCATAGGGATGATTTCATCACCCGCAGCAGCTGTTACCGTAGAGGCAGGAGATGAAACTGCAGTCTTCTGTGGGGCAGGAGCGGCCGGCGCAGCCTGTTGTGCGGCTGGCTGCGGCTGGTTTCCTCTGTTGGCTACATAAGCCAGGATATCTTCTTTGGTAATTCTTCCTTCCAGACCGTTTCCTTTGATGGACTTCAGTTCAGACTCGGAAATGTTTTCCTGTTGTGCGATGGATTTTACCAGCGGAGACAGGTACAGATCACCCGAAAATTCGGTGCTCTGACCTGAATTGGCCTGTAACGGCTGTTCGATAGTTTTTAATGTTTCAGTATCCGGAGCAGCAGCGGTTTCTGCGGCAAGTTCCTCAGGTGCAGCATTTCCGCCTTCCCCTTCAATTTCTAAAATAGCTATGGCTTCACCTACTTTGGCAACTTCATCCTTTTGTTTTAAGATTTTCACAATTTTCCCCGAAACTGGTGTCGGAACATCTGAATCTACCTTATCTGTTGCAATTTCTACTACAGAGTCATCTTCCTTTACACTGTCACCTTCATTAAATAACCAGGTGATAATTGTCGCTTCCATAACACCTTCTCCCATGGAAGGAAGCAATAATTTGTATTCTGCCATTTTTAATTTTTAGATTTTGACAAATATATAAAAAAAAACGATTTTTTTATGAAATATTTAATTTTAGGAAAACTCAATATAGATATTTTCCCCCACATTCAGTCCGAAAAGGGTCTTTGCTCCGTTCTTGCGGCTGCCTTTGTAAATGGTAAGTTCCAGGAGCTGGCTGTCGTTAAAGATTGCTGCGGATTGCCCATGAAATTCAGTTTCCCGATCCCAGTCGGACACCACTTCGGTATGGCTGGAAAAGACTCTTGAAAGGCTCAGGTTACGGAATTTGATCGTGAAATTGTCGTAATTTTTACTGATGGTTTCAAACATGTCCTGATTGATGTTGGAAATAATATTTCCGAAATTATCAATATAAGTCACTTCACCGATAATCATTTTTTCAGATTCGTTGAATACAGGCTTAGGGAACAGCAGTTGTTTGGCGGTGTCAATTTTCCTTCCGATAACTTCAGGAAGCCCCCCGTTGGCAAGATGTACCGCTGCAGGAACCAGGATGTCCGTAGAAGTAAAGTTAACGATATCATCAAACCTGTTGTTCAGCGTGATTTCATAAATGCTTTCCGGCTTGATGTCAAAGAACACCAGGCTCAGCAGTCCGTTATCGGCAGCCAGGAAATAAGATCCGTCTGCTTTATACAGGATGTTCTTCCTTGATTTATGAAAAAAACTGTCTACAGAAATGATATGAATGGTTCCTTTAGGAAAGTATTTATAGGCATTCCTCACGATATATGAGGTTTGGATGAGGTTAAATGCCTGGATGTCATGACTGATGTCAACAATATTGACCTCCGGGTTCAGGGAAAGGATTTTGCCTTTCATAGCCGAAACTCTGTAATCTACATTTCCGAAATCTGACGTAAGCGTAATTATTGACATTGTACTTGATAGAAGGTCGTTATGCAAATTTATCTAAAATTAAAGAAAGCTCTGAAGATTGTGGATAAGAATTTGATATTAATCTAGAAAAAAACTTTAAATTTAAAATCTAATATAAAACTATTTGCATGTTTGAATTGACGTATGATTTGGAAGATATAGACGCAAAAATCTTCTATGGAGTTAATAACCAATATTTCAATGTAATTAAATCTACTTTTCCCACTCTGAAAATTACCGGCAGAGACCATTATATATTTGCAATGGGCAATCAGGAGGCTTTGGATATATTCAGGCAGAAACTTGATGATATTGTAAAATTTATTTCCAAAAACAATTCTATCGAGCTTAAAGACGTAGAAAACATCCTTAACATCAAGGATGAAAACGAAAAACAGCTGGTATTCGATCAGGATATCATTGTAAAAGGTGTGAACGGCAAAATCATTAAGGCTAAAACCACCAACCTTAAAAAACTCGTTAAAGAGACAGAGAAAAAAGATATGGTTTTCGCGATAGGACCTGCCGGTACAGGAAAAACCTATACCAGTGTGGCACTTGCTGCAAGGGCATTAAGAGATAAAGAGGTTAAAAGGATCATCCTGACAAGGCCGGCCGTAGAAGCAGGGGAGAGCCTTGGATTCCTGCCCGGTGACCTGAAAGAAAAGCTGGATCCTTATTTACAGCCTTTATATGACGCACTCCGCGATATGATTCCACACGAGAAGCTGGAAGGATTTATGGAGAAAAAAGTCATTGAGGTTGCGCCTCTGGCCTTTATGAGAGGAAGGACATTGGATGATGCCTTTGTCATTCTTGATGAAGCACAGAACACGACCCACTCGCAGATGAAAATGTTCCTTACAAGGATGGGGATGAATGCCAAATTCATCATCACCGGCGACCCGAGCCAGGTGGATTTGCCGCCGAAGCAGCAATCAGGCCTGAAGGAGGCGATGAGAATCCTGAAGGACGTGAAAGAAATAGGCTTTGTACACCTTACTGAAGAGGATGTAGTAAGGCATCCGGTGGTCAGAAAGATTATCCTAGCTTATAATGATGAAGAAAAGCGGGTAAAAAAGGACTGATAGGTCACCTTTTAAGGTTTTTTGCTTTCTAAGAAATGAGTAAAGTATATGATAAGGCGGAACCAGCAGGTTCTGCTTTTTTATTGCGGTTGGTTTTCTTTCCAAAATAATTTCTTATTTTTGGGTATCAAATTAAATTATTAGAACATGAAAAAGTTATTATTACTAGGAGCATTTGCATTGCTCGGTGGAGCAGCGCATGCCCAGGAAGGTTTTAAACTGGGAGGGCATATCGGTATTCCGGTTTCAGATGCAGGAGATGCATCTTCATTTACATTAGGTATTGATGGAGCCTATATGTGGAACATCGTAAAAGGACTTGATCTGGGAGTCGCTACCGGATATTCCCACTTTTTCGGAAAAGACCATTTCGATGATTTCGGATTTATTCCTGTAGCCGTTGCAGGGAAGTACAGGTTTTCTGGGGCACCTATATTTGTAGGATTGGACCTGGGATATGGTATTTCCGTTAAAGATGGTGTAGACGGAGGTTTTTATGCACAGCCGAAGTTCGGGTATCAGATGTCTACCGGAGAGCTTTACCTAGGCTATCAGACCATCAGCAATAAACGTGATCTGGGACCTGTACGATACAGCTGGAATGTAGGTGCAGTGAACATCGGATACAATTTCTTCTTAAAATAGAAGAATTAAAAAATCAGCCATATTTCACTCCAATTGAAAAATTGGAGTTTTTTTATTGAAAAAAATGACAATACAAAAAAGGATAGCGCAGAGTAGAATTAAATGTTGAAAAAGCTAATATTCATGGGTGATTTCAATCATGTTAACAAATTTTAATATTAGAGGTGGTCACTCTAAATTTGCCTCCTGAAAGTATTAAATTTTATACAATGAAAAAAGTATTATTAGCAGGTGCAATCGCACTATTCGGTTTATCTAACGCTCAGATTTCTAAAGGTACAACTTATCTTTCAGGATCAGTTGGGTATTCTCAGGAAGAAAGAGAAAACGGAAACATTAAACAAGAAAATTTCAATGTATTGCCAACAGTAGGGTATTTCGTAGGAACAAATGTAGCAATTGGTGTTGGAATAGGATATCAGACTGAAAAAACAACGACAACTTCTACTACAGTATTGGCTAATACAACAGCTACTGCTAAGAATGAAGTAAAAAGACCTGCTTTTGTAGCAAGCCCTTTTGTAAGAAAGTACTGGACTTTAGGTGATAAATTATACATCTTCGGACAACTGGCTGTACCAATGGAATTCGGGAAAACTGAAACTGAAAACAGCACTACACTTACCAATACAAACGGTACTACCGGGACCAGCTCAACTTCTACTGAAGCTAAATACACTAAGATTGGTGTAACCGTAAAACCAGGTCTGGATTATTTCCTTAACAAAAACTGGTCAATCGAAGCTACTATCGGTGAATTTGGTTACAGCAATACAAAACCAAAAGACGGTGAATCGATCAACAATTATAACTTCGGTTTAAAATTGTCTTCTGTTACCTTCGGTGTTAAATATGTATTCGCAAAATAATAAACGAACATATATCTGTAAAGGTCCCGGGTTTTCCCGGGGCTTTTTTGTTGGATTACGTTGTAATGGGACTGGATTGTTGCAGAACAGAAAGGCTTGATGGCTCAGGCGCATCAGCCTTTTAAAATGATGAACATGTCAGGTCTGGGTACAAAAACAAATCCGGTTCATCAGAACCGGATTTGATATTTTATAAAAAGTCTTAGTAATTATTTTCCAAACATGCCTCCCATACCTGGCATATTCGGCATTTTGCTCATCATCTGCATCATCTGTTTTCCCTGTGGCCCCTGCATCATTTTCATCATTTTACCCATCTGATCAAACTGCTTCATCAGCTGGTTCACATCTTCAATCTTCCTTCCTGCGCCTTTGGCAATCCTTTGTTTTCTCTGTGTATTGATGATGGAAGGTCTTCTTCTCTCATCCGGGGTCATAGAGTAAATGATGGCTTCAATATGTTTGAATGCGTCATCGCTGATCTCTACATCCTTGATAGCTTTTCCAACACCAGGGATCATTCCCATCAGGTCTTTCATATTCCCCATTTTTTTGATCTGGTTGATCTGTTTCAGGAAGTCATCAAAACCGAATTCATTCTTGGCAATTTTTTTATGAAGCTTCTTGGCCTCTTCCTCGTCAAACTGCTCCTGTGCTCTTTCCACTAAGGAAACAACGTCTCCCATCCCGAGAATCCTGTCGGCCATCCTTTCCGGATAGAACAGGTCAAGCGCTTCCATTTTCTCTCCTGTAGAGATGAATTTGATCGGCTTTTCAACGACGGAACGGATCGTTAAGGCGGCACCCCCTCTGGTGTCCCCATCCAGTTTGGTAAGGACCACACCATCAAAGTTCAGGGCTTCATTGAATGCCTTGGCTGTATTCACGGCATCCTGGCCCGTCATGGAGTCTACCACAAACAGTGTTTCGCTAGGCTTGATGAAATAATGAACCGATTTAATCTCGTTCATCATCTGCTCGTCAATCGCCAGACGTCCGGCGGTATCCACGATTACCACATCGTGACCATTTGATTTAGCGAAATTAATTCCGTTTTCAGCAATCGTAGAAGGATTGGTTGCTCCTTCTTCAGTATATACGGGAACACCGATCTGGCCTCCCAAAACCTTAAGCTGGTCAATTGCAGCAGGACGGTATACGTCACACGCAACCAATAAAGGTTTTTTATTTTTTTTCGTTTTTAAATAATTGGCCAGCTTTCCGGAGAAGGTGGTCTTACCGGAACCCTGAAGTCCCGCAATAAGAATAACGGACGGTTTTCCCGAAAGGTTGATGCCTTCCTGAGAACCTCCCATAAGATCCACCAGCTCATCGTGAACAATTTTGGTCATCAGCTGTCCCGGAGTCAGGGAAGTAAGAACGTCCTGTCCCAAAGCTTTATCCTGAACCCTTTTGGTAAGATCCTTGGCTACTTTATAATTAACATCGGCATCCACCAATGCTCTCCGGATCTCCTTTACGGTTTCCGCTACATTGATTTCCGTAATTTTTCCACGTCCGGAAATATTATGAAGCGCCTTGTCTAATTTTTCCTGTAAACTATTAAACATAATCTATTGTACATTATAGGTGTACAAAAATACGGAATAATTTTTAAAATATTTCAAATGCAGTATTTTTAAATGATTGAACCTGCCATTATGTTCATCATAATCTTCTCTAACACATCGACGGGCTTTTTTTATATATATTATAATGCTAATTTCGCAGTATGAATATTGGGAACTGTTTAATTGTCCTGCTCCTGGCAGTTTTGCTGAATATTATTGTATATATGGTTTTTCGTAAATACTTCTACGGAAAGCCGGATGCAGGTATGAAATTCTTAGCTGTTAACATTTTCAAAGATATCGTCTGGCTTGTCGTTTCCCTGATGATTGTTGATCAGACCAGAGAGAATTTCTTATTTATTGTCATCTGCTTCATTGCTGCTTCCATACTTATTTATGGATCGGTAATAAAACGCATTAATAAATCGTGATTTTTTTGATGATAAAAATCAATTTTTAATATTGGTAAAGTTTAATAAAATCAATATATTTGCACACGATTAAAAAAGAGATATGAACAGAAAGATTTCTTCATTATTTTTCGCATTTTTATTTGTATTGCTGAGTGGTTTTGCTACTGCTCAAGATACTTCTGAAGGCGAGATGCCGGCTGAAAAAATTGAACATAAGGAAGGTTTTAATGCTACTGAAATGATCATGGAGCACATTGGCGATTCCAATGAATGGCATTTGTGGACTACAAAAGATGATAGCGGTGAAGAACATCATGTTTCAATTCCGTTGCCGGTAATCATTAAGGATAATGAAGGATGGCATACGTTTCTTTCTAAAGATATCGCCCACGGTCACGAACATGACGGATATACTTTAGAGCACGGACAGGTTGTTTCTACCAAAGGAATCCAGAAAGCAACTCTTTTTGCGCTGATCAGCGGAAAACAAAAATCAAATGAAGTTTTCTTCGATCTGTCAATTACTAAGAATACAGCTTCCATGTTATTATCTGTTATTTTTATGGCAGTCGTATTTATGGGAATGGCGAGAGGATATAAAAAATCACAGCTTCCTAAAGGTATCGGGAAAGTAATGGAGCCGGTTATTGTATTCATCAGAGATGAAGTAGCGATCCCGAATATCGGATCTGTAAAGTACAAAAGATATATGCCTTATCTTCTAACCGCATTTTTCTTTATCTGGTTCAATAACCTTTTCGGATTGATCCCTTTCTTCCCTGGAGGAGCTAACCTTACCGGAAATATCGCTGTAACAGCTGTACTGGCTATTATCACTTTATTAATTACCTTGTTCAGCGCTAATAAAGATTACTGGAAGCATATTTTCATGCCGCCGGTTCCGATCTTGCTATATCCGATTATGGTTCCTATTGAGATCATCGGGGTATTTACAAAGCCTTTTGCTTTGATGATGCGACTTTTCGCCAACGTTACAGCAGGTCACATTATGATCCTTGCGATCATTTCCCTGATCTTTATTTTTAAAACGCCTTATTTAGGATTTGCATCTGTACCATTGGCATTATTTGTATCTGTACTTGAATTATTGGTTGCAGCGCTACAAGCCTATATCTTTACTGTTTTATCTGCCCTATTCATAGGTATCGCAGTAGCAGAACACGAGCACGAACATGGTCATCACGACGAACATTCAGCAGCTCATTAATAAGAAAATAAATTTTAACTATAAATATTTATCATTATGGATTTATCAACTGGAGCAGGATTAATTTACGTAGGTATCGGTTTAGCAGTACTAGGAGTAGGTCTTGGTATCGGTAAAATCGGTGGTCACGCAATGGATGCTATCGCTAGACAACCAGAACAAGCTGGTAAGATTCAGGGAGCAATGCTTATTGCTGCTGGTCTTATTGAGGGTGCTGGTCTTATCGCGATCATCTTCGGTGCTTTCATCAAGTAATCGATCCTCAGAAAAAATATTCTTAGCAGTGAGCGGTTGGCTGCTGCTAAGAATTTTTAAACAATCCATAAAAAATTAGTATCAAAAAAAGAATTTACAGATATGGGAATTATTGAACCTGGAATTGGACTTTTGTTTTGGATGACGCTTACGTTTGTTATCCTATTGTTTCTTCTGGCAAAATTTGCATGGAAACCTATCGTTAATGCGGTTAATGACAGAGAAACTTCTATAGTGGACGCCCTTAATCAGGCTACTTTGGCCAGAAAAGAAATGGAAACGCTGAAAGAAGATAACGAAAGAATTATCCGTGAGGCTAAAATCGAAAGAGATGCGATCCTTAAAGAGGCGAGAGAAATCAAAGACAGAATTGTAGGAGAAGCTAAAGATGTAGCTAAAGCAGAAGGAGACAGAATGATCGAGGCAGCCAAGCAAACGATTCAGACTGAGAAAAATGCAGCAATGGCTGATATCAAAACTCAGATCGGAGCTATTTCTGTAAATATTGCCGAGTCTATCCTGAAGCAAAAACTGGATAACAGTGAAGCACAGAACGAATTAGTTCAGAATTATTTAAACCAATCAAACCTTAACTAAGAATGCTTACCTCTAAAGTAGCTAAAAGATACGCACAGGGTTTGCTTGATTTTACCAACGAATCAGGCCAGACGGCTACCGTATTTTCTGAAATGAAGGATGTGGCAAAACTGATGTCTGAGTCCACAGACCTCAATAAGTTTTTCCTCACCCCTTATATAGATACCAAAAAGAAAGTGGAAGTGGCATCCCTGATTTTTAAAGGACTTTCTGCTTCTTCTCAAAACCTGATTACCTTGGTCATCAGACACGGACGTGAAAATCAGATCAAAAATATTGCTCAGGAATTCATTAAAAAAGTAGAAGATATCAACGGAGTACAAAGAATTACTCTTACTACTGCTACACAGTTATCCAGAGAGAACATCGATCAGATCTTAAAATCTACCAATCTGGTTAAACATGATTCTAAATTTGATCTTCAAGTAAATGTGAATCCTGAAATCCTGGGTGGTTACATCCTGAGAGTAGGTGACCAGCAGGTAGACGCATCGGTAAAGTCTAAGCTTAACAACATTAAGAAAGATTTCCGTTTGAACTAATTAATATTCAAATTAATTTGAATATACATTATTGATAATTAAGAAAAAACAACCATACAATGGCAGAAATAAATCCGGCAGAAGTATCTGCGATCTTAAAACAGCAATTGGCCAACTTCGACACTCAATCCAATGTTGAGGAAGTAGGTACAGTTTTAACCATCGGTGATGGTATTGCCCGTGTTTACGGGTTAGAAAACGTACAATACGGAGAGTTGGTAAAGTTTTCTAGTGATGTGGAAGGTATTGTACTTAACCTTGAGGAAGACAACGTAGGTGTTGCTTTATTAGGAGAAAGTAAATTGGTAAAAGAAGGAGATACCGTAAAAAGAACCAACAGAATCTCTTCTATCAAAGTAGGAGAAGGAATGTTAGGAAGAGTAGTGGATACCCTGGGTAACGCTATCGATGGTAAAGGCCCTATTACCGGGGATTTATATGAAATGCCATTGGAAAGAAAGGCTCCCGGAGTAATCTACAGGCAGCCGGTAACCGAACCGTTACAGTCCGGTATCGTAGCGATCGACTCTATGATCCCTGTAGGAAGAGGACAGAGAGAGCTGATCATCGGTGACAGACAGACCGGTAAAACTACGGTGGCGATCGATACGATCATCAACCAGAAAGAATTTTATGAAGCAGGCAAGCCTGTATATTGTATATATGTAGCGATCGGACAGAAAGCTTCTACCGTTGCACAGATCGTTAAAACCCTTTCTGATAAAGGAGCTTTAGCTTATACGGTAATTGTTGCGGCTAACGCATCAGATCCGGTTCCTATGCAGGTATATTCTGCTATGGCAGGTGCTGCGATCGGTGAGTTCTTCAGGGATACCGGAAGACCGGCTTTGATCGTTTATGATGATTTATCCAAGCAGGCAGTTGCTTACCGTGAGCTTTCCCTTCTGTTAAGAAGACCACCGGGCCGTGAAGCATATCCTGGAGACGTATTCTACCTTCACTCAAGATTATTAGAAAGAGCAGCTAAAGTAATTGCTGACGACAATATCGCGAGCCAGATGAATGACTTACCGGAATCCCTTAAGCCAATCGTGAAAGGAGGAGGATCTTTAACAGCCCTTCCGATCATTGAAACTCAGGCTGGTGACGTTTCCGCGTATATCCCGACCAACGTAATCTCCATTACAGACGGGCAGATCTTCCTTGAATCCGATCTATTCAACTCAGGAGTACGTCCTGCGATCAACGTAGGGATCTCTGTTTCCAGGGTAGGAGGTAACGCTCAGATCAAGTCTATGAAGAAAGTATCCGGTACATTGAAGCTTGACCAGGCTCAGTACAAGGAACTTGAAGCATTCGCTAAATTCGGTTCTGACCTTGATGCTTCCACTCTTGCGGTAATTTCCAAAGGAGAAAGAAACGTGGAGATCCTTAAGCAGCCGGTAAACTCTCCGCTTCCGGTAGACAGCCAGGTAGCGATGATCTACGCAGGTACAGAAAACTTATTGAGAAACGTTCCGATCAGAAAAGTAAAAGAATTCCAGATAGAATATATCGACTTCTTAAGATCCAAGCATCCGGATACTATGGCTGCAATCAAAGCAGGTAAGATCGATGATTCTATTACCAGCGTCCTTAAGCAGGCCGCTAATGATCTGGCTTCAAAATATAACTAAAATTAGTTGATGGTTGTTGGCTGATAGTTGACAGAATTTTCTAGAACTAGCAGCCAACAGCCGACAACCAACAACTAAACCCAATATGGCAAACTTAAAAGAAATACGAGGCAGAATTACGTCAATTTCATCAACGATGCAGATTACCCGTGCCATGAAAATGGTTTCGGCAGCGAAACTGAAGAAAGCACAGGATGCCATCGTGATGTTGAGACCGTACTCAGAAAAACTGCAGGAACTGATTGAGAATGTAAATTCCAGCTCAGATCCTGATCAGATTTCCATATATGCCCAGAAAAGACCTGTGAAAAGAGTGCTTTTCATTGCTGTTACATCAAACAGGGGTCTTGCAGGTGCTTTCAATTCATCCATTGTGAAAGAACTGAACATCCAGTTCCAGAATCAGTCCCAGTATGAAGTTGAAGTACTGCCTATCGGTAAGAAAGCGTATGATGCAGTAAGAAAAAATCGTAAGGTATTTGCTAATGAAAGTGCGGTTTATGACAATCTGAACTTTGATGTAGTGGCTAACGTTACCGAAGGGGTAATGACCAGCTTCAGAGAAGGGAAGTTTGATGAAGTGTACCTTATCTATAACAAGTTCGTGAATGCGGCTACTCAGGAAGTAACCACAGAGCAGCTTCTTCCGATTTCAATGCCTGAAACTACAGAACCCCAGGTGGAAACGGATTACATCTTTGAACCTAACAGGGCTGAAATCCTGGATAACCTGATCCCTAAGTCCATCAAGACCCAGGTATTTAAGGCCATCCTTGATTCCGTAGCATCTGAACACGGGGCAAGAATGACCGCAATGCATAAAGCGACAGATAATGCACAGGCGCTGAAAAATGATCTTGTGATCTTTTATAATAAAGCAAGACAGGCGGCTATTACCAATGAAATCCTTGAAATTGTTTCCGGAGCGGAGGCACTGAAAGGATCTTAACGGACAATACCAATAAAATACGAGAGCACCGATGATTCGGTGCTTTTTTTGTTATTTTTATTTTGTATATATTTGTACCCATAAATTTTATATTCATTTCTAAATGGACTCGGACATAGTCAGGCTACTGTTAGCCGTATTTCTTGTTTTACTTAATGGCTTTTTCGTAGCCGCAGAATTTTCGATTGTTAAAGTTCGTTACTCACAAATCCAGATAAAAGCCGCAGAAGGGAATTCTATGGCCAAGCAGGCGGAACATATCATCAAACACCTTGATGAATACCTTTCCGCCACACAATTAGGTATTACCTTAGCATCTCTTGCCTTGGGTTGGGTAGGAGAAAGCGCCCTGCATCATGTGGTGGAAAATACATTCAACTCCCTGCATATTACTTTAAGTGCAGCGACCATAACCTCCATTTCTGTGATTACCAGTTTTGTACTGATCACAGTTATGCATATCGTATTCGGTGAGCTGATCCCAAAATCGATTGCGATCCGTAAGTCTGAAGCCACCACTATGGCTACAGCCGTACCCCTGAGGGTTTTCTATACGGTATTCAAACCGTTTATATGGCTGATGAACTTAATGTCCAACGGTTTCTTAAGGCTTATTAAGATCCATCCTGCTTCCGAACAGGAGATTCACTCCACTGAAGAACTGCAGTTGCTGGTAAAGCAGAGTGCCGACAGCGGGGAAATTGAAGAGGAAAATTATGAGATCATTAAAAATGCTTTCGATTTTACGGATCACTCTGCCAAGCAGATTATGGTTCCGAGGCAGAATATAACTTCCATTGATTTTGAAGAAGACGTCAATGAGATCATCAATACCATTATGGAAAGCGGATATTCGCGTATTCCAGTGTATCTGGATTCCATAGATAATGTCATCGGTATTTTATATACTAAGGAGATTATAAGGGAATTTGTACGCAGGAAAGGGGAGCTGACCCATGAGGACCTTAAAGAACTGATGCGTGATGCCTTCTTCGTAGTCGGAAGCAAGAAAATTTCTGACCTTCTTAAAATCTTTCAGCAGAAGAAACAGCATTTAGCCATTGTTATTGATGAATTCGGCGGTACCGAAGGGATCATAACCCTGGAAGATATCCTGGAAGAGCTTGTAGGAGAAATTCAGGATGAAGAAGATGAAGAGGACAAAGTGGTGGATAAAATCGGTGACAATACCTATTGGGTACAGGCTACCCAGCCACTGGACGAAATCAACGAACATTTACCTAAGAAACTAACCCTTTCGGAGGAGAGTGAATACAATACCCTTGCAGGATTTATCCTCCACGCGCTGGAAGATATCCCTGAAGAGAATCAGGAATTTGATCTGGAAAGCTACCATTTTAAAATTCTGAAGATGAATAACAAAAGTGTGGAGCTCGTGGAACTGGTCTATGAAGAACCTAATATCATAAACAATTTAGCCGATACCATCGGTGAAGTATAAAAATACGTAAGTAAATGATTTTTTATAACAGCATTAGAGATTATGAAGATCCGAAACGCCAGTATGAAGAAGAAGTTCTCGTAATGGATGATACCGATGATGTATATAAGCTCATCCTGCATAATGATGATGTGCATACATTTGATTACGTTATCGACAGTCTTATAGAAATATGCAAACATACCCTGGAACAGGCCGAACAATGTACCATGCTGGTGCATTACAAAGGCAAGTGTACGGTAAAGACAGGTTCAATGGATCTTCTGAAACCCATGCATGAGAAACTGCTTTCAAGGGAACTGACGAGCGAAATCGTATAAAAAACTATCCGGCACCACAGTATGCCGGATTTTTTATGCTTAAAATAATAAAACTTGCACTCGTTTTGTCATCCGGCAATCTTTCAATTTTTCAATTTTTCAATTTTTTAAATATTAAATCCTTTTAATTTTTCAATTAATTCAATCTTTTAATTTCCGCCCTTCTCCCGTCTTATCGAAAATACTATATTTGTAAAAAGATAAGAAAAGATAAAATAATGCTTGTAATAGGAATTGCAGGAGGAACAGGATCCGGCAAAACTACGGTTGTTGATAAAATCATTCAGCAGCTTGACATTGAAGGAATGAATATCCTTTCACAGGATAATTATTACCACGACAACCATAACTTAACCCTGGTAGAGCGGGAAGCGTTGAATTACGACCACCCGAAATCCATAGATTTTGATCTCCTGATACAGCATGTGAGGGCACTTAAAAACAGCCAGCCCATTGAGCAGCCGATTTACAGCTTCGTCACCCATTCCAGGACCGGAGACCATGTAACGGTAGAGCCTAAAAATGTACTGGTTGTAGAGGGAATCCTTGTTCTGACCAACAAGGAACTGCTGAAAGAATTTGACCTGAAGGTTTTTGTTCACGCTGATTCGGATGAACGGCTGATCAGAAGGATCAGGAGAGATACACAGGAGCGGGGAAGGGACCTGAATGAAGTACTACACCGGTACCAGACCACTTTAAAGCCGATGCACCAGGAATTCATCGAACCCTCAAAAAACGAAGCGGATCTGATCATCCCGAATATGAGACAGAACTCCGTTGCCATTGATTTTCTAACGACCGTCATTAAGAATTCACTGAGAAAACATTAGACATGTCAGCAAAAAAATTAATTAAAGACATCCAGCCGAAATCAGAGACGCTGAGACTGATTCAGAAATATGTTCTGAATAAATATACGATTACCATAGCTTTGTTCCTGGTATGGATGGTTTTCTTTGATAAAACTTCATTTCTCGTGATCAATGAGCTTAACGGTGAGATCGGGAAATATGAAGAACAGCTGCAGTACTATAAAACCGAATACGAGAAAAACGATGCGTTTTATAAAAAGCTCATGAACAACAAATCTGAAAAAGAGAAATACGCAAGGGAGAATTACTTCATGAAAAAACCGAATGAAGAGATTTTTATCCTCGTTGCCGACAGTACGCATATTGCGAAAAATAAGTAACTGTTAGAAATCAATCGTGAATGAATCATGCTGATACTAACTGACCATTCACCATTGACTGTTAACCGTCCGTTATCCGCCATTGATAAATCATAAACAAATTATGTCAGATACATTCACCCGTTGGGAAAGCCTGGTAAAGAAACAACTGAAGACTGAAGATATTGATGCCGTTCTCAGAAAAGAAAATCTGGAAGGCCTTGAAGTAAAGCCCTTTTACGATGCCGTTCAGGAACCACTGCCCAATATAGCCAAAGTTGAGGAAAATACCCATCTTGTAGCCCGGTATCATGAAAGCCTTGAGGAAGATGTTTTTGCCTTTTTGATTGATCATAATGTTGAAAATCTGGAGCAGAAGACGATCTTCGTTAATAATAAAGATCTTGCCGGACACATCAGTCCCGAAGAGGAAGATCAGTATTTTTCCCTGATTGATGGTTTTGATGAACATGAAGCACGGATCGATGACCAGCTGACCAAAGAACTGCTGGCCAAAAACTTCAGGAGAAAGATCGCAGTGGATGTTTCACTGCATCAGAATGCGGGTGCATCCATCACCCAGCAATTAGGAATGGCGCTGGCGAAAACCAAAGAACTTATTGAAGTATACGGACCGGATATCCTGGATCAGCTGATATTCAGGCTTGCAGTAGGAGCCAGCTACTTTTTTGAAATGGCCAAGCTCAGAGCATTCAGGCTGGCCTTCAACCAGCTTTCAAAAGAATACGGAAAAGACGATATCCCTTATATTTTCGCTGAAACTTCCCTAAGAAACAAATCTGTGGCCGATCAGGAAAACAACCTTATCCGGTCTTCCCTGGAGCTGGCTGCGGCAATGATCGGAGGGGCAGATGCGGTCTTCAGCACTAATTACCTGGTGGATCGAAGCACGGAAAACTCAGAAGAAATATCCTTTAAACAGCAGATTGTATTGGCTTATGAAAGCATCATCAATGTCTTTGAAGATGCAGCCAACGGCAGTTATTATGTGGAAGACCTAACGAGGCAGATCGCTGAAAAATCCTGGGCCTATTTTGTGTCTGTTGAAGAAAAAGGAGGATATCTTAAGCTCCTGAGACAAGGCTGGATCCAGAAAGAAATCTATAACCATGCTGTTGAAGAACAGAAGTGGGTGCAGGATGGCAGGATCAAACTGATCGGGGTCAATCTGTATCCGAAATTGGAGGTTAAAAGAACAGCAGAGGAACTCTACAGCGAAAAAGAAATACAACCTGTCCGGTGGGCAGAAATGTTTGAGTAATGAAGGAAAAGCTGATCGATATATTTGAATATACCCATTATTTCAACCATGAAGTGATCAAGGCCATTGCAGGAAATATCTCCAAGACCGATGAAAAAATAATCAGACTGATCAACCATACCCTGAATGCCCAGCAAATATGGAACGCAAGGATCCTTGGTGAAAAGACATTTGATGTCTGGCAGATCAATCCTTTTGGAAATCTTGAAGAAATCAATACCAGCAACCATCAGAAAAGTACCGGAATCATCAGGGACTCCGATTTAGATCAGAGAATTCAGTATCATAATTCAAAAGGAACAACCTTTGAAAACAGTATTTTCGAAATGCTTTTTCATGCCGTTAATCATTCTACCTATCACAGAGGGCAGATTAATATGCTGATGAAAAGCAGCGGTATTGATCCTGTACCGGCAGATTATATTTTTTATAATTGGTAATTACCCGCAAATGATCTGTCATCATGAGATCGGACCTTTATATAGGTAACCATAAGATTGCTGCTAACAGTTTATAATACATTTGTGACTAAGATTTTAGACCCTACCATTCAGGAATATATCCGGACGAATATCAATGCTGATCTTCCTTCATTACTATTAAAAAAGTCCCCATTCCCTGAAGTGACCATGCAGGAAATCGTCCAGCAGATCAAAGGGAAACGGGTTGCGGAAAAGAAATTTCCTTTCTTGCTTAAAGAAGGTATTATTTTTCCACCTCAGATCAATCTCGAGCAGGCATCATCTGAAAAAACAGCACGGTATAAGGCAGACCTTCTCAAAGGTGAAAAATTTATTGATCTTACTGCCGGTTTCTGCATTGATGCCTTTTACCTTTCAGAAGGTTTTGAAGAAGTTACCCTGGTAGAACAAAATTCCGTACTGCTGGAAACGGTTAAACATAACTGGTATATACTTGGCAGGGAAGCACGGTTTATCAGTGGTCAGCTTGAGGATTTTTTACAGGGTAATGAAGAGCATTTTGATATTATCTATCTCGATCCGGCCAGGCGCGACCAACAGAAAAATAAAGTTTTCCTTCTGGAAGACCTTTCCCCGAATATTCTGGATATCCAGGACAGGCTGTTGGCGATTTCCGAAACTGTTGTTATCAAGCTGTCACCCCTTATTGACCTTACCTATCTTCTTTCGGTCCTTCCTTCAACTTTCAGGATCGATATTATTGCCGTAAAAAATGATGTCAAAGAAGTGGTGATATTCCTGTCGGGCCGCCAGAATAATCAGATCAGCTGTTGGTGTGTCAATCTGGAAAGCGGTGAACCACCGTTTACCTATACCATTGGTGATGAAGAAACTGCCCATGCAGAATATGCGGAGCCCGGAAAATACCTTTACATCCCGAATAATGCAATACTGAAGGCCGGAACTTTTAATCTGGTCTCCCAAAGATTTAACCTGAAAAAACTGCATCCCAATACCCATTTTTATACTTCAGATCATAGGGAAGGAGATTTTCCGGGAAGGATCCTGGAAGTAGAATGTGTTGAAAGCAAGGATATTAAGAAAAAAAGCCAGTTTAATATTATTTCCAGAAACCATCCTCTCAAACCTGAGGAAATCAGGAAGAAATACCAGCTGAAAGATGGAGGGGAACACTATCTTATTTTTACACAATCCAAAAAAGGTAAAATTATTTTAAAATCAGTCTGAAAATGTTGCCGAAAAATGCAATATTTCTTACTTTTGGACAATCAAAAATTGGAGCATGAGAAAATTAATCATATGTGCAGCTATTGCAGCCATGGCCGTAAGCTGTAAGAAAGTACAGGCCGGCGGTAATAAAAAAGTAATCAAGCTGGAAGAAGGTGTGGAAAGGTATTCTGATGATGAGCAGACCAGCGGTGAACAGGATAAACTTTCAGACTACAGGGCAGATATGCACGGAGGCCATGAAACCCCTGCCAAAACGGATACTGCAGCTACAAAACCTGCTGATGAAGCCAAACCTGCGGAAGCTGGAAAGCCGGCTGAAACGAATACTCCACAAACCGGACATTAATATTACCCATACATCATAAATATCCTGCTGATCTGCAGGATATTTTTTTGTCTGTAATCCTTTAGAGACAATAGCCCAGAATTCTCAGTTTTTTGTTGCCCGAGCAGGGCATTTTTTTTATTTTTAACAAAATAAATTTTACGATGCAAGAGACCCTAAATTACATTCACGAAAATAAACAGCGTTTCGTGGATGAATTATTTGAATTACTGAGAATTCCTTCCATTTCCGCAGATCCTGCCTATAAAAATGATGTTTTACAATGCGCTGAAGTATGTGCACAGCACCTGAAAAATGCCGGTGCCGATAACGTTGAAGTATGCCAGACTAAAGGATATCCTATTGTTTTCGGTGAAAAGATACTGGATCAGAGCCTTCCTACCGTATTGGTTTACGGACATTATGACGTTCAGCCTGCAGATCCGCTGGAACTATGGAAAAAACCTCCTTTTGAACCTTATATTGAAAAAACCGAGCTTCATCCTGAAGGGGCCATCTTTGCCAGGGGATCTGCGGATGACAAAGGCCAGTTTTTTATGCACCTGAAGGCATTTGAAGCCATGATGGAGACCAATACACTTCCTTGCAATGTCAAATTCATTCTGGAAGGAGAGGAAGAGGTAGGTTCTGTAAGCCTGGGTGATTTTGTGAACGAAAATAAAGATAAATTAACGTGTGACTGCATCCTGATTTCAGATACCCATATCTACAGCAACGAACAGCCTACGGTAACTACAGGATTAAGAGGACTGAGTTATGTGGAAGTAGAAGTGGAAGGACCGAACAGGGATCTCCATTCAGGGTTGTACGGTGGAGCTGTACCTAACCCGATCCACGTGCTTTCCAGGATGATTGCGCAGCTGATTGATGAAGACGGTCAGATCACCATCGATGGCTTTTATGATAATGTCCAAGATGTTTCCGATGAAGAAAGAGCTGAAATGAATAAGCTGAAAGACAATCCGGAAGAATTTAAAAAATCAATCGGATTGAGTAATGTAGAAGGTGAACTGGGATTTACCACTCTGGAAAGAACCTCCATCCGTCCTACATTGGACTGCAACGGAATCTGGGGCGGTTACACAGGAGAAGGAGCCAAAACGGTAATTCCTTCCAAGGCATTTGCCAAAATTTCGATGCGTTTAGTCCCGTATCAGACTCCTGAAGAGATTACTGAGAAATTTACGGCTTACTTTAAAAAAATAGCTCCGGATACCGTAAAAGTAAAAGTCACTCCTCATCATGGTGGAATGCCATACGTATTGCCTACGGATACAAAAGAGTTCCAGGCGGCCAAAAAAGCAATGGAGTCTTCGTTTGGCAAAGAAGTTCTTCCGTACAGGGGAGGAGGAAGCATCCCGATCACAGCCATGTTTGAAAAAGTCCTGGGTGCCAAATCTGTCCTGATGGGATTCGGTCTCGATTCCGATGCCATCCATTCCCCGAATGAGCATTACGGCCTCTTTAATTTCTATAAAGGAATTGAGAGTATACCGCTGTTTTTTGAGAATTATGCGAAATAATAAATAAATTAAAAATCCCTGAGCAAAACTCAGGGATTTTTTAATATAATTAGTATTGCTATCTGATTATCAGTATTTAAAAATAAAATTTTAACATAATTTTTTTTAATGAATATATTTTTTTATTTACATTTACTAAACAACAAAAAAAATCATTATTATGAATAAAACTTTATTAATTGCTTTATCTCTTTCAGCTAGTTTTTCTTTATCTGCTCAAGTATTGGAATCAGATAATTATAATTCTTACAATGTTGGAAATTTAACAACTGCAGTAGACGGTACTACTGTCGGACAAGGGGGAATGTATGCTTACGGTGGAACAGCCGCTAATTATCAAATTGTGACAGGTGATGCTACCCACGCTAAATATTTGCAAGTTACCGGAGGTAGTGACGGAACTGCTACTTCTTCAAGATACGTTTTTAAAAGTGGATTGGCTACTGCCTGGTCTAACAGGGTTTCTGGCAATAACATTATAAAAGGATCTGTCGAAATTTATACAGGGACCTCTACCAATAAACATTCTTCAGGGGTATCTGTTGTAAGTGCAACAAATGGAATTGTAGGAATCAGATATAATTCTCAGACAAAAACCATCAATGGACTAGCCTATTTACAAGTTAATGGAAATCCACCATCGAATGGATATTACAGTATTACGGGATTAACTACCAATACATATCCTGCCAATACGTGGATTAAAGTGGGGTACAGTTATAACAAAACGACAGGAGCAATTACTTATAATATTGCGGGAAGCTCTCAAACATTAGCTGTTACTGGAGCAAGCACAGTTGCGGGATTGGATCCATCGGAATTCGATGTATATAGTTCTCCTACGGTATCTTCAGCAACGGATCCTGCCAATACAGGACCTACAACTTTTGGTATCGACAATTATGTGGTGGAAGCTTCTAGTAATGCTACATTAGCTACAGACGATGTTAAAAATACTAAGACCTCAGTAATTGCCATAGGACCAAATCCGGCTATTGATTACTTAAATATTCTTACAGAAGAAAAAATCAATGCTGTTGAGATTTTTGATGTTACAGGCAGAAAAGTACCAGTGGCATTGGAAGGAAACAGAATAAATGTAAGAGACCTCAATGCCGGAACGTATATCATCAGTTTTGAGACAAAGGCCGGAAAGGTATCTGAAAAATTCATTAAAAAATAAATACTGACAAATCTTAGTTAGTAAAAACGCTCCGTTTGGAGCGTTTTTCTTATTTTTAGGAACTAAATCCAAAATACTATGTTAGAAAATAAAGTCGCTTATATT
Organism: Chryseobacterium camelliae; assembly: GCF_002770595.1. NCBI lineage: Bacteria > Pseudomonadati > Bacteroidota > Flavobacteriia > Flavobacteriales > Weeksellaceae > Chryseobacterium > Chryseobacterium camelliae. The sequence continues at coordinate 573,227 of NZ_CP022986.1, read as the reverse complement.
ACAGGAGGAACAAAAGGAATCGGCTTCGGAATTGCTGAAATTTTACTGAAAAACGGAGTATCTGTAGCCTTTTCAGGAAGGAAAAAGGAAGATGTGCTGAAAGCGGAAGAAGAATTGAAACAGTATTCCGGGAATGTTCTGGGAATTGTTTCTGATGTACGAAGCCTGGAAAGCGAGCAGCAGGCTGTTGATGCTGCAAAAGAAAAATTCGGCAGGCTGGACTTTGTCATAGCCAATGCGGGACTGGGTGTTTTTAAACCTGTAGATCAGCTTACAGCAGAAGAATGGAACGATATGATAGAAACCAATCTTACCGGTGTATTCTACACGCTGAAAGCTTCCGTGGAAGAACTCAAGAAGAGCAAAGGATATTATATTACCATTGCAAGCCTTGCGGGAGCCAATTTCTTTGAAAACGGAGCAGGATATAATGCATCCAAATTTGGGGTGGTAGGCTTCACCCAGGCAGCCATGATCGACCTCAGGAAATACGATATCAAATCCACAGTGATCATGCCCGGATCCGTTGCCACGAACTTTAACGGGAATATCCCTTCAGAAAAAGACAGCTGGAAAATCCAGCCCGAAGATATGGGAAACCTTATCCTGGACATTTTAAAGATGAATCCGAGAGTTTTACCGAGCAAGATCGAATTCAGGGCGACCAAACCGGCCTGATGAAAGTTCTAATGTATTGAATAATAAATCTATAAGTATTATGCATGCATAATATATTTTTTAATTATATTAGCAGGAGTTAAATATAAGAATTTCCGCATACGGCCTCACGGCTGCATAAGGCAATAAAAAAATTAAAACAACATATGAAAATATTAGTTTGTATCAGTAGTGTTCCGGATACTACTTCCAAAATTAACTTTACAGCAGATAAATCTGCCTTCGACAAAAACGGAATTCAGTGGGTAATCAACCCGCTTGATGAGTTCGCTTTAACAAAAGCCGTAAAGCTTCAGGAATCTCAGGGAGCTACCGTAACGGTACTTAATGTAGGGGATGCTACTACCGAGCCTGTGATCAGGAAAGCTCTAGCTATCGGTGCAAATGATGCTATTCGGATCAACGTTGATCCTAAGGACAGCTTTTCTACTGCTAAGGAAATTGCTGCAGTGGCTCAGAACGGAGGATACGACATCATTCTTTGCGGAAAAGAATCCCTTGACTATAACGGAGGTTCTGTACCGGGGATGTTGGCACAATTGCTGAACCTGCCTTTCGTAAATGCTGCGGTAGGAATGGATGTCAACGGAAGCGAGGCAACAGCAGTGAGAGAGATTGAAGGAGGGAAGGAAACAATTTCCGTAAAGCTGCCTGCGGTTATTGCAGGACAGAAAGGGCTGGTAGATGAGAAAGAACTCATCATTCCGAATATGAGGGGAATTATGTCTGCAAGGACCAAGCCTCTTCAGGTGGTTGAGCCTTCTTCTTCAGAAGTGAAAGTTCAGGGAGTATCATTTGACAGTGTTCCGCCTAGGGCTGCGGTCAAAATGGTTTCTGCAGATAACCTTGACGAACTGGTAAGATTGCTGCACGAGGAAGCTAAAGTAATCTAAATTCAAAATCAGGGGCTGATTGTTAGGCTCTCGATTTTTAATATTTTAATTGTTAATTATTAAATCCAAAAAAATGGCAGTATTCGTATACGCAGAAAATATAAACGGAGTTTACAAAAAGGCGGCTTTTGAAGCTGTATCATACGCAAAAGCAGTAGCAGACCAGACAGGAGATACTGTTACAGCAATCACGGTAAACCCAACCGATTCTTCAGACGCATTGTATAAATACGGTGCATCCCATGTGATCAATATCAAAGACGAAGGCCTTAAGAGCTTTTCAGCAAAAGCCTATGCACAGGCAGTTCATGAAGTAGCAGATGGTAATATCATCATATTCCCTCATACTACAGATGCTTCATCCATTGCGCCGATGCTTGCTGTAATGAAGAACTATTCTTTAATTACCAATGTTCTTGAAGCTCCGGAAAGCACATCCCCATTCCAGGTGAAAAGAAGGGCATTTTCGGGTAAAGGTTTCATGCATGCAAAAGCTGAAGGAACAGGAGTAATCGTTACCGTTTCGCAGAACGCTTTCGGAGTGAAAGAGAATGCAGTATCAGGTTCGGAAGAGGTAAAAAATCTTTCTGTTGCCAATGAAGATACCAAAGTGATCTCGCATGAGCAAAGTTCAGGAAAGCTGGACCTGAAGGAAGCGGAAGTAGTAGTTTCAGCAGGAAGAGGAATGAAAGGGCCTGAAAACTGGGGCATGGTTGAAGACCTTGCCAATGTACTGGGAGCAGCTACCGCGTGTTCAAAACCGGTATCAGATATCGGATGGAGACCGCATTCCGAGCACGTTGGGCAAACCGGTAAAGCGATCGCACCTAATCTGTATATCGCTGTAGGAATTTCTGGAGCTATTCAGCATCTTGCAGGGGTGAATTCATCCAAAACCATCGTCGTGATCAATAATGATCCTGAAGCACCGTTCTTCAAATCTGCAGATTACGGGGTAGCAGGAGATTTATTCCAGATCGTTCCGGCATTAACGCAGAAGATCAAAGCCCTGAAAGGATAAAAAAAGTGAATCGTCAATAGTCAATTCGCTTTGCCTGTCAATTTTAAAGTCAATTTAGAGATTCACCTGCGAAGCAAAATTGACAACAGAGTTAATTCACCATTCGCTTATGAAAGCCCGTTTCCGGGCTTTTATTTTTGTCTAAAAAGTAAAAAAAACTTTGAAAAATTAATCTATATTTGTACTTATGGATTACAAACAGTTAATTATTCGCGGAATATCGTACAGCCAGACACAATCAGGAGCGTACGCATTGCTATTGGAACATGAAGAATCTCATATAAAATTACCTGTTGTGATAGGAAATTTTGAGGCACAATCCATTTCTCTGGGCCTGGAGAAAGATATCCATCCTCCGCGGCCACTTACCCATGACCTTTTTTCAAAATTCATCGCTTCTACGGGGTATGAGCTGGTTTCAGTAATTATTTACCAGATCGTAGACGGTGTTTTCTTTTCGAATATCAATTTCAGAAATAAGGTGAATGACGAAGAGCTGATCCTTGATGCCAGAACTTCGGATGCCGTTGCCATGGCAGTACGGTTTGATGCCCCTATTTTCACCACCCAGCAGGTCCTGAATGAGGCCGGAATCCTTCTGGAACTTGAAGATGTTTCAAAAGAGGAGGAGTCATTTTCAGAAACACTGCCTGCTGAAGACAACCTGAAGTCTATTTCAATGGAAGAGCTGCAGAAATTGCTTGATGAAGCTGTTAAAGATGAAGATTATGATACGGCACTTGAAATCCAGGAGGAGATCAAGAGGAGAAAGAAAAAAATAGATTAAGATACCTGATAACTGACTTATGAATTTAAAATTACGTTTGACCATCCTCAGTTTCCTCCAGTTTTTTGTCTGGGGAGCATGGCTGATTACGATGGCCAATTTTTGGTTCGGAACAAAACATTGGGATGGAACCCAGTTTGGAGCCGTATTCGGAACCATGGGGATAGCTTCCATTTTTATGCCGACCATCACCGGGATTATTGCAGACCGCTGGGTGAATGCAGAAAGGATTTTCTCGGTACTCCACATTTTGTATGGTGTGGTATTGTTTATTTTGCCGCATACCCTCACCCCGGATTCTTTCTTCTATGTGATGCTGCTTGCCATGTGCTTTTACATGCCTACCATCGCTCTGGCGAATTCCATTTCCTATACGATCCTGAAAAACAGTGACTTGGATGTCGTTAAAGATTTCCCACCGATCCGCGTATGGGGAACCGTAGGATTTATCGTGGCCATGTGGATCACTAATCTTACCGGTAACAAAGCGACGGAAGGGCAGTTTTATATTGCCGGGACTGTAGCTGTTGTCCTTGGGATTTACGCCCTGACGCTGCCGAAATGTCCTCCACAGAAACTCATTGACGAGAAAGCACCGCTGTACCAGCAGCTGGGCCTGAATGCCTTTAAATTGTTCGCGAATTATAAAACCGCATTATTCCTGCTGTTTTCCATGCTTCTGGGTGCTGCGCTGCAGCTAACAAACGCTTACGGGGATGTTTTCCTCAGCGAGTTTGAGCATTTCCCGAAATATGCAGATTCCTTCGTGGTACAGCGTTCAACCATCATCATGTCCATATCACAGGTTTCAGAGACCCTGTTTATCCTTGCGATTCCTTTTTTCCTGAAGAAATTCGGGATCAAAAAAGTAATGCTGATGTCCATGCTTGCATGGGTATTGAGGTTCGGGCTTTTTGCTTACGGGATTCCTGATGGATTCGGCCTGATACTTATTATTGCTTCGTGTATCGTTTACGGAATGGCTTTCGATTTCTTTAATATCTCAGGCTCTCTGTTTGTTGAGACGACCACGGATAAAAAGATCCGTTCCTCTGCACAGGGGCTGTTTATGATGATGACCAACGGTTTTGGAGCCGTATTGGGAAGCTATATCGCTGGCTGGGCTATTGACCGTTTTTTCACCCATAAATTCACCAGCGCATCGGAACTTTCCGCTTATCTCCAGACAACGCCGGATAACCCTACATTCCTGGAAATCCTTAAAAAGAGCTTCAATGCAGCGGTTCAGCCGGACGGGACATTATCATCCATCGTCATGGTAAAAGACTGGCATCAGATCTGGCTTTCTTTTGCAGCTTATGCATTGGTTTTAGCCATCCTGTTCGCAGTATTATTTAAGCATAAGCATCATCCTGAGGAGATTTCTAAGGTAAAGCATTAAAATAATACATGTAACTTCAATACAAATTGCACCTGATCAGGTGCAATTTTTTTATGAACGAAAGCCAGGGTGTAGTTTTTAAATTAATATTAGCATATCCTGTGTTCAGTCTAGAGTTACCCATAACAATCCTGCACCTACCGGCAGTATCGAAAGGGAATAGGCATGCTCCTGTTCAATAAGGGCAATAAAGTCCTGTACTTCATCTTTGTGCGAAACTACATTGTCAACGATCAGCATAGAACCTTTCAAGCTGAGCAGCCTTTTCAGGTCTTTCCAGTATTCCGTATAGAACTTCCTTTCGGCATCCAGGAATATAATATCATAAACCGGCTCCGCAGTATGTAGGAATTCTTTGGCGTCACCGGTAATGAACTCAACATCGGATTCAATAGCGTAGGCAGCCAGATGATCTTTGGCCAGCTGCGTCCTTTGGCGGTCTATCTCTACCGTAACCAATTGGCCTCCTGTTTTTCCAAGGGCATCCGCAAACCATAATGTCGAGAAACCGTTAGACGTTCCCAGTTCCAGCATATTGCGGGTATTTTGTCCTTTGATAATGATCGAAATAAATTCTGCTGATTCAGGCTCAAGGTTCCTCCAGCGGTCTAACCTGTTTTCTTTCTTGTTGTCTTCTTCCTTTAACGTTCTGTACAGCTGAAGGATTTCATTTTTAAGTTTTGGATTCATACTCTGTGATATTGGTTTTGTATGTAAATAGGTATATAAACACGATCAATTTTTCAATTTCCCCGGTGAGATACCGAATTTTCTTTTGAAAGCAGCAATAAAATGCTGGGGGTTCTGATATCCTACATCCTGTGCTATTTCATTGACATACTTATCTGTATTAAGTAAAAGTCTTCTTGCAGTCTGCATTTTCAGTTCTATGATGTACTGATATACCGTACAGCCAAATAATGCTTTAAATCCCTGCATGAGTTTTCGGGGGGTGAGATCAGAATGTAGGGCCAGTTCCGAAACGGTTAAAAACTGATCAGTATACTGTTCAATCAGTTCTTTGACCTGATGCATTTTTTCTTTTTCCGAATTTCTGATGTTGAAATCTCTGCCCGAAGCAAGTGCTTGGTTCTGCTGCAGTTGGAGGAGAAATAATTCAGTCATCTTTGCCTCAAGGAATAAAGATTTCATCTTGCCGGTGTAGGCAGTTCCTTTCATCTGGGAAATCAGCAGATGCATTTCCGGAGTAAGAAGTAAAGGTGCTCCTGAATACCCCATAGAAGGCTGGTAAAAATCACTCAGCAGTTTCTCAAAATGGGAAACACCGATCCTGATCTCATAAAAGTCTCCATTCTGTACCGGATGCATTTGAACCTGTTGCCGGTTTTCCTGCTGAAAGGTCAGCATATGGTTTGCCTGTTGAAGTTTTACCGGTCTGCCATTCCTCGTTATGCTGCTGGACCCTTGCAGGCGGAAGTGCATTTCCAGTACTTCATCTTCAACGTCTATGCATATGTTTTCATCACTGTATAACTGATAGCCGCATTCAATGAACTGAAGATGGTTGAAACTTGTTTCGCGGAAAGAAAAGGAGCTGGAATCCCTGGTAAGCGAATGCTGTTTTTCGATATATGGCACAAAAAAACTGTCCTGCAGATTCTGCCGTTCTATACATACGTTTTTACGTTTTTGCATGATCGCGTCATTTTTAATCATTCCTGCGTTATCTCTATCCCAACCTCAACGCCCAACTTTGTACAAAAGTAATAATTTATTCTATAATCAAATGGATTTTAAACAGGATGTGATTATCATAGGAGCCGGACAGGCAGGATTGGCCGCCAGTTATTTTCTTCATCAAAAAGGAATACAACATTGTGTATTGGAGCAGCATACCATTGGCAGCTCATGGAGCACACAGCGGTGGAATTCATTCAAAATGAATACGCCGAACTGGATGACATGGCTTCCGGGACTGAAGCTTCAGGAAAAGATCAGGGATCAGTTCATGACAAAAGACAGCTTTACAGATTATCTTAAATTATACGTAAACACCTTTCAGTTGCCGATAAAGGAACACTGTAAAGTAATGAGTATCCATGATGAAGGCAGCCGCTTTATTATCACGGCTGAAAGAGGAGGTTATTGTAGTGAGTGGAGTGCCAAAGCAGTCATTATTGCTTCGGGAATGATGAACCGCAGCCGGTTTCCGGAATTATCCGAAAATGTCCCTCAGGATATACTTCAGCTGCATGCTTCAGAATATAAAAACCCGGGTCAGCTTCCTGACGGGAATATTTTAGTGGTGGGAGGAGGACAGTCGGGCTGTCAGATCGCAGAAGAACTCGCCGTTTCAGGACGCAACGTATATCTGGCAAGCAGCAAAGTACCGCGTGCACCCAGACGCTACAGGGGAAAAGATATCATGGAATGGATGGAAATGATCGGTAGTCACGACATCACAGCGTCCCAGTTGAAAGAGAAGCCGGAATTGGGTGCCACACAGCCGCAGAGCTCAGGTGTAGGCATTCTGGGACATACGGTAAGTTACCAGTCTTTGCATCACCTCGGCGTAACTATTTTAGGAAGCCTTAAAGATATTGGAAACGGAGGGCTGTTTCAGCTTGGTGTGAGTGTCTTAGGGAATATGGAAGATACGGGAAACAGAAGTTTATATTTTGCTGACAATGCAAAAGAGCATATCCGTTTTGCTGATGAGGCTTCAACATCAATAAAAAAGGCAATCGATGCTTACCTGAAACATCAGTCTGGTGCGATTTCCATGCCTCCTGTAGAGCATGACAAAGCAGACATTCCTGATAAACATTTCCACGCTGCATCTGGGATTCATAAGCTGGCTTTTGATTCGGATCACATCAGTACCATCATCTGGGCAACGGGATTCGGATCTGATTTTACCTATCTGCCGGACTCCTGGCTTGATACCAGTGGAATTCCCAGGTACACAGAAGGCAAAATAAAAGACGGTGTCTACTGCCTGGGTTTTCCATGGGTAAGGAAGAAGAAATCCGGACTGGTGTATGGTGCGGGAGAAGATGCGGAAATGATCGTGAAAAATATCCTGGATGGTTTAAAATAATACAGGATCTCAAAGTATGCATAACAGTATTTATAATTGGTTTTGGTGCTATCGATCTGCCGAAATAAAGAACTGTTGAACTGGTCTTATCGGTCGTAGGACCTCATTATGCCTGTTGTATCCCTGCAATAGGCATACTATTTGATTCCGGAAGTTTACATTTCATGATCCGGTTAAACACATGAAAAAGGGGTATGATTAAAAGAGCTTTAGGATTATTTTGGGTGATCATCATTCTGTATTTTATTTTTGTCCATCCTGCTATTATCTATTACAGTACGGTTCATTACAGTGATTTGGCAAACAGAAGCGGCAGTACGGCCATTTTCTACCTGATCCTCAGCATTACGCTCTGGACGGGTATTTTCCTGCTGGCATTGTACATGATTTACAAGTATTCTTTTCAGGCGCAGCGGAATATTGGCTACATTTCAAAACACGGCAAAAAAATAAGTGCGGAAATCATTGAGTCCAAGACGCTGGGATCTATTTCAAGTAAGTTTGAACGTAGATCCATTATCATGGAGTTTGACAACCTGCGCGGTACAACAGTATGGCACACCATGGAAATCAATGATTCAAAACCGGCACAGAAAAGGTTCGAAACAGGAAACACGATCTATTTATGGGTAGACGAAACCTTTAGAAAACAACCTTATATAGTATTGGATGGCATACAGACCCGGATCAATTATCGTCTCTATGTTGCGTGGCTGATGTTTGCTGTTTTGGTAACCGGATATTTCTTATATGCATATTCTTTGGAGAACCATGGGTACGGATGGCGTTTCCTGGAGATCGGGCATCCGTTGATTGTATCTCCGTTCGTAATTTATGGGATCATCCTGCTGATATGGCTGATCTTTTTTAAGCTCCTGGGAAAAGGAGGCGGTTTCATCGCTGGTAAAGACCTGCTGAGATTGAAATTTGCCGGCCTCAAAACAATGGCAAAGATCTTCAAAACAGAACAGACAGGAACGTATATCAATGAGAACCCACAGTTCAGGTTTACCCTGGAATATGCGGATTCTTCAGGGAAAATACATCAGGTTACACTGACCAGAATTGTCCCGTTGATAAAACTGCAAACCATACGGCAGAAAGAAAGGGAGATTTTTTATCTTCAGGAGGATCCGGAAAATATAGCTTTTGCGGAAGATATCAATTCAATTGCTTAAATAATGGGTGTAATGATTATCCATATCTAAATATCAGGGTATGGATAGAAGAAATCAAAGGTTTCTGTACCGGTATGAAACGGCAGCATTTAAATATTTTATGTATTCCTTTTGACTACATCTACCATATGATCAATATCGAAAGGTTTTTCAATGAAGTCATCGGCTTTGCATTCCTTGGCAATCTGCGGGAGCTCAGTAGACGTGGAGGTTAATACGGAGGAAACATCTTCCGTTTCAGGGTCTTCTTTAAGGTCTTTGATCACTTCAGAACCTTTTTTATCGCCTTTGATATAGTCGTCCACAATAACTACATCGGGATCAATTTCCTCTATATTGTCAATAGGTTCCGTAGTCAGGGATGAAGTTACATCAAAACCCTTGTCTTCCAGGATTTCATCCATAATATTAAGGATGTCTTCATTATCCTGAATCAGCACAACCTTTTTTTTCATATTGCTAATTTTTAAGCAAAAATATGAAAAATGTTCATGCACCGTTAGCATATGTACATTAAAATGTCTGTTTGGACCCTATCAATCAAAATGCGGATGTGTCAAATCCTCAATGATAAGGCTTAAAAAGTATGGAATGTTTAATTATAGATGAAGTATTTTCGAGTATTAGAGCAAATAGCTCTGCAAGGTTCATTTTTATATTACTGTGACGAGGAATATAATTTTTTTTGTATTTTGGCAAGATAAGAAATATGAAAAATATTCAGTTATCAGCAGTCTTATTGGTGGTCATCGGCAGTTTTCTTCCGCTCGTCCACATTCCTGTAATCGGGAACTGGAACTATTGGAAGCTTGACCATTTCCTGGCTTCAGGATGTTGGATGCTCTGTGCGCTGGCACTATGGGGAATTATCAACAGCCGGTCAAAAATAATCAGGATTTCGGCAATCCTGCTGATCCTTCTCTTCATTTTTACACTCTTTGCCGTTAAGGTACAGGCATTACAGTATTTCAGCTTTATGCCGTTTAAGTCCTGGAGCGAAACCCTGGCCGGAGTGGTGAAATTGCAGTGGGGATGGATGGTGGAGTTTGCAGGCGCTCTGTTGCTGCTTCTGGCTAAAAATAAGAAGCCGATAGAATAGGATCAGCATTTCTAATTAATACTACAATAAAAAGATTTATATACACATGAAAGAAGTATTCATTGTTTCTGCAGTTAGAACACCTATAGGAAGTTTCATGGGGAGTTTATCCGCTGTTCCGGCCACCAGGCTGGGAACCGTGGCTGTAAAGGGAGCATTAGATAAGATCAGCCTTGATCCTAAAGAAGTTCAGGAAATTTATATGGGGAACGTGTTGCAGGCAGGAGAGGGCCAGGCACCGGCAAGGCAGGTTGCTATCGGAGCAGGACTTTCCATCAGTACCCCGGCAACCACCATTAATAAAGTATGTGCGTCCGGAATGAAAGCGGTAACCATGGCAGCGCAGGCTATCAAAGCCGGTGATGCTGAGGTGATTGTAGCTGGAGGAATGGAAAACATGTCTATGGTTCCGCATTATTACCATGCCAGGACAGCCACCAAACTGGGGGATGTGAAAATGCAGGACGGTATGGTGCTTGATGGCCTAACCGACGTTTATAATAAAGTGCATATGGGCGTTTGTGCTGAAAAGTGTGCAGCAGATTACAGCTTTTCCAGAGAAGATCAGGACAATTTTGCTATTGAATCATATAAAAGATCTGCAAAAGCCTGGAGCGAAGGCAGATTTTCGGATGAGGTAGTGCCGGTGGAAATCCCACAAAGAAAAGGAGAACCTGTAATCTTTGCCGAAGATGAAGAATACAAAGCGGTAAACTTTGACAGGATTTCTACCCTTCCTACCGTATTTAAAAAAGAAGAAGGTACGGTAACGGCTGCCAATGCGTCCACGCTGAATGACGGAGCTTCTGCCCTCATCCTGGTATCAAAGGAAAAAATGGAGGAACTCGGACTGAAGCCTCTGGCTAAGATTGTTTCTTATGCTGATGCTGCCCAGGAACCGGAAAACTTTACTACAGCACCGGCTAAAGCATTGCCGATCGCGCTGAAAAAAGCAGGCCTTGAAATCGCTGATATTGATATCTTTGAATTCAATGAGGCATTTTCCGTAGTTGGCCTGGCCAATAACAAAATCCTTGGCCTTGATGCTGCGAAAGTAAATGTTAACGGAGGGGCGGTTGCATTAGGACACCCGCTGGGAAGTTCAGGATCTAGGATCATCGTTACCCTGATCAATGCATTGAAGCAGAACAACGGTAAATATGGTGCTGCAGCCATCTGTAACGGCGGCGGCGGGGCTTCTGCCATTGTTATTGAGAATATATAACCGACTGCTTAAGAATATACTACCATTAAGAAACGGATAATTTTTATAAAACTTTATCCATTTCTTAATGGTTTTTCTATTTTTGTGCAACTAATATTTTATTTGAAATGTCTGAAATTGAGAATCCGCAACCGCAGAATATAAAAAATAACCCGAAGATCATGAAGGCCTGGGCGGTCTATGACTGGGCGAACTCCGTCTATTCACTGGTTATTACATCAACCATATTTCCCATCTACTATTCTATTCTTACCACTGCATATGAGAAAAAGGAATATGTAGCAGAAAGCAAACGCTGGATTGATGTCCCGGTACGGCATATGATCACCATATTCGGGAAAGAATACCAGCCGGATGCAGTGTATGGATATTCATTAACCATTTCCTTCCTGATCGTGGTTTTCCTGTCCCCGTTTCTGTCTTCACTGGCAGATACTATCGGGAATAAGAAATCTTTCCTTCAGTTTTTCTGCTATCTCGGAGCGACTTCCTGTATGGGGCTTGCTATGTTTACCGGCATGCAGAATGTCTTCCTCGGGCTTTTATTCAGTATAACGGCCAGTGTGGGATTCTGGGGGAGCCTTGTATTTTATAATTCGTTTTTACCGGATATCGCTACGCAGGATAAGCAGGATGCCCTTTCTGCCAAAGGATATGTGTATGGGTATATAGGTTCTGTGATCCTTGTGGTGATCTGTCTGCTCCTGATCCAGGTTTTTGCCAAAGGCGCTGCCCAGCAATTGCTCTTTACCAGGATCAGCTTCCTGTTTACGGGAGCATGGTGGTTCGGGTTTTCACAGTATACCTTCAAGCATCTGCCGCAGTTCGGGGATGTCAAGGATAAACTGCCGAAAGACCTGGTATTGCTGAATTACAAAAACCTCTTCAAAAGACATGAAGACCAGGGCGGATTTATGGAAGTGCTGAAAGACAACCTTTGTTTTTATAAGGATATTGCCAAAGAGAGTTTCCATGAACTGTTTAAAGTGGGAAGAGAACTGTTCAAGGACAGGAACCTTAAGTTTTTCCTTTCAAGCTTCTTCTTTTACAGTGTGGGAATGCAGACCATCTTCCTGATGGCGACCTTATTCGGGAAAAGTGAGATCAACCTTGCACAGGATAGGCTGATTGGTACTTTGCTGGTCATTCAGATCGAGGCCATCATAGGTGCCGTGATTTTCTCCAGGCTATCCAGAAGGATCGGTAATAAAAACGTGATTTCCATTGCCGTATTTTTATGGATCATTGCCTGTATCTGGGCTTTTTTCCTGAACAAGGAAAACCCTACGGTAGAATATCAGTTCTACGGGGTTGCTGCCGTTGTAGGTCTGGTTATGGGAGGGCTTCAGGCGATGTCGCGTTCCACGTATTCCAAGCTCCTGCCGCAGGATTCCATGGAAAACACAACCTTTTTCAGTTTTTATGATGTGCTGGAAAAGCTGGCGATCATTTTGGGAACATTCATATTTGCTACTTTGATTGAGCATTTCAATAATATGCGGATTGCAGCACTCTCCATGACCATTTTCTTTGGAGTCGGGCTGGTGCTGATCCGGTTTCTGAAATTAAAAACCCTTAGCCATAAGGAAACGTTATAAGATTTAAAGCTGTTTTACAACAGCTTTTTTTATGCACCTGAATGATCCATTTTGAAATAAATCTTAGACGATATGATTACTGTTGCATACCGTTTTGATTGTGATCTGATCTGATTGCTTTAAAAATTCCTGTAAAAGGTGACTCTGGTCATATTCGGCGCGGATTTTGCGGTAATGAATGGAATAATTGCTAAATTTGCAAAAGATTTATTAACGGTATGACCAACCCTCTATTTTACGCTAAGATTATCTTATTCGGGGAGTACGGAATGATTGAAGATTCCCAGGGACTTGTGGTACCTTACAGTTTCTATAAGGGTACTTTAAAGTTCTCAGAAAGCCATTCGGAATTTGAGGCCAGATCCAACGGACACCTTCAGAAGTATGCTGATTTCCTTCAGGAACTGCAGCTGCCGGAAGACTTTACCCTGGATGTACAGCGTTTCAAAGATGATATTGCCGCAGGGCTTTTCTTCGATTCCAATATTCCTCAGGGATACGGCGTAGGAAGCTCAGGTGCACTTGTTGCTGCCATTTTTGAGAAATATTCCCTGATCAAGCACGATCCTGAAAACATTTCCAAAGAGAACCTGAAAAATTTAAAGGCTGTTTTCGGCGAAATGGAAAGCTATTTCCATGGTAAGAGCTCAGGTATGGATCCTCTGATCTGTTATATGAACTTGCCGATCCTGATTGAGAACAGGGAAAATCTTGACCGGGTGTCTATACCGGACGGAGAGGAAGGAAAAGGAGCCATTTTCCTTATCGATTCGGGAATGACCGGTGAAACGGGACCAATGATCCAGATTTTCTTCGAGAAGATGAAAACCGAAGGATTCCGTAAAACGCTGAAAGAAGAATTTATCCGTTATAACAATGCGTGTATTGACGCATTCCTTAAAAAAGACATGAATCCGTTTTTCAGAAATCTGAAAAAGCTATCCCATTGGGCCTATGAACATTTCCGCCCGATGATTCCGGAAAGTATTTTCAACATCTGGAAGAAAGGCCTGGATTCCAATGCCTATTACCTGAAACTTTGCGGAAGCGGAGGCGGTGGCTATATCCTCGGGTTTACCAAAGACTACGAGAAGGCTGAAAAAATGCTTGAAGGATTCCAGAAAGAAGTGATATACAGATTTTAAAAGACCTGAATGAATTCTGAAAAAGAAAATTTGCGGACCCCGTCTCCTGCATCCAAATCTCTTTTTTACAGATTTTCACAACTGGTGGGCTTCATGGTCGGCACCAGGTTCTTCGTAGCTGCATTGCTTACTTTTGCCTTGTATGTGTCTACGTTTTTCCTCTTTAACCGGGATGAATCCTTCAGGAAATTCGTCTTCGATTTCAAAGTTCACGGCATTATTTTCTGTACCGTCCTCACTATTCTGGCAGGAGGAATCATCAACCAGTTTTACGATTTTGAGAAAGACCATGTGGTCAAGCCGTTCAGGACAAGGATCCAGAGCTTTATATCGCAGCGGTATTTCCTCTATGTCTATCTGTTTTTAGGGATCATTTCCTTAGGTGTGGCACTTGTCATCTCTTACCGGGTATTCCTTTTTTTCCTTGTATACCAGTTTTTTATGTGGTTCTACAGCCATAAGCTGAGCCGTATCCTGATCCTTAACAACCTTACTTTTGTCAGCCTTACGTTATATCCGTTTTTCGGGATGATGGTCTATTATGAGACGTTTTCCTGGAAGGTGCTGCTGATGGCTGTTTTCCTTTTCCTAGTCCTGTTATGCATTGATATCGTAAAAGATACACTTACCAGGAGTGTCGACAAGGCTTTCGGATATCATACGATTTCAAACAGTTTCCAGCCGCAAACCTCAAAGATCATTATCGGCGCACTGCTCGTTGTGATTATGGGGGTTTCCGTGAAGCTGATTGATAAAGAGGGTATTTCCGGAATCATGGGATATTATTTTGAAGCGGGATTATTGGTTATGGCTGTATGCATGTATCTGATGATCAGGTATACCAGAAAGACTAAATTCATTACCCTCAATATTTTGCGGTTCTGGGTTTTTATCGGCATCCTTGCCATGCTCCTGAATGGAATTGAGAACAAATTGTAAAAAAATCCTTTAATAAAACAGGGGTTATCATTACCTTTGCAGAACTAATCTAATACGAGTAATGCCCATTTTTAACGATACTAAAATTGCTTTTGCAGACAAATCTGATGCACAGCTAAGGAAAGCATACTGGATGTTCAAAATGATTGAACAGCCGGCCCTTACCAAAATCGGAACATCCGTTCTGAATTTTACTGTCCACAATAATTTTCCGATGGTAACCGGAATTGTAAAAAATACCCTGTTCGAACAGTTTTGCGGTGGCGAAACGCGTGAGGAAAGCATGAAAGTTGTGAAACAGCTTTTCAAGAGAGGCGTGGGAAGCATCTTCGATTATTCCATTGAAGGAAAAGAAGATGAGGAAACGTTTGATGCAGTTTGCACGGAAATCAAGGATATCGTAAAATTTTCAGTGGGAAATCCTGCCATTCCGTTCATCGTATTCAAGCCTACGGCATTCGGGAGGATAGATCTGTATGAAGCTGTGGGGAAGAACGTAGAGCTTACTTCCAGCCAGAAAGAAGAATGGACAAGGGTGGTCAAAAGGTTTGATGAAGTATGCAGCCTTTGCCATGAGCATGATAAAAAAGTAATGGTAGATGCGGAGGAAACATGGATGCAGGATGCAGCAGATCACCTGTGCGAGGAGATGATGGAAAAGTACAACCGCGAAAAACCGATCGTCTGGAATACCATCCAGATGTACAGGACTGGACGGCTCGAATACATGCAGTCCCATCTTCAGAGGGCACATGAAAAAGGCTATTTTATCGGATATAAGATCGTTAGAGGAGCCTATATGGAAAAGGAACGGGCAAGAGCAGCAGAGAAAGGTTATGCGGATCCTATCCAGCCGAATAAGGAAGCTACGGACAAAAACTACAATGCTGGAATTGATTTTGTAATGGATCATCCGGACAGGCTTTCGGCATTTTTCGGTACCCATAATGAAATCTCTTCTGAGTTGGTGATGGATAAAATGAAGGCCAGAGGCCTTGACAATGACAATCCTCATATCTTTTTCGGACAGCTGTACGGGATGAGTGACAATATCACTTTTTACCTTTCAGATAAAGGATATAATGCCACCAAATACCTTCCGTACGGACCCGTGAAGGATGTTGTGCCTTACCTGACAAGAAGGGCCCAGGAAAATACTTCCGTAGCAGGGCAAACCGGACGGGAACTCGGGCTGATCAGCAAAGAACTGGAGAGAAGGAAGAGAAGCAGATAATTTTCAATCTTTATATAAGAGTAAACCCCGCAACTATGCGGGGTTTACTTTTTTTGTATTGAACAGGTATTGAATAATACCCTTAACAGCGCATGTTAAGGTTCAAAACTTTCAAATTTTCCGTTTTCATAGAAGAGCACAATACGCTTTATCTTACTGGTCTGTTTTTCAATGACTTGACCTAATATTTCTTCATTAGTAGGGGCTAATCGCTGAGAATCCGATATTTTAGGGATGCTTTCAGTCCTGGCCGGTATAACGGCTTCTCGGGGCACTTGTACAGAAGGCTCCGTAAGCGGCTCATCTGATCCGAAATCTTCTTCATCATTCATCATCGTAAAAAGATCTGACAAAGGAGTAGGTTTTGTTTTTTCGTCAGCGATGATCTCTTCTTCCGGCTCAGGTTCCAGATCCGGATCGCTGTCCTCAGGCAATTCGGATTTCAGCATTTCCCCTTCGCCATTGACTAACCAATCCCAGAGGATTTCCGGAAAACGCGATTTGATTTTAATAATAAATTCCAGGGACGGTTTGTTCCTTCCCGAGGTAATATGCGAGATGGATGATCGCTGTACATCCACCTCATCTGCAAATTCAGAGGGAGTGAGTTTAGAATATTCAATGACCTTGGAAATCCGCTCATTTAAGCCCATTACATTTGTATATTTACGTATTTACAAATGTAAAGAATAAATATAAAACAACAAAATACATTTGTAAACAAATGTAAATTATTAAAATGTACAGCTGTAAACTATTTAATGACTTGATTTACAGTACTTATTATTGTTGATAAAATTATACTGCATATTTTATTAAACATCTTTTCCGCAATGGGTGTTATTAAATTTTTAACTGAAAATCTAAATGATATGATACTTTTGCATCAGGAAAATCCTGATTTATGGGCTGCATAATGCCATTAAAAATGAATCAGGATCATCTGGATACCTGATTATAGGGCAGGGGAAGGGTATGAGCTATTATAAGTGCTATACCTCGTTTTAAAAGGAATGAATAAACTACTGTATTCTATAATCTATATCATACTGCAACAGTATACATCAATCCGCTGTCTGATGCAATCAGGAAAGACTGAACACAAATAGGAACGGTAAACTGAACAAAATTTATATACACTCCGCACCAGGAATCGTAAAATTACTAACAGTTTACATTTGTATATGATAATTATAAACAATAATTATCCGCATCCCTATGTTTAAGTGAATAACCCTTAAATATGGATAAATACGTGATTTTATACTTAAAGTAACATTAAATAAATCATCTAGTTAAAATTTATAATTATCTGATTTATAAATCTTTGAAACGTTATCATTAATAATTTAGCAATCCACAATTTTATCAACAGACAATCTGGCAGATCTATTTGTTTAATTTATTTACAAATGTAAATCACCTATCAAGTTGATAAAAATTTTTACCTTTGAATACAGTAAACTTTTGTAAATGCAATTTGAACACGTTTATACTTCACATCCTGATTTTTTACATCGCTATATTCTCCCTGAAAAACTTTTTGTGTATCTCCGGGCTAATTTTAGTAACTCGCTGCAACAGATAGGCATTTCTTTTTTAGGAAAGCCTGTTTATAAGCTTACCATCGGCTCAGGTCCGGTTAAAGTTCTTGCCTGGTCTCAGATGCACGGCAATGAGTCAAATGCTACCCATGCCATGCTAGACCTTCTTGAGACCTGGCACAAATACCCTGAACTTGCAGAAGGAATACTGAGGCAGCTGGAGTTTGATTTTATTTTTATGCTGAATCCTGACGGTTCGGAAAGATGGACGCGGCTCAATGCCATGGACATTGATCTCAATCGTGATTTCCATAATGAAGCGAGCGTTGAGATCAAATACCTGAAGCAGGCCGTCGCTGACAAAAAATATGACTACGCATTGAATCTTCATGAGCAGCGGACCATATTCACCACGGACGGCATTCATCCTGCCACGCTTTCGTTTCTTGCCCCTTCCGAAAATGTGGAACGTACCGTAACCGAAAACAGGAAAAAATGCATGGCTGTGATTGCAGAGGTGTATCATCATCTCAAAGATCTTATCCCGGAACAGATCGGAAGGTATACGGATGAATTCTATCCTTCTTCAACGGGCGATAATTTCATCAGGGAAGGGCTGCCGGTTATTTTATTCGAAGGCGGACATTTTGAAAATGATTACACCAGAAAGGGAACACGGAAGTATTATACGGTTGCTCTATACTATGCACTGAAAGCCATGGCTGATCTTAAGTCCGGCACGGAGGGCTGGGAAACGTATTTTGAGATTCCGGAAAACAAGGAAACCCATTATGATATCATTTACCGTAATGTCAAACTGAATACGGAACATGAATGCGTCCTGGATATCGCCGTGCAATACAGGGAAGTCAAGGAGGACGACAAAGAGGAGATCTCATTTGTACCCTATGTCATGGAAGCCGGGGATGTGAAAAAGAAAAAAGGCTGGGTGGAAATAGACTGTACCGGAAAGAAATTCAGATCGGAAAAGAAATATCCGAAACTGGATTCGATCGCTGACTTTACGTTTGAAGATTAAAATATTTACAGCTATAGTCTGCCTGAAACTAATTTCGAAAGTAAACGGTGCAAAAATGAACTAAAAATTAAAAAACCGGCTGACCCTAGTGGCAGTCGGTTTAATTGTTTTATCAGGCCTTAAAATGCCTGCTATAGGATGTTCTATATCTAATGAGTGAATTGAAACCTATTGAAATCAGTTCACCACTTTTATTCCGTTAGCCACAAACCTGATTTCTTCTTTCGGCTGGGTAATGGCATCAATTTCGGACTGAGTTTTTTTGGCATCTTCTGCATAGTGCTTCTGTTCATCAACCGAAGTTACTTTTCTCTCAGCACTTCCTTCCAGGACCACATTTTTACCTTTGAGAGCAGTAGGAACAAAGAATGCGTAGTCTTTCATCTTAACAAAAAACTGAGAATTGTCTTCCGTTTCAATGGTCAGCCAGCAGCCTTTTTTGTCACATACATCCGTTACTTTTCCCTTGATGGCAACGTTCTCTACTTTCTTGTTCTCTTTTTTAAGTTTTTTGTTCAGTTTTTCTACGCTGATCGCTTTTGATTCTACAGACGCATTTACTGCGGACCCGTACGTATCACCAACCATAGCATTACCGGCAGGCGGTCCTATTTTCTTTGATGAAGATTCCTGTGAAAAAGCCAGTGCCGAAACACTCAGGGCAGCGGCAAATAGTACTGCTTTATATTTCATGTTTAATATTTTTTCAAAAATACTAATAAAATTTGAATCTCAATCTCAATAGCAGATTGATAAAAAACATTCCATAATTGTTTATATTTGGCACCTATATCTGAATATGCATAAAAAACTAAAACTTTGGGACGCCGTCATGCTCGTTATGGGATCCATGATCGGGAGCGGGATATTTATTGTAAGTGCCGACATCATGAGGAACCTGGGCTCCGGATTCTGGCTTATTGTAGTCTGGATCATTACCGGGGTCATGACGATTGCAGCAGCCATCAGTTACGGTGAACTGTCGGCATTATTCCCTAAAGCCGGCGGACAATACACCTACCTGAAAGAAATTTTCGGCAAGAAAATGGGATTTTTATACGGATGGGGACTGTTTACCGTTATCCAGACCGGTACGATTGCAGCAGTTGCCGTAGCTTTCGGGAAATATACCGCCTACCTGATCCCGGCGCTCAATGACGCAGCACCCATTTTTCAGAGCGGGGAATTTAAGATTACCTGGATACAGATCGTAGCGATCCTGGTGATCCTGCTGCTTACTTACATCAATACGCGTGGCGTAGAAAGCGGCAAGCTGCTGCAGAATATATTTACCGGCTCTAAAATCCTGGCTTTGCTGGGGCTTATTGCGGCCGGTTTCTTTTTCGTAAATGTTTCCCACCTTTCCGAAAATTTCAGCTTTGGCTGGGATGCATTCAGTAACATCAGAAAAGATGCGCTTGGAAACCTTACTAATTACGGTTGGGAACGTATAGGCGGCATGACTTTGCTGGGTGGGATTGCCGCCGCTATGGTAGGCTCCGTATTCAGCTCCGTTGCCTGGGAAAGCGTGACTTTCGTATCGGGAGAAATTGATAATCCCAAAAAGAATGTGGTAAAGTCCATGATATACGGGACGTCTGCCGTAATGGTTTTATACATCGCCGCGAATGTGGTTTACCTTAATGCGCTGGACAGGGATACCGTGGCATTTGCAGCTAATGACAGGGTAGCAGTGGCCGCGTCACAGAATATTTTCGGGAGTGCGGGCACCATTATTATCGCTCTTTTGGTGATGGTTTCCACTTTCGGCTGCAACAACGGGTTAATCCTGGCCGGGGCACGGGTTTTTCAGACCATGGCCAGGGACGGGATGTTTTTCAGGTCCGCTGCAGAAAACAATACCAATGAAGTTCCGGGCAATGCACTGTGGATGCAGGGTATCTGGGCGTCATTGTTATGCCTGAGCGGGCAGTATGGAAACCTTCTGGATATGATTTCTTTCGTTATCGTGCTGTTCTATATGATTACAGTCTTCGGAGTGATTTACCTGAGGATTAAACAGCCGGAACTGCAAAGGCCGTACAAAACATGGCTGTATCCCGTAACGCCTATTGTATACCTCATCATCGGGACAGGCTTCTGTATTTTATTGCTGATTTACAAGCAGCAGTACACATGGCCAGGTTTTATCATCGTACTGCTGGGACTTCCGGTATATTACCTGATCAACCGGAAACAGTCTTCTGCCAAATAATATAAAAACTGCTGACCAGGGTCAGCAGTTTTCGCTTTTATCTCCTTTAAAGGCTCCGGTATCCAGGTTCAGGATACAGTCGTCTGTAAGGATATGCACTTTTAGGTTTTCAGCATAGACCGGGCATCCTTTACTGACGAATTCAATATTGGTCTGCCTGATCTCGCCGGCACTGATCACAACCACCATCCCTGAACCTTTACAGGTGGCCACTGCACCTTCTTCTATCAGCAGTGCCGTATCTTCCCCTATGCCCAGTCCCCAGCATTCTTTATGCAGCATTACCGCATGGGCCAGCCGGCCGAACCTGCCGCGGTGCACAAAATGGGTGTCCACGATACAGTTTTTAATAAAACCGAGTCCGGAAGAAATTTCAATATCATCTTTTATAATAGCTTCACCATTCTCTGCTTCACAAATAACGATTTCAGGAATACACATGGCTCCTGCACTGGTTCCGGCAATCATAAAACCTTCCTCATGCCGGTATTTTTCGTACAGAAGGTTACTGATTTCCGAATTCTTAAGGATACCGCAGATCTTAGCCTGGTCTCCTCCGGTAAAAAAGACGGTTTTAGCAGCTCTGATCCGGTCCATATATTCCTTTTTATGCTCTGAATCTGTTTCGGTGATATGAATAAATCCGAAATTGCTGTACCCGATCTCGTTGAACGTTTTCCTGTAAGTATCCCGCATACTTTCCGGCTCCGAACTGGCGGTTGTTATAACTTCAATACGGTCATCCTTTGAGGTAATGAGGTCTTTGAGGATCTCATGGGGTGAAAAATTATGGTTTTTATCTTCCATTTCCGAAGAAGATCCGTGACGGTCTTCCTTTCCACCAATAATCAATAATCTTCCTTTTGGAACCATAGTAATAGTTTTAGATTTGCAGATTCTCAGAACAAGTATAGTACCAGCTATTCTGAGGATGTGGTATTTGTGGTACAAATGATGGATGTATCAAAGAATATTGGCTTATCTGTTTCTTTAATTATCCGAATTTGCTTAACTTGGTATTCCATTTTGCTATGATATACCAATAAAGACACAGTTTATGGACACACCCAATTACAGAATGCCTTTTGTACCGTCTACCCTGATGACGGAAGGCGGCAGCATAGATACCTGCGACATGGGCGAAAGCATTGCCCATAACATTATGCTGCTCATCACTACCAAGAAGGGGGAGAACAGGTATGATGAAAATTACGGCAATGATGTATGGAACCTCGAGTTTGATAACGGAGTGACCAGTGCGACCTGGGAAAGCATCTTTGTGAAAAGCCTTAAACGGCAGATCCAGGAATATGAACCCCGGATCGTTCAGCCCCAGATTGATGCCCATATCCAGTTTGTAGAGCATAACTACGATACCAAAGAGCATACGGAGATCAAGAAGAAAGTGAAAATTGCGATCAATGCCAAAATGGAGTCCAGTGGCGAACGCTTTACTTTTTCCACCGAGCTGTTCCTGAGCCCGATGTCCATCGATTAATATTCCACCACATTTAATATTGATATGAATTTAGATCAGAATATCTATTCCAAAGAATCTGTAAAAGCCAGAATGCTTCAGAATGCCACCAAAGTATGGGGGCTGAAAAGCCCGCAGTCTCTGGATCCCTTTGTCAAACTGCTTATTGATGCATTCAGCACCGAAGTCTTTAAGGCCAATAATGAGATCCAGACCGTCAATGCACGGATCCTGGAAAAGATGGCCAAGCTTCTTACGCCATCCATCTATACCCATCCGCTTCCGGCCCATGCCGTAGCTTTTACCCATCCGCAGGAATCTTCGGAGATTTTGCTGGAGCATACGGAATTCTTTTTCAGGAAGCAGATGACATCCACCATAAAATCAGAATCAGATAAGCAGATCAATATTCCTTTTACGCCGGTAGGCAATGTCAGGATCCATAAAATGCAGACGGCTGTAATGTTTGTAGGCAATACCTGTTACAGTATCGATGAACGGCTGAATAAAATTCCTGTCGCAAGGTTCCAGGGCAGGCCTGAGGATTACCGAAAGGTAACGATAGGGATCGATGCGTCTAAATACATCAGTGAAAACTTTCCCAAATCGCTCAGTATATTCTGCTCAAACCCGGCTTTTGAACACCTCGATTTTGTCTACAGGCTGCTTCCGTATCTCACGGTAACGGCTAACGGAAATCCGCTCTTTGTGAAGGAAGGCATCACCTACCTTAAAGGCCAGCAGGCAGAAGGCTATGAGCAGATGTTCCACGAGCAGTCCATCAGGGTAAAGACCGTTCAGGACATCCAGAGCATTTACCGTCATAAATTCATAGAAATAACCGGAATCTCAGACAGCCTGATTTCAGAAGCAGGAGCCCTTCCGCAGAATCTGGATTTCCTCGATTATAAAGACGAGATACTGAAATACCTGGAAGGAAAACGCTACCTGTGGTTGACATTTGAATTTCCGCCGCAGTTCTCCGCCGAAATCCTGGATAATTTCTCTTTTGTACTGAATGCTTTCCCGGTCTATAACCGTGGCTGGAAGAAAACGGAATACAGCCTGGATATCATGGGCAATAATATTCCGCTGGTGACAGATGAAGGCGAACATTTTTTGTATGTAGACGAAGTGCAGGACGGAGAAGGGAGGAAGTACAAGGAAATTCCATTCACGCCGGGAGACCAGCTCAGCAAAGGGTTGTATACCGTAAGAAAGGGCGGAATGGAACGTTTTACCAACAGGAATGCTGTGGATATGATTGCGAACGTCCTTGAACTGACGCGGGATGAAATCGCCGCTTTTTCACTCCTGAACCGGGATAATGTAAAAGGCATTCTGAGCGAAATGTCAGATAAAATGAAATCCATGGTCCAGAAAGTGAACAATGCCAAAAGAAACATCAGGCAGGAACTGAATTATGTGATCATGGAACCCGTAGAAAAAACAGACCATACTTATGCTGCATTCTGGATAACGCACTGTACCCTTGCCAACCATATGCGCCCGGGAACGGAACTCTCCAACCAGCTGAAATCCCAGTCCCTGGTACTTCTTACGGAAACCATAGGAGGCGCCGAAGAACAGAAAGGTTCAGACAGTATTCAGGCCTACCGGTACGCGCTGACCACAAGGGACAAAATCATTTCCCTGGAAGATGTGAAAAGCTATTGCAGGATGATGCTGAAAGATGAGCTAAAGGAAGTACGCGTAAAGAGAGGCACCATGATCAGTAATAAACCCAAGGAAGGATTTATCAGGACTGTGGAGGTTGAAATCATCCCACAGAACTATACCTTTTACGGGAGGGCCTACTGGGAAAATATGGCCCATATTTTGCGAAACCAGATCGTTTCCAAAGCCATTGACGGAATTGAATACCGCGTTACCGTTTCCAATGAGGACGCGGAATTGTAAAAAACAGAATTTCAACCTAAATATCACATATGAAAAAATTAATGATGCTTGCTGTAGCACTGTCGCTGAGCGCTGTGCCGGTAAGCTGTAAAAAAGAAATCGGAAAATTGGGGAGTACGGTCCTCAACGGAGGGAAAAATGAAGCGGATGCCGTCATAGGTTTCAATAATGATTTCCTCGATTCTTACAAAATGACCTCTGATCGTGTGGAAAGCATCATGAAATATGCTGATGCCGCCGTGACGAAAGCCAAAGGCGGAGACGTACTGATCATGCCGATGGTAACCGGGTCCGTAGACTATGCCATTAGTAAAATCAAAGATGTGCCTTCCGGATTTGATAAAAACAGAGCTGCCATCGAAAAGGATTTCCAGACCTACAAAGCTAAAAAGGAAAGCATCGACAAGAAGTTTGAGGAGCTCAAATCTTATATGAGTGCCGAAGACTTCAAGGATGACAAAGGAGCAAAGGCCGAAACGCTCAACCAGGAAATCCAGGCTGAAGCACAGGTACTGTTTGAAACAGGAGAACGTATTATCACCAATATCAAGCCTGCAACGGATGCTGCTGAGGAAACCATCCTGAAAGATCATCCGATGAAGGAGTACATTATCTCTTCCAAAAAAGTGATGAATGCACTGGACAGTGCATATGACACCCTGAACAAGCAGCATGAAACCGATTTCAATGCCGCAGAAGCCCAGAAGAAGTATGATGAACTGGCTGCCGCTGTTGAGCAGAACTCCAAACTGGATTTTAAGGTAAGCAATACTATGTATACCCACAAAAAAAGTAATTTTGAAAGTGTCAACAAGAATGCCGAGAGCTTCCTGGATACGTACAGGAGACTGATGAGAAATGCCAAGGATTCAGGAAAGATTTCGGATAGTGATATCCAGAGTATTGGCTATGCTTATGATGCCGTACTGAATTCTTACAACATCTTTGTAAAATAGCACATTTAAAAAAATAGGGCCGGTGATTTTCACCGGCATTTTTTTTGAATGCTCAATGATATTTTCCCCTTTGAACAGCAGCAGACAATACGGCCATAGAATGTATTAATGGCTTTAATTCATAACGGTTTTTAACACAAAAGATTCCATAAAAAATCCGTAATTTTGCGCTGCGTGATTTTAAGGTAAGATCGCCACAAATTATGAGCAAATCAACAGAATATATTGAAGTTTACGGAGCCCGTGAACACAACCTGAAAAATATCAATGTGAAAATCCCCCGCAATGAGCTGGTAGTCATTACCGGACTATCGGGAAGCGGGAAATCATCATTGGCATTTGATACTATTTTTGCCGAAGGGCAGCGCCGGTATATCGAAACATTCTCTGCCTATGCACGGCAGTTCTTAGGCGGTCTCGAGCGTCCTGACGTAGATAAGATCGAAGGGCTTTCCCCGGTGATTGCCATTGAGCAAAAGACAACCAATAAAAACCCGAGATCTACCGTAGGAACCGTTACAGAACTGTATGACTTCCTGAGATTGCTTTTTGCGAGAGTCTCGGATGCATATTCTCTGTCTACAGGGAAAAAACTGGTCAGTTATACGGAAGACCAGATCCTCGATGCTATTAAAGAAAACTATCAGGGAGAAAAGATCATGCTGATGGCTCCTGTGATCCGTTCCAGGAAAGGGCACTACCATGAGCTGTTCGTACAGATGGCTAAAAAAGGGTATGGGCAGGCTAGAATTGACGGCGAACTTCAGGATATCGAATATGACCTGAAACTCGACCGTTATAAAACCCATGATATCGATATTGTGATCGACCGCTGGATTATAGGGGAAAGCGCTTCCGAAGCCAGAATGGAAAAGTCATTGCGCACGGCGATGGATATGGGTGAAGGAATTATCGGGATCCAGAAACTGGGAAGCAGCGATATTGAATATTTTTCCAAAAACCTGATGGATGCAGAAACAGGTCATTCACTGGCGCTGCCGGAGCCGAATACCTTTTCATTCAACTCGCCTAAGGGAAGCTGCCCTTCCTGCAAAGGTTTGGGAACAATCAAGAAGATCAATACCGATTATTTCGTAGACAATCCTAAATTATCCGTTAACCAGGGAGGATTGCTTCCGCTGGAGGATATCAAATCCAATAAATGGATCCTTACGCAGGTTAAAAATATCCTTGAAATTTTCGGGCTTGGACTGGCTACGCCTATTCAGGATATTCCGGAAGAAGCATTGGATTATATCTACAATGGATGCCATAAAGAATTTAACAAAGACCTGAAGTATGCAGGCATTACTAAAAAAATCAAAATCAGTTTCGATGGCCTTATTTCTTTCATGGAAGAAATTATCGACGAAAAAGATTCCTATGAAGCTGTGATGCTGGAAAGGCATTTTACCACAGAAGAAACCTGTCCTGAATGCAAAGGTACGCGTCTGCAGGCATCGAGCCTGAGCTTCAAGATCGACGGTAAAAATATTGCTGAAGTGAATGCGCTGAGCCTTTCGGACCTTAAAGAATGGCTGAGCGATATCAAAGGGACGTTTTCCGAGAAAAAACAGATCATTGCTCATGAAATCCTGAAAGAGATTGAAACCAGACTCCAGTTCCTTCTTGATGTCGGATTGGATTACCTCAGTCTAAGCAGAAGCTCCAGGACCCTTTCCGGAGGAGAGTCCCAGAGGATCCGTCTGGCAACGCAGATTGGTTCCCAACTCGTAAACGTACTGTACATTCTTGATGAACCGAGCATCGGGCTGCACCAGAGAGACAACGAGCGCCTGATCAATTCCCTGAAGAATCTCCGGGATATTGGAAACTCAGTTCTGGTCGTAGAACATGATAAAGATATGATTCTGGAAGCTGATGAGGTGCTGGATGTAGGTCCGAGAGCGGGTAAATTCGGTGGTGAAATCCTGTGGCAGGGTAAACCGAAGGATCTTGTGAAGGCAGATACCATCACGGCTCAGTACATCAATGGAAAAAGGAAAATAGAAATTCCTGCGGAGAGGAGAGCAGGAAGCGGCAAGCATATCATTCTGAAAGGAGCAAGCGGAAACAACCTTAAGAATGTTACCCTGAATGTTCCTTTGGGTAAACTGGTGGTGGTAACTGGAATTTCAGGAAGCGGCAAATCATCCCTTATTAACGGTACACTTTATCCGATCCTCAATAAACATTTTTACCGTGCGGTACAGGAACCGTTGCCGTACAAATCTATAGAAGGATTGGAGCATATTGACAAAATCGTAGACGTAGACCAGACCCCGATCGGAAGGACCCCGCGTTCCAATCCGGCAACCTATACCGGAATGTTTACCGATATAAGAAACCTGTTCTCGGAGCTTCCGGAAAGTAAAATCCGGGGATACAAACCGGGAAGATTCTCTTTCAATGTAAAAGGGGGAAGATGCGAAACCTGTCAGGGCGGCGGACTGAAAGTGATTGAAATGAACTTCTTGCCGGATGTATATGTGCATTGTGAAACCTGCAACGGAAAACGATTCAACAGGGAAACCCTGGAAGTGCGGTATAAAGGAAAGTCAATTTCTGACGTCCTGGATATGACCATTGATGAAGCCGTAGAATTCTTCCAGCCGATTCCGAAGATTTTTGCCAGGGTAAAAACCTTGCAGGATGTCGGTTTAGGATACATTACTTTAGGACAGCAGTCAACCACATTATCCGGTGGGGAAGCACAGAGGATCAAGCTGGCTACGGAACTGGCCAAGCGCCAGACCGGGAATACGCTGTACATCCTGGATGAACCTACCACAGGGCTTCATTTTGAGGATGTGAAGATCCTGATGGACGCCATCAATCAGCTGGTATCCTTAGGGAATTCATTCATCATCATTGAACATAATATGGATGTAATTAAACTGGCAGACCATATTATTGATGTAGGCCCCGAAGGCGGAAAGCACGGCGGACAGATTGTGGTGCAGGGAACCCCGGAAGAAATTATAAAATCAAAGAAAAGCCTTACGGGGAAATTTTTGAAAAGGGAACTGTAGATTATTTTTCCTAAAAATTATAAGAGCTCAACGTACAGGTTGAGCTTTCTTATTTTAATTTTAAAATTGTGTTTTGATGATAATTTAAATTTTAAAAACAATAATTAGATATAATTTTCGTTTAACAGATACAAATCATTCAATCAAAACCTATGAAAAATCTGAAAAAGCTTAACAAAGCACAATTGAAATCCGTATATGGAGGCGAACCGAAGAAATACTGTGTATTTTGTGAAAGGCTCAACAAGCTGGTATGCAGTGAAGCGCATATCGTCCAGTGTCCTTAAAAAATAAAAGGCTGCTTTGAAATTTCAAAGCAGCCTTTTTTATGATGAATGAATTTTAATTCGCTTTTGCAGCTTCAATAAAATTCTTAAGTTCAGTTTTAAGGTCGGTACTGCTGCCGATACTGTCGAAGTTGATGTTGTCCACCTTCCATTCGGTATCCGGTCCGTCGGTTAACAATACGGTATCTGTCCATTTCACAGTTGGGGAAACTTCTGAATTTTCCATTTCCACTTGCACTTTTGCAGTATATACGGAAGGAATACTTTCGGAAACATCGATAGACTGAATATGATAGGAAGTAAACCCTTCATAAAGTCCTGTAAATAAAGGTCCTTCAAGCAGCAATGGCTTATCTTCAGGATGAAGGCTATTTTTAACCCGTTCGATATCTGTTTTGGAGATTTCAATAGACTGGTCCAGCATTCTGCTAAGATCAGACGTAAATAAGTCACCTGGCACAGGTTGTGAATAAATATCTTTCCCGGATTTTCCGTATACCGTATAGAGCTGGTTGACCTTTCTTGAAATTTCAGCCTTCGCATTGGCCGCCTCGGGTTTATTGTTGTTACAACTTACAAGGGCTAAAAAAGTACAGAAAGAGTAGAAGAGTGCTTTCATTATTGTGTCCTGTTATTTTAGATTTAAAATTAATTTTGAACGAATATAGAACAATTAATCTGTTTGCCCGTAAACGCGGTCTATAAATTTCTTTTATGCCGGAAATTGCCGTGATCAAATGCTGTACACCCTGATCGTGATTCAGCATCAGTTCAAAAAAGAATAAGGAAAATACGGTTAACAATAAAATGCCATCCGGATACGGTTAAGATCCATGCCATAAAACTGTGCCGGACTGTTACCTAAATTGAAAATTACCTCAGAATCCTGAAGAAATGAAGCATTACTGGCCATGTTAATCCGACAAGATACATAAATACATTTTACTTTTTACATTGTACATTTTACAGCATACAATGTACAATTAAACATCTTTGGCATCACCCTTGATCCTATCTACGCTGAATTTGAAAAATGAAAATAATGAAAGGTTTAATGAAAATGATCAGTATGATGATCGTCGTCCTGATGATGGCATCATGTGTCGCGCCACCGCCACGTCCGCATCGTGGACCACCTCCCGGGCACCGCAAGCATATGCATAAGAAATGGCACAGGCATCCGGGTCCGCCGAGAGGGCATCATCCTCCGGGGCATCACAGGCACCGGTAATCAAAAAGTTAGCACCAGCTGTACAGCTGGTGCTTTTTTATACTTCTGTTTTTGGCATCAGTGTTGATCTGTCAGAAAGGAACAAATGTAATACCTATGAAAAAGTTAACAAAAATGTCTGTTTTAGCGGTTGTGATCTTTGCCGTTGGATCCTGTGCCGCACCGCCGCGTCCGCCACATGGTAAACCGCCGGTTCCTCCGCATGAAAGAGGGCTTCCTGCGCATCCGCATCCGCCCGGACCACGCTAAAATGCTGCACCGATTCATACCGGTGCAGCTTTTTTTATCTGATACAGGTTTTACAGTTTGTTGATCCTCGGGTTCAGGAATGTATTAAAAATCATAACTTCCTGCCCGAACCTGGTCTCTATCCTTTCCGTAATATTGAGCAGCTCACTTTCCATAAAATCAGTCCTCAGTACATCAGTATCAAACACCAGGAGAAGGTTATAGTTTTTTCCGTCTTCAATATAATCACTTCCTACTTCAGACAGGATATATTGGTTAACGTCCATCAGGTTTTCTGCCATCAGGGCAAGGGTATCATCCATATAATTTTCCCATTCCTCAAGATTATTTTTAGTGCAGTGAAAGGTGATGCTCAGTACGCTCATTTTTTATGAATTTTTAATAATTTTAAGACAAATTCTGAGCCAAAAATCGGTAATTTTTTCGTAAATTAGCCCGTTAATTAAAATGGAAAATAAATAATTTTCAGGCTTCCTGCTAAGGGCCTGATGATCATTGTAATAATTTGTTTATGCAAAAAGAAGGTGAAAGACTGATTCCTATCAACATTGTTGATGAAATGAAGTCATCTTATATCGATTATTCGATGTCTGTAATTGTTTCCAGAGCATTACCTGACGTAAGAGATGGCTTGAAACCCGTTCATAGAAGAGTTCTTTACGGTATGTATGGATTGGGGGTTTTTTCTAACAGAAAATATTTAAAATCCGCGAGAATTGTAGGGGATGTTCTGGGTAAGTATCACCCGCACGGGGACTCCTCTGTATATGATGCTATGGTAAGGATGGCCCAGGAATGGAGTCTGCGTTACCCTCAGGTAGACGGACAGGGGAACTTCGGTTCCATGGACGGCGACCCGCCGGCAGCAATGCGTTATACCGAAGCCAGGCTGAAAAAAATATCCGACGAAATTCTTTCCGATCTGGATAAAGAAACGGTTGATTTCCAGAATAACTTTGACGACAGCTTACAGGAACCTACTGTTATGCCAACCAAAGTTCCGAACCTCCTGGTGAACGGGACTTCCGGGATTGCGGTGGGGATGGCGACCAATATGGCTCCACATAACCTTTCAGAATCAATCAATGCGATCTGTGCGTATATAGATAACAAAGATATTTCCATTGATGAGCTGATGCAGCACATCATTGCCCCGGATTTCCCTACCGGAGGAATCATTTACGGCTACGACGGCGTAAGGGATGCCTTCCATACAGGAAGGGGAAGGGTTGTATTGAGGGCTAAGGTTAATTTTGAAGAAATAGGCAACCGTAATGCCATCATCGTTACTGAGATTCCTTACCAGGTCAACAAAGCCGAAATGATTGCCAGGACGGCAGAGCTGGTAAAAGACGAAAAGATCCCGGGCATTTATGAAATCAGGGATGAATCGGACAGAAAAGGGCTTCGTGTAGTATACGAGCTGAAAAACGATGCTATTCCTAATGTCGTTCTTAACCTTTTATATAAATATACCTCTCTTCAGACCTCTTTCAGCGTTAACAATATTGCTTTGGTGAACGGAAGGCCGGAGCAGCTGAACCTGAAGGACATTATCCATCATTTTGTAGAGCACAGACATGAGGTGATCGTAAGAAGGACTAAGTTTGAGCTTAAGAAAGCAAGAGAAAGGGCCCATATCCTTGAAGGATTCATGAAAGTGATCGGAAGCCAAGCCTCTCTTGATAAAGCGATCTCCATTATCCGTCACAGCGCTAATCCGCAGGCCGCCAAAGAAGGGTTGATAGAAGCATTCGAGCTTTCGGACCTCCAGGCCCAGGCGATCCTTGATCTGCGTCTGGCGCGTTTAACCGGAATGGAGCTGGATAAGATCCGTGATGAGTATGAGGCGATCATGAAAGAGATCGACAACCTTGAAGATATCTTAGCCAATGAAGAAAGGAGATTCCAGATAATTAAAGATGAGCTGATCGAAATAAAAGAAAAATACGGAGATGACAGAAGAACGGAAATCGACTATTCCGGTGGTGAAATGTCTATTGAAGACATCATCCCGAACGAATCCGTCGTTCTTACGATTTCCCACGCAGGATACATCAAAAGGACTTCCCTTTCAGAATATAAGATCCAGAGCAGGGGCGGTGTAGGAAACAGGGCAGCGACCACCAGGGACGAAGACTTCCTGGAGTACATTGTATCTGCAACCAACCACCAGTACATGCTGTTCTTTACGGAAAAAGGAAGATGTTACTGGCTGAGGGTATTCGAAATTCCGGAAGGATCCAAAACTTCCAAGGGAAGAGCCGTTCAGAACCTGATCAATATCGAACCGGATGATAAGATCAAAGCATACATCCGTACCAACAACCTTAAAGATACCGAGTATGTGAACCAGATGAGCGTAGTGATGGTAACGAAGAACGGAACCATTAAGAAAACTTCGCTTGAAGCGTATTCAAGGCCTAGGGTAAACGGGGTAAATGCTATCGAAATCAGGGATAATGACCAGCTTCTGAGTGCATACCTTACCAACGGTACATCCCAGATCATGATTGCAACCAAAAAAGGTAAATGTATCCGTTTCCCGGAAGAAAAAGTAAGGGAAGTGGGCCGTAGCTCTATCGGGGTGCGCGGAATTACACTGGAAGACAATGATGAAGTAATCGGCATGATTGTGGTCAATGATCTTGACAATGATACGGTTCTCGTGGTATCTGAAAAAGGATATGGTAAAAGGACAGCCGTTCTCGATTACAGGGAAACCAACAGAGGCGGAAAAGGTGTTATTACTTTGAATATCACAGAAAAGACAGGAGACCTGATCGCCATCCAGAATGTAACGGATGAAGACGGACTGATGATCATTAACAAATCCGGTGTTGCCATCCGTATGGGAATGGATGAAATGCGTGTGATGGGCAGGAATACCCAGGGTGTCAGGATGATCAACCTGAAGAAAAACGATGAAATTGCAGCGATTGCCAAAGTGGAGAAAGATAAAGATGTGGAAGATGATGCAGAAGAAAATGAAGAAGGCGGTACTGTAGAAAATAACCAGGAAAACATTTCAGTTGCTGATCCGGAAAATGAAAATCCGGCAACGGACACTGAGAATCCGGGTTCTGAAGAATAATATTGTACAATTAATTATAAAATAGTGATTATGAAAAAGCTGATTTTAGGAATGGCGATCATAGCATCATCATTTGTTTTTGGACAGAAAGGGGATGTCAATGCCCAGTTACAGGCTGCCAACAAAGAAGCTATGGATGCCTACAACGCTAAAAACTACGCAGGGGCGGCTCCCAAGTTTATGGAAGTGTATAACCTGCTGAAGACTAACGGCCAGGATGATAAAACATATATGTATTACGCGGGACTGAGCTATGCTTTGGCAAACAACTCAGAACAGGCGATCAAAATATATAGTGATCTTATCAACTCCGGATATACGGGAGTTCAGACTACGTATACCGCAAAGGATAACAAGACCGGTCAGGTAATGACGTATGATAAGAATACCTGGGACCTGCTTAAGAAAAGTTCCAAGGATTATTCCGATTTCAAAACAGAACAGACCCCAAGTGTAGAGTCTGACCTGTATGAAACGCTGTCTACCTTGCTGATCAACGCCAAAAAGAATGACGAGGCACTGGCTATCATTGAAAAAGGGCTTGCCAAATTCCCTAATAGTGCCAAATTAAAGGAATATCAGGGATCTGCCCTATATGCTTCCGGCAATACGGATAAGTTTATGGCTAATCTTAAGGAGCAGCTGGCTAAAAATCCTAATGATGCAACCAATTGGTATAACCTTGGGGTATTACAGTCTAAAAATCCTGCTACTGCTTCAGAGGCGGAAGCTTCATTCAAAAAAGCAATCGAGCTTAAGCCGGATTTCTCCAATGCTTACCAGAACCTGGTGCTGACTTCCATCGGTGATGATTCTAAAGCAGTAGAAGAGATCAATGCGCTGAGAAAAACCAAGCCGGATGAAGCAACCAAGTTGATCGAAGCGAGAAGAGCAAGGTTTGACAAAGCGCTTCCTTATGCTGAAAAATGGTATCAGTCCAACCCTGAAAACCTGGATGCTGTATCCATGCTGAAGGATATTTACGGGATTACCAAAAACCAGGCAAAAATGACTGAAATGAAGGCTAAAGAAGCCGCTCTTCAGGCCAAACAGCCTAAATAAGAATTCTTTAAGAAAATCATATGGAACCGGGATCTTGCAGTCCCGGTTTTTTGTGTTTAAAAAACCGCAGATTCCCGGTGATAATCCTGAAATTACAATCCCGAAATTCTTTCCAATTCCGTATCTTTGAGGAAAATTTTTACAAAATGATCGAGTGGAAAACCGCTAAGGAATACGAAGATATCACCTATAAAAAATCCAACGGGGTGGCAAGGATTGCCTTCAACAGGCCGGAAATCAGAAATGCCTTCCGCCCGAAAACCACTTCTGAGCTGTACGATGCTTTTTATGATGCCTATGAAGATCCTTCGATCGGAGTAGTATTGCTTTCCGGTGAAGGGCCGAGCCCTAAAGACGGAGGCTGGGCATTCTGCAGCGGGGGAGACCAGAAAGCCAGGGGCCATCAGGGATATGTAGGAGAAGACGGAAGGCATCGCCTCAATATCCTGGAGGTTCAGCGCCTGATCCGCTTTATGCCTAAAGTAGTGATTGCCGTAGTTCCGGGATGGGCTGTAGGCGGTGGGCACTCGCTTCATGTGGTATGCGACCTGACCTTAGCGAGTGAAGAGCATGCGATCTTCAAACAAACCGATGCGGACGTAACCAGCTTCGACGGAGGCTACGGATCTGCTTATCTGGCTAAAATGGTGGGCCAGAAAAAAGCCCGTGAGATATTCTTTCTCGGAAGGAATTATTCCGCACAGGAAGCTCTTGAAATGGGAATGGTCAACAAAGTCGTTCCTCATGCCGAACTTGAAGATACCGCCTATGAATGGGCCCAGGAAATCCTGGCGAAGTCACCTACCTCCATCAGGATGCTGAAATTTGCCATGAACCTTACCGATGACGGGATGGTCGGGCAGCAGGTATTTGCCGGAGAAGCTACCCGGCTGGCCTACATGACGGAGGAAGCTAAAGAAGGAAGAAATGCCTTCCTGGAAAAGAGAAAGCCCAATTTCGGGGAAGATCAATGGATATCGTAACATAAAATTATGAGTAATAGGTAATGAGTAATGAGCAATTTTAATTCCATTATTGATTATCTATTACTCATTGCCCATTACTTATAAACTATGAAGGATTGGATTAAAGCCGCAAGGCTGAGAACACTGCCGCTGTCGTTAAGCGGAATTATTATGGGGTCTTTCATTGCCAAATGGAGGCTGTACGGAGAAGGAGGAACCTGGGACTGGAGGATATTTGCCCTGGCTCTTCTGGTTACTTTACTGTACCAGATCCTGTCTAACTATGCCAATGATTATGGTGACGGAGTAAAAGGAACCGATGCCAAAAGAGTAGTGGAAGCGGAATCGAGGGCAGTGGCCTCAGGAAGGATCACAGCCGGCCAGATGAGGAATGCGGTAATTATTTTATCGGTTTTTTCGTTTCTGGCAACCGTTGCATTATTGTACTTGGCTTTTATTCCGGGCGGATACCTTAATGAATTTTATCTATTCATCGGATTGGGCGTAGCCTGTATTCTGGCGGCCATCGGATACACGATAGGGAAAAAGCCTTACGGCTATATGGGATTGGGAGATCTTTTTGTCTTCATCTTTTTCGGGCTTGTTTCCGTATGCGGAAGTTATTTCCTGTTTACCAAAACGTTCAGCTGGGACATGCTTCTTCCGGGGACAGCTGTTGGAATGATGAGCATGGCCGTACTGAACCTCAATAATATGCGCGATATAGAAAGCGACCGTTTATCCGGGAAACACAGCTTTGCTTTAAGGATCGGCTACAAAAATGCCATGATCTACGAAATGGTGCTGCTACAGCTTCCGTTAATTTTGATGCTGATGTTTTTAGGGGTTAACGGATTTTTCCAGTCACAAAATTATTACGTATTTATCGTGATGATCCTGCTGTTGCCGATGATGAAGGTCAGAAGGAAAATAATGGCCATTAAGGAACCAAGAGAATTAGATCCTTTCCTGAAGCAGGTAGGCATCATGACATTTGCAATGGCTGCGCTTACTGCTATCGGGCTTAATTTCTTCAGGTAAGTCATTAGATCTTTTACATATGCCGCCTAAGATACCCTCAAGGATATCGTTTTGCCGGCTGCAGTATTTTTTCTGTGATTGAAGGTGGAGCCGGCTAATGGGATTGACTATCGCTGAAATGTCTATTGGGGCTTATGTTGTGATGGTCTTTACAGCCATTGAAAGTATTCTATTTATACTGATTTTCCGGAAAAGCTTATAGCCGGGACTTTTCTGGCGGTCTTTCAGATTGCTGTCATCCATGTTTCCGGCTGGCAGTCAACGGAATTTAATCCCAAACCATCATACACTGATGGAGTAATTTTAAATAATAATAAAAAATGAAAATACAATTTTTAGGACAAAGCTGTTTTCTGTTTACCTACAAGGATAAAACTATCCTGGCAGATCCTTTTTACAGCTACAAAAAAGCGGAATCTGGATTCGATATTACCGCACAGAAGATAGATTATATCCTTCTCACCCATGCGCACGGGGACCACACCGCAGATGTGGAAGAAGTATTGCAATACCATCCGCAGGCAGCAGTGATCGGGGTTCCGGAAGTTTGCGGTCACTTTAAAAATGCGGCCAATACAATTGACCTCAATCTCGGGGGTACAGCAGACATTGATGATTTAAAGATTTCCATGGTTCCTGCCCAGCATACCAGTTCATTTTCAGACGGTAGCTATGGCGGCGTGCCTGTAGGCTATATTTTCAGGCTTCCTGAAGGTAAAAACATATACCTGGCAGGGGACACCGGACTTATGGCGGATATGGGCCTTTTCCAGAAGCTGTACGGTAACCTGGATGTATCCATCCTGCCTATCGGAGGACATTATACCATGGATGCGGAACTGGCGGCATTTGCGGCTGCTGAATTGCTGAGAACGCCTAAAGTAATCGGATGTCATTTTGATACTTTCCCGGCTATTGAAATCAGCCACGAGGAAGCATTAAAGCATTTTGCCGATAAGAATACGGAACTTGTTTTACCGAAACTGGGCGAGGAGTTCGAATTTTAATATAGAAATAAAGGTAATTTGAAAATGAAAATGTTGGACCGTATGGAAACAAAAAAAGATAATTTTCAAATTACCTCTCTTCACTTAGTACCAAAAAAAAATGGCAAGCTATCTACATCACACCGCTACGACCAATTACCTTTGCTGCGTTCCCACCCTGGAGGATTCTCAGGAGCTGGTTGTGTAGGACTTGCCGGTGCAAAGATAGGAATAAATTGTAAACTTAAAAATATTATCAAAGAAAAATTCTGCTAAAAAATAGCTTTCAGTGCTAAAATGCTGAGATTAAGCGCAATAATTTTTCAGGATTTTTCTAAAACAAAAGACATGACAAAAAGCCCTTCAACATTAGGAATTATACTTTTCGCAGCCACTATGATCATCTTCTTTGTGGTCTATTATTTTTTCTCAGGTGTAGACTATTTCGATACCACCCTGAAAGTGAACGCTTTCGTGCTGCCGATACTGTATGCCGGTACCGCTTTCTGGTCTGTGAAATCCTATTGGAACAATCACAGCACAGTAAGCTTCAAGCAGGCATTCAAAAGAGCTTTTGTTCCCATGTTCATCGGGGGCATCCTTTCCATTGTAAGCATATATGCCTATCTGAATTTTGCAGATCCTGATGCCAAAAAGCTTCTGAATTACCAGTATGTGCAAAGGCAGAAATCCGAATTGGACAAAGAATATACCTCTGCCCGTACAATTTTAAAGCACCAGAAAGACATTGATGAGCTGGACCAGAAATACAAAGAAAGGGTGCAGAGTTTTTCACCGGATGCCGTTAAAGGAAAAGATATGCTTACGGCGAGTCATTTTTCAGGATATTTTGCCGCAATACTGATATTTTACGTAGTTTTGTCATTGTTTTTCGGAGCATTTTTCAGAACGAGAACCGTGTACCAGGAAAACAGTCAAGAATAAACGTATTACCATTCAATGAATTTATCCATCATTATTCCGCTGCTGAATGAAGAAGCTTCCCTGGAAGAACTTTTTTCCAGGATCGATACCGTGTGCAGAACCAGCCAGTTAACCTATGAAATTTGGTTTGTAGATGACGGCAGCACAGACCTTTCATGGAATATTATTGAAAATCTTAAGATACAGCATCCGCAGATCCACGGTATTAAATTTTCCAGGAATTACGGGAAATCCCAGGCTCTTCACGCCGCTTTTGCCCGGGCCAACGGGGAAGTGGTGATTACTATGGATGCCGATCTTCAGGATTTTCCGGAAGAAATCCCGGAGCTGTATGCCATGGTCATGCAAGACAACTACGATATTGTTTCCGGGTGGAAGAAAAAACGGTATGACAATGTCATGACCAAAAATATTCCGTCCAAACTCTTCAATGCAGCAGCGAGAAAAGTATCCGGTGTCCATCTCCACGATTTCAACTGCGGGCTGAAAGCCTATAAAAAACAGGTGGTGAAGTCGATCGATGTCTATGGCGACATGCACCGGTACATCCCTGTACTGGCTGCCAATGCAGGATTCAGGAGAATTACGGAAAAGGAGGTACAGCATCAGGCAAGGCCGTACGGAACCTCTAAATTTGGAACCGAAAGGTTTATCCGAGGTTTCCTGGACCTGGTAACCCTGTGGTTTGTCAGCCGTTTTGGCGGAAGGCCGATGCATTTTTTCGGTGCCGTAGGAACCATCATGTTCATTGTAGGATTTCTGTCTGCATTATGGCTGGGACTGTCCAAGCTGATTGATGTTGCGCGAGGTATTTACGGACACCTGATCACCAATAATCCATGGTTTTTCATCGCTTTGACCATGATGATTATGGGAACATTGCTGTTCATTGCCGGCTTCCTGGGAGAAATGATCATCAGGACCAACAGAGAGCATAAAAATTACAATATCGACGAAGTAATTTAATGAGTATGGATCACAACAGGCCGAGAATATATTCCAAGCAGGCCATCATCGGTTTTTCTGTGTTTTTCTCTACGCTTTTTGGTGGTATTTTATTATTCCTGAATTTAAGGGAAGCCAAAAAAGACAGGGAATCTTATATTGTCCTGGCTGTTTCTGTACTGGTGACCATTATTACCATCGTGATCGGCAACCTTCAGGAAAACCCCAAAAGCACGTATGCTTATTTTTGCGGGTTTACAGGAGGATGCTTACTGGCTTTTTACTTCTTCCCGAAATATTTTCCGGATGAAACCCAGTATGATAAAAAGCCGATATGGAAACCGTTAATCATCGGGATCGTATTGTGTACGATTTTTGTAGCAGTTTTAATTTATTCTACCCTTTATTAAGATGACTAAAAGATATTTTTATATACTCCTCACTGTATTTTTATTTCTGATTTCCTGCGGTAAAATATCACCGGAAGGAAATATTACAAAGAAAGATCTTGAGGTCGAAGATTTTAACAACATTAACCTGGAAGGTAAATTCCGGGTGTTCTATGCCCGGGGACCGAAAAATTTTGTTGAGATAGAAACCTATCCGAATATTGCCGGTAACCTCGACGTAGATGTTGACAACAAAACCCTTTCCATTAAAGAAAAGAGAGGCGTGAAAGGAGTGGATTTCTATAACGTGACTGTTTATTCAAAATACAGTCCGGCACAGATCAGTATTTCGGATTCCGTGGAGATGAATATTTCCAGCGAGATCAAAACCGATAATTTTAAGCTCAGTCTTAAAAATAATGCTATTTTCATGGGTTCCATCAACACCAGAAAAGCAGAAGTAGAAATGCTGAACAAAAGCAGGGCTAATTTTTTAGGTCAGACCAAACAGGCAGTCATTAAGATTTCAGATACGGCAAGCCTTATCGCTCCTTACTGGAAAATAGACAACCTGAAACTCGACTCGAAAAACGGAAATTATGCTGAACTCAATGTAAAAGATTCTTTATCTGGAAATGTTCAGAACACGGCAAAACTATTGTATTACAATGAGCCGATCAAAGCTTTTAAGGCAGATAAAACTGCGCGTATCGAACGGAAACTGCTGAACTGATCTGTTTTATTATTCAGATAATACTTATTTTATTCAAAATTCAATACATTACAAACGACTACAAAATATAATATGACAACATTAGAAAAAGCACAACTTTGGTTGCACGAATCATTCGATGAAGAAACAAGAAAAGCCGTCCAGCTTCTGATTGAAGGCAATTCTCCGGATCTTGAAGACTCTTTTTACAGGGAACTGGAATTCGGGACAGGAGGGATGCGTGGCGTAATGGGTGTAGGAACCAATCGTTTAAATAAATACACGTTAGGTCAAGCTACACAGGGACTTGCAAACTATATGTTAAAGCAGTTTCCCAATGAAGAAATTAAAGTAGCGATTGCCTACGATGTAAGAAATAATTCAAAAGAGTTCGGAAAACTGGTTGCTGATGTTTTAACAGCCAACGGAATAAAAGTCCTTCTTTTCAAAGATCACAGGCCGACACCGGAGCTGTCTTTTACCGTACGTGACAGAAAATGCAACGGAGGGATTGTTCTTACGGCTTCCCATAACCCGCCGGAATATAACGGCTACAAAGTATACTGGAATGACGGGGCACAGATTGTTCCACCGCATGATGAAGCCATCATCAGTGAAGTATATTCCGTAAAATTTGATGAAATTAAATTCAACGGAAATGATGACCTGATCGAATGGATCGGTGAAGAGCAGGATGATGTCTATATCGATGCCTGCATTGAACATTCCACCTATCAGAATGTTGGGAAAGAAAACCTGAACATCGTGTTCACGTCCATCCACGGGACTACGTATACTACCGTTCCCAAAGCACTGGAAAAAGCAGGATTCAAAAAAATCGACCTGGTGACTGAGCAGATGATCCCAAGCGGGAATTTCCCTACGGTAGACTCTCCGAACCCGGAAGAGCCTGCTGCCCTGGAAATGGCGATGGATCTTGCTAAGATCACCAATGCGGATATCGTGATCGGTACTGACCCGGATGGAGACCGTCTTGGAATTGCCGTAAGGAACCTTGAAGGTGAAATGCAATTGCTGAACGGTAACCAGACCAACACGATTCTGACCTATTACATTCTTAATGAGTGGAGAAAGCAGGAAAAAATTACCGGAAAAGAATTCATCGGTTCTACCATCGTAACTTCCGATATCTTCTTTGATATTGCCCAGAAGTTTGGCGTAGGCTGCAAAGTTGGATTGACCGGATTTAAATGGATCGGAAAGATGATCCGTGATTTCGAAGGTAAAGAAAAATTTATATGCGGAGGCGAAGAAAGCTTCGGGTTTATGACCGGCGATTTTGTGAGAGATAAAGATTCATGCGGAAGCATCCTCCTGGCCTGCGAGATTGCAGCATGGTGCAAAGCCAATGGCAGGACCATGTACCAGTACCTGATGGAGATCTATCAGGAAACCGGAATGTACTACGAAGCATTGGTTAACCTGGTCAGAAAAGGCAGGGAAGGAGCAGAAGAAATTCTGGACATGATGAAAAACTTCAGGGAAAATCCGCCGAAAGAACTGGCCGGTTCACCTGTGGAAGAAGTAAAGGACTTTAAAGAGCAGACCAGCTTCCTGATCTCTAAAGGGGAACGTAAGGCTATCACCGACATTCCTAAATCCAATGTATTGATTTATTATACACAGGACGGGACAAAAGTTTGCGTAAGGCCTTCGGGAACAGAACCTAAAATTAAATTCTACATTTCTGTGAAAGGAGCACTGGCCTCAGAAGCTGAGTTTGCAGATACCCTTCAGGCACTCGAAGAAAAAGCAGAGCAGGTAAAAAGAGACCTGCAATTAACATAAAATAATGCACCTGTACAGCAGTTTAATAATATACCAATGATTGTTAAACTGCTGCATGGATAAGTTATTCCATTAATCCTATTAAATAAAAATAAAGTGAAAGTTTCAA
Organism: Chryseobacterium camelliae; assembly: GCF_002770595.1. Classification (NCBI taxonomy): domain Bacteria; kingdom Pseudomonadati; phylum Bacteroidota; class Flavobacteriia; order Flavobacteriales; family Weeksellaceae; genus Chryseobacterium; species Chryseobacterium camelliae. The sequence goes on along the minus strand of NZ_CP022986.1, from coordinate 530,960 downwards.
AATTAGCGGCGAACCTGATTGGTTCCGAAATTGTAAAAATTGGTAATGAAGTCAATGATTTGAAAGCAAAAGGTGCTGAAATTGCCAACCTTACCATTGGAGACCTGAATTCTAATATCTATCCGATACCGGCAAAACTGAAAGAAGAAATTCAGAAAGCCTATCAGAATAACCTGACGAATTATCCGCCGGCTAACGGACTTTTATCTTTGAGAAAAGAGGTTTCCAAAGACCTTAAAACCAGATGGAACCTGGATTATGCGCCTGATGACATCCTCATTACAGCAGGTTCAAGACCCCTGATTTATGCCGTTTACAAGACCATTGTTGATGAAGGGGATAAAGTAGTCTATCCGATCCCTTCATGGAACAATAACCACTACGCCTACCTTACTTCAGCCGACGCTGTAGAAGTAAAGACAACGCCTGAGAATAACTTCCTTCCGACTGCTGCTGATCTTCAACCGCATCTGGATGGTGCTGTACTGGTAGCACTTTGTTCTCCACTGAATCCTACCGGAACCATGTTCACCAGGGAACAGCTTTCTGAGATCTGTGAACTGATCCTGGCCGAAAACAAAAAAAGAGGCGAAGATGAAAAGCCGCTTTACCTGATGTATGACCAGATTTATTCCAACCTTACGTTTGGGGCAGAGCATGTAGATCCTGTTTCCCTTTTCCCGGAAATGAAAGACTACACCATTTATATCGACGGGATTTCCAAATGCCTGGCTGCAACCGGAGTACGGGTAGGATGGGGATTCGGTCCTGCACCTATCATTGACAAAATGAAAGCGCTCCTTACGCACGTTGGTGCATGGGCACCGAAACCGGAGCAGGAGGCCACGGCAAGATATTATGAAAACCCTGAAGACGTGAATGCCTTTGTGGAAGATTTCAAAGGGAAACTGGAACAGAGCCTGAAAGTACTTCACAGTGGGATCCAGGACCTTAAAAATAAAGGCCTTGCCGTAGACAGCATCGAACCGATGGGAGCCCTGTATCTTACGATAAAATTTGACTATATCGGAAAAACGAAGCCTGACGGAACGGTGATCGAAAATTCTTCCGATTTGGTATTCTACTTAATTAACGAAGCGGGGGTTGCCTTGGTTCCATTCTCAGCTTTCGGGGAGGAAAAATCCGAGCCCTGGTTCAGAGCTTCCGTAGGAGGATTGGCTACAGAGGAAATTTCAGCCATGATGCCGAAGCTTGAGAATAGTTTGAATAATCTTAAATAGTTATTATTTTAATATACCAATATAACAGTGTAACAATGTAATAGTTTAATAATCAATTACTACACTATTACACTGTTATATTGCTACATTTTTATTATTTTATGAAAATCATTGCTGTAATTCCTGCACGGTATGAAGCCAGCCGTTTTCCGGCCAAGCTGATGCAGACACTGGGAGACAAGACAGTCATTACTACCACCTATCAGAATGTGGTGGAGACCGGTTTGTTTGAAGAAGTTTTTGTCGCTACGGATTCGGAAATAATCTTCAATGAGATTGTCGGTAATGGTGGAAAAGCGGTGATGACCGGCCAGCATGAAACCGGCAGCGACCGTATAGCAGAAGCTGTCCAGAACATCGATTGTGATATTGTCATCAATGTTCAGGGTGATGAACCATTTCTGAAGCTGGAACCTTTACAGCAGCTGATCGGAGTTTTCAGGGAAGACCATAACCAGGAGATTTCCCTCGCTTCCTTAAAAATAAGGTTGCATGACAAAGAAGAGATTGAAAACCCGAATAATGTAAAGGTAATTACGGATAACAATGGCTTTGCGCTTTACTTCAGCCGCTCTGTCATTCCTTTTCACAGGGAAACGGCTTACGAGGTGAGTTATTTTAAGCATATCGGGGTTTATGCATTCAGGAAGCATGCGCTCATCCAGTTTTCAAGCCTCGAAATGAAGCCTTTGGAAATTGCTGAAAAGATCGAATGCATCCGATACCTGGAATACGGAATGAAAATCAAGATGATAGAAACCAATTTTATCGGAGTAGGCATCGATACACCGGAAGATCTGGAGAAAGCCAGACAATTAATTTGAACATTTGAACGTGAAACAATTTGAAAATATCAGACAAGCACCACATTTTCAAATAACCTAATTAAAAACTTCAAATTAAAAAGCATTATATTTGAACTTATAAAAAGAATTAATGAAGAAATTACTGTTGGCATTTATTCTGGTTTGTTCCCAGTGGTGTTTGGCTCAGACGGCAAAGGAAATTATCGATAAAAATATTGAACTGTCCGGAGGACTTACGAACTGGAAGCTTCTTAACTCGGTAATGCTTCAGGGAAAGGTTGTTCTGGGCGTTAAAGATGAATACCCGATCAGGATCTATCAGGAACGTCCCAACCTCACTAAAACGGTGATTACCATCGGCAATAAGGAGACTGCGATTGAAGGATATGACGGTACGAAAGGGTATGCCATGAACTATGCAGCCAATAAGCTGCAGGAGTACGCCGAATATGTCCCTGAAAATTTTGATAATGACTTTATCGACTGGGACAACAAAGGATTTACTGCACAATACCTGGGAAAGGAAAAAATCGGGAATATCTATTGCCATAAAGTCGAGCTGACTAAAAATTTCAATAATAACATCTATTATTTCGATACCAAAACCTATATGCTTTTAAAGGAAATCAAGAAAGATGAAACCCTGAATTATTCAGACTACAAAAAAGTAGGCAACCTGATGATGCCGTTTAGGATAGAGTCTTCCAGTTCCAAGAAAGACGGGGATTACGTAATGCTGATCAACAGGATCGATACCAATAAAGTATTCCCGGCGAATACCTTCAAATTTAAATAATACATCCATTATGAAAAAAATCTTTTTACTGCTGCTTTCTTTCATGGCTTTTTTCAACAGCTGTGCCCAGAAGAAAAGTGAAGCATCCAAAACAAAAACCAAAGCGCTTATGGGAAAGACCATTTACGACTACAAAGTAGAAAGTCTGGACGGAAAAGAAATCAATTTTGCAGATTTCAAAGGAAAGAAAATCCTTGTGGTCAATACGGCATCAGAATGCGGATTTACGCCTCAGTATGCAGATCTTGAGAAACTGTACGGGGAATACAAAGACAAACTGGTCATTGTTGGATTTCCTGCCAACAACTTTGGCGGACAGGAGCCGGGAACCAATAAGGAAATCGGTGCTTTCTGCCAGAAAAATTATGGGGTAACCTTCCCGATGGCTGCTAAAGTTTCGGTAAAAGGGGATGATACTGCACCGATCTTCAAGTATCTTACTGAAAAAGATCTGAACGGTGTTAAAAATACGACCATCCTATGGAACTTTACGAAATTCCTGATCGATGAAAACGGTAAGCTGATTGATTCTTTCGTAAGTACTACAAAACCTACGGACGAGGCCATTACGAAATACCTGAAATAGATCATTCAATGTAATAATGTAACAGTGTTAAAATTGACCAATCTTGACACTGTTACACTGTTACATTATTTCATTGTTACAGTATTATGAGCTTTTTCCGCAAAACCAAAAATATTTCCCAGCTTAATACTGGAGTAGCCATTGCTTTTTATTTTCGATGAATTAATCATGGCTTTAGCCAGCACATCAGTTGGCAATGGTTTCTGGCTTTCCAGAAGGCCAAGCCTGTTGGCAAATTTAATGATCCGGCTTCCCAGGACTTCTCCGGTGCGGTCTGAATCCTTTCTTTCCAGCATTCCCGGTTTAAAAACGGTGATTTTATTGAAATGTAATCTCTTCACCGCTTCTTCCAGCTCGCCTTTCATCCTGGAATAAAATATTTTGGATTTCGGATTCGCGCCATAGGCCGAAACCAGCACATAATCTTCCACGTCATTTTCTCTTGCAGCTTTTGCAAACCGGTACTGATAATCATAGTCCACCTTATGCTGCGCTTCTTTACTTCCGGCAGCCTTAAGTGTGGTACCAAGGCATGAAAATGCGACATCACCGGTAACAAGCGGTTTCCATTGTTCAGGGGCATCAAAATCGATGACGTGAACGGTAAGCTTCGGATGCCGGATATCCACCGGTTTTCTTACAAATATATCGACGCGATCAAAGTCGTGATCCTCTAACAGCTGATGTACCAGATCCTTTCCTGTGGCACCTGTAGCGCCGATAACTAGGGCTTTCATATCATTGAAGGGTTATGGGTTGAAATTAATCGCAAATTGATTGCTTTAATTTATAAAATTTTAATAATATTGGTTATTCAAATACTATGCTGTTACCGTATGGATGCCAATGAAATTCTTGACTACTGCCTCGCGAAGAAAGGGGTAACCGAAAGTTTTCCTTTCGATAATGAAACCCTGGTTTTAAAGGTTGGCGGTAAAATGTTCCTTCTGATGCCGCTGGAAAGAATGCCGCTTCAGATCAATGTAAAAACAGATCCGGAATGGAGTGCAGAACTTCGGGAGCAATATCCGCAGGTCAACGGAGCATTTCATATGAATAAAACCCACTGGAATTCGGTGATGACGGATGGTTTAAAGAGAGACCTGATTTTTAAATTAATCGATCAGTCGTATGAATTGGTATTTAATTCGCTGACGAAAAAAGCGAAAGAAGAAATTATAAATCGTTAGAATTCAAATTCTTCGGTTAATCTTTTATCTTCATCCAGTCTTTCAATTAGCTTGTCCATGCCTTCGAACTTAATTTCGTCATGCAGGAAATCCCGGAATCTCACCGTGATGTCTTTTCCGTAAATATCTCCTGCAAAATCAAGGATGTATACTTCTACGGTAAGTTTCTCTCCGTTAACGGTCGGATTGGTTCCCACGCTCAACATCCCTTTGTAGTGCTTGCCCTGTACAAAGACTTCAACGATATACGCTCCTTTTTTAGGAAGAAGCTTAATGGAATCCGTTTCAATATTAGCGGTAGGATAGCCGATGGTCCTCCCGATCTTCTTCCCGTGAACAACAGTTCCCGAAACGGAATAGGAATATCCCAGCATTTCATTGGCTTCCCTGATGTTTCCCGTTAAAAGTGCCTTACGGATTTTAGTGGAGCTGATGTTATTTTCGTGGATATTGATCGCCTCCATCTGTTCGACTTCAAAGCCCAGCTCCCCGGAAAGCTTCTGAAGCAGTTCAAAGTTTCCGCTTTTGTTTTTCCCGAAGGAGTGGTCGTAACCGATAATCAGATATTTTACATGCAGGGCATCAACCAGGATCTGACGGACAAATTCTTCACCGGTAAGGTTCCTGAACCCGGCATCAAACTCTTTCAGGAAGAGGTTCTGAATGCCGTACTTTTCCATCAGGACAGTCTTCTCATCCAGTGTATTCAGGAGTTTCAGGTCTTCGTCAGGATTGAAAACAAATCTCGGATGCGGCCAGAAAGTAAGGATAGCGGTTTCCAGATCTTTCTCATGTCCGGTCTTTTTCAGTTCATCAATAATGCTTTTATGGCCGATATGCACACCGTCAAACATCCCTAAAGACAATGCGAGAGGTCTGTGTGAAGTATAATCGCTGAAATTTTTATAAACGTTCAAAACGGAAAAATTTTGACTGCAAATATAGGAAATAATGTAAGAATGTACCGAGATAACGGCTGACCAATAACAGCGGTGGATTTATCCGTTGGGACCGCATTAAATTCTTATTTTCCTGCATTGATAAAAGTATGATAAAAATCTGTTTTTTAACAATTGCGGGTTAATGAAGAATCATTATATTTGCACCAAGAAAAAATTTAGCAATGGCAAACCAAATTAAAGGAAAAATTTCTCAAATTATTGGTCCGGTAATCGACGTAGTCTTTACAGATGTGGAAGCTATTCCAAGTATTTATGACGCGTTAGAAATTACCAAAGAAAACGGTGAAAAAGTAGTTTTAGAGGTAGAGCAGCATATTGGAGAAGATACAGTAAGATGTATCGCAATGGACGCGACTGACGGTCTTAAAAGAGGTCAGGATGTCATCGGGTTCGGAAATCCTATTACCATGCCTATCGGTGAGGCTGTAAACGGAAGACTTTTCAACGTAGTAGGTGATGCTATCGACGGAATGCAGAATGTTTCCAAAGAGGGAGGTTTACCAATCCACAGAGAAGCACCTAAATTTGATCAGCTTTCAACTTCTGCAGAAGTTTTATTTACAGGTATCAAAGTAATCGACCTTGTTGAGCCTTACGCAAAAGGAGGTAAAATCGGTTTGTTCGGTGGTGCCGGTGTAGGTAAAACCGTACTGATCCAGGAGTTGATTAACAATATTGCTAAAGGACACGGAGGTCTTTCGGTATTCGCCGGTGTAGGGGAAAGAACGAGAGAAGGAAATGACCTTTTAAGAGAGATGCTGGAATCCGGAATCATCAAGTATGGTGACGATTTCATGCATTCTATGGAAAACGGAGGATGGGATCTTTCTAAAGTGGATACAGAAGCCATGAAAGATTCTAAAGCAGCTTTCGTTTTCGGACAGATGAATGAGCCACCAGGTGCAAGAGCGAGAGTAGCCCTTTCCGGTCTTACCTTGGCTGAATATTACAGAGACGGTGGAGAAAGCGGACAGGGTAGAGATGTACTGTTCTTCGTAGACAACATCTTCCGTTTCACCCAGGCAGGTTCTGAGGTATCTGCACTTCTTGGACGTATGCCTTCTGCGGTAGGTTACCAGCCGACACTTGCTTCTGAGATGGGAGCGATGCAGGAAAGGATTACTTCCACTAAAAACGGATCCATTACTTCCGTACAGGCGGTTTACGTACCTGCGGATGACTTAACTGACCCGGCTCCTGCTACAACGTTTGCCCACTTGGATGCCACTACAGTACTGGACAGAAAGATCGCTTCACTGGGTATCTATCCTGCGGTAGATCCTTTGGCTTCCACGTCAAGAATCCTTGCTCCGGAAATCATCGGTGAAGAGCATTACAACTGTGCACAAAGAGTAAAAGAAATCCTTCAGAGATATAAAGCACTTCAGGATATTATTGCTATCCTTGGTATGGAAGAACTTTCCGAAGAAGATAAATCTGTTGTATACCGTGCAAGAAAAGTTCAGAGATTCTTATCTCAGCCTTTCCACGTTGCAGAACAGTTTACAGGGATCCCGGGATCATTGGTAGATATCAAAGATACCATCAAAGGTTTCAACATGATCATCGACGGAGAACTGGATCACTTACCGGAAGCTGCTTTCAACCTTAAAGGAACCATTGAAGAAGCTATTGAAGCCGGACAAAAAATGTTAGCTGAAAACGCTTAAGAAATTTTAAATGTTAAATTTTAGATTTTAGATTGATAATATCATTTAAAATTTAAAATCTATAATCTATAATTCATAAAAAATGAATATAAAAATTTTAACACCAGAATACGTAGTTTTTGAAGGAGAAGTAGATTCTGTACTGTTGCCGGGCAAGCATGGTGAATTTCACATCATGAAAAACCACGCAGGCATCGTTTCTTCTTTAGTGGGAGGTAAAGTAAAGCTGTATGCGAAAGCCATCAATGAAGCTTATGCTAAGAATTTCACCAAAGAAAATGAAAAAGATTCTGTTTTTTCTTATCCTATTACCAGTGGTGTTGTAGAATTTAATCATAACAAAGGAATCATTCTTTGCGAATAATTAAATGAAAAGCTAAATATATTTTCAAGAAAGTGTAACTTTGGTTACACTTTTTTTTGTGATGTAGAAATCTGATTGTATGAAAGGAGGTATTATCATATTCTTTACAGTGTTGGGCCTGTTTCTCAATGCCCAGAATATAAAAACCAAACATGGCGTGATACAGCTGGATGGCATTCCGGTAGCCAAAATATCCCACAGATCCAGTGAATATACTTTTATGGATCTCAAGGAAACTCCTACTTATACCATGGAGTTTATTGATAAAAGTATTGTGGATTCCGTCCGCGACAGCTACATTAAATTAACCCGGATCTACAATAACGACAAGACGCTAGAACTGGACTACATTTCGCCATCTGCATTTTCGGGTGAAGAAAAATCAGCGGTGTATACTTCCGTAAAGGGATTTAAGATCATTGATAACCGGGGAATCAACATCAGGAACCTGGATGAGCTTTTCAAAAACCCACCTAAAAGGAAGCTGGATGCGAAAACGAAAGATGCCTATACGGTAAGGAGTAAAATTGACAAGCTTAAAATTGAGGTCAATAATGTTGGCGAAATCCTCAGCAATGGTGTACCCGTGGGATATTTTACCAATCTTCCGGTCAGTTTCGGATCGGATAATACCATTTCTGAAAAGACATTTGTCGACCTTGAAATATATGATGCGAAAAGCAAGTATATCGGCAAATACATTACGACGACCAAACAGATTAAGACCGCCGGAGGTAAAACCTTTACCTTATACCGCGAAATATCGGGAAGAGCTTCTCTTCTGAAAGTCCCGACCTATAAAGCCATTGCGGAACGTCTGGCCATCATGGATCCGAACTTTATTAAAGTTCAGGAAAAAGTGATTGTAGGGGAAGTGACAAAAGACGGCGTGCAGAAATAATCCTGACTATAGTACAAAACAATTCCCGGTTAATCCGGGAATTTTTATGATTATAATGTCCTTATTGCAGATAGACTTTAAAAAAGGAATAAAATTCTGATTGATATCCGAAAAAAATTTAATAAGAGAAAATTGCGGTCAGGTTTTGCGAAAATTTAAAGACACAGAATGACACCGTTTTCCTTCAATTGCTGCATCGGTTTTGAAAACCAGAACAGCTCAAAATTTTCAAACTGCTCTTCAAAATAAACTTTAAGTTGCTGAAGCATAAGCTTTTTAGGGTTTTCTATATCATGTTCTTCTAAAATGCCCATTAGCCACTCTGCATGTTCCTGTTCCATTTCCGCTTTTACAATATTGGTTTTTAAGTGGAATGTAAGCAGCGTATATGCACCAGAGTATTTCTTTTTTATTTTTACGCGATTCTCAGCGATTACGTTTTTGGCTAAAAAGACGATTTTTGAGTTGGGTTTGAATTTGAAGTCTTCGTTGTCCAGCAGACAGTCATGAATGTAATCCGGATGGATGGTAGTGGTCGGAATCTTAAAATCAAACCATTCCTGAAGCGGCAGTTCGAAATTAATCCCATGCATATAATTGAACAGGGATTTTTTCAGTCCGAAGCTGAAACGGTTATGGTCAATTCCTGTTTGGTCTTTAAAATCTACATCGTTGTGAGCAAACTGAATTTCCTGCCGTACCGGGATGACGCCAAAGGCCTCAGGGTTCTGCCCGACAGGGGAATGGGCCGTCATGGCAAACTGGTGCCAGAAACCGCTTTGTACAATACCCATTTCAAACAGCTGCCGTACCATCTCCAGGGAGTCAACTGTTTCCTGAACGGTCTGCGTAGGGTAACCGTACATCAGATAGGCATGGACCATAATTCCGGCTTCGGTAAAATTACGCGTTACATCGGCAACCTGAGCTACGGAAACTCCTTTATCGATCAGTTTCAGCAGCCGGTCACCGGCTACTTCCAGTCCGCCGGAAACCGCAACGCATCCGGACATCTTTAACAGAAAGCAAAGATCTCGGGTAAAGCTTTTTTCGAAGCGTATGTTCGTCCACCAGGTAACCACCAGATTCCTTCTCAGGATTTCGAGGGCTACTTCGCGCATCAGTGCCGGCGGGGCCGCTTCATCTACAAAATGGAATCCAGTTTCTCCGGTGGTAAGGATCAGTTCTTCCATCCGGTCCACCAGGATCTTCGCAGAGATCGGTTCATAGATTTTAATATAATCCAGGGAAATATCACAGAAAGTACATTTCCCCCAATAACATCCATGGGCCATGGTTAATTTATTCCAACGGCCGTCACTCCAGAGGCTGTGCATGGGATTGGCAATCTCGATCACGGAAATATACCGGTCCAGCAACAGATCCGAATAATCGGGTGTCCCGATATCCGCCTGCCGGTAATCCTTTCTCGTAGAATTGTTTTTATAGGCTACTTGTCCGTTTTCCACCAGGAAAGTCCTTTTGAATTCCTGATTTTCCGATGCATGAATATTCTGACATAAAAGTTCAAGAGGAAGTTCCCCATCATCAAGGGTAATGAAATCGAAAAACTCAAATACCCTTGTGTCTTTGATTTCCCTAAGCTCCGTATTCGGAAATCCTCCTCCCATAGCGGTTTTCACATCAGGATAATGGGTTTTGATCCACTGTGCACACCGGAATGCCGAATATAAATTTCCCGGAAATGGAACGGAAAAGCAAACCAGTTTCGGCTGTACCGTTTCCATTCTTTCTTTAAGGATGTGTAGGGTGATCCCGTCAATAAAAGTTGTCTTTCCGGTGAGCTTTGCATATAATTCATCAAAGGAATACGCACTTTTTCCCAGCCGTTCCGCATACCTGCTGAATCCGAAATCGCTATCAATATTTTCAACAATATAATCCGAAATATCTTCCAAATACAAGGTCGCCAGATGTTTGGCCTTGTCCTGCATCCCCATGTTCCCGAAAGCAAACTCCATATCATCCAGCTGGTTGAAACGCGAAGCTTCGGGAAGAAAGTTCATGCTGCAGATCTGCCGTGCTAAAGTAGGATTTTTACCCTGCAAAAAGAGAATAACCTGATCGATGGTTTTGATATATTCATATTTCAGTGTGAAAATCCTTTGCGAATTGTCTGAAATTTCATGAAGGTTAACCGGCACATCAAAAATATTGGCCAGTCCTTTTTTAGAAAATAGCGCAATGATGACTTCAATACCTAAATCTGACTGATAACATGAAACAGCTTTGGTATTCAGGAAACCTTTGATGTAGGCTGTAGCCGGATAGGGAGTATTCAGCTGCGTAAAAGGGGGAGTAATCAGGAGCAGGTCTTTCAACAGGAAAATTTTTGCAAAGTTAAGATTTAAAATTCAGACTTACTTATTTTGTTTGCTACTGTAGGTTTTGCAGAAAAATGTATAAATTCACGGTATGAAAATTACCCGAAAAAGCATCAGCTTTCTTTTTATATTGTTTTTATTCAACGGCCAGGCTCAGGAAATAGAGAACAGTGAGGTCCTTAAACCTTTCACAGAAAAACTGAAACAAAATACGGTTTCCACAATCCTGTTCATGGGAGATTCCCACATCCAGGCCGACTGGCTCACTTCATATTTGAGGAAAAAATTCCAGGACCGTTACGGCAATGCAGGCAGAGGGCTTGTTTTTCCGTACCATGTTGCCAATACGAATGGCGCCGAAGATTTTGAATCTGCGAGCAATCAGGCCTGGGAAACTTTCCGTCTGGTTCACGAACAGAAGTTGTTTCCTGAAATGGGAGCCAGCGGATTCGTCATCGGCAGCAAACAAAACCCTTTCCTGGAAATCACCTTTAAAAACCCTGCAGACCGATTCGACAAACTTTTTATCTATCATGACAGAAGTATGGACGGACAGGAATTCAGCGTATACACTGAGCAGCAGCCGCTGAAGAATTTTATCGTGAAGAAGACAGAACGGCTTAATCATACGGCTGCAGAGGGAGAAACGTTCCATGAAATAGTCTCAAAGTATAATAATACAACGACCAGGTTCAGGCAGCTTAACGGGGATCAGATCATGCATCCGGTACCGGGAAACGTATATAAAGTGGAAAGAAATTATTTCGATTACAATTCTGATTTTGAAAATTACATCACATTGATCCGTAAACAGAAATTTACCGGATTTAAAACCGAGGTAGATTTTACACAGCCCCGGAATGTTTTTCTGATGCGTACCAGCCTTCCCGGAAGTATATTTTACGGATTCCAGTTCCTGAAGAACACAGATAGAGGGGTCGTCTTCAATACGGTAGGCGTTAACGGAGCAACCTATGGCGATTTCCTTAAATATCCTTTGCAGGTGGAGCAGCTAAAGACGATTGCTCCTGATATCCTGATTATTGCTTTGGGAACCAATGAAGCATTTGCACCCATTGAAAAAGAGGAATTCCAGAGTAATATCTCCACGCTGATCCGGAAATTCAGGGAAGCATCACCCGGCCTGCCGGTCCTGCTGGTTTCGCCTCCGGATAATATGCCGAAGCAGAACCGGGTTCCTGAGATCATCAGCTGGATGAAGGAAGCCGCAGTATCCAATCAAACAGCATTTTTTGATCTGTACACAGCAAGCGGAGGGAAGGGATCATTCAGAAAAGCGCAGGTAAAGAAGCAGGCGAGTGGCGATGGCGTACATTATGTAAAGCCCGGTTACGAAAGCCAGGCTGAACTGATCTGGAAAGCTTTTTCCAAACTCTTTACTGATGGGAGGAACTAGAATTGCAGATAGATCGGCAGCACCTGTTCAGCAGACTTGAAATATCCGTATAGCAGAAGGAAGGCAAAGAAAATGATGATGTAGATGATCATCGGGAATCTTTCCCTTCTGGCGATCAGCTTGTCGACGGTATCTTCCGGAATAAGATGGATAGCCATTGCCAGGACAATCATTCCCAAAACGCCTTTATAATTTTCGTAGAACGGCGCAAAAGCCTGTATATCAAAGTTAAAGAAGATCTGTTTCAGCATGGAGACTGCCATATCAAAGTCCTCTGCCCTGAAGAAAATCCATCCGAAGCAGACAAAATGAAAGGTAATGATTCCCATAAAAACCCTGTAAACGATATGGTTATTGAATCGGGAAAATGACTTTCCGGTAAGCAACATCCATATTTTATGCAGTCCTAAACCGATTCCGTGGATGGCTCCCCAAATGATGAAATTCCAGCTGGCACCGTGCCAGAATCCGCCCAGAAGCATGGTCGTAAGCAGGTTGAAATTCGCAGCAATACCTTTAGTATTTTTTGTGATGATAGCCGGAAGGATGAAGATCATGAGCATCAGCAACGTAATCAGGCCGGCATACAGCGGGGCAAGCTTAAAGAGGTTAACAGACATGAAATACGTCCCAGACAGGAATGCCAGTACGAAAATAAACGAAGCGATGGAAAATTTCCGGTTTCCGCCCAAAGGAATATACAGGTAATCCTTCAGCCAGGAAGACAATGAAATATGCCATCTGCGCCAGAATTCGGTAATATTCTTACTCTGGTACGGCGACCTGAAATTGGCCGGAATTTTAACTCCCAGCCATAAGGCAATCCCGATCGCAATATCACTGTAACCGCTGAAGTCGCAGTAAATCACCATCGCATAACCGTATACGGCAAACAGGTTTTCCAGGCCCACGTGCAGGGCAGGGTTATCAAAGATATAGTTGACGAGATTCAGCGTAATATAATCGGAAATAATAAGTTTTTTGATCAGCCCTGAAATAATCAGGTAAAAACCCATGGCAAAATCCCTTTCAGACAGGTAATACGGCTGGCTGATCTGTGGCACAAAATCGTGGGCACGCACGATAGGTCCCATCATCAGCTTAGGAAAGAAGGAAAGGAAGAGCAGGTAATCCGTAAATTTTTTTGCCGGCTTGAAATCTCCCCGGTACACATCTATGGTATAGCTTAAATTTTCAAACGTGAAAAAAGAAATCCCTATCGGCAGCAGGATGTTCAGCGGGTGGACATTAGCATTGGTGAATTCATTATAGAGTGTAATAAAGAAATTGGTGTACTTATAATAAAACAGCAGTCCAAGATTGAAGATGACACTCAGGACCAGGAGCATGGTTTTCCAGCCTTTCTTCCGGCTGTGAAAGATGACATTGGATAGCGCATAATTGACAATGGCCGAAACAATCACCAGTCCTACGAACCATCCGCTGGCCTTATAGAAGAAGTAGAGGGAAAAGAATGTAAAAACATACCTTCTGGCGGTATAATGGTTCCTTAAAATATAGAAAAGAATGATGAATAGCGTAAAGAAGTACACAAAGAACCCATTGTTGAAGAGCAAGGGGTTTTTGCTGTCGTATACGAACTGGTGTAAAAACATTTTCCAGTCGAAAGTAGAGAGGAGATCTTGTACCCGGTTCATTGTACAGTTCTTTTTTTAGAAGTATAATTATGGTAATCTTTCATCATAACACGGTATAGTTTTTCTGCGAGGATGTCTGCTCCTTTACCGTTGGGATGCACATAATCCTTATTGGCAAGCGGCGGGTCAGCTGAAGCCCATTGAACAATGGAGTTGTCACCTCCCATGGTTTTGAAAAGGTTAAAGAAGCAAAGCCCGTTATCAAATGCCATCTGAGCCTGGGTCTGTACCAGTTGATGGATCCCTTTTGCAGACTGGTATTCGCCATTGTACCGGAAAGCACGGTCAGCAGTACTGACCATCAGGATATCACTTCCTGAAAATGCACTTTTGAACTTTACCAGGTTGGGCGTCATAATTTTGGCATAATAGGAATAATCCGTATCATTTGGCCTGAAAAGAAGGTTCACGCCATATTGCATCACAATAAGGTCATATTTATTTTCCTGCTGTACAGCCTTTAAAAAATCTTCATCTATTTTCTTGAATTCTACCCCTGTAATTCCGCGGAACGAAAAATTGTCTACAAAAATACCGTTATCCGATTCAAAGCTTACCCCATAACAAGGCACCTGTGAATTGCCGCTTTTAAGTGTGTAAGACTGCAGGGTATCTTTAGCCATCAGCTGTCTGTTAACCAATCCAGGTCCGGTCAGGGGAATATTGCTGCCGTCATAATTGATTGCGGCTCCGCCGGAAGCGCGTCCGAAAATAAAATATTTATTGGTAATAATACCTTTCTGTAAAGTTTTATCGGTGAAATGGGTACTTCCCGGTCCTGTAAAGCTGAAGCCGGATATGTACATATTATGGGCACTCTTATCCATAAAGTTGACTGTTTTCCAGCCGGATGCTTTAATCTCAGCAGATTCCCGTACCGGAGCTACCTTGCTCTGAATCGGGAGGAAGCCTACGCCGCTGCCTCCGAATTCCTTCTGAAGCAGTTTCCTTAATGTACGTGTCAGCAAATCCCCTTCGATCATGCTGTCCCCGAAATAGGCAATCCTTATTTTTCCTTTTCCGGTCTTTTTCAGCTGGTACAGCTTCTCTGCCAGATGTGGCAATGCAGTCAGGCTGTCTCCCTTGGAAAAATCGGTGATCAGATCAGCTTTCTCGTAGAGCTCAAAATCTTTTTCCCTGTTTGCCTGTTGCAGCTTAGGATTCGCCAGGCTGTCGTGTGACAGATTTCTGTCCTTTATTTTATCAGGATTGATGACTTCCGATATCAGGTTTACATTCTGTAATGGTTTCCAGTGTACATCCAAAACAGAAATGGCTATCGAGGTAAGGAAGTAAATAACAAAGCATAAGGTGAGTAAAACGACTACCCTCCAATTTCTGTTTGCATTCATAAAGCTCCAGGAAATTTTTAGCTAATTTAATCAGATAATTTAATCCCTACAATAGCAATCCAAAAAAATAAGCCCCGGTGATGGGGCTTATTGATAGTCTGTATTCATTGATTTACTGATCTGCGAGCTTGTATTTTGAAATAATCAGGTTAATTCTTCGCATCCATTCCGCGGGGCGTGTGGAATATCCTGCTGAAGCAATGGCTTTGATCCATTTTGAGAAGTCTAAGCTGCCTTTCAGGGCTGAATAATAATCTTTTTTAATGATGAGTTGGCAAAAAGCTTCGTAAGATTCTCTGACTGAGGAAAAGCTTCTGTATTTGGAATGAGAGTTGTTTTTTCCAACGATGCCGAAGTGGTTGTTGTATACGGTAGAACTTTTACTGGTACCGCCACCGGTTTCAACGAATGCTACAGAAAGAATGACGGCTGCCGGGATTCCGTATTTTGCAGAAAGTTCAGAAGCGATGGCTCTGTTCTTTTCTAAGTATTTATGGGTCTGCGCCTGGCTCACTGTAGAAGTTAAACTTAACACTAAACTCAAAATTACAATTCTTAAGTACTTTAAGGGTTGTTTCATAATTGTAGGTTCTGAAATTATGCCAGCAAATGTACCCTTACTAATGTTAAGAGCCTAATTTTTAACAGAATATAACATGATTACGATCATATCCGGCGATATTGAGTTAAAAAAAGTTAAAATTTTGGAATTGCTAATTATTTAAAATTTAAACCTTAAAGAAATAAAAAACCGCTGAAAAACTTCAGCGGCAGTATATTTTTAATGGATAATGCAATCTACATCTGTTTATATTCGATATCCATCTGTTTTTCCATTTCCCTGTAGTGACCGGACGTTAATTTTTCCCTGATTCCGTCAAATGCCTCTAATGTCTCGTTGATTTCGGAGTCAGTATGGGAAGCGGTTGGGATTAATCTCAACAGGATCATGCCTTTAGGAATTACCGGATAAACGACTACAGAAGTGAAAATACCATAATTCTCACGTAAGTCTTTAGCCAGAAGGGTAGCCTCAATGGTGGTTCCCTGAATGAAAACAGGCGTTACGCAGGTATTCGTATTTCCTAGGTTGTATCCTCTCTCTTTAAGTCCGTTCTGAAGTTTACGGACATTTTCCCATAATTTATTTTTGATTTCAGGACGGGTCCTTAACAGTTCGAGTCTTTTCAGTCCGCCGATAACCATTGGCATGGTAAGGGATTTGGCAAAAATCTGGGAGCGAAGGTTGTATCTCAGGTATCGGATGATATTTTCATTCCCGGAGATAAATGCTCCGAAACCGGCCATAGATTTGGCAAATGTAGAAAAATAGACATCGATCTGGTCCTGGCAGCCTTGTTCTTCACCTGCTCCTGCACCGGTTTTACCCAAAGTCCCGAATCCGTGTGCGTCATCTACCAATAACCTGAAGTTGAATTTTGACTTGAGATCACATATCTCTTTCAGTTTCCCCTGCATTCCGCGCATTCCGAAAACGCCTTCCGTAATGACCAGGATTCCGCCTCCGTTTTCTTCCGCTACCTTAGTAGCACGCTCCAGGTTCTTTTCTAGACTGGCAATATCATTATGTTTGAAAGTAAAACTTTTTCCCATGTGCAGGCGTACACCATCCACGATACACGCATGTGAATCTGCATCGTATACAATAACGTCGTGTCTCGTCACCAGAGCATCAATAGTGGAAACCATTCCCTGATACCCGAAGTTAAGCAGATAAGCCGCTTCCTTCTGGGTGAACTCTGCCAGTTCTTTTTCCAGCTGCTGGTGCTGTTCTGTTTCTCCGGACATGGCTCTGGCTCCCATCGGATAGAACATTCCGTACTCTGCCGCAGCTTTGGCGTCAGCTTCCAGAACTTCCGGATGGTTGCAGAGTCCCAGATAATCATTGGCACTCCAGAAGATAACATCTTTACCCTGAAATTTCATTCTCGGACCGATAGGACCTTCCAGCTTGGGAAAAACAAAATATCCTTCAGCGTAATCGGCAAATTGTCCTAAAGGACCAGGATTTTGTTTTATTCTTTCAAAAATATCCAACATTTCAATAATATTTTTTTAATTAAAAAAGCCTTTTATAATCAAAAGGCCTGATTTGTATCGTGGTTGTTTTATTACTTAATGAATTCTGTCTTGAAAACTTCATCATAGTTGTGAACACAGTTGTTGATGAATCCTTGTTCAGCCATCCATTTGTCACTGTATACTTTAGTGATATACCTTGAGCCGTGGTCAGGATAGATCAGTACCACAAGGTCATTTTCAGCAAACTGGTGAGATTGTGCATACTGGATGAGGGCCTGTGTAACCGCTCCGGTAGTATATCCGCCCATTATGGCCTCTTTTAAGGCAATCTCCCTTGTTCTGTAGGCAGACATTTCATCATTTACCCGTACGAACTCATCTACTTTATCAAAGAGAAGGGCAGAAGGGATCAGGTTTTTTCCCATACCTTCAATCTGGTACGGATGTACATCTTCTTTATGGATTTCTCCGGTTTCGTGATAGCTTTTAAGAATAGAACCGTCGGCATCTACTCCGATGATTTTGATATCCGGATTCTTTTCCTTTAAAAATTTAGCGGACCCCGATAGGGTTCCTCCGGTTCCTGTACATGCAAAAAGATGGGTGATTTTTCCCTGGGTCTGTTCCCATATTTCCGGTCCGGTGGTCTGGTAGTGTGCATCAATATTCAGTTCATTGAAGTATTGGTTAATATAAACTGAATTCGGTGTTTCTGCGGCTATCCTTTTAGCTACTTCATAGTAGGAACGCGGATCATTAGCCGGAACATTGGCCGGGCATACATAAACGGTAGCGCCCAGAGCCTTCAGATAGGCAATCTTTTCAGGCTTGGTTTTATCGCTTACTGCGAGGATGCATTTATATCCTTTGATGATGCATACCATGGCAAGAGAGAACCCTGTATTTCCGGAAGTGGTTTCTACAACTACAGAACCTTCTTTCAATAAACCTTTTCTCTCGGCGTTGTCTATAATATGAAGCGCAATTCTATCTTTAGTGGAATGTCCAGGATTATATGACTCTAACTTGGCATAAACGGTTGCAGGAATATCTTTAGTAACAGTATTTAGCTTCACCATAGGAGTATTTCCTACCAGGCCAAGGATATTATCGTAAACATTGCTCATTAGTGTGTTATTTTCAATAAAAATCTGACGGCAAAAATACAAAAAAATAAATAATTTCTAAACTTTTGTTTGATTTCTCAGCGTGCAGGAGATAAAATTTATTTTTACAGCTGTCATCAAAGATGAGAGTTTTCAAAAAGCGAGCCAAATTTTTAAATTTTGTTAAAAAGAATATAAAATCATATAAAAGCGTTATTTTCGCGTAATTGATATTACTACTATGAAAAACTGGACCTTTAGGCAATGGAATACCGTCTCGGGATGGATCATTTTCTTTATTGCATTTTTCACCTATCTCTCAACCATAGAACCCAATTTCAGCTTCTGGGATTGCGGCGAGTATATTTCCTCTGCCGTAAAACTTGAAGTTACCCACGCTCCCGGAGCGGCTTTGTTTCAGATTGTAGGTGCGGTTGCAGCCATGTTTGCATTCGGGAATGGCGAAAATTATTCGATCGTCATCAATGCCATGTCTGCCCTGTTCAGTGGGCTTACTATCCTGTTCCTGTTCTGGACCATTACGCATTTCCTCAGAAGGTTGCTGAATAAGGATTTTGAAGAAGTAACCAGGCATCAGGAAATATCTATTTTATTTGCAGGAGCCATTGGGGCTTTATGCTTTACCTTTTCAGATACCTTTTGGTTTTCTGCCGTGGAAGGGGAAGTATACTCCATGGCTTCCATGTTTATTGCCTTGCTGGTCTGGCTCATTACCAAATGGGAAAATGAATATAAAGAGCCGGGAAATGAAAGATGGATCATCCTGATTTTCTTCATCCTGGGTCTGTCCGTAGGCGTACACATGATGTGTATGCTCGCGCTGCCTGCTGTATGCCTGGTTTATTACGCCAGGAATTATACATTCACGTGGAAAAACTTCATCTGGGCGAACGTTATCACCCTGGTGATCCTTGCCCTTGTATTTAAAATTATCTTCCCGCTGATCATGACCATGTTCGGGAAGCTGGAAATATTCTTTGTCAACGGACTGGGGCTGCCGTTCCATTCAGGTACCATCGCCGCGTTTATCATAACTGTGGTGCTTTGCTATTTATTACTTAAGTATGCAAGGAAGATTCAGAAGAAGATCTATCAGACTGCAGCACTATCGATTGTATTCATGCTGATCGGTTTTTCGTGCTGGATGGTTATCCCGATCCGTGCAAATGCCAATCCGCCAATGAACCTGAATGACCCGGATACGGCGATCGGTATGCTGGATTATTACAACAGGGTGCAGTACGGTGACTGGCCAACGTTCTACGGGCAGAACTATACCGCTTTCCTTGATGCCAACGGAATTGAAAAGAATGAAGACGGAAGTTTCAAAACGACCAAGACCGGGGAAATTTATGAAAAGGACGAAAAGACCGGTACCTACAGAAAAACCGGAGACCGTTTTAACTATGTATTCAGCAAATCACAGGTCAGCCTGATGCCGAGAATGTTCAGCGAAGACAAAGATGTGATGGCCAATTATATTTCGATGTATGGTGCTCCTGATTTTACCTTCAATTATGACAATGAAGATGTGGCCAACAGCCCTGAAGCCAAGCAAATTTTTGAAGAGCTGAGAAAGAAATATGAGGACAGGTCGATCACCGCTTCAGATTATCTCAAAGTGAAGCCTTACAACCTGATCAACGTTCAGAAGCCTTCATTTGCACAGAATATGGATTATTTCATCAGCTTCCAGAACAGCTATTACTTTATCCGTTACCTGATGTGGAACTTCGTAGGCCGTCAGAATGATCTTGAAGGAAATATGGAGAATACCAAAGGCAATTGGATTTCAGGGTTCTCTTTCATTGATAATGCGTTATGGGGAAACCAGGATAAGATGCCGGCAAAATTCAAGAATGAAAGCACGGTGAAATTCTTCTTCCTGCCATTGATCTTAGGACTGATCGGCTTCTTCTTCCAGTTGAATAAAGATTTCGGAAGGTTCTATGCTTTATTGTCGCTGTTCATCCTGACCAGTGTCGGGATCGTATTCTACACCGGTGTAAAGCCTTTTG
Organism: Chryseobacterium camelliae; assembly: GCF_002770595.1. NCBI lineage: Bacteria > Pseudomonadati > Bacteroidota > Flavobacteriia > Flavobacteriales > Weeksellaceae > Chryseobacterium > Chryseobacterium camelliae. The sequence continues at coordinate 510,484 of NZ_CP022986.1, read as the reverse complement.
AACCGAGAGAAAGAGATTATGCAATGGTCGGTTCCTTCTATGCTTTTGCCCTCTGGATCGGACTGGGAGCAGGTGCTATTTTATGGTTCCTTCAATCTAAGGTTAAATCCAATGCGGCCAATATTGCGGCAGGGGTTGTATTGCTTGGAGTCCCTTTTATGATGGGCTTCCAGAACTATAATGTTCACGACAGGAGCAACCGGTATACCGCATACGATTATGCCTATTCAGTACTGAAATCATTACCGAAAGAAGATATCCTGTTCGTATACGGAGATAATGATACCTATCCGGTTTGGGCCATTCAGGAAACACAAAGGTTCAGGGATGATGTAAAAGTAGTTAACTTCACCCTGGCATCCACACCGTGGAATATCGACCAGATCAAAAGAAAGACATATAATGCAGAGCCTATTCCGAGCCAGCTGACCCATGATGATTACAGGGACGGAGTGAACGACCAGATCTACATGATGAAGAAAGAAGACTGGCAGGGACTATTCTCTATGGCGAAAGAGCAGGGCGCAGAATCCACTTTTGCAGAATTCAGGAAATACCTGGTTCAGGATTCCATGACCCTGAAAGATGCCATGAGGTTCATCAAATATAAATCTCCGGCCAAAGATGAGCTGCTGAAGCTGTACTTTGGAGAGGAAAAATATGAAAAATACAATATCCTGCCGGTGCACAAATTCATCCTCCCGGTGAATAAGGACAATGCTGTAAGAGCAGGAATCATCAATGCTTCTGACCTTGGCAGTACCGTTAACCAGATCATGGTTACCTATAAAGCAAATACCCTCTATAAGAATAACCTGATTATGATGGACATCCTGGCGAATTTCGACTGGAAAAGGCCGATCAACTTTTCTTCAGGAGGAATTTACGACAGCGAAAATGTGTTTTACCTGGACGAATACCTTCAGTTTGACGGATTCAGCTACCGACTGGTACCGATCCATACGCCGCCGACGGCTGACGGTAATATGGGAAGGGTAGATGCCAATTCATTATATAATGTAGTGAAAAACTTCCGATGGGGGAACTTTAAGGATCTGAATGCCCATTTCGATGAAACGGCAACATCCAATATTATCAGTTACAGAGGTTCGGCGAGCAGAGCGGCAGCTGCACTGGCAACGATGGGAGAGAAAGGGAAGGCCATCGAACTTCTTGATCTTGCTGCAAGAGAAATTCCTGCTGAAAAATACAATGACCCGCGTTCTTTAAGTTCTATGGTATACGGATACATCGTTGCCGGACAGGAGCAGAAAGGACTTCAGCTGGCAGAAATCCTTAAGAAAGGGATTTTCAGCGAATATGATTATTACCTGAGCCTTAATAAAACCGATCAGATTTATGTCAGGAGGCAGATGAGGGCAAAACCGATGGAGTATTCGCTTGTTGTTTCAGCAGTGACCGATGCTTATGAAAAGCTCGGACAGAAAGACAAAGCCTATGCTTACCTGGTGAAATCAATTGAACCGATTGACAAGAAATTCAATGTCTTCATCAAGGATCTCCAGCAGATGGGCAAGGAGAAAGCTATGTCGGAGTCTGAGAACGTACAGAAGATCACGCCTTTCTACCAGTATCTGTTTGACATAATGGAACCTTTTGATTCCACCTATTCTAAAGAGAAAGAATCGCAAATTACCAACGCCATCATCAAGGCGACTCAGTAAAAACTTTAAAACGGAACTTCGGTTCCGTTTTTTTGTTATGGGATTCAAAAATTTTAGGATTATATTTGTGCAACATAAATACATGATGACAGGAATTAACCATCCCAAACTTCCTTTTTTTGCTGTACTTTTTACAGTGCTGTTCAAGTTGATTTTTCTTCTTACTCACTATATTCAGGAAGATGCTTTTATTACCTGGAGGGTAGCCCAGAACCTGATGGATTACGGAGTGATCGGTTTTAATGGGGCTACGAAAATATCGGCTTCCACTACCCATCTGTATGTATTTGTTTCGTATCTGTTCAATCTGGTATTTGGAAAAGAACATTTCATAGAACCATTGCTGATTGTTAACTCCGTCCTCTTCACGGTAGGAACCTTATTTTTATCCCATCTCATCCTTAAAAATCCATTTCATAAAGCTTTATTTATTTTCCTGATCGGAATCCTGCCGCCTTCCATTAAAATTTCAATCCTCGGAATGGAATACGGACTGCTGTTCTTCCTGGAAATGGCCTTGCTATACTACGGATTTCAGAAAGGTAAAAAATGGGCCCTGATTGTATTTCCGGTATTGATCATCATGACCCGTATTGATACGCTCATATTTTTAGGCGTGGTGTTCATCGTGGACATTTTCTATTCTAAGAAAGTAAGGTGGAACTATATCCTGGGAGGAGTTATCGGACTGGCTTCTGTAATGGCTTTCAACTGGTTTTATTTCGGTGAACTTGTTAACAATACCATTATCGCCAAAAAACTGATGTACGGAAGCGATTACACGTTGGCTCAGAACATCGATTATTTCCTTATGAATTACGGGAATTTCTGGGGTATGCTGAAATTACCGGGCAATTTCAATCCTTTTACCATACTGGTCCTGATTTTTGAGCTGCTGTGTTTCATCTACCTGATCCGGCAGCCGAAGAAAAGGAACTATTTTTTGTGGATGATCTTTTTATTCGGATGGGCCAAGCAGCTGATCTTCATTTCTCAGAAAAGCCTTTTCGACTGGTACTACTGGGTGCCGCAGATCCTGCTTTTTGTTCCGGCAGTCATTTTTATCTTGGAACAGAAAACACGGAAATACCTCTGGCTGGGACTGTTTATCCTGTTTTACATCCTGCCGATGCTGGCCTTCCAGACCATACATTCTATTGCCACAGGCAATGGAGAATGGAATTACCGCAGGACCATCGGATTATTTCTTAATCGCTATGAAAAAGATAAGAACCAATGGATTCTGCTGGAACCTGCCGGTTATGTACCGTACTTTTCAGGCCTGAAAGCCATTGATGAAGTGGGGCTGGTAGACAAGGGGATACAGAACGAGATCAGAAAGGACAAAAAAAATTACTGGATCAATACCGTAAAGAAAAGAAAACCCAAATACCTGCTTTCGTATGATAATCTGTTTGAACGAAAGGATGCTGCCTATTATAGAATGCATTACAGGCTTTTGAAAGAGTTCAGGGTGAAGGACCACCTGAAAAGCAGCAATCCGTTGCTGGAAAAGATTTATATTCTGAAGCCTTCAGGCACAGATTACAATCTGTATGTAAAAACCAGGGATTAAATAAAATAACCATACCATTAAAATAAATCATGAAATACTGTGCATTTCTCCGCGGCGTCAATGTAAAAGGAACCAATACGAAGATGGCAGAGGTCTGTCAGGTATTTGCCGGTGCCGGAATGGAAGACGTCAACTCCGTACTGGCCTCCGGAAACATTATCTTCAGTTCTGATCAAAACGCTGAAGAATTAAGGCCGGTTCTTGAAAAAGCAATGTCAGAAAATTTTTCTTACGATGCTTTCCTCTTTATCAAATCTCAGGAAGAAACAGAGAACCTAAGGAACGGAAATCCTTTTGAAAAAAATGATGACCTCCATGTCTATGTTTTTGTTGGTGATCAGGGCATAGAGCAAATACTGATGCAGGAGTTCAACGATGCGTCCAAAGCAGAACATGAAAAGGCTGCCGTGGTCAATCATGCATTGTACTGGCAGGTCCCTAAAGGCAATATATTAGACTCTTCCTTCGGAAAAATTTTAGGAAGGAAAAATCTTAAGGAACGGTTCACGAGCCGTAACATCAATACGTTTGAGAAAATCCTTAAAAAGATGGGACAATAGAAACAGGCTGCCCTTTAAGACAGCCTGTTTTTAAAAATAACGGGGAAATCAATCCCTTTGTTCTATCTGTTCAAGATCTTCATGTCCCTGTGTCTTGAATCTGAAATTCTGGAAATTATCGTCCTTTGAGGTTTCCAGTTCAAAGCTTTTCATTTCTGCGATCTCTATGTTCAGGTGTTCCCCGGTAAAAGCTAACACGTGTCCGCCATGCGTTCTGTCTTCGGAAAGATAGTGGAAGTGGAAACCTTTTACATTGATCCCGTTTAAATACTCCGGAATATAATATCCTACCAGAATACCTTTTTCATCAGAAAAATCAAAAACATTCTGTGTATTGGCGACAGAACTCAAAGGTGGAAACGGTTCCTTTTCCATCGGAGGGAATGCTCTGGTTTCCATACGGCTGAATTTTCCGGATACTTTGATCGCATAGATATTGTTTTTATGCTTAAGCTCATCTGTAATCCTCTGCTGCAATGATTTTTCATCCGTTCTGCTGTTGACGGAGAAAAATATTTCCGGCTTGAAAAAGGTGATAAAGAATAGAGAGGTTTTCAGATGGCCGTCCGGTTCTGCCGTCTTTCCTGTAGCTTTGGTCTGGTAAAACCTGCCATCGAACATGGTCAGCTCTCCATCTACCAGATCGGGAGCTCCTAATCCGAAATCACCTTTCCGTTTCAAATCTTCCAGGGGAAGCGTACCTCTGTAGATCCCGCCTACAAATGCATCTGCTATCCCATACTGGTATAGCCTGTTGTATACTATGGTGTTTGGTTGATGATCAGACATGTTATGTTGGGTATTAATGGTGAGCTGTGCGTGAATAGGGATTATACAGATCAACAATCCCAAAATGCATCCTGTTTTCATGCGTACTTTTCAATTACCTTTGCCCTGCAATAGCGAGTCCTCCGTCTATCAGGATGTTTTCGCCTGTAACAAAAGATGCGGCCGGGCTGCTGAGCCATAACACCAGTTCCGCTACTTCATCCGGTGTTGCAAAACGCCCAATCGGTGCATGTTTCTTAAAAGGTTCAATAGCTTGTTCTTTTTCAGCAGCATTTTCCGGAAAGAAACGGTCAAACATCGGTGTCCGGATATAGCCCGGACGGATATTGTTGATCCGGATGCCATCCCCGGCAGTTTCTACAGCCAATGCCCTTGTTAATCCGTCTAATGCAGCTTTGCTTGCAGAATAAACCCCTGATCCTGAATTTGCTCCCTTGGCCAGCCATGAAGAAGTATTCACGATGGATCCTCCGGTTCCCTGCTTTTTAAACTGTTCTATTTCATATTTGCAGGCAAGCCATACGCCCTTGGTATTGATTCCCATCACCCGGTCATATTCTTCCTCAGGAGTTTGACCGATCGTAGAAAAACTTCCTTCAATCCCGGCATTGTTGAATGCGATATCCAGTTTTCCGAATTGTTTTACGGTCTCATTGATAAGGTATTGAATTTCCCGGCTTTCTGATACGTCGGTACTGATAAAGCGTACTTCAGCACTGATTTGCTGTAAAACTTCCAGTGCTTTTTCTCCCTGTTCCTGTCTTCTGGCCGCAACAACGACCTGTGCTCCGTGCTTAAGGAATAAACTCGCCGCAGCAAAGCCGATCCCTGTAGTTCCACCCGTAATAAGGGCTGTTTTTCCTTTTAAAGTTTCCTGTAACATAATCCTGTGATTTTATAAGAACAAAGTTCAGGATCTGAAGGATAAAAGGAATATTTGAAACAAACAGGAAATTATGAAATTGAAACAATCTTACTCCTGAACTGGTTGGGCGACTCGCCGGTCTGCCTTTTAAAGAACACAATAAAGTTGGAAGAATAGTCAAACCCCAGGCAATAAGCTATTTCACTGACATTCCAGTGACTGAACTGTAGTAACGACTTAGCCTCCCTGACCAAGCGTTCCGAAATCAGACGGGTAGTTGTTTTTCCTGTGGTTTCCTTTAAGGCCCTGTTTAAATGATTGGTATGGATATTCAGCTGTGCCGCAAATTCATTGGCATTTTTGAGGGCTATGGTCTGGTGTGGCGCATCGATGGAAAACTGCCGGTCCAGCAGCTCCAGGAATAATGAGCTGATACGCTCCGAGGCATTAGCATGAGGGTATTCCCGGTCTGAAGGCTGCATTTTGATCGCCTCGTGCATAATAATCTGTACATAATTGCGGACAAGCTCATATTTATGAGAATATCCTGACTCTACTTCATGCATCATATGTTCAAAAGTAGCCTGTACAATTTTCAGGGAGGTTTCATCAGGAAAAAAGACATGGTTTCCGCCTGCTTTAAACAGAGTAGACTGGGAAAGGCTTTCATTTTTTAACGATCCATTGACGAAATCATCCGTGAAAATACAGAAGTAGCCCGTTTGTCTTTCAGATCCCGGTTCCCAGGAATAGGGTATGAGCGGATTCATGAAAGTAAGCGCAGGCTGTTCAACCTTAACCGACTGATCTGCATAATGGATGACGCCTGTTCCTTCAGCAATCAATGAGATTTTATAAAAGTCCCTCCGGTACACCGGATCAAGCTGCCGGCTGCAGGTAAAGTCTTCCCTCCGATACACATTAAACTGCCCGGACTTTGCATGTTCCTGCCCGTGCAAAGCATAAAATTCCGATAATGTTTCTTTGGGTTTCATACCATAAAGATACACAATTCCGGGAAATTGCTGACCTGTAAATATTGAGTATGAGCATGATATCACCACCCCCAGGAAATTAATTTCCTAGTGTATAATTTTTCCAGTAATTTTACTGAACTTTTTAATTACAATAAAAATGATCCAGTATTTAGATAACATCCGTCACAAAGATTCCAAAAACTTTTTCCTGATCGCCGGCCCATGCATTATAGAAGGCGAGGATATGGCATTGAGGATTGCCGAAAAAGTAATTCAGATCACCGATAAGTATCAAATTCCTTATATATTCAAGGGAAGCTTTAAAAAAGCCAACCGCAGCCGTGTGGATTCTTTTACATCCATAGGAGAAGAGAAATCGCTTGAGATTCTGAAAAAAGTGGGCGAGACTTTTAATATTCCTACGACAACCGATATCCATGAGAATGAGCATGCGGCTCTGGCAGCGCAATATGTAGATGTGTTGCAGATCCCGGCATTTCTGGTACGTCAGACAGACCTTCTGGTAGCGGCTGCCAAAACCGGAAAATGCGTAACCCTTAAGAAAGGACAGTTCCTGTCTCCGGAATCCATGAAATTTGCCGTACAGAAAGTAACGGATTCCGATAATCATAAAGTAGCGATCATCGAACGGGGAAATTCATTCGGCTATACCGACCTTATCGTGGATTACCGCGGAATTCCTACCATGAGGGAATACGCTCCCGTGATCCTGGATGTCACCCATTCCTTACAGCAGCCTAACCAGAGCTCAGGCGTTACCGGAGGAAGGCCGGATCTCATTGAAACCGTAGCCAAAGCGGGAATTGCTGTAGGAGCAGACGGGATTTTCATTGAAACGCATCCTACACCGGAAACGGCCCTATCAGACGGAGCCAATATGTTAAGGCTGGATTTATTAGAAGATTTGTTACAAAAATTGACAAGAATTAGAGAATCGATTTTGTAATTGTTAAAAATTACTTAATTTTAGAAATTCTTAAAACATTTCTTTTGAAAAAACTAGTTTTACCGCTAAGCCTTATGGTTCCCGTACTGGTGTTCTCCCAGACTAAAAAAAGAGATACCGCAAAAGTAACCGATATTGAGGAGGTTGTTTTCCAGAAAAAAGTCACCGGACAGACCACGGATATAACGACGGTGAAAATTTCGGCGAAGGACGCTCAGAATGTGGCCAGTATTTCGGGAGGGATCGAAGGGATAATCAAGACCCTTCCTTCCGTTAACTCCAATACGGAACTTTCTTCCCAGTATATGGTGCGTGGTGGAAACTATGACGAAAACCTGATCTATATTAATGATATTGAGATTTACCGTCCTTTCCTGATCCGGAATTCACAGCAGGAGGGACTCAGTATTATCAACCCTGATATGGTGTCAACCGTTAACTTCTCTGCTGGAGGTTTTGAACCGAGATACGGTGATAAAATGTCTTCTGCACTGAATATTTATTACCGTGAGCCGGAAAAATTCGAAGTTTCCGGGGAGGGAAGTTTGATCGGCGGACGCCTGACGACCGGGTTCGCTTCGGAAAACAAAAAGCTTACCGCTATATTTTCCGGAAGGTACAGGAATACCAACCTGGTCCTCAATACATTGAATGAAGATACGGATTTCAATCCTAAGTATTATGACTTCCAGTCCTATATCAATTATCATCTCAGCCCGAAATTTACCATGTCATTCATCGGATATTATTCCAAGAATGATTATGAGATGATCCCAAAGGAAAGAAGTGTGGACTTCGGATCGCTTCAGAGGCCGATTAATGTCACGGTAAACTATGCCGGCCGCGAAGATGACAAGTATAAAAATATGATGGGGACCTTCTCCATGAATTATAAGCCTTCTGACAAATGGAGGTTTACGCTGGACAGCTTTGCGTACCAGAACCGTGAGCGTGAATATTATTCCATCGCCTCTGCCTATATCCTTCAGACCTTTGATCCTATTACCGGAAACCCTGTAACCTCGTACGATGCGGGTGGTCAGATTGAAAGTGCCAGGAACGACCTGTTCGTCAGGACGTACGGAACCCAGTTCCGAACCCGGTTTTCTCCTAATGTGAATACGGATATTGAGGTGGGATTCAAATATGAGAAGGAAAACCTGAAAGACCTTACGAATGAATGGAAGCTGGTAGATTCTGCCGGTTACAGCACTCCGATTCCGGTAGACGATCCGAGGCTTGGCAATATTTCCGACCTTAAACTGTTCTACAGTATTGCCGGAAACAACCATATCCAGCCGACGCGATTATCGGCCTATGCCCAGTATTCACAGAAGTTTTTCTGGGGTGCGAGCAAGGTTTTTGTGAATGCCGGAGCAAGGGTTGCTCACTGGAGCTTCAATAATGAAACCATCTTCTCCCCGAGAGCGCAGTTTGCCATCAAGCCGGACTGGGATACGGATATGCTGTTCAGGCTTTCCGGAGGAATCTATTACCAGGCTCCTTTTTACAAGGAAATCAAAGACCTGGAAGGAAACTTTAACAGCAATATCAAGTCCCAGCGTTCCATTCAGGTCATCATGGCCAATGACTACGAGTTTCAGATGTATGACCGGCCGTTTAAGCTGACTACTGAAGCCTACTATAAAAAAATGGACAACCTGATCCCGTATTATATGGACAACGTAAGGATCCGGTATACAGGGAAAAACAATGCCACCGGATATGCGTATGGTATTGATACCCGGCTATTCGGGGAATTCGTACCGGGAGTGGATTCCTGGCTTTCGGCCAGCTATGCCAGGGTGTTTGAGAATATCAACGGACAGGGCGATATCCCGAGGCCTACGGATCAGAGATTCAGATTTGCTATGTTTTACCAGGATTATATGCCGAAATTTCCGTCCATGCGGGTTAACCTGACGCTGGTATACGCTATGGGACTTCCGACCGGAGCACCTGTATTTACCAATCCGTATACGTACCAGAAAACCCTTCCGTCATACAAAAGGGTGGATATCGGGCTTTCCAAAGTATTCATTGATCCTAAAAGCAAAGACAAAGCATACGGCTTCTGGGGGAATTTTGAAGAACTTACACTAGGTGTTCAGGTATTCAATGCATTCAACATCAGGAATACCGTATCCAACCAATGGATTACCGATGCTACCACCAGCCTGATGTACCCTGTCCCGGTGCGGCTTACCGGAAGGTTTTTTAATGTAAAGCTTGAGTTCAGAATTAAATAAAATATCAATCAGCCTGCGTCTATAGGCGTTTGGCCTCATGAGTATCATACAATGAAAAAACAGATCATTACAGCAACTTTTACCATACTGGCAATGAGCTTTGCAGCAGCGCAGAAGAAAAAGGATGCGCAGGTTTCAAAGTTGTACCAGAATTATATTGCCATTAAAGCTGCACTGGCTTCCGATGATGCCGGTAAAGCAGCAAAATCAGCTTCTGAATTTGTTCAGACCGCTTCAACGGTGAAAAACAATACCATACCTGTAAAGAACCTGGCTACATTAAAAAATGAGGCTGCGGGCATTGCAAAAACGGGAAATATATCGTCACAAAGGGAAATATTCCACCATCTTTCAGACGATATGTACGCTTTATCAAGGCAGTTCAGCTTTTCCGAAAAGCCTGTATACCTGCAGTATTGCCCTATGGCAGAAGCAGGCTGGCTGAGCAACGAAGAAAAAATTGTGAATCCGTATTACGGAAGTTCCATGCTGACCTGCGGAACAGTGAAAAGTACGATTAAGTAGTCCTTACTTTTAAAAATACAAGTAATCCTGATCATTGCGGTTGTGCTAATCAGGATTTTTATTGATTTAATACCACAGTTCCCATTTAAACCCTCCATTGAAAGAGATTTGAAATCCTGAAGATAATTCATATTTTTCTGATCTATCTTGAATCATTGATAGAAGAAGTACGGGTGATTATGTTTTTCTATACGCCTTCTTGATAAAATATTTTATATATAAGTAAATATGCTTATATTTGCATCATGATAGCGGTCATTACCGGTGATATTATAAATTCGCAACAGGCAGAGACAGAAGTTTGGATTACCAGGCTGAAAGATCTTCTGCAACATTGGGGAAATGCACCGGACGCATGGGAGATCTACAGAGGAGATGAATTCCAGCTCAAATGCGGTATAGATGATGCGTTCTGGCGGTTTCTGGCCATCAAATCATTAATCAGAAGTCAGGAAAACCTGGATGTAAGGATTGCCATCGGCATCGGGGAAGAGAATTATTCAGCAGGAAAGATTACGGAATCCAACGGGACTGCCTATATCAATTCCGGCAGGCTGCTGGACGAGCTTAAAAAAGACGGCTGCACTGTGGCTATTAAAACCTCCAGCGATTCTGTTAACCGCGATCTGAATATCCTCCTGAAATGGTCATCCAAAGATTTTGACAGCTGGACGGTAGCTACTTCGGAAATCATCCATGAGATGATTATGAACAACAGCAGCACGCAGGAAGACCTAGCCAGGAAATTTGCTATTTCCCAGTCCTCGGTAAGCCAGAGGCTGAAAAGGGCACATTATGACCTGATCGTAGAAACCAACCAGTATTTCAAAAAGAAAATTGCAGAACTCTAACATGATTTTTACTCCACTCATATTGGCCCATTTACTCGGAGACTTTGTTCTGCAGCCGGATTCATGGGTACGGGACAAAGAAAATCATCAGTTAAAAAGCCGTTATCTCTATATTCATGTACTGCTGCATACCATTCTAAGCTTTATTTTTCTCTGGGATGCAGATCTTTGGTGGGTTGCGTTACTGAACGGCTTTTCCCATTTTATTATTGATGCCTGCAAACTGAGCTTTCAGACCATCAAAACCAGGAAGCGCTGGTTTTTCGCAGACCAGATATTGCATATCCTGGTTATTGCCGGATTCTCCTGGAACTTCGGCGAATTCAGCATCAACACCCTGATGAATAGAGAATTGCTGAAAATTATTGCTGCTGCTTTATTTTTAACGGCACCAGCATCTGTTTTCATCAAAATACTTCTGTCTTCCTGGACTCCGGTCCCGGATACGAAAGACCACCTGCAGACCGAATCTTTAAGCAATGCAGGAAAATACATCGGCTACCTGGAACGCCTCCTGGTTTTTACTTTTATTATGGTAAACCATTGGGAAGGCGTAGGTTTTATGGTGGCGGCGAAATCTGTATTCAGGTTCAGCGACCTGGCCCAGGCCAAACAGAGAAAACTTACGGAATACGTGCTTATCGGTACGCTCCTCAGCTTCGGGCTGGCCGTTTTAACGGGAATTGTAATAAAACAATCAATAAATCTAACGACAATCTAGAAAAGTAAAATTATGAGTCAAAAAAAAGAAATGTTGTATGAAGGTAAAGCAAAACAGGTATTTGCTACTGATAATCCTGATGAAGTAATCGTACGCTTCAAAGACGATGCTACAGCATTTAACGCTCAGAAGAAAGGACAGGTGGATCTGAAAGGGGAAATGAACAATGCCATCACAACTTTGATTTTTGAATACTTAAATGCCAAAGGAGTTAAAACCCATTTCATCAAGCAGCTTGATGAGAGAGAGCAGCTGGTAAAAAAAGTATCTATCATTCCATTGGAAATGGTAGTAAGGAACTATTCTGCCGGAAGTATGGCTCAGAGGCTGGGTGTGGAAGAAGGAATCAAGTCGCCGGTAACCATATTCGATATCTGTTATAAGAAAGATGAATTGGGGGATCCGCTGATCAATGACCACCATGCCGTTTTCCTGGGTGCTGCTACCTATGAGGAACTTGCCGAGATGTACCAGCTTACCGGACAGATCAATGAAATCCTGATCGATCTTTTTGACCAGATCAACATTATCCTGGTAGATTTTAAAATTGAATTAGGTAAAACTTCAGACGGACAGATCATCCTTGCAGATGAAATCTCTCCGGATACCTGCAGGTTGTGGGATAAAGATACCATGAAAAAACTGGACAAAGACCGTTTCAGAAGGGATCTTGGGGAAGTAACGGAAGCCTATGTGGAGATTTACAACAGGCTGAAAAATCTGTTGGCTCAATAATCTGGTACCCATACGGATATAACAGCTGATCTTCAGCACCGAACGGACCCGTTCATCAAACAAAATTAAATTTGAAGTTAACTTAGCCGCCGTTGAGGCATCTAATATGTAACTTCTAACATATAGAAAAAATGGAAAGTTTAGACATTCATAAAAGTGAATATTTAAAACAGTTTAAAGATCAGCCTTACGGACGGAATCTTTTCAGGACTCAGGAAGAGGAGAGACTGGATGCCCCTAATGAAGAATGCGGGATCTTCGGAATGTATTCGGATAATGATCTTGATACATTTTCCCTCTCACAATTCGGGCTCTTTGCACTACAGCACAGAGGCCAGGAAGCCTGTGGTATTTCGGTTTTAAAAAACGGAAGAATTACCAACCTGAAAGATGAAGGCCTTGTACTGGATGTTTATAAAGAAATTCAGGACCCTGAAGCCTATATGGGGAACTCTGCCATCGGACATACAAGGTATACAACAGCAGGAGATAAGAAGAAATATAATTTCCAGCCGTTTTTTGCCAAAAATGAATACGACCAGATCATCCTTTCTATTGCCCACAACGGTAACCTGACGAATGCCAAGGAACTTAAAGCAGAACTGGAAGCGGAAGGCGTCGTCTTCCGTGCCACTTCAGACTCTGAAGTAATCCTGAGACTGATCCAGAAAAACCTTGACCTCGGACTTCGCGCTGCAATTAAAATCACCATGGAAAAAATCCAGGGTGCCTATTCCGTGGTAGGGATGACGAGGAATAAATTTTTTGCGTTCAGGGATTTCAACGGGATCCGTCCTCTGGTTTTAGGAGCGATTGATGAGAAATCATATGTGGTTGCTTCTGAATCCGTAGCGCTGGATGCGGTAGGAGCTCAGTACGTACGTGACATTTTACCGGGAGAAATCATTTACACCAATGAAAATGAACCGGGTAAACTGCATTCTTATATGGTGAGCGAAAAAGGGCGGCAGAGGATATGTTCATTTGAATATATTTATTTTGCCAGGCCCGATTCCACCCTGGAGAACATCAATGTATATGAAATCCGGGAGAAATCCGGGGAGAAAATCTGGCACCAGGCACCGGTGGAAGCTGATGTGGTAATCGGAGTTCCGGACTCCGGCGTTCCTGCGGCAATCGGTTTTTCCAAAGCATCAGGAATACCGTTCCGGCCTGTCCTGATTAAGAACAGGTATATCGGAAGGAGCTTTATCGTTCCGACCCAGGAAATGAGGGAAAGGGTAGTCAACCTGAAGCTGAATCCTATTATTTCTGAGATCAAAGATAAAAGGGTGGTTATCATTGATGATTCCATCGTACGGGGTACCACTTCCAAAAGGCTTGTTAAAATCCTTAAGGAAGCCGGCGTCAAAGAAATCCACTTCAGAAGTGTATCGCCGCCGATTATCGCACCATGTTACCTTGGAATCGATACTCCGTCAAAAGATGACCTGATTTCCGCCAATATGACCACGGAAGAACTTAGAGATTATCTGGGCGTAGATTCTCTTGAATTCCTGAGCACGGATAACCTGAAGGAAATCCTGGGATCTTCAGACCACTGCTTCGGATGCTTTACAGAAAAGTATCCGGTAGGAAAAGGAGAGGAAGTTGAACTTTTTTAAAACCTGATTCAGGTTGATGATAATAATTAAAATCCGGATCTGCAAAATAGGCAGATCCGGATTTTTATAAAAGGTTAATTGGGTATCTTTAGAGTTGATTAGAATTTATAATTTAATCCTAACTGGAATACTCTGTTGGTATTCGGGTTTTGTCCTACAGGAGTATCTTTGTAGATATGGGTAAGACTGTTCACATATCTTGCATTGACTCCTAAATGATCCGTAAAGTAATATCCCAGTCCAAGTCCCAAGCCAAAGTTAAAACGCTGGATGGCATCCTTATCTATATCTCTGGATGCAGACTGGATTTGTGTGGTGGTTATTCCGTTGGTTGTGGATGAAACCATGGATTCACCCTTATCTTTACCGTTGATAAAATAACTGAATTCAGGGCCTGCTTCAAAATAAAAATTATCTGTAGGTTTAAACTGAACCATTAAAGGCACTGAAATGTAATTCAGGGTAGTGCTTACGTTCTGCTCTGTTTTTACTGTAGTATTTCCACTCTGCACTTCAGAGGAAGTCAGAACACTTTTAGCACCCATCTGGTTGTACAAAACTTCCGGCTGCAATGCGAATTGTTTGGCAAGGGGAATATTGACGAAAACACCTGCATTAAATCCTAACTTCTGATTTTTGGTATTCAGTTGCTGTTCGCTGAACTGGGATGCATTGGCTGCTCCTTTAATACCGAATCTTACCGGCTCTTTTTCTTTCAGGGTAGACATAACGGCTACCGTAGTAGTAGTTGTTTCCTGTGCATAGGTAACAGCACCGGCCATCACAGCCAGTCCTAGAAATAACTTCTTCATAATTTTACGTTTAAATTTTACTATTTGAAAATGTGTGATATCAATCACACCGGGTATATTTTGCAAAAGACTTGCCAAAATGCTTTCTGAATGAGCTTTTTAAGGGTTTTTTAAGAAACTACCCTGTTATCATTATGCTCTGCATTTTATCTAAAAAAAGCCCAGGCTTACGAATAAACCTGAGCCTTATTGAAATCAAAATTCTTTAAATTTCTGTATTCTGCAATTAGAATTTAAATGCTAATCCTACTTGGAACACATTATTTCTGATCGCATCTGAATTGCTTGGTCTGTCTTTAGCAATATCTGTAAGACCTGCTACATATCTTGCGGTAATTCCTATATTAGGCGTGAAATAATACCCAGCACCTAATCCAAGACCAAAGTTAAATCCACTAAGCTGGTCTTTATAGTTACCAGATTCAGTAATGGTATTGTTATTGGTCTCATTTTTAAGCTTATTTTTTGCATTCACTAAGAACCCGAATTCAGGACCAGCTTCTACATAAAGGTTAGGAATGAAGTTATACTGGAACATTACAGGTACTGTAATATAATCGAGATTTCTTGCATAAGAATATCTGTTTCCTGCGATAACTCTGTCATATTTATCCCCATATTGAGAATATAAAACTTCCGGCTGGATGCTGAATGATTCAGCTACTGGAATGTTGGCGAATACACCTGCATTGAATCCGATTTTAGACCCCTGATCTTCAAGACCTCCATCATTAGTGATTGAAGATACGTTCATACCAGCCTTAATACCGAATGCTACAGGAGATCCTGACATCGACGAGTTAGAAGTTGTCTGAGCAAATGCTAAAGATCCTGCTGTGATAGCTAATCCTAAAATTACTTTTTTCATGACCTAAATTTTTAATATTTACTATTTCTCTAATTTTAAATTTTACTCTTGTCCTTTTGGACGAACAGTATCTTTCAAATTGCTTGCCAAAATCGGTTTTCATGATAAATATCACGTGTTTTTGAGCCTGAAATATAAAAATTTTTATGCTTAAATAACTGAATATAATACAGTTATAACCAATACGGCTATAGAGTCAATAAAATTGGGTTTTTAGAGGATTTTTATGCTTTAAAATGTCAGATATTATTCATTTCACGATAGAATTTCAATGCCATTCTGATCATCTTTTCATCGCATTGATAGTCAAAATTGCATGAACCTATACTGGTAAGCAATGAAAAATTGATCCTGCGGTCTGTATTTTTCTTGTCATTTAACAGAAGTGATAGAATAGCCTCATCATCAAAATCACTGATGTCCAGGTAAGTGTAATATTTTTTTAATGCATCAATGATGATATCGGATTCTTCCTCTGAGATCAGTCCTTCCTGATAAGAAAGATACGCTTCACAGATCATGCCGGCGGCTACCGCCTCGCCGTGCAGTACCGGATTTCCCTGCTCCAGGCATAGACTTTCGATGGCGTGGCCTATAGTATGCCCGAAGTTCAGCGTTTTCCTGATGTTTTTTTCCTGAAAGTCTTTATTCACGAAATCCTGTTTGATGTCCATGGAAGTCTGGATATACGGGATCAGCGACTCACTGTCCGGTTTGCTCAGCTGGGTAAGTTCATTCCAGTGGATTTTATCGGCAATCAGTCCGTGCTTAAGCATTTCTGCAAAACCGCTTCTCAGTTCTTTGAAAGGAAGGGTTTCCAGGAATTTAGGATAGACGAAAATCTGTTCGGGAAAGGAAAAAGTCCCTACCATATTTTTGTAATGCATTAGGTCAATGCCTGTTTTGCCCCCTATGGATGCATCACACATGGACAGCAGGGTAGTGGGGATATTGATGAACCGTATGCCACGCTTGTAGGTTGAGGCGACAAATCCGCCCATATCCGTGATAACGCCTCCGCCAAGATTGATGACAAGCGCCTGCCGGTCTGCCTGCATTTCCGTAAGGATTTCCCAGAGCTGGTTGGCCGTCTGCACATTTTTCATTTCTTCACCCGGTTCTACTTCCAGAATTTCAAAGGCAATATCGGTATTCAGGTTTCCCAGCAGTACCGGAAGGCAATATTCATGGACATTTTCATCTGTGAGAATAAAAATTTTACTGAAAGGCTTTTCGAGGAGAAAATCATTCAGCTGGGAGAACTGGTCATCTAGGAATGTTATCATGGGTTCTGTATTTCTTCAGATTATTACTTATAAAAGCTACAAAGTTATGATTCTTAATTTTTAACTCGTAACTAAATTACTATCTTTGCAGAAATTTTTAGAATGAGCAGAGACAATAATAATTCAGAAAAACCGAAAAGACCAAGAATTTCAGCCAGGAAAAGTTCTGAAAGTTCTCGTGGTTCTCAGTCTGGAAATTCTTCAGGACAGAAATCATTTAAAAAACCTTTCCCGAAAGCAGGAGAAAGAAACAGTGAGCATAAAGGCAGCAGCAGCAAGTTCCCGAAGACTTCTTTCAAAAAGCCTCAGGAAAGTTCTGAAAGGAACGACAACTCTGGTGAATCCAAATCTGAGAGCAGATCTTATATCACGCATAAAAGTGAGGAGCGTAAGCAGTTCGGTAATTCCAGATCCGGCGGAAGAGGCGGTAAAAGCTTCGACAGCAGGGACAAATACGAACGCGGCAACCTTAAATTCGGCAAAAAACCTTTCGGTAAAACGGACAGGGATGATGACCGTGCAAAATCTTACATCCAGAAGAGAAAGCTTGATAAAATAAGCAAGGACCTTCATAAAGATACCATCCGTCTGAATAAGTACATCGCTAATTCCGGAATCTGCAGCAGGAGGGAAGCGGATGACCTGATCATCAAGGGCCTTGTAGAAGTAAACGGCCAGGTAGTGACGGAAATGGGATACCAGGTACAGAAAACAGACCGTGTGGTTTTTGACGGACAGAACATTACGCCGGAAAAACCGGTATACGTGCTTTTAAATAAGCCAAAAGGGTATATTTCTACCACCAAAGACGACAAAGCAAGAAAAACGGTAATGGATCTGGTTGCCAACGCATCACCTTACCGCGTATTTCCTGTCGGAAGACTGGACCGCTCCACTACAGGGGTTATCCTGCTGACGAATGACGGGCACATGACCAAGAAACTGACGCACCCTTCTTTCGATATTAAGAAGATCTACCATGTAACGCTGGACAGGAAGCTTTCCGGTGAAGATATGAAGGCTATTGGCGAAGGGATCCGTCTTGAAGAAGGGATAGCCACCGTAGACCAGATTTCCTATATTGAAGGAAAGCCTAAAAATGAAATCGGAATCGAAATCCATATCGGATGGAACCGTGTCATCAGGAGAATATTCCAAAGGCTGGGCTATGAAGTGGAAGCTCTGGACCGGGTGATGTTTGCAGGCCTTACCAAGAAAAATATCAAAAGAGGCCACTGGAGGATTTTGACTGAGCTTGAGGTGAATAACCTTAAAATGCTTTAAGAGTTATGAGTTAAAAGTTATGAGTGATGAGTTAGTTTTCACTTTGTAATTTTATTTCAAAATAGAAGAAACCGCGGGAATTTCCTGCGGTTTTATTTTTTTATAAAGTTGAAAAAATCAGGAGTATTGCAGAAACTCATAACTTGTAACTAAATCTGCACTCTTATTTTTTAGATAACTAAGATTATATAAGGTCTACATAATGATGTGCATTGCAAAAACTCATAACTAAATAAGGTTACCCAAGTACCGTAACCCCTTTCTGGATCATTTCATACAGCGCATCCCTGCCGTTATCCGGTTTTACATTCACTGCTTTGGTCCCGTTGAAGTGCAGGCAGGTTACATAACCATTAGCTACGGCATCCAGGCACGTGAATTTTACGCAGTAATCCATAGCCAGCCCGACAATTTCAAGCAATTGGATGTCATGGTATTTCAGGAAGTCGTCCAATCCGGTTTTCATAAAATGATTATTGTCCTGAAAACCGCTGTAGCTGTCGATTTCGGGATTTTTGCCTTTCTGGATGATGTGGGTTACTTTATCGCGGTTCAGGTCTTTGTGGAATTCTGCCCCGAAAGTGCCCTGCACGCAATGGTCCGGCCACATAAACTGCGGGATGCTGTTCAGGATGATGCTTTCTCCCACTTTTCTGCCGTTATTGCTGGCAAAGCTTTTATGGTTGGCAGGATGCCAGTCCTGGGTAAGGACAATCTGGTCATATTCGTTTTCCTCCATAAGCAGATTGATGTACGGGATAATCTGGTTGGCCTCAGGAACTGCAAGGGCACCCCCTTCGCAGAAATCATTCTGCACATCTACGATGATTAACGCTTTTTTCATATTTAGATTTCTCGAATTTTTGATAAATTTACAAAAACTAACCTCAAAAAATTGTCCAGAAAAGAATAATCGGACAAATCGGCCACTCAGGAAAAATGTGTGCCTTCCGCATGAATAACAGAATAGAGCAATACCATCAGCAACAATGAATGATCTAGAAAAAAAGAAATTTCCTATCGGGCAATTCACTGCACCGGCATCCATTTCAGATGCAGAACTGGAGCAGCATATCAGGGTAATCAAAAATTTTCCCGGCAGGCTGAAAAACCTGATTGAGGATTTCAGCGATGAACAACTGGATACCCAGTACCGGCCGGGGGGCTGGACGGTGAGGCAGCTGGTTAACCACCTTGCAGACAGCCATGCCAACAGCTTTATCCGCTTCAAACTGGCGCTTACGGAAGATAATCCGACCATAAAACCTTATGATGAAGCCCGATGGGCCGAACTTCAGGACAGCACGGGAATCTCCGTAAAGCCGGCTATGAGAATGCTCAAAGGCACGCATCAGCGATGGTATTTCCTTCTTAAAACCCTTACCAACCGGCAGTTTGAAAGGACTTTCCATCATCCTGAACATCATGAAGACCATGACCTGAGATATTATCTTGCTTTGTACGTATGGCACTGCAACCATCATTTCGCCCATATTGAGAATCTGAAACGAGACCAATGCTGGTAAAGAAAAGCCTGCATGATCCTGCCTGTTTCAGAGAATTGATCAGCAGGATTTCATGTTTAACAGAAGAGTCAGAAGCACAATGGGGTAAAATGGATGTCTCCCAGATGATGAGGCATTGTGACCTGGTCCTTCAGATTCCTCTGTATAAGATAAATCTTCCCGAAATTAACCCGATTTTCAGGACAATAGGCAAGGTCACTAAATATGAAATGAAAATTTTTAATAACGGAATTCCGAGAAATATGCCCACTTTTCAAAAACTAATCGTTAATTTTGAATGTGACTTTAAGGAATCGAAAGAAAACCTGCTGAAAACCATGAAAGAATATCTGACTGCATATGACCACAAGCGTCTGCCGGGCCGGCATATTCTTTTCGGCAGCATGACCACTGAAGACTGGGGCTTTCTGGAATTTAAACATCTCGACCATCACCTTAAACAATTCGACGTATGAGCTTTTTTAATAAAATATTCGGCGGTAATGAAGATAAGCCGGAAACAAAATCATTCTGGAAACCGATAGAATCTGAACAGGAACTGGCCGAAGCCATTGAACAGTCCCATCATAAAAAGATCGCAATCTTCAAGCACTCCACCAGCTGTTTCATCAGTAAAACGGTGTTGAGGAACTTTGAAAAAGAAATAGCCGAGGCAGCACCCGATGCAGAACTGTATTACCTGGACCTGCTGGCATACAGGCCGATTTCAAATAAGATTGCGGAGGATTTCGGCATCACGCATCAAAGCCCGCAGCTGATTGTTATTGAACATGGGAAAGCTTTAAATAATGCTTCCCACCAAAGTATATCTATAAGCCAACTTGACTGATGGACAATATTAATGCTTACCTCGCCAGGGTACTGGAAGTCCCTTTAGAGAAGGTCAATATGTGCAGCCTGCACTATGAGAGCAGGAAGGTTTCCAAGAACCAGTTTCTCCTGGAGTACGGTGAAATATGCAGGAATATATATTTCGTTGAAAAAGGGTTGCTGAAAATGTATTCTATCGATAAAAACGGTAAGGAGCACATCATACAGTTTGCACCGGAAAGCTGGCTGATTTCCGACCGGAGCAGCCTCTACTTCAATGAAAAATCAATCTACTATATAGAAGCCGTAGAAGATTCTGAGGTTTTATTCCTGCATCCTGATTTTTTCAGCCGGCTGGTAGAACAGTTCCCGAACAGCATTGAAAAGAGTGACATTATTGCCCAGAAACATATCAGGAGCCTTCAGGACAGGATCAATTCCTTATTGGGAGAGACCGCTGAAGAACGGTATCTGAAGTTCATCAGAATGTATCCTGATCTACTTTTACGGGTTCCGCAATGGATGATAGCCTCGTACCTTGGCATTACGCCTGAGAGCTTAAGCCGTGTAAGGAAAGAACTGGCACGGAAGAATTTTGTTCCGGATTAAAGAAATATCATCATATATTCATATAAGCAGAGTTATATACTCTGTTTTTTTTTGTGTTAAAATTTCATATTTTTAGCTGGTTAGCCTTAAAATTATGTTATATAACAGGATTTTATGATTTAGGTCATAAATATTAAATAGGGGTTTTTATACATTTGAAATACACCATCAAATTAAATATTATGAAATATACAATATCATTCATTCCACATGAGGATATAGCTGCCCGGAATACCTGTCTTCATAATCAGGATCATTTCTTTATACCAGTATCTTTCGATATTCAGAAAATTGATAGTTTCTAGTTGAATAACAGACTAATTATGCAACAATCTGACATATGATTCGTCCAGTGTGAAAAACATACGGACGTGGTAAGATATTAGTTAATAAATAAACTAAATATTTATTTTTAATTAAAAATATAAATATTTATATACTTAAAAATTTATTTATTTAACAATATTTAACGATTTTATGCATAACTGACGGTTCGATATTTGTATGTGTTTTTATGTATTTCCCAATGAATTTACTTTAACATTAAGTAAATGATGCACAACTAAAAGTAAAGCTATGGTTATTCAAGAAGAGATATTATATTCAATGGGAGCTACTGCAAAAGACTATGGTCCTTCGGAATTCATTTTTAATGAAGGTGAGCAGCCCAATTATTACTACCAGATTATAAGCGGAGAGATTAAGCTTAACAATTATAATGAAGACGGCAAGGAATTCATTCAGGATATCCTGGCTGCCGGCCAGAGTTGCGGCGAAAGCATTCTTTTTATTGACAAGCCCTATCCGATGAACGCTGAAACCATTACAGACTGTAAGGTAATCAGGCTTAAAAAGGCTGCCTTCTTTAGCCTTCTGAATGAATCTCCAAAATTATGCCTGGAAATAAGCAATGTCATTTCACAGGGTTTGTACCACAAGTTTATCATGATGCAAAACATTTCCTCCCAGAATCCTACCACCAGGCTGAAAGGGCTGATGGATTACCTGAAAAGTTTCGAGAGTGACAAAAAGCCTTATTCATTTATGGTTCCTTTAACCAGAAAACAAATGGCCAGCCTCACCGGATTATGTGTAGAAACAGCTATAAGGACTATCAAGGCCATGGAGAAAAATAACATCTTGAAAATACAGGGCCGCAAAATTTTATATTAAACAGGCTCCATTATGACTGAAGTCATAATAGTGTGAATTATTTGTCTGCTATATTTGAAATAGAACATTACTTCATATTCCCTCACCCGGTATCGGGAAATTAATTCATTTTAAACCAAATCTATTGCCGTCTCATACTAGTCACGGACTGCAATAACCATCACTTAATATTAATACTAAAAAATTCAGTTATGAACAACAGAAATTCAAACAATCGTGGTTCAAGAGGCAATTCCAACGCATCAGACAGTTTCGAGGAAATTTACCAGCTAGGCTATGAGCATGGGTACGAAGACGGATCCAATGATGAAGAATATGATGACGATTTTTCAGATTATGAAGATGACTTTGACAACAGCTATGACGACGGAGATTATGATGATGAGGACTACGATGATGAAGATTATGACGACGAAGACTATGATGATGAGGATTATGACGATGAAGACGATGAAGATGACAATGGCAGCAGGGGCAGAGGAAGAGGAAACCAGCAGAGAGATAATCAGGGAAGATTCACATCCGGTGGCGGCAGAGGAGGTTCCAGAGGCCGTTCAGGTTCAGGATCGGGATCAGGAGGATCAAGGTCCGGCAGCGGCAGAGGAAGGTCTTCTTCATCCGGTAACGGATCTTCCAGGAGAGGTTTTGCTTCGATGAGCAAAGCTGAAAGAACAAGAATTGCCCGTATGGGCGGACAGGCTTCCCACAGAGGATCAGGATCAGGAAACAGCGGTTCCGGAAATTCGGGCCGTGGATCAGGTTCAGGATCAGGAAGGGGAAGATCGGGATCCAATGGTAATTCAGGACGCGGTTCCAATTCCGGCAACGGAGGTTCAGGCAGGGGATCGAATTCAGGATCCGGTTCTTCAGGAAGAGGTTTTGCTTCCATGAGCAAAGCTGAGCGTACCAGAATTGCCCGTATGGGAGGCCAGGCTTCCCATGGAGGCGGAAGATCTTCAGGCAGATCAGGATTCGGAGGCAGACGTAATAATTCATAATTCTATTTAAACGATTACCTCTTTACTATTTTTAAAGAGGTAATCTTTATCCATCAAACACCACTTCACATTATGGCAACTAAAACAACAGATACTAACACCACAGCCGGCAGCAATTCTCCTGCAACGGCATCTTCAAAAAAAACAACACAGGTAGACAATGCAACGGTCAATGAAGACAAAATGAAAAACTCACCGCTGCATAAATTCTTTTTGAGCGCCCTGAAAGATATTTATTTCGCAGAAAATGCGATTATCGAAGCACTGGGAAAAATGCAGGAAGCGGCAACCACGGAAGAGCTGAAAGAAGCTTTTGAAGACCATCAGCTTCAAACCCAGAAGCATGTAAGCCGCCTTGAAAAAATATTCAGGCTCCTTGAGGAAACTCCAGAGAAAAAAGAATGCGAGGCCATCAAAGGTATCATCAGGGAAGGTGAGGAAATCATTAAATCAACAGAAGAAGGCAGCATGACCCGTGATGCCGCATTAATCATTGCCGCACAGAAAGTGGAGCATTACGAGATTGCCACCTACGGCGGACTTGCTCAGCTGGCTATTACCATGGGACATGATAAAGTGGCCGACCTTCTGGAAAAAACACTGCAGGAAGAAGAAGATACAGATTACAATCTTACGGACATCGCAGAGACATTCATCAATTTTGATGCAGAACAAGAAGATTAGTTTTACTTAAAGCCATATGGAACAGATTTCTGTTCTGTATGGCTTGTTTTTAACCCTGAATACTTACGGTATGAACTGCCAACAAATAGTAAAAACACTGAAGTCTGAGCATTTTATCCAGGTAAACCATCGGGGAAACTGCTTTGAAAAAGACGCAACCGTATATGCAAAAGAAATAAAGGACCATGTTTTCCTGCTCTTCATTATCCTCAAGGAAACGGATATAGAAAATGTACAGGCGCAGATTGCCTGCTTCGACCGTTTTCAGAATATTGGTTTTGAAGAACCTGAACAGATCATGTTCTGCCTGACCATTAAAAACAAGAAAGACCTCAGGCATTTCGAGACCTTCCTTCACGCATCTGATAACTGATAAACCTGATACACTGTATGATCCCTGAAAACGACGCTTTACCACTTTCCGGACTCCCTGATCAGAAAGATGAATACCAATCTTCATTTCCGGGTACCGTTAACTCCTACGGAGTCACCGCCTTTTTAATCCAGTCCCTGGAAAAAATCAAGGTCAGCACCCACTGTGAGGTGATCAGGGGCGTTATTGATCATTATATTCAAGAATATATCCTGGATGTGGGCAATCATGACCAAACCGGCCTTCCGGATCTGGAAGCAGAAATAAAGATGGATAATCCCTCTTTCTCCCTGTATGCAAAAACCGCCTATCAGAAAGTCCTGAAGGAAGAAGAGTACCGTAACAAAATTATCAGCAAGCTTATTCAGGATGCAGAAAAATAACCTTCTGCAACAGCATAGGCTGATCACCATAACACACCACAAACCATATGAATTGATATGAAAGACTTCACACCAAACAACAAAAAAACCGACCAGCTGGATCAGCACAGCGTATCCAACGAAAACGAAAAACTGACTACCAACCAGGGACTGAAAATCAATAATGATCAGGATTCCCTTACCGCCGGCGACCGTGGCCCTACACTGATGGAAGATTTCATCTTCAGGGAAAAAATGACGCATTTCGATCATGAACGGATTCCTGAGAGAGTCGTTCATGCCCGTGGCTCGGGAGCGCACGGTGTTTTTAAGCTTACCAAAAGCCTTTCAAAATATACGAAAGCTAAATTTCTGACGGATACAGAAAAGGAAACGCCTGTCTTCATCCGTTTTTCAACGGTAGCAGGAAACAGGGGAAGTACCGACCTGGCCAGGGACGTAAGGGGATTTGCCGTAAAATTCTATACTGATGAAGGAAACTATGATCTTGTTGCGAACAATATACCGGTATTCTTTATCCAGGATGCCATCAAATTCCCCGATCTTGTCCATGCCCTGAAGCCGGAGCCGGACAATGAAATCCCGCAGGCAGCTTCTGCCCATGATACATTCTGGGATTTCATCTCGCTGGTGCCGGAAAGCATGCATATGATCATGTGGGTCATGAGTGACAGGTCCATTCCGCGAAGCTACAGGATGATGGAAGGTTTTGGAGTGCATTCTTTCAGGTTTATCAATGATGAAGGTAAGGCACATTTCGTTAAATTCCATTTCAAACCCAGACTTGGGGTCCATTCCGTAGCCTGGGACGAAGCCCAGAAAATTTCAGGGCTTGACCCGGATTTCCACAGACGTGATCTTTGGGAAGCTATTGAGAACGGCCAGTATCCTGAATGGGATTTCGGGGTTCAGGTTATTCCGGAAGAAGATGAAGACCAATTTGATTTTGACCTTCTTGACCCTACCAAAATCATCCCTGAAGAAGTGGTGCCTGTTGAACTGGTAGGAACCATTACCCTGAATAAGAACCCGGATAATTTTTTCTGTGAAACGGAACAGATTGCTTTCCACCCGGGCCATGTCGTTCCCGGAATAGATTTCAGCAATGATCCTCTGTTACAGGGAAGGCTTTTCTCTTATACCGACACGCAGCTGATCAGGCTCGGTTCACCTAATTTCCATGAGATCCCGATTAACCGTTCCGTCAAAACGGTTCACAACAACCAGCGCGAAGGCTACATGAGGCAACAGATTGATAAAGGGAAAGTAAGTTATCATCCCAATTCCATGGGCGGAGGCTGCCCGTTCCAGGCCATGATGTCTGAAGATGGTTTTGCTTCTCACCAGGAAACCGTTTCCGGCCCTAAAGTAAGAAGGAGAAGCAGGAGCTTTGTGGACCATTATTCGCAGGCTAAACTGTTTTACAACAGCCAGTCGGAACCGGAAAAAATGCACCTTCAGAATGCCCTTGTTTTTGAACTGTCGAAAGTAACCATTCCGGCAATCCGCGAAAGGATGGTATCCCAGCTGGCCTATGTTGACCAGGTCCTGGCCGCCAATGTAGCGCAAAAACTGGGGGTTGAAGTACTGGCTCTGGACATGCCAAATCAGAGTATCCCGGCAGATGCTGATCCTGCTACACTGCAGAGCGAGGAAAGAGAGCCGGAAACCAAATATTCGGAAGCATTAAGCATGATGAATACCATCAAAAATACGATCAGCAGCCGTAAAGTAGGTTTTATAATGGCCAACGGGGCTGACGGAGCAGCCGCTAAAGAGCTGATGATTACGCTGG
The DNA here is from genome assembly GCF_002770595.1 of Chryseobacterium camelliae. Taxonomy (NCBI): domain Bacteria; kingdom Pseudomonadati; phylum Bacteroidota; class Flavobacteriia; order Flavobacteriales; family Weeksellaceae; genus Chryseobacterium; species Chryseobacterium camelliae. Next base: position 483,758 of record NZ_CP022986.1, on the reverse strand, counting down.
AAGGAAAAGGAGCTGTAGTGGAAATTATAGGAACCAGTGTAGCTCCTATTACTGCGCATGACGGATCTGTATTGGTTCCGAAGCATTCCCTGACCACAACGGGTAGTGTTTGCTTTGATGCCCTGTACATCTGTGCCGGCGAGCAGTCCACTTTACAGCTGATGAACGCCGAAAATAAACACCTTGTGCTGAGCTTCATCAACGATGCCTATAAGCACTGTAAATCCATTTATTTCGGAGAAGGTACAGAGGCTATCTATAACCTCAGCAATCCTTCCATGAGGCAGCATGAAGATCCTGCGATCATTACGTCGGAAGATGCAGACCAGGCAACAAAGTTCATCAATGCCATTGCGAATCACAGGGTCTGGGACCTGGAGCTTGAAAGGAATTCGTAAAGAAAAAGTAAACATCAAACACTAAATAGTAATATTATGAAAGCGGCAGTTTTTCATGCACCTGGCCATATTACATGTGATACGATAGATGATCCGCAGATCCAGGATGCCAATGATATAATTTTAAAAGTAACTTCTACTGCAATATGCGGGAGCGATCTTCATATTTACTCAGGCGGGATTCCTCAGGCACGTCCTATGGTGATGGGCCATGAATTCATGGGGATTGTGGAAGAAACAGGAAAAAATATCACCAACCTAAAAGTTGGCGACCGGGTAGTAGTCCCATTCCCGGTGGCATGCGGAAGCTGCCATTTCTGCCAGAACGACCTTCCTGTAGCCTGTGAACACAGCAATCCTGAATTTTACGGCCCGGAAGGCGGCATTTTCACTGAAAAAGGGGGTGCGCTGTTCGGATATACGGATCTCTATGGAGGATATGACGGCGGACAGGCCCAATATGTGCGGGTTCCTTACGCTCATTTCGGACCGAGGATTGTCCCCGATAACTTAACGGATGAGCAGGTGCTATTCCTTACGGATATCTTCCCGACAGGGTATACCGGCGTTAAATGGGGTGAACTGAAAGGCGGGGAAACCGTAGCTATTTTCGGAGCGGGGCCAGTGGGTTCCATGGCAGTGAAAAGTGCTATCCTTTATAATGCCGGGAAAATTATTGTTGTAGATACCCTGCAATACAGGCTGGACCAGATTAAAAAGCTGACCGGCTGCGAAACCATCCTTTGGGAAGATGCTGAAAGCACCATAGAAAAGATCCGGGACCTGACCCACGGAAGAGGCGCCGATGTCTGTATTGATGCTGTAGGTTTTGAGCCGGAAAGAAACCTTCTGGACAGGGCAAAAGCCGTCGTAAATTTTGAGAAAGGGTCCATTAAGGTTCTTGAAGCCTGTATGAGTGCCGTGAAACGCGGCGGGATTGTTTCCATTGTCGGAGTATACCCGGTGAATTATGACAATTTCAAGCTTGGGCAGATTTTTGACAAAGGAATAACCATCAAGGCAGGCCAGTGTAATGTACATCCGATCATCGATGAGCTTATGGACCATATACAGTCCGGAAGGGTAGTCCTGGATGACATCATTACCCACCGCCTCTCGCTGGATGAAGTATCCAAAGGGTACGAAATTTTCGATAAGAAGGATGACGGCTGCGTAAAAGTAGTCCTTGATCCGTGGAAATAAACCCGTCAGAGAGATCTATCACCCAACAAACCACCTAAATATGATGTTATGGATTTTCAGAAGAATCTTTTAGAATACATAAGCCATTCGCTGATCACAGCTGATCAGAGCGTCTCTGTAGCAGAAAGTGTGACGTCAGGCTTTTTACAGTTAGCCTTTTCACAAATGCCGAATGCCTCCCTATTTTACAGGGGAGGAGTTACGGCGTATGCTTTGTCTGAAAAAGTAAAACTTCTTCAGGTCGACAAACAGGAGGCGGAAGAGTGTGACTGTGTATCAGAAAATATTGCAAAGACTATGGCCCTGAATGTGGCCAGGCTTTTTGAAACCGACTGGTCTATTGCCACTACGGGATACTGCACGCCTAACCGGAGTTCGCTGTATAAAATTTTTGCCTACTACTGTATTTCCTTCAGAGGAGAAGTAGTGGTTACCAAAAAACTTGAGCTTCATCCTAAAACCCAGGCGCTGAATGCACAGCTGTATTATACAGAATTTATCCTGGGCTGCTTTAAGAGTGAGATCAATCAGCTGTTAATTTTAAAATAAACCACATGGAACGTAAAAATGAATATGCTCTGGTTACCGGTGCTACAAGCGGCATCGGGTATGAGCTGGCCAAGCTGCTGGCCAAAAACGGGTATGACCTTGCTATCGTCTCCAGAGATGAGCAGCAACTGAATCACAAGGCAGAAGAATTTAAGTCACTTGGGGCTAGAGTTACCGTCATCTGCAAAGACCTTTTCAGCCAGGATCAGGTATATGAAATATATACTGAGCTGGAAGCGAACGGCATAAGCCCTTCGGTTCTGGTCAATGATGCGGGACAGGGCGCTTACGGTAAATTCATTGACACCGATATACAGAAAGAGATCAATATCGTGAACCTGAATATCCTTTCGGTAATCATACTCACTAAACTCTTTCTGAAAGACCGGATAGCAAAAGGTTCCGGAAAAATCCTCAATCTGGCATCCATAGCCAGCAAGGCACCCGGGCCCTGGCATTCCGTATACCACGGAACCAAAGCATTCGTCCTGTCATGGTCTGAGGCCATCCGCGAAGAGCTGAAAGATACGGGAATCACTGTAACAGCACTTTTGCCTGGTCCTACAGCAACCGACTTTTTCAATAAAGCCGGCATGAACGAAAGCAAGATATTGGAAGATCCGGGCAACCTTTCTTCACCGGAAGAGGTAGCTAAGGACGGCTTCGATGCCCTGATGAACGGTGATGACAAAATAGTTTCAGGAGTAAAAAATAAAATGATGGTTGCCATGACCAATATCACAACAGACAGTATGGCTGCCCACAGAATGTCAGAAATGCAGAAACCAAAAACAGAAAAATAAATTGTATGAGATTAGAGAATAAATCGGTATTGATCACAGGAGGAGACAGTGGAATCGGTAAGGCGGTATCTTTACGGTTCGCCAAAGAAGGAGCCGATATCGCGATCATTTATCACGAGGACAGGGAAAGAGCCGAAGAAGTACAGAAGGAGATTGAGTCTATGAACCGTAAATGCATCATCATACCGGGAGATATCAGTGACCATGAATTCTGTAAACAGGCAGCAAAACAGGCAGCTGATGCATTCGGGAAAATAGATATTCTTGTCAACAATGCAGGAACACAAACACCATGCGATGACATTGAAAAACTGGAAGTAGAAAACATCAGGAAAACTTTTGATGCTAATATCATTGGTATGATCATGCTGACCAAAGAAGTCTTTCCTTATCTTTCATCCGGCAGCAGTGTCATCAATACCACCTCTGCCACGGCCTATCAGGGCCATGAAGAGCTGGTGGATTATTCGGCAACCAAAGGAGCCATTGTGGCATTTACCCGCTCACTGGCTTTACAGTCCAAACCTAAAAACATCCGCGTCAATGCCGTTGCTCCGGGTCCGGTAGCGACACCGCTTACCAAAGACACCTTCGGAGAGGAAGAAGATGATCCGAATAAGCCGCCTTTCGAGAGAAATGCAACTCCGGAGGAAGTAGCTTCCAGTTTCCTGTTCCTGGCTTCAGATGATGCTGCTCAGATTACCGGCCAGGTACTGCATCCCAATGGCGGGATCGTAGTGAACGGATAAGTGAATATCACTGATAACAAATATGATATGAAAACAACAACATTAATTCTGAGTATCCTGGGTCTGATGAGCCTGAACTTATGTGCGGAATGCGAGATCGAAGAGGATGAGCCTGTGAGAACAGAACAATCAGACCCGGCCGAAAGGACAGTGAATGACACGATAGGGATCAGGCATTACTGATCATTTTATAAACTAAAACAATACAATCATGTACAGAGACGGTGCAAGAAAAAGCATATGGCAGGAAGAAATCAAAAGATTTCCTTCGGAAAGCGCTATGGGGCAATTATTTGATGTTGCGATCGTAGGCGGAGGGATCACCGGTATTTCCACCGCCATCAAACTACAGGAATCAGGGAAAAGATGCATCATTCTGGAAGCCTCCAATATCGGATTCGGGACTACCGGTGGTACTACCGCGCATCTGAACGATTTTTTCGATACGACATTTTCCCAGGCGATCAGCGATTTTGGGCTTGACAATGCAAAATTATTTGCAGGAGCCGGACAGGAAGCCATTTCTATTATAGAGAATAATATTCAGAAATATGGAATCGACTGTGATTTCATGAGGAAAAAGGGATACCTTTTCGCACTCGACGATAAACAGCAGAAAGAACTGGCTGACATTGTAGACGGTGCTTATAAGGTCGGGCATGAGATGCTTTATACCCGTGAGGTACCGTTCCCGATTCCTTTCAAGGATGCAGTGATGATCCCCGATCAGGCACAGTTCCATCCGATAAAGTACATCCGGGCTTTAAGTGAAGCATTCCGGAATGCGGGAGGGGTAATTCATGAGGATTGCCTTTGTGAAAGCCATGATGAACAGGAAGATTTTGTTCAGCTGAATACTACAAAAGGAACAGTGCAGGCTATGCATGTGATCTATGCGACGCATATCCCACCCGGAATCAGCATCCTTCATACCATGAATGCTCCGTACAGGAGTTATGCCATGGCTTTCAGCATGAAGGAAGAACCTCAGGAGAAGGAGCTGGGTTATGACCTTTGCGATCCTTACCGGTACTACCGTTTCCAGGAAATTGACGGGCAGCAGCTGCTTATCGCAGGCGGCGAGGACCATAAGACCGGTCATGAGGAAGATACCGGAGAATGCTTTTCAAGGCTTGAAAACTATGTCCGGGAACATTTTGACGTAGAAACGGTACATTACAGCTGGTCGAGCCAGTATTATGAGCCGTCTGACGGTTTTCCGTATATCGGGAAGCTTCCGTCAAGCAGCGGAAGGATTTATGTATCTACAGGATTCAGGGGGAACGGAATGATCTTCGGGACTCTTACTTCCCAGATCCTGACTGATATCATCGTCCATGGATCCAGTACATATGAACATCTTTTCAGTCCTTCAAGGATCAAGCCTGTAGCAGGATTTACGGATTTTGTCAAGGAAAATGCCGTAGTGGCATTTGATTTTGTGAAAGACAAACTATTCAGGGAGAAGATTACATCGCTTGCCGAAATCAGTGAAGGTGAAGCCAAAGTAGTTCAATATGAAGGTGAATCTTTTGCCTTGTACAAAGAAAAGGGGGGGACAGTGCACCTGGTAAAGAGCACCTGTCCCCATGCTTTATGTGAGGTACGGTGGAACAGCGCAGAAATCTCCTGGGATTGTCCCTGCCACGGATCAAGGTTCAATGTGAACGGAAAAGTGCTTACCGGACCGACAGTCAAAGACCTCCAGAGAATTGATCCTGAAGAAGATTCAGCAGTTGAATAAAGTCATATATGGATAAGCAGAGTTTTTTTTACCGTAACGGGCTGAGCATTGTCCTGGTCATCATGATGCTTTTCTGTCTGCTGGGGCAGTTTTTTACAGGCTGGTCAACCCATAACAGGGAACTGGCTGAAAATGGGCAGGCAGCATTATCATTAGGAAAATACCTGTACAGCGGGCATTTTATCCAGGCAACTTTCGAAAACTGGGAAAGTGAATTCCTGCAGATGATGCTGTATATTGTACTTACGGTATCCCTCAGGCAGAAAGGTTCCAGTGAATCAAAATCCTTGACCGGAAAAGAAGAAGTGGACCGGGAGCCCAAGCCGCATCCTGATGCGCCGTGGCCGGTACGTAAAGGCGGTGTATGGTTAAAGCTCTATAAACATTCGCTGTCCATTGCTTTTGCTTTGTTGTTCATTGCGAGTTTCTCCATGCACTTTTACGGAAGCCTCTTGACATATAATAATGAACAGGTGGCTAAAAAGGAACCTCAGGTCCATGTGCTGGAATATATTTCAGGATCAAGGTTCTGGTTTGAATCTTTCCAGAACTGGCAGAGCGAATTTCTGGCAGTAGCTTCCATTGTGATTTTATCGATCTGGCTCAGGGAAAAAGGATCTCCGGAATCCAAACCGGTAGATATGCCGCATCATGAAAATCCATAAAGAGAAAAAATATGGTAAAGCTCCGTTTCACACCCTTTTTACAGGCTGTTTATTATTTTGTAACAGGGTTATGGCCGCTGATCCACCTGAAAAGTTTTTTTTGAAGTGACCGGACCGAGGACGGATGTGTGGCTGGTGCAAATGGTTGATGTGCTGATCTTTTCATACAGCATCCTTTTTTATATGGCGTTTACCAGGAGGCTTCTACAGGTTCATGCCGTAGTGGGTAGCCTGATTGCATTCGGGATCGGATGTATTGAACTTTACCATTACCTGCAAGGTACGCTCAGAGGAATATATTATGTAGATTTTATTATTGAGGTCTGTTTTTTATGTCTTGAATCTTTTATCTCATATACCACCACCGGTCACTCAAAAAGCATAAATTCCGGTTGAGCAGTTCATAATAAAAGCAGTGAAAAATCTTCACTGCTTTTTATTTTTTATAACTGAAGTAATGTGGTATTACACTGTAGCATTTCCTTCCACACCATCTGAATTGTCTGCTTTTTTCCCGGTAATGGCTGCCGCTACAAAAGTCAGGATGCTTACCAGCTTACTGGCTTTAGTATCCCAGTAGTAACTTTCTTTAGGTTCTACCCGGATAATGGAAACGGTAGGGTCATCTTTTCCGTCAAACCAGGCATTGGCTTTTTCAGACCATTTTTCGTCAATGGTTGCTTTGTCTTTATAAACAGAGGCATCGCCGTATACGGAAAGATACTGGTAGTCACCGTTATTCATGAAGAATAACTGAACTTTTTTATCTTCCTTGATTTCAAAGTTCTTATTGCTCGTATCGCTGCTGATGAACCAAAGGTTTCCTTCTTCATCAGTTTCCTGCAGGCTCATCGGGCGGGAATTGATCGGTGCTTTATCCAGTTCCGTACAGAACATACAGATTTTGGCATTTTCGGAAAGTTCCTTGATTTTTTTGATCGCATCAGCGTGCGTTAGGTTTTCTGTAGACATAATAGTAATATTTTAGTGATTATTTTTACTAGTACGCTTCAAAAATCCGACCAATCGGGAAACAGAGCATAAAAACAGAGGTAAACGATTGTTATGTACCTGTTTATTATATTTTGTAAATGACCTGTTACTGATCGATGTTATCAATGCTCTTCCAGTCTATCTCGGCAATATTGCCATTCTACCTAGGCATCACATTCTTATCTGGAAACATCCCCTGGTCAGGATTATCAATACTCAGCTTCTCGTTATACCTGATCTTGTAAAAAAAGAGTTTTCCGCCAAGGTCCGCCAAAGTCATCTGATCTTTATTGATCCCTGTCATCCATCCGCGTATATCATAGGCATAATCTATGTTTTGCAGATTTTTTTATTAGTAAGCTGGGAAGTTCATTATAAGAATTCTCTACCAGTAGCTCCTCAGGTTTGTTGTTTACCTGATGGAAATGCTGCAAGAGCCGGTTTTGGCCATCATAAATAAATCGTTCCTGAATAATTACCTATATCACATGCTTTTCTCTGATGATAAGTCTTAGTTCTCTGTACTATTCCTGCAAAGTCCAAAAGCGATTCTGTCTTAGTATAACCACTCAGATAATTGATTGAATAGCTCCGGATACTTCTTGATTTTACATCGTACAATTATAATTTTTGTTCCAGCTATCATCTTCTATATTCTTAATATAAGATGCCAATGTAAGGCTTTTGGTACTTACTGCTACGCCCGCTCCTGCCTGGGGAAGGACATTTTGACCTATGATCTGGGAATGCACAGTTGGAGAATCCGGAGAATAGTTATCGTAATAGTTAACGGAAAAGGCCTTATCAAAATAAGGGAATTGTCCGTTGGTGTAATAGATCTGCATCCCGTCATTTTTGGCAAAGCCTGCACTGTCACGGTTTTCCGTAATCACATTCCCACCGATCATATCCTGCATCTCCAGCCTGCTTCCTCCCTGAACAATCCCGATGATAATGGCTCTCCCGAAGGTATCATTTTATCAGTGATTAATAGCTTCTAAATTTGATCTAACTATAACAGCAATAGAATAAGAATTAATTTAAAAGGAAAGAGCCCAGTACAGTACCGAACTCTTTCCTAAATTTATTGTTTAATTTTGCCTAAACTTTTGAGTGCAGTCTATTTATTTTGGAGTAAAAAGCTGAACACTTTGGAGTGGAGGCTTTTGACCTACACTCAGATTATCCAATACATAAATATCATTTTGCCCGAGTTTTTTATCTTTATCTTCAAATAATTCCGAAAATAAACCTTTTAAAATAACATGCTTGTTTGTTTTAGGAAAAGGAATATCAATAAAAAAAGCATTATCCTGCTTTTTGCATTCAGCAATTTTACTTATAAATAACTTATTGTCAATAAAAATATAATATTCAAACTTACCTACAGAGTTAATTTTTTCGTATTCACTAGGAGTATAGAAAGAGTATGTCAAAATATTTTTATTTTTTTTCTTTAAATAAAATTTACTATTTATTTTGTAAATGCCGTGTTTAGGATGATAAAAAATAAATTGGTTTACTTTTTCTTTATTATCAATAATCCTGTATTCAAGCCTTACATTATATCCGGCATCTTTTTTTAAATCAACAATATTCCACCAATTTATTTTTTGACCTAAATTATTTATAAATCCCCTAATTTCATACTGATTGAAATTACCTGATACTTTTTTTACTGTATCATTTATGGATACATCCTTATAATTTGTTAATGTCTTTAAATTAGTAGCAATTGAAAAATAATCTGAAGATAGAACATCTTTTTTATTATCTTTTTTACATGATAATAATATAATCGTGATTATTAGAAGAAATAATCTTTTAAGCAAGTTAATTTTCATCTTATTTTAAAGCTTTAATTTTTGCACTTCTTGCAGAATCTGTTGTTGTCATAAAACGAATATATCTTTCACTATCCCATTTTTTTCCCATAGGAATCCCCGGAAGTGTATCTTTAATTTTACCCTCTTTGTCAACTGTCCAAGTATTATAATAAACAGAATCAATTTTCTTATTTCCTTTTAAGGCATTAACACCGGAGTCAATTAACGACATAATATCCCCCATGCCCCCTAACAGGTCTCTACCATCATTTCCTCTGCTTAAACTATTAAGCATTCCTCCAAAGTAACCTCCGGCATCAACTATTTTATCTATATCACCTCTAAAGAAAGGATTACTATATTCCTGAGGAGCCGCCCCTCCAAGATTTGCATAAAAGTCCCCACCTTCATTACCTAAATGCGATAACCATTTTGTAAGATCAAAAGCGTCTTTTGCTTGTATATTAATCCCACCTGAAGTAGATAAATACCCTTTGGTTGTTTCTCCTGCTGCATCAGTGACGGTTCCATCTGCATTTAAAGAATATGCAACTGAGCCATCATTTGTATTTGTTATCTCACCTGTTTCAGAAACTCCATAAACATTTACATAACCGGCTTCCATTGCTTCTTGAACAGTATTAATATTAGATTTATAAGTTAATTTAGTACTGCCATCTTCAAACTGTTGATGTATCCAACCTTTCCCTTCTCTACCATCCGGATCTATGAAACTTATAGGATTGTTAAAAGCATAGTTATAAGGACTATATCTTGTCATCTTTTCCGCCAGCGGATCCACCACACCCCATCTTCCAATATCCGGCATATAGAACCTCGCTCCATAATCGTACATCCCAGTCTCTGTTTGTAGCTCCTTTCCGTTATACTTATACTGATATGCCGGGTTTCCAGCTAATTCATTGTATCCTCCGTGCTTGAGTCCAAAAGGATAATAATTATTCTCTTCAAGAACTTCTATGCCACTTCCGTTATTGAAATAACTCAAACGTACATTTCCTAAATGGTCTGTATAGTTGTAAATATACCTATTTTGCTGGAAATCGAAATAACCTTCCGAAGTGGGAAAGAATTGAAGGAAATTACTTGAATCATCACCCTCGGCTACTAATGATACCTGGTACTGGAACCCGTCAAGGTAATCCGTAGTGGTACTGAAGAAAAGCCTTCCTCCTACGTTTTTTCCAACTTTGATACCATCAGCCCTGTAGGTATAAGCGATAGTCTGTTTAAACTTTCCGCTTCCTGTAGTAAACAGCCTCGGTAAATCTAAATGGTTATACTCGATAGAAGCGATGTTCTTATCCAGCTGGTTGATCATACTGCCATTGGCATCATAGGTAATGGTATTTTGTAAGGCGTTGTATCCTGAGGCATTATTTGCCGTTCCCGAAGGAAGGGTGATCTTATCCAGTCGGTTCCCGGTGTAATTATAGACCAGGTCATCAATCAGCTCCGGGGTTGTGCCTGAATAAGGTTTGGAGAACCTTTTCAGGGTAAGGATATTGCCATTCAAATCATAAGTGAGCTGTTCATTATAATTGTTATTGTTGATCACTGATGAGCCCGGTTCGGAGTAGATGCCCTGCTGGAGTCTGTTAAAATGGTCATACGTAAAAAAATACCTTCTTTTATTATCATTGGCTACCGTAGAGGTTTTCCAGTCGATCTCTGCAATATTCCCGTTGAACCTGCCGGTTGAAAGACTTGTGTTCTCAGGATTGTTGTATTTCATGGCATACCCAAACAGATCATTTCCCAGGTTATCGAATCTCACTAAAAATTTAAAGATTTCTTTAATAAAATGTAGCTGCACTATAAAACAAAAATCCTCGCATTTTGCGAGGATTTTACTTCAAGGAACATATAAATTTTACTGTTCTATATTTACCAAATTACACCCCAAAATATTACACATTTAGATTTTTTGCTTATTGCAACCCCCTTTGAATATCCATTACTCCAATTATCTGACATTTGTGGATTAGGAATTAAATTATATTTTTCAAAAAAATCACTATTATTAGCTTCAAGAATATAAAGATCAAAATCATTGCTTAAATATGTTTCGGTATTTTTTTCAAGAAATCTATAATCAAGAAATTTTGGAATTGGATATTTATTTAAGTAACAATTTTTATTAACTAAATTTTTCCTTTTTTCAAAATCTATATATACATTTTCAGATTCTGAATATGTTTTTGGAGTTTCAAATTTATTTATAACTAATAAACAAGTATCTGCACTACTATATTTAGCAATTGCTCTTTTAGTATATATTTTGTTTAAACTATCAAGCGCGCTGTTAGGCACTTCATATTCATAAAGCAATATTCCTACTGTATTCTTTCTTATATTTTCGTTTACAATAGTATCAGAATTATTACCGCTTTTCTTCGCAGGAAAATGATTTACTAACTTACTATCAAACTTTGATATTTTATTATTTAATCTGTTATCATTTGAAGACATCTTTTTTGGTTCGCATGACAATATTAACAACAATATACTTAGTAATATTAATTTATACATATTTATTTTTTACTTATTTAAAAAACTGGACAACACATTAATTACTTCTTTAGCAGTCTGTAATATGATATTCTCTCCATCTGATGTCTTTTGTGGATTATTATCATAAAAATATGTGTTTGTAATACTTTGAGGGGTCTGTCCAATGTCTGTACCATATCTTAGATAATCATAAGTTGCGGTTGAAACACTACTAAAAGTGTAGTTACTAACTTTCAACATTTCGTTCTCTCTTGTATTGATTTTTTCTGGCTTGACATATGTTTTTGTTGAACTTATTTCTTTTAAGGAACTTTGCGAATGAGTTATATTCTCTTCAGAACCCATTCTTCCTTTTTGAATACTTAAAGTTTCCTTTACAACAACTCTATCAGCTGAGACATACCCATTCTCTTTCATAAAACCTTTTGACTCGCTATTCAACATAACGAATTTCGATTCTCCCAATTTCATCCCCTTGTATTGCACATCTTTGCCAAACATATTGTCTTTTCCTAATCTTTCATATGCTTTTGGATTACCCAAACCAAGTTTTTCTATTTGTGAACTGCTTAATTGAGATAAGTTACTAACACCTTGAATCTTTACAACATTTCCTGTATACTTATTCACAAACCAATCTAACGGCTTTCTTCCATCCGGATCAATAAACCTAATCGGATTATTGTAAGCATACGTATAAGTTGACCATCTTCTCGAAGTTTCCGCCAGTGGATCCACTACCCCCCATCTTCCGATATCCGGCATATAGAACCTTGCTCCGTAATCATACATTCCTGTCTCTGTTTGCAGCTCCTTTCCGTTATACTTATACTGATATGCCGGGTTTCCTGCCAATTCATTATATCCTCCGTGCTTAAGTCCAAAAGGGTAATAATTATTCTCTTCAAGAACTTCTATGCTACTTCCATTATTGAAATAACTCAAACGTACATTTGCCAAATGGTCTGTATAGTTGTAAATATACTTATTTTGCCGGAAATCAAAATAACCTTCTGAAGTGGAAATAAAATCTAATGATGTTCTTCCATTATATGAAATTGTATATTGAAAGCCATCAAGATAATCGGTCACCATTAACCTTTCTGTAGAGCTTTTTGGAAAAAAATAGGTGTATTTTTTTCTGAGCTTTAATTCATCGGCCCGGTACAGGTAATCTAATTTTACATTCCTTACCTCATTTTGCCCGGTTAGCGGGGAGGCTCTCTATTGTGACATATTATTATCTTCAGAATTCTTGAGCCAGATACTATCAATTGTTGAAAGGTTATTATTTACAATAGCAAAACGAGTGTTTTCGAAAAATTTAAAATGCAAGTTATTTGATAAATTTTTACCAAAAGAAATTGTTTTAAATTTTTTTCCAACTTTTACATATTTATTACTTTGCGTATAAGAATTAAATTTAATTTTCGATAAATTTAGTTTCAATAAACTTTTTTTGTAAGCAAATTCAGTAGAGTCTATTTTTTTCTCATTTTCAATTAAATAAATTACACTTTTAGTGTTGCTCAATAATTTAATTTGATAATTATTCTCAAAGTTATCTTTAAAAACATATTCAGAATAACTATTACAAGATATTAAGCTTAACGAAAAAAATAGGAATAAAATTTTTTCTCTCATTTTATTAATTTGAATTAAATTGTTCTTCCGTTATTCCTTCAGGCGGATATAATGGAATAACCCCAATAAATCCAGGAATGCGTGGTGATTGAGCGGGTACGCCAATATCATTAACCATATTAGCATTAACATTATTAACATTGGAAACAGAAGTCGTTGGAAATATTCCGTTTTTAAACAAAGTTTGATTTAAAACATTTCCTTGGTCTTTAATATTATGTGAGTTATAAATAAATTTTCCATCATACGAATATTGCGCTTTGTATGCAGCAACTTCATCATTAACACCATAACCTTGACCTGTTCCAACATTGTATTCACCTCTTGCGTTTTGTCCTCCGTGTTTTACTTCGTGAAGAGTTAATGCCGTATCATTTCCAACGAACATTGTCACAACACCATCGCTCGTTTGTTTAGTATTATATGTTCCTTTGATACTATTTTCATCAGATTTTCCACCTGCTTCGCTAAATTTATATTCTGTGTTCTTATCATTTCTCATATCAGAAATGTCAGATTTCGATTTATTTAATTCAGCAATTCTATCAGCTTTATCACTAGCATTGCCCTTGTCTAATTTTGCTATTTGACTGTCTAATTTTTTTTCAAGAGCCTGGGCTTTTTTCTCTGCTTCTTTACCAAACCATTCTACACCACGACCATCGGGGTCAATAAATCTTATTGGATTGTTTACAGCGTAATTATAAGTAGAATGTCTTCGGTATTTTTCACTTAAAGGATCCACCACACCCCATCTACCAATATCCGGCATATACATCCTTGCCCCATAATCGTACATTCCTGTCTCTGTTTGCAGCTCCTTTCCGTTATACTTATACTGATATGACGGGTTTCCCGCCAATTCATTGTATCCTCCGTGCTTCAGACCAAATGGATAATAATTATTCTCTTCAAGAACTTCTGTGCCACTTCCATTATTGAAATAACTCAATCGTACATTTCCCAAATGGTCTGTATAGTTGTAAATATACTTATTTTGCTGGAAATCAAAATAGCCTTCCGAAGTAGGAAAGAATTGAAGGAAATTACTTGAATCCTGACCATCGCCTACCAATGACACCTGATACTGGAACCCATCCAGGTAATCCGTAGTGGTGCTGAAGAAAAGCCTTCCTCCTACGTTTTTTCCAACTTTTACACCATCAGCCCTATAGGTATAAGCGATAGTCTGTTTAAACTTTCCGCTTCCTGTAGTAAACAGCCTTGGTAAATTTAAATGGTTATAGTCAATAGAAGCGATGTTCTTATCCAGCTGGTTGACCATACTGCCATTGGCATTATAGGTAATGGCATTCTGTAAGGCATTGTATCCCGAAGCATTATTTACCGTTCCCGAAGGAAGGGTGATCTTATCCAGTCGGTTCCCGGTGTAATTATAGACCAGGTCATCAATCAGCTCCGGGGTTGTGCCTGAATAAGGTTTGGAGAACCTTTTCAGGGTAAGGATATTGCCATTCAAATCATAAGTGAGCTGTTCATTATAATTATTGTTATTGACCACCGATGATCCCGGTTCGGAGTAAATGCCCTGCTGGAGCCTGTTAAGTTTATCATACGTAAAAGAGTACCTTCTTTTATTGTCATTGGCTACCGTAGAGGTTCTCCAGTCGATCTCTGCAATATTCCCGTTGAACCTGCCGGTTGAAAGGCTTGTGTTCTCAGGATTGTTATATTTCATGGCATACCCAAACAGATCACTTCCCAGGTTATCCGGATCATTGACCTTGGTCATCCATCCGCGGATATTATACGCATAATCTATGCTCTGTAACGGATTTGAAGCAGATACGCCGCCTACTTTCTTATTGGTTAGCTGTGAAAGCTCATTGTAGGTATTCTGCGCCAGGATTTCCTCAGGATTATTATCCACTTTATGCTTATGGACCAGAAGCCTGTTCTGGCTGTCATACTGGAAGGTCTCGGTAATGACCCGCTCCGTATCCGTAGATAATCTTTTATGTTTGGTAATGGTTTGCTGAGGAATCCCTGCAAAATCAAGCAGGGATTCCGTGTGGGTATAACCGCCTAAATGATTAATGGAATAAGTAATGACCGGTCTTCCTTTCATATCATAGCCTGTATAATTCTTGGTCCAGTTGTCATCTTCTATATTTTTTAGATAAGACGCTAAAGGAAGGCTTTTGGTACTTACTGCTACGCCCGGTCCTGCCTGGGGAAGTAGAGCCTGGCCCAGCACCTGGGAAGTCGTTATAGGAGAACCCGCAGGATAGGTATCGTAATAATTAATGGAAAATGCCTTATCAAAGTAAGGGAAGTGCCCGTTGGTGTAATAGATCTGCATCCCGTCACTTTTGGCAAAACCTGTATTGTCACGGTTTTCCGTAACCACACCCACGATCATATCCTGCATCTCGAGCCTGCTTCCTCCCTGAACAATCCCGGTGATAATAGCTCTCCCAAAAGTATCATATTTGGTAAACAGCCATTTGGCCGTAGGACGCATCACAGCATCCTGGGTGAAAATAAGCCGGTCTGCTTTATCGTAGACCAGATACTCCCAGCCTTTCCCAGGAAGCTTTTTTTCTACCAGACGGTTCCTGCCGTCATAACGGTATTGGTAACATAAGTTATCCAGAGTGCTTTGATCTAAAGCTGAGCCCACAGAAGCCAGGGGAGGTATCACAAATGCCAGCTGATTATATTCATTGTACACATAATACGTATCAGCATTTTCTGTGGCACTCAGTACTTTCCTGACCAGTACGGTCTGGCCCTGTCCGTTTTTAAACTCTGTGGTTATATTGCCGTCTTCATCGGTTACGGTGTTTTTATACAGCTGGCTGGCTCCATAAGTACCGGAAGAACTCAAGGAAGAAGAAGTGGCATTATTTACCGTAGTGGTGGTGGTTGCATATTTTTTTACTTCTCCTGCTGCATTGGCGTCATACCGGAAGCTGACCGGATGATTCTGCCAGTCCGAGCCGGGCTGGACCTGGGAGAGTACCCGGTCCAATGGGGAGTTCTCCAGGTTTTTATGCGTAAACGGAAAGCTATCGTTATAATAGCCCTGGGCCGAGACTTCCACTCCTGACTGGATGCCTCCGTTCTGGGTAGCCATGGGAACAGGGAGAAAGGAGTCTGCCTGCCTTCCAAACCCGTCATAGGGAATGGGGGTCACTAAATCTTTCCCTGAGGGAGAGGCCTTGACATTCACGACCTGTTTTGGCCTTCCAAGACCGTCAAAGTACTGGACGGTCTCGATTTGCCTAGCTGTGGAACTACTTGAAGAAACGGGTTCTAAATAGGTCCGGCTTTGTATATAATTTTCCGAAGAACTAATTTGTGCATGATAGAGCCCTGAGATAAGAAGTGCTCCTACCGGAATGAGTATTTTTTTCATGATTTGGTTTTTACTTTTGATATTGAAAATTGAATGCGACAGGATTGCTAGAGGAGCCATCTAAGTTTCCAGAGATTAACATAACAGTACAATTACCGTTTGCGTTAATAAAGACTTTCCATTGCCTGTTATTGCTTTGTTCAGAATATACAATTTCCTTGTTGACTGCAGGTTTGCAATCACCGTTAATCGTACCAATACTCACTCCGCTTGACCAGTTCTGCCAGATTCCATAGGGTGAGAAAGTAACATTAAAATTCACATTGTTATTTAAAGTTGAAATATTATTATACTTGTACTGAGCACCGGATACCACTGATGAAAAAGTAAATGGGCAGGAAACATTTGTACTGCATGATCCATTCTGGTTGGTTATATTTTGTCCGTTATTATTAATATCGTCCAAAGCTTTTTGATCTGCTGCCAGTTGACTTATATCTGAAGTGTATGTTCCTGCAGGAACAGTATACGTATAAGTGCCTCCTACTTGATTACTTGAGCAGTTTGTCCTTGTAAAAGTCTGTTTTTTTTCAGTATTAAAGTAGGTTATCGGTGAAGCAGTTGCATATCTGTATTTAAATTCTTTAAGTATATTGTTATTGGCATCTACAATTTTCTCTAATCTGTTGGTAGTATCGTATCTATAATACTCTTTAATGCCAGAAGGAGGTGTTACACTTGTTACGCCAATCAAAGGGTCATATGTATAAGTCGTAATCTGATAATTTACCAAATTAGCATTCTTTCTCAAATTATCCTCCGCATTTAGTAATTCCTGCTCTTTGTTCGGATTTAAAGCATCTGCATTTGATAAAGATATAATGTCATTCACATACATTCCAATATTATCATATTGTACACCCTCGATTTTTGCTATAGGTAATGTATAATTATATCCCCAGACAACAGAAACAGGAATATTGCTATCTTTAGTTGTATACTGAATTAAATTTCCTTTGATATCATATCTGTCCAAAGTAACTTCCGCCGAAATTGAATTGTCTATAAGATTTAAGGTTGCAACAGATTTTGGTAATGCAGAATCGCCGGTTTAAGCATCGGGTAAAGAAGTTGGATAAATTATTTCTGTTTTTGACAAAGTCTTTGTAACTCCATTATCCGTTTTGCTTATAATTGTTTCTAACGGGATCCCAACCATATTTTTATCCGTCAATAATTGGTTTCCTTTTTCTTGGGCATAATTGTAAGCGGTTTCAGTATATGAATTATCAGAATGAATAATCTTCTGCACTTTTGGCTGGTACTTATTATTATAGGTCGTCGAAGTTTTTGTTTCTACAAAATTATTGGATCCTGCTGGATAATATTCTTTCGTTGTTGTTGTCTCTAATAAAGATTTATAAAGATTAATACTATAATTATGAATTAATCCAGGAACAGGCTCGTCAATCCGAAAATTTCCACTATAAATAGTATTATTACCATAAGCTGTTCCCAATGAACCTGAAACGAACGATGTTAGTGGTTCTATAATGGCTGCATTTATAAAATATGTATTTAAATTATCAGGGTAATTTAATTTATAATTATATGTTAACTCTTTTATTAATCTATTATTATTATCGTAATAACGTTGAATTTTGACATCACCATTCCCAATATTTAAATAACTTCCTCTAGGCTTCATACTTAAACACGTTTGGTTATAATTATTTGTAAAATATGTTTCAGTTTTTCCTTTCCCTGAAACTTCTTCTATAACTTTAGAATAACCTACATGACTTCCTTGAGGTAGGGTGGACACACCAGAAGATGGTGATCCTTCATAAATTGATAGTTTAAACATCTCTTTAAAAAATATACAGTTTGGCTGAGAAGTAAACTGAGTATAAGCATCGTGAACTTGTCCCATACTCGCTATCAAATAGTCACTTTTTTTATAGCACCTATTTTCTATTTCATAAAATCTGGGAAGTTCAGCCAAATTTCCATTTGAAATTATTTTTGTGCCATTTTCAGAGATTTCATCGTATACATAATTTTTAATTATAGGCGTTGATCCGACTTTCTCCGTTGACTTTATTTTCTTTATTCTCACTCCACCACCATAACTGTATTCCTTTAATATACCTGGTAAATTAGAATCTAATAAAGATTGTAGTGGAAAATTAGAAAATGTATTAAGCTCATATTCAAACTCTGTTCTGCCTCCGGTTGGATATGAAATACTAGTTAAAATATTTGCTAAGGAAGCCAATGATGCTCTTCTATCTGATAGATAATGTTTACCATCAGATGAAAAATTTACATATGTTTGATCACTATCATATACGTTTGACCCTGGTGCTGGTCCTGTTTCACTATACCAGTAACCAGATTGATCATTATTAAATGAATTTACATTAAAAATATTTTGTCCTTTTAAATATTTGTTTGGGTCAGGTATAAAGGTATCGCTGTTATTTTGTCCATTATAATAACCCCAAAAGTCACTTGAATAACTTAATTTATTTGGTAGGTTATATGTGGTATTATAATCAAATGTATATTTTTCATTTGATAAGGATTCAGTCACACCTAATAGTTTAAGCCTATGGGTGAAGATCTTACTTGTTGCACCAGACCACCCAATCAGGGGATTCGAATTTAACCAATTTACTAATGAACTAGTATCAAGATTATCTGTTGCAACAAAATAAGAATAATTAAAATCATATTGTTTAATTAATCTATAATTATTATAAATTTTGATTGCTGATAACTTTTTTGAATTATTGACATCATCCCTATTAGACCAATAAAATTCTATCTTTCTATTAGAAAATTCAATTCTTTCAATAAAACTTTCATCTATTGATTCTTTATTACAACGAGTCAAACCATTTTCCTTTATTCCAGTTACACTTCCAGGAAAGTCAGTTGAATAACTTACAGCTGCTCTAGTATTTTTACACCCTGCTAATCGGTCACTTCGTAAAACTGGTGTATAATAAAAACTAACTTGTTTACCTGCAGGATCTATAATTTTTGTTAGATATTTAGACACTCCTGTGACACCTCCATAATTTCCCGTTGCTGAAGAACTGACTTCTCTTATACCATCAAAAGAATAAAGTATTCCTTTTTCATCAGTTACTTTAAAATTATAATTGCCACTATTACCCGGTCTGTATAAGGAATTTCCTCCAGTAGGAAGTAATTTAAAATCAATATTATCTTGTTCAGCTATAGCAAATTTAGGATAGTCGGTTTTAACTGTTTTTGACATATCTAAATATGCTTTATGCGTTTTATTAGGAAGGTTTATCAGAAACAAATCTGGTTGGAAATCCATTCCAGTATAAATCCCTGAATTAGCATTATTTGAGTTAAAGTCATTGGTATAAAAAGAATTTGTTTGAGAACTATTATTCCAAGTTGTTATTGGACAACCTAGTATCGATCCTACATATCCTGAAGCACTTTTAGGAAAAATGTTATAATAGCCATACATATTAAAATCATTTGCTCCAGCTACGATATGAGAAACTCTACCACCAGCATTTAAGGACCAACCTAAACCTACTGAAGAAGCTTCATCATTTACCTTTATACCTCCTGCATGGTAAGAAATTGAAATTGGAACTTCAATATCACCTTCTTTAATTGTATAGATGGGAATTGTAATATTAGGAACCCCTGTGTATAATGAAACAGGAGTTTCACTATATCTGAATAATGCCGCAGCATTAGGAGATATTACAGCGGTATTATTTACTGCATTTTGTATAATTGATTTCGAAGCTGGTTGATTTTGAGCGTTTGTTATAGTTAATAACAAAGTTAAAAACAGTATTGTTATTTTCTTCATCTCAGTTTATTTTTTAATCAGTTTAGCACTTGCTGTTTTGTTATCGCTGGTCTTTACGCTCACCAGGTAAGCGCCCTGCACCAAGGCCTGGGTATTAATTTTAGTCACCGGAGTCTTCGTCCTGATGCTCTGCAGCTGCCTTCCCCCCATATCATACACGCTGATCTCAGCCTCAGACACTCCCGCTCTGTGACCCTCAAACCCTAACTCAACGTACGCATAATCACTCACCGGGTTCGGGTAGATCTTAATGTCCTGCTTCTCGATCAGCTGGTCGATATGGCTGTCGCCAAGCTTCACGATCTTCCAGTTTTCCTTACCCAATTCCTCTGCGCTGGTTCCGGCCAGGATAATGGAGCCGTCACGGTTCAGCTTAATATCTGATAGCCGTTCTTCTTTCTTGTTAGATTCTCCCTTCACATGCTTGCGCCACTGCTCATTACCATTCTGATCTAAGTACAGCATCCAGAATTTTTCATCATCAGATTCTATCCTTCCTTCTGCCTGCGTATAACCACCTAATAAAATCCCTTTAGTAGTATCCTGCCCATCCTGGTTCTTGGCTCCTGACTCTTGGCTCTTAACCTTACTCACCACACTCATCCCCATCAGCACATCCCGGTTCTTAAAGCTGTAGGACTTCTGCCAGCTTTCTTCTCCTTTCTCATTTAACGCGATAAGCCATATATCAGTCCCTTCTTCTATGCCTACCATCTTATTCCCTGATCTTTCCGATCTGGATTCCCCGCCAATCAGATAGCCGGTGGAAGTTAGTGCAAGGGTTCTTAAATGATCGTCACCTTTGCCACCAAAATTCTTTTCCCACTCGACCTTGCCTTCTTTAGACAGCTTGACAATCCAATAGTCACCTTCACCGTAGTTTTCAACCGACTTAGCATAATTGATGAGTGATGATTGATGAGTGATTTTATCATTTATCAATGATCGATCATCATTTATATTAGCCTTTCCACTTCTGGAGTATATCCCTAATAAGGCACCGCCGTCTTTTGTCGGGATCATCTTTTCCACCTCATCCAGGCCTCTGCCGCCTAAGATCAACTGGGAGATTTCCTTACCGTTTTTATCCAGCCTGATGATCCAGGCATCTTTGGAACCATAGCCTTTTTCTGAGTTATGGATATTCCCGGCCACAAAAAAGCCTAAGTCCGTGGTCTGGATCACCGACCTGGCTTCTTCATCCGAAGAAGTGCCTAAAGTCCTTTGCCAGACTTCGTCTCCAAACTCATTGATCCGAACCAACCAAATGTCTGATCCACCTTTAGAATCATCCTTCTTATCTAAGCCTTTGCCTGAAAAACTCGTCCCTGCCAGAAGGAATCCTCCTTCCTGGGTATTCACCGTAGCCGAAAGAAAATCATGGTTTTGTCCTGAGAAATATTTTTCCCAAACCTGTTCTCCTGACTGGTTAAGTTTTATCAGGTGATAGTCGTAGCCCAGGTTTTGATTGCTTTCCCCAGAAAGCTTTCTGGACTGAATGGAACTTCCGGTAATTAAGTACTGCTGGTCAATGGTGGTGGTTACCTGGGACAGGAAATCCTGTGAGGAAGATTTAATGTCTTTCTGCCAAAGTACAGTCTGAGCAGGTACTCCCAGGAATGCAGATAAGTAAATTGCACTTGTGTAAAGTTTTCTCATGTTATATTTACATTTTATTTTTCATTTCATTTGCAAATTAAAAAGAGTTCTATTAATTAAAATACGGGAACCCTTAAGCCATATAAATTTCAAACAGTTTTCATCGTTATTAAATTTCTATCTTTAAACCTATTTTCTAGTTTTATTTCTAATGGAACCTTTAGAATCATTTCGTTTTCTTTGACTTATCGGTCTGACGCAAAGCTACTATCATAAAGCGAGAAACTATGTCGTATTAAAATTTATTTCGTATTAATTCAGATCTATATACACAATAAGCACTGTTCCAGTTTACTTTTATTCTATCATAAAACAGTCATACTCTTAAAAATAGAATATTACAATACTTTTAAGTTCACTGTTTTCCTGGTTCCGAAATAGCAGAAGGTGCGGGACTAAATACAAACCGACAAGGAGGTACTGCGAAGAACCTTACGCCCAGAATGACTTAGCCCGCACCCATATCGTAAGCACGGGCGTAAGTCTATCGAGTTCGGGCGTTAGAAGATTCGCAGTTTTCCTTATCCTACACGATAGCTTACGCTATGTATTGTTAAAATTTTCGGCACAAATATAACAATTAATTTCCTAGTAAGGTATCCGGATTTTCACGGTAAATGCATCCGGGATTTTACGGATGTATTTTTCATTAGATAAATTAAATCCAGTAGTATCAACAAAAAATACCCCGGCAAAACCGGGACATTCTTATGTATGCGAAATCTTAAGCTTGTACGTTGTTACCGCTAAATACGAAGTAAAAAATTTCTTTCAGGTAGAAAAGGGTAATCGGTCCCATAAAAGTTGTAATTCTTAAAGAAAAATATACCCGCTAAAAAATTACAGTTAGTTCAAAAAAGAATAAGCCGGCTTATTGTGTATTTTACTTAATTTTGGCTATGCAGATTTCTCCGCCAAAGCATTTAGCCGGGTTCATCAAACACTATATTTTTCTGGAAAACTCCCAGAAGAACAATAGAAACCTGCGGTTATTTGCTGACGGAAACACGGGGATGATCATCTCTGCCGATATGCACATGCATGATGCTGAAGGGAATTTCCTGCCGTTATCATTTTTTTACGGACAGCCCACGTCCTATAAAAATCTTGGTACAGAGGGTCCCTTTTCCCTGCTGGCCGTGGTTTTCCAGCCTTACTTTTTCAATCTCCTTTTCGGTATTGCCGCGAAAGAAATCAGAAATGAGATCATTCCCGCAGAAGACATTATACAAGACCGGCTGGCTCCGTTCCAGGAAGCTATGGACAGAAAATCGGCTCCCCGGATGTTAATTTCCGGACTCAACAGTTTTTTTACCCATTTAATTGCTTCAAAAAACAATGCTGATCTGTGGGTAATACAACTCCAGCAATATATGCTCCTGAATAAAGGAATGGCATCGCTGAGAATGCTGGAACATTTTTCAGGGTATTCCGAACGCCATATTGAAAGAACCTTTCAAAACCATATCGGAATAGCTCCCCGAAAGTACAATTCAATCATAAGGCTTCATCATTTTTTAAGCCTGGCCAAAAATAAAGCGCCTGAACAAAACATGGCAGAACTTTGCTATTCAGCAGGATATTTTGATCAGTCCCATCTGATCAGGGATTGTAAAAGCATCACCGGATTAACGCCTACACAGTATATAAAAACAAAAAACAAACTGGCCGTCAACTTTATCGAGCTGCATTGAGATTGTAGACTGGTGAAGATTCCAGGTGATGCGGAAAGTACCATAAGGTAGCATCTGATTATTTTAAAATTCTGGTAAAAAGATTAAAACGGCATGTCGGTTTTTTACAATTTTTTAAGTTCGGGATCATTTAGTTTTACCTAAAAAAATGGTCAATCTTAAAATTGCTACGGCACAGTTTGAAAACAGGAGCGGCGATAAAGCCTATAACCTCTCAGTTATTGAGAAACTGAGCGGTGAGGCTGCTGCAAAAGGCGCACAAGTGATTGCCTTTCATGAATGTTCTGTAACCGGTTATACATTTGCCAGAAAGCTCAGCAGGAAACAGATGCTGGATCTAGCTGAAACCATTCCGGAAGGAAAAAGCCTGCGGAGGCTACAGGAAATTGCTGCCAGATTCAATATTACCATACTCGCGGGCCTTTTTGAAAAAGATGAACAGTATAACCTGTTCAAAGCTTACGTCTGTGTAGATCAGAACGGGCTGGTAGCCAGATACAGGAAGCTGCATCCTTTCATCAATCCTTACCTCACTGCAGGGACTGAATACTGCATCTTTGAAATCCACGGATGGAAGTGCGGAATTTTAATATGTTATGATAATAATATCATCGAAAATGTCCGCGCCACAAGACTTCTGGGCGCAGACCTAATTTTTATGCCGCATGTAACGATGTGTACGCCTTCTTCCAGGCCCGGAGCCGGCTTTGTTGATCCTTTGCTCTGGAAAAACCGTGAAACAGATCCAACATCTTTACGCCTGGAATTTGACGGGATGAAGGGCAGGGACTGGCTGATAAAGTGGCTGCCTGCCCGCGCTTACGACAACGGTATCTATGTGGTATTTTCAAATCCTGTCGGCATGGATGATGACCAGCTTAAAAACGGCTGTTCGATGATCATTGATCCTTTTGGGGACATCCTCGCAGAGTGCCGTTCCTTTGAAGACAGCTTTGTTACCGCAGTACTCAATCCTGAAAAACTGACTCAGGCAGGAGGCTACCGCTATCTTAAAGCCAGAAGGCCGGATCTGTACCGGGAGATCATCGGTATGGAACACAAGCCTGAACAGAAAGTAATTTGGCTGAAACCGGAAGAAGATCAGAATTGAATTCTCATAATTTCAGGAATAGCTGCTTTTGGGTCCATCCTGGAAAGTAAATCATAATTTTTCATCTTGCAGCCATCAGGATCGGAAAGGCTTGATCACCTTTCCGATATTTAATTCAGTTTCAGGCTGTGCCGGAGGTCAGTCCAGGCACCGCCGTTGTACACCTTTTTAAATCCTTTTTCTTTCAGTATTTTTTCTGCCTTCACACTGCGCAGTCCGTGGGAACATACGGTAATATACGTGGTATTGGGATCCAGTTCCGTATACCTTTCCCGTATCGTGCCTAAAGAAATATTCAGTGAGCCGCTGATATGTCCGGTGTGATATTCTTTCTCTGTCCGTACATCCAGGATTACCGCTCCGTTCCGCAGCTTTTTATCCAATCCGTCATCAAGAGTCTGGTACCGGTAAATCTTGTATGCTGTATACACTGCGATGAGTATTCCGCAAAAAATAAATACTCCTTTCATACCCTGCTCAGGATTTTATGGTCAATATAAAAAGTCCCGAAAGGAATAAAACAGGCAAGAATAACTTTCCAGGTTGTTTCTCTGAATTTCCATCGCTGCTCCACACCCACACTCAGTGTATTAAAAAGGAAAAGAAGAAAAAGGGTACCGTGGATAGGCCCCATAATACTGACAAAGTCAGGCCGGTGCAAAAAATACTTAAAAGGAACGGCAACGAACAGCAGGATCAATAAGGAAATGCCTTCCAACAGGGCGAGAATTCTCAGCCTTCCGGTCTTGGTTTTTAATAGATCAGTCATAATTATCTTAAATAAGGTCTGTTTGCAAGAGGGGAGAATGGCCATGGGATGGCTATGAAAATAATCAGTAATGCGATGCCATACCAGATCAGCATGATTTTAAACTTTTCCCGGCTCGTTTCTTTACGTTTCGCAAGTGCTGATCCAATGGTTACGATAATGATAGATATGAGCATCAGTGAAATATGGATCAACCCGAAGAACAGAAGCTCGAAATCCGCCCTGGCCGTATGGAAGTTTTTCCAGAAATAAGAAATAATGGGGCTCCTGGAATACAGAAGGATTCCCAGAATAAGCTGGATGTGGGCAATGGTTGCCGTCCAGTGGCGTACCGAATCATCCGCTGCTGAATATTGCCTGTTGGAAAAATAACCGCGGTATGCCCTGAATAAAGCATACACCAGACTGACTAAAACCAACCATCGGACGATGGAATGTAAAAATGTAAGCGTCTGATACATGATCTGAAAATTTATCATGCAGCAAAGGTAAATTAAAAACATACTAATTAGTATGTTTTTAATGAAAAAAATTATCTTAATGAACTGAGGTACGATTGAAGTCCCTTTAAATAAATAAGATACACATTCTTGGAATTTTCCAGTTTACCCAGATTTCTGACTCCCCAATAGCCTGATATCACAAAAACCGCCACTTCCCTGGCATCTGTTCCGGCTTTAAGCAGTCCTTTTTGTTTGCCGCTCTCAATGGCTTCTATCATGGCTTCTTCCCACTGCCTGGAAAGGCTGTTCAGCGACTTTGTAAACTCAGTATTCCAGGGAGCCATTTCCTGAGTGATATTGGAGGCAGGGCAGCCGTATTCCACCTTTAAATTTTCATTATCCATCAGCAGGGCATGCATCAGGTCATAAATGATATCCAGCGGATGGCCTCCACCGCTTAATGGCTCAATAAAAGCGGAGGCCATGGTAGGTTTCATCAGCTCATTAATGATAGCCAGTCCCATTTCATCCTTGGTTTTGAAATGATAATAAAAGGCTCCTTTGGTAACCTGCGTGGTGGCAATAATTTCATCCACACTGGTCGTCTGATAGCCGTGGATATAGATCAGCTCAAAAGCTTTGCGGAGAATCATCAGACGGGTTGTTTCAGATTTTTTCATAATGGCTGGATAAGATGTTGACAAAGGAACGATTAATTTTAATGAAAGTCAAATACAGGACCTGTATCAGAAGATGCCTGAATGCATTAACGAAATTACAGGTCATCAATAAAACCTGGCTGCACTAAATTACATCCTTTAAACTTCATGGATTTCTGAATCCGTAAAAACAAAAAAGGTACCTTTCTTAGGCGTATTCAATGTGTCCAGCCCTGTAAATTCACTGAAGGCAGGAAGCAGCAGCTGATGGGGCGTCAGCGCAAAACACGGCAGCCTGAATCTTCTTACTCTGGAATTGAGCACAATACCAGGATGGATATGCCCCGTAATCTGAAATTTAGGATGTCCTTTTTTGAAATCATGGAGAAAAGTAAAGTCATCGAGGTCTAAACTGTTTTGTTTAAATTCGAGACACAGCTTCTGCTCAAGCGATCTGGAGATCCTGTCATGGTTCCCTTCCACCAGGTAGAAGCAGACCTCAGGATACTGTTCCTTCCAGGCACAGAACTGGTCTACATCTGAGTTGTCGCCTGCATGCAGCAGGTCTCCTACAACAATGAATTTCTCCGGCCGGAAGTGGCTGATCAGCTGCGAAAGACGATCAAGATCCTTTTTCATTACCTGGTCGGAGAGGGCAATGCCGTTTTTCCTGAAATGGGCGGTTTTCCCGATATGCAGGTCCGAAAGGATCAGTGCCTTTTGTCCCGGCCAGAAGGCTGCACGCTGATTGGTGAGTATAAAAGTCTGTTGCTGGATGGATATAGGTTTGGTTGCGATATTCATAATGTAAGCTTCAACGGCCGGCTTCAATCTGTTTCGTGTCCGCATTTCAGCCATTAAGGGATGTGCAAAATTAAACATTCACCGGAACATTCAAAAGAAGTGCTCCATTGATTTCATGTATCTGGATCTTTTGAAGGACAGGTTTAATTCGTTGATGGTTTTTATTATCCGCTTCTGTTGGCCTGTTTCAGCAAACGCTGGATCCTTGCGTCCAGGCCTTCACTGGATAAAGTCTGCCGTAAGCTATCAATTTTGATCGGAAAGCTGAGCGGTGTAAATGTTTTGGCCTGTTTAAGGATGACCCTCGAATGTTCAATCCGCTTGAAAGCCTCTACAAGCCTGGGTTCCTGAAGCTGGATATTAAACACTTCCGTGTAGGCCTGCCGCACCAGGAAATGGTTCGGGTCATGATCTTCAAGCACTTTAAAAATCAGGCCGGCGGAACTTTGCAGCGATTTATTCGAGCGTTGTTTCCCTGCATAATTCTGAATGACCATTCCTGAAATTACGGCAATATCCCGGAATTTCCGGCGGGCCATTTCAGCGGCATTGATGCTGGAGATCACATCGGTCATCAGATTTTCCCGGGTCAATATCTTATGGAGGTTATCTTCATTCAACGGGATTTCCTTGTCACTGAAAAGCTCGAATCCGTAATCATTCATCGCCATGGAAAATGAGATCGGTGCAAGTTTGGAAATGCGGTAGGCAATAAGCGCAGCCATCACTTCATGTACCAGTCGTCCTTCAAAAGGATACATGAACAGGTGATAGCCTTCCCGGTTTTTAATCAGTTCCACCAGAAATTCATCATCTTTAGGAATATGGGAGCGCTCTTCCTGTTTTGCGAGTAAAGGATGCAGGAATTTCAGCTCCTTTTCGGAAGCTTTGGGATTCAATGCTCCGGACAGTTTTTCCCTCAGGAATACACTCAGGTTGGAACTTAAAGGCAGCCTTCCGCCCAGGTAACTTGGAACCAGGGCTTTTCCGCTGGTGGCGCGCACAAATACCGTCATGTCCTTGATCATGGCTACTTCGAGTGTGCGCCCGGCAAGGATGAACTTTTCATCTTTTTTCAGCCTCGAAATAAAGTATTCCTCAATCATCCCGATGTAGCCGCCGGAAATAAATTTAACTTTCAGCATGGCATCGCTGACAATCACTCCCATATTCATCCGGTGGAGCATGGCGATTTTCCGGGATGTTACTTTATACAATCCTTCATCCGTAATCACAACTTTGTGGAATTCCTCGTAGCTTTTAAGGACGCTCCCGCCAATCGTCAGGAAGTCGAGCATGCCCTTCCATTCCTCGTCATTCATATCCCGGAAGGCAAAGGTTTCTTTCACCCTGTGATAGACTTCATCAGGCTTAAAGCCGTCTCCTACGGCTAGTGTCATGAGGAACTGAACGAGCACATCAAAGCACAGTACCTGAGGTTCCCTCGGTTCGATCACTTTCTGTTTTACCGCTTCTTTCAGGGCGGCTACTTCAATCAGTTCTAGGGAATGGGTAGGAACACAGTAGATCCGTGACGTTTCAAAAGGGGAGTGACCGCTCCGCCCGGCTCGCTGAAGGAACCTAGCCACACCTTTGGAGGATCCGATCTGGATTACCGTGTCTACCGGTTTAAAGTCGATACCAAGATCCAGGGATGAAGTGGAAACAACCGCTTTCAGCTTTCCATTGCTGAGGTTTTCCTCGATCCAGATCCGCAGGTGCGCATCGATGGAACTGTGGTGGATGGCGAGCTGCCCGGCAAAATCCGGGTAAGCATCCAGCAGCAGCTGGTACCACATTTCGCTCTGGCTCCGGGTATTGGTAAATACAATGGTAGATTGTGAGTTCAGGATGATCGGAACGATTTTATCCGCCATCTTGGCACCGAGGTGCCCTGCCCAGGGAAGGATTTCTATTTCATCCGGGAAGACCGGCAGGATATCGATCTTCTTATGTTCCTTGGCTGTAATTTTTACTTTTTTTATGTCATAAGGAATAAGGACTTCCATCGCTTCATCCAGATTGCCTATGGTAGCCGTGATCCCCCAGATCTTAAGGTTTCTGACGTATTTTTTCAGCTGGGCAATCCCCAGTTCAATCATTACTCCGCGTTTGGATCCTAAGAGTTCATGCCATTCATCGACAGCGATACAGTTCAGATCGGTGAAAAACCGTTCATGGTTCTTCTGTGCCAGCAGTAAATGAAGGCTTTCCGGGGTTACCACAAGGATTTCAGGCATGCTTTTCACCTGCTGCTGACGTACTTTAGGATCTGTATCGCCGTTTCGTACACCGACGACCCAGTCCAGGCCGATTTCATCCATTGCTTCCTGCATCGCTTTGGCAATATCTTTCGCCAGTGAACGCAGAGGAGTGACCCAGATCATCTTCAGGCCTTTGCCGTACTGTTCGGGATGGCTTAAGAAATCACTGACGAGCGCTAAGAATACAGAAAATGTTTTTCCGAAACCGGTTGGGGCGATCACCATTCCGCTGTATCCATTGCCGAATTTTTTCCAGGTATCCACCTGGAATTTGAATGGGTAATTCCCTTTATCATCCATCCATTGACGGATGATCCTGTAACCATTGGTATCTTCGAATGCAGCCAAGTTATTATTGTATCAGTTTTTTAATTTCTTCCAGGTCGTCGATCTCATTCACCGTTTTATCTTTCCGCCACCTTAAGATCCTTGGAAAACGCAGGGCTACACCGCTTTTATGCCTATTACTGAAACCGATGCCCTCAAAAGCGATTTCAAAGACAAGCTCTGCTTTAACCGTACGGACCGGACCGAATTTTTCGATGGCATTTTTATTCACAAACCGGCTCACTTCCATGATTTCCTTATCGGTTAAGCCGGAATATGCTTTGGCAATCGTAACCAGAGACTCTCCGTTTTTGACGGCAAATGTGTAGTCGGTGTAATAGGCACTTCTCCGGCCGCTTCCTTTTTGGGCATAGATCAGTACGGCATCGATCGTCAACGGATTGATCTTCCATTTCCACCAGTCGCCTTTTTTACGTCCTGAATGGTAAGGGGAATCTTTATGTTTCAGCATTAGTCCCTCACTGTTGATGTCCCGGGATCCCTCACGGATCAGGTTAAGATTTTTCCATTCACCGAAATCCACGGTTTGGGAAAGCGTTATATTCCCGGGAGCCTGATTGAGCAGCAGCTCTTCCAGCATCGCCCTTCTGGCTGAAATCGGCTTTTCCCGGAGATCATTATTTTCCAGTTCAAGAAGATCATACGCAAATACTTCCACTGGGATTTCCGACTGCATTTTTTTAGTCAGGGTTTTACGGTTCAGCCGTTTCTGGAGCTCATTGAAATTTAAAACTTTTCCGTGGCTCACCGCAAGGATCTCGCCGTCAATCACAAAATTGCCTTTCATGGCTTTTACGGTCTCCTCGATTTCAGGAAACTGAGGGGTAACAAGTTCTTCTCCGCGCGACCAGATAAATACCTCGTCATTCCTGCGGATGATCTGCCCCCGGATTCCGTCCCATTTGTATTCTACCAGCCATTCATCGGGACTCCCCAGGTCGTGCAGGTCTTTTTCCAGCGGATAAGCAAGACAGAACGGGTAAGGTTTGGAATTGTCAGGATTGATGTTTTCAGCAGAGATGAGTTCACGGAATGAAGCGTCTTCAGGCTGCCATTTTCCCATCAGGCTGTGCATTAAAGCACTTGATTCCTGACCGGAAAACTTTGTCAGCGCATTGATAAGGGTCTTATCCGATACCCCAATCCTGAAACTGCCGCCTAACAGCTTATTAAAGATCAGGCGCTCGGTATAATCAAGTCCGTCCCATGAACTCAGTACGAATTCTTTCTTTTCCGCATCGGTTTTCTGTTTCAAATGAAGGATATCGGTCATCCATTCCGTCAGGGAACGGTCTATTTTTTGTGTCGGTGCCGGCAGGATGAGGGAAATGGTTTCTCCCAGGTCACCTACCGACGAATAGCTTTCCTGAAACAGCCAGAAGGGTAGGCCTGTAATTTCCAGCGCCCATTCTTTCATATAATTGGTATTGATATTCCTTTTCGGCCTTTTACCGGTAAACAAAGCGATAAACCATACTTTGTCTTCATCCGGGGCACGTTCAAGGTAATCTATGATGGCATCGATCTTGGCATTGGTTTTATTCGTGCTTTCGAGGGCATTGATGAGATCTGCAAAATGTTTCATGGCTGTTCCTTTTGGGTTTCTGGGATTTCTGCTTCTGCCTCTTCATCATCATTGCCATATAAGGTTTCTACCACATCGGCTTTGATCCCGATTTCATTGAGGTATTTTGAAAATACCTCCGTCTGTCCGTGGGTCACATGCACAATCTCTGCTTCCGTTGCTTTGATAGCCTGTAACAGGCCTTTCCAGTCGGCATGGTCGCTCATCGGGAAACCGGCATCCGCACTGCGCCATCTCCTGGCCCCGCGCACCTGCATCCATCCGGAACAGATGGCCGTTGCGGCTTCCGGGATCTTTTTTATCACATTACTGTCAAGCAACGCGGGCGGAACAATGACTATTTCGCCCAGGAGATGTTTCACGCTTTCCCTGAAATCGGGGATTTCATATTCCGGCAGATCTATTCCGACGGTTTCAAAAGCTTCATTAAGCTTACCGATGGAATAGTGGACATGGATTTTGCCCAATTCTTCCACCGCTTTCATGATCCGTTGTGCTTTTCCCAGGGAATATCCTACAAATACGGAAGTTTTTCCGTTCTCTTTGTTTTTCAGGACCCAGCTCTGGAGCCTTTTGTTAAGGTCATCCACCTCGAGCCAGTTATATATCGGAAGCCCGAAAGTACTTTCCGAAACAAATTCGTTGCATCTGACAAGCTCAAAAGGTGTGCTCAATCCGTCTTCCTGTACTTTATAGTCACCTGAAATCACACTTACATAACCTTTGTATTCCAGCCTGATCTGTGCAGACCCGATGATATGTCCCGCAGGATGGAAGGAAACTTTTACTCCGTTGATATTGATGGCTTCACCGTATTCCACACTCTGACAAACAATATCCGGGCTGATGCGCTGATGCAGGATCGGCTTGGTAAAATGATGGCAGAGGTATTTTTTCATTCCCCAGCGGGCATGGTCGGCATGCCCGTGTGTAATGACGGCAAAATCTACAGGTCGCCATGGATCAATGTAGAACTTGCCTCTCGGACAGTAAATGCCTTTATTGGTAAAAGTGATCAGTTTCAAAGTGTGGTTGATTTTACTATCATGCTTCAAAAACCTAACCAATCATTAATGGTCACTGAAAATGCCGTTTCTGCGCCTTAAAGCAGCGTTTCCCAAAGAAAATTCAGGATATAAATGAATGCGGATGACCAGTATACCAAAGTCTTAAAAATCATCACCGGACCTGCGTTTCAGATCCGGTGATGATAAGTATACCTGTTTTTATTTCATCAATAGGATCATGCTGAAATTTTCGGATCAGATCTTTCATCTGCATATCTGCTGAAAAACCAGAACAGGCCCACCAGATAAGCAGAATGCAGCAGCTGTGACTCTACAGCACTCCAGTTTTCGATGGAACAGCTTCCTAAAACCAGGATGCTCATCAGCGTTAGACCTGAATATATCGTCAGCTTGTTTTTAAATCCTGCCAACAGGAAAATCCCGATTACCGCTTCTGCAACAGGGAGAAGATAGCTAAAAGGAATAATCAATAGGTCAGGTATGACCGATTTTTCCATGGTTTTCACCATCCAGTCACTGAAAGCATGAAGTTTGGGCAGCCGTACCAGCCCGTGGCCCGCCAGTGATATGGCAATGGGAAGGCGTAAAAAGAAATAGGCTGTTTTAAAATCTCTCATAGTAAATTATTTCCAAAGTTTAACCAGACCCCCTGTTATTCCCAATACAGGATCACGGTCAGGAACGGCAACCTGCCGGATACGCTTTACGGCAGTATCATGGTCGGATTCTTCTGCCCTGATCAGATCCGGGCTTTTTCCTCCCGGATAAGCTCCGACCACCGTAAAACCGTCAGAAGAGGAAATGCAGCGATGGGCCAGACCCGCCGGAATAACCAGGATATCTCCTGATTTAACCGTCATCTTTTTTCCTGCCGGACCGCCAATGCATAGGTCTGCCGACCCCTGAAAGATTCCCAGTACTTCATGGGTATTGCTGTGATAATGATGGAAGGGGTAGATGGTCCACCTCCAGCAGTTATCCCACCCGTTTTCACTGAAGAGATGTTCCAGCCAGGCAGCACCCTCACCGCCTGTGCCGGAAAAAACATTCCGGTATACCAGAAGCGGATAGTCGCTGTTAGGGATATTTCGATCGTTTTCAAACAGATAGGTTTCAGGGGAGGTGTCTTCAGAGCTCATATGAGGTAGATTTGATTTGTACTTGTATTTATTTCAGGGTCATTTAAAGCGTTTTGAGGTAATTGATAATGCCAATTACGTCATCCTTTCCGAAACCGGCATCATGAGCCGACTGGTAGGTTTTGATCAGTGATTCTGACAGGGGATAATCTGCACCTGCTTTATGGGCCAGCAAAATATCCTTCAGCATCAGGTCCAGTGTAAATGCTGGCGGGTAATGATCCTCGATGAGCAAAGGGGTTTTTACCTTTGTTGCCCCGCTTCCGCTTGCACTTTCATTAATGATTTCAAGCATATCTCTTCGGTCAAGACCCAGACGTTCGGAGAAGAGAACGGTTTCTGCCAATCCCTGGTAAATAGCCGATATAAAGTAATTCACCGATAACTTAGCTGCAATTCCGTTACCATTCTTACCCAGGTGCTTAATCAGTTTTCCCATCTTCTGAAGATAGGGTTCGGCACGCTTAATATCTTTTTCTTCACCGCCGGCCATGATGATCAGGGTTCCTTCCGCTGCCGGTTTGGTGCTTCCTGCTACCGGAGCGTCTATAAAAGAGGCTTCTTTTACAATGATAGCAGCAGCAGTATGCGCGGTTGCTTCAAGGGATACCGTACTCATATCTACAAAGAGTTTACCGGTAATATTCAGGGAAAGTATTTCTTCATATACTGCTTTCAGGGCATCATCATTGGTGAGCATCGTAAAAACCACATCACTGTTCTCCACCAGATCTGCAATACTGGTGCACACTCTTGACTGCTCCCTGAAACCGGCTGCTTTTTCCGGTGTCCTGTTGTATACTGATAGCGGGAATCCCGCTTTTTCAAGATTTTTGGCCATAGGATGTCCCATATTGCCCAATCCTATAAATCCTAATTTTTCCATGTTCTATTTTTTAAATCCAATTCAAGTTAGAAATTAACGCACAAATGAGCAAGCAAGGAAAATAAAAATTAGGATTATTTTAATATCTCAGGATATGGAATAACAGAATATTATTACGGTGATAGCAGACTGATCAGTTACAATAAGGGTCTCCCTGTCCGAAAAAAGTGGTGATGCTCCTGGCAGGGCGGATAATGAATTCCATTTTATCATATACTTTCGCATCGATCAGAGATCCGGAAAGGCTGGTGTCATTAGAGACGAGCCTTGCATTGAGATGAATTTCCGCCGATGCTCCGTTATGATTGATGCAGCCCGATATTTCCGGAACTTCCATGACATCTTCCGTGACTGCATCAATGGATTTTTTTGAAAACGGATCATTGAGTCGCAGCCGGGCTTCCTTGACGAGTCCCATGCCGGAAATGCATCCAGAATGAATCTTCTGCCGGGTGATAAAATCTTTGAATGCAGCTACGATGCTGATATTATCTTTGATACTGAGTATATAAGTACTTTCTATTTTCTGTGCGGTCCAGAAACTGGTATGTAGTAGATGAATGTCCATGAGTTGAAATTGGTTATTGTTTACTATTACTATGGTTTTGGTGTGATGTTCCGTTGCCTTTTCTGCATGCCCATTACCGTAACAGATAATGTTCAACAGGATAAGATTTCAGATTCAATAATAAAGAAATAACTTTTTACAATATTAACTATAAAAAAGCATACCACAAATCTACCACACAATGTAAGGTTATGAATTTTTTCAATATATTTCAAGCATATATTTAACAAAATGATAAACATTGATCAGAATCATAAAAAATAAATGAGCATTAGCCTAAATTTGTATAATTAAAAAAAAATAAACAGCCATCAAAGGCTTAAAAATCATCAAAATTAAAAAATTGTGAGGTTTCTGCAGGACGCGTGGTACCTATGTGGTATTTCAATTTAACAAAATTCTAATCATTTTTTTTTTCTTTGTCTTCATTTATAATTCCGGAATTTTCATTCCTGATGGGACTTGGCTTAAAAAACAGATAAAGAAAACGACTAGTGATAGCGTGTGAAAATTAATGTCAGATGAAGAACGTGCCGGCTACCTGTATCCATGAAGAAACAGACGAGGTATGAAGAGAAAAGCGGATTTATTCTGCAGTACGAGCACTGCAGAAATTAGTAGAGATGAGAAAAACATTATGAAAAACGAAAAACCTGAATTCAGTTTAGAAGATTTAAACCAGAAAAGTTTTGTTCAAGATGAAATTATTGTGCTGGCCAAGGAGAATTCCCCGCGCCTTCTGAATAAATTCAGACTTGTACACCCGGATTTTTTTGAAAGAATATCTGTTATACAGCCAAATCTTAAAAATTCCGAACTGATTTTCTGCATCTACCTGAAGTTAAACTTAACGACAAAGGAAATAGCAACCTATACATTCGTAACCCCGAAAGCTATCCAGAACCGTAAAAACAGGCTTAGGAAAAAGCTTTCCATCCCATCAGAGATGGATATCTACAAATGGTTTAACGATTTATAGTCTCATTGTAATCACGGGACATGGTCCCAGATGTCAGATAAAGAAGGCGGTACATATCCTTAATACGGATTTGTGCTGCCGTTTTCATTTATATCAGGTTCACTGGCCGGACAAATTACTGGGATGAGAGTTCGTACAGGATTCGGAGGTGTGGAATTTTTAGGCTAAATTTGATCTTTTAAAACAATGATATCATGGCAATGAAAATAGAGATCTGGTCGGATGTGATGTGTCCTTTCTGCTATATCGGTAAAAAGAATTTCGAGGCGGCACTGGAAAAACTGCCGTTCAGGGATGACGTAGAGGTAGAATGGAAGAGCTTCCAGCTGGACCGTACACTGGATCCCGCAAAAACCATCAGTACATTTGATTATTTTAAACAGAAAAAAGGCTTTCCTGAAGCCCAGGCCGAACAGATGATCTCCCAGGTCACCCAGGCAGGTAAAAATGCAGGGATCGACTTTAACTTCAGTGATGTTCAGATTACCAATACATACCCTGCACACAGGCTACTGCATTTATCAAAAAAATACCATTGCTCATCTGAAACGGAAGAAGCTCTTTTCCGTGCGCATTTTACAGATGGAAAAAATGTTGCGGATACGGAAGTGCTTCTCAGCATTGCAGCATCCGTAGGAATGGACAGGGATGAGGCCAAAATAGCGGTTACGTCGCATCAGTTTGACGAACAGGTCGACCAGGATATGATGGAGGCAGAGCATAACAATGTAAGAGGTGTTCCTTTTTTTATCCTGAACGGGAAATATGCCGTTTCCGGAGCCCAGCCTACTGCACTTTTTGAAGATGCGCTCCAGCAGACCTATGAAGAAACAGGGAAAAAAAATCCTTCAGCACAGGGCGGTACCTGTGATACGGACGGATGCACGATATAAATTGGCATTATGATCAGAATCAACGAACACCTTCACTTTCCCGTTTCGGAAACGCTTTTTGTCTTTGCCCTGGATTCTGAAGCGGGAAAAGAATTTGACCACACCAATAAGCTGATAACAGGAATCGGGAAAGTAAATGCAGCGATTGCCCTTACCCAAGAAATTCAGGTCAGGAAGCCCTCTCTCATTGTCAATTTAGGTTCCGCAGGCAGTAAAGGCTTCATCAAAGGTGAGGTGGTTTGCTGTACAAAATTTATCCAGCGGGACATGGATGTAAGAGGATTGGGCTTTGCATTGTATGAAACACCGCTTTCAGGAATTCCGCCTGTGCTGGAATATGGCCTTCCTGTTGACCGTCTGCCTCAGGGCATCTGCGGGAGTGGCGACAGCTTTGAAATGAACCATGCCGAAACGGCTTACAATATCGTGGATATGGAAGCATATCCTCTGGCGCTGATCGCTCAGAAGGCAGGCATCCCTTTCGTATGCCTGAAATATATTTCTGATGATGCCGGAAGCGATGCCGCAGCAGACTGGGCAGTTCAGGTCCATCTGGCCTCATTAGCATTTAAAAAAATATTGTTTGATTAATACCAGCATATCATGTCAGTAATTATAACGCAAGCCTCTTCAGGCGATCTTGAAACCATTCAGCAGACAGGAAGGCAGACCTTCTCGGAAACCTTCTCAGCAAGCAATGATGAAGAGGAAATGAAGAGATACCTGGATGAAAGTTTCGCTACGGAAAAAGTACAGTCGGAACTCAGCAATCCCGATTCTCTTTTCTTCATTGCCTGGGAAGAAGACCGTCCGGTAGGGTACCTTAAGCTCAACTCCGGTACTGCCCAGACGGAACTTCAGGATGAAATTGCCCTGGAAATTGAACGGATTTATGTAAAAAACAGCCATCAGGGTAAAAAAATCGGACAGCTGTTATATAACAAAGCCATTGAAGTTGCCCGTGAGCTTCAGAAATCTTACATCTGGCTCGGGGTCTGGGAAGAAAACCATAAAGCACTCAGCTTTTACCGTAAGAACGGCTTTTCCGAGTTCGGGAAACATGTCTTCAGGCTCGGCAGCCAGGAACAGACTGATCTCATGATGAAAAAACCGTTGGAATAATCTGTTTTTATTAAGATACACCTGCCTGATTTATTTTTCAGGCAGATCTTTTTTAGCAGGTTGGATGTGGTTGGACATCGTGTCGATGCCTGTATGGATTATCGTTGAAATCCTTATATCAGTCCTGCCACGCACCCTGAGAGTATTTTCACACTATTCTCCATTTCCTCCGGATTCAGGTTTCCGAATCCCAGCCGTAGGGCAGTGAGATTCCGGTTCTGGTATAATAATGTTTTAGGGATAAACAGATTGTGCTGCGCACAGTGACGGCTGAGCTGCATCAGGTTAACAGGGGTTTTCCATTCTGCCCAGACTGCCAGACCACCGGAGGGCTGTTCAAAATGAATATGACTACCCAGGTATTCCCTCAGCAGCAACGCAAAAGCACCCCGCCTTTCCCGGTATACTTTAACCGATTTTTTCAGGTACCGGTGAATCTCACCTTCTGCGATCATTTCACCCAAAACCTGTTCCATCAGGATATCGCCCTGCCGGTCGATGATCCCAAGATACTTACGCATTTCATCCATCAGGTTTTCCGGGGCAACGATAAAGCCCGTACGGAATCCGGGAGCCAGTGACTTCCCGAAAGAACCGATGTAAATGACCATCCCTGCAGTATCTGCACTTGCTAACGGCAGGATGGGGGATTTATCATAATGGAAATCATAATCGTAATCGTCTTCCAGGATGATAAAGCCATACGTATCGGCGAGGCGCAGCAGTTCCAGCCTTCGCTGCGCACTCAGGGTAACCGTAGTAGGATAGTGGTGATGCGGTGTAAGGTAGAGCATCCGTACTTTCTGCCTGCTGCAGATTTCACGTACGGCTTCCACATCAATGCCATCACGGTCTACAGGAATACGGCGTATATCAACTTTCGACTGCTGGAAAATCATATTCACGGAAAAATAGCTCAGTTCGCCCACCAATACAATATCGCCTTCTGAAAGGAGGATCTGGGAAGCAATATAAATGCTCATTTCCGTACTGCGGGTAATCAGCAGGTTACTTGTACTTATGGGTAGCCCTCTGGAAAGGGTGAGGTACCTTGAAAGGTTTTCTTTGAAAAATTCACTTCCGTCATGATTGTACTGGTTGATCTTATGGGCCTTGCGTTTAAGGATAGAGCTGTAAATCCTTGAATGCTGGTCAATCTGCGTCAGCCTGATATCCGGGATACCGTCATTGAAGATATATTCACATCCCGATTTTTCAAACGGATTGTCCAGGATGCTTGAGTGTTTGAAAGTGAATCCGGTTGTTTTAGGATAATTCTGAAGGTCGGTTTTATGAAAATTCCTGTAAGGATTTTTTATCTCTGTATGTTCTCCATGAACAAAAGTTCCTTTGTTAGGCAGGCTTTCGATCCATCCCTGCGCCAGCAGTTCATCATATGCGTTGACAATGGTATTCCTGTGCACTTCCAGAAGCTGGCTCATGGACCGCGTGCCGGGTAGTTTTGTGCCGGTGGGAAGAACGCCCCGCTGGATGGCATTAATCAGCTGATTACTGACCTGCATATATACAGGAGTAGTAGATTTTCGGTCTATTTTGATAAAACTGGTATAAGGAACAGTAACCGGACTATCCATAATCTTAAAACTGGCACTATTGAACCATCCGGCAATATACTACTTTTGAAACCAAATTAAAACATATGGACGTGTACAGCCTGCTAAAGAACATCATTTCACATACGGAACTCCATGCCAAATGGCTCAATACCCTTTCTTTTATGGAAAATGCAGGTGCTAGGAAAATTTCCGCTTCTGAACATGCCTCTGAAGTAAGCCTGATCCAGCTGAAGCACGCCGCGGAAGAACACCGGCATGCCTATTACCTCAAAAAGCAGATCGGCAAACTCAGCCCTGATCTGTGCAAAAGCTACGAGAATAATGAATTGCTTGCGGCCAGAGCCACCAGGCAGTACCTTCATGCGCTTGACGTGAAAACCTGCCGTTACCTCCGTAACCACTACAGGCCTAGTCCTGATGAATTAAAGTATGCGGCCTATCTTTTTGTCACGTATGCTATAGAAGTCAGGGCAGACCGGCTCTATCCGGTCTATCAGGACATCCTTACCGAAGCAGGGTCAAAGATCATGGTAAAATCCATTATTCTGGAAGAAGAAGGCCATCTGGAAGAAATGATCAGCCAGCTGTATGAATTTTCTTCAAACTGGCAAGACCATGCGAACTGTATTGTAAACATAGAAGAAGAACTTTATTATGAATGGCTGAATTCTATCAGCAATGAAATCCGTCATCATGATTATGTTTGATCGGTGGCAGAAAGAACTGGATAAAAGAAGCGAAAACGGAACCTTAAGGATAGTAAAACCAGTATCCCAGGGTAGTGACTTTTACTCTAATGATTATCTTGGATTTGCGCGCAACATTGATTTGCAGAATATCATGCTGGATGAGGTTTCAAGACATACTGAATGGCTGTCAGGAACTACAGGATCAAGGCTGATCAGCGGCAATACGGCTTATATAAACAAAACCGAACAATACATCGCACAAGTACACGGTTTTCCTGCGGCATTGCTTTTTTCATCAGGATACCAGGCTAACCTTGCACTGTTCTCTGCATTGCCGGGAAGGCAGGATACCATCATTACGGATGAACAGATCCACCGCTCAGCCTATGACGGATGCAGGCTTTCTTTTGCAAAAAAACTGAAGTTCAGGCATAATGATACGGACCATCTGGAACAGCTTCTGAAGAAAGAATCAGGAAACTGCCTTATTGCTATTGAGAGTTTATATTCCATGGAAGGCGATCTTGCCCCATTAGCACAGATTGCTGCCCTTGCAGAATATTACGGAGCCGGCCTGATTGTAGATGAAGCCCATGCTTTCGGTATTTTCGGATACGGACTGATAGACCGTTACGGATTGCAGGATAAGGTGACTGCCGCAGTTGTCACGTACGGAAAAGCTTTAGGTATGCATGGAGCAGCCGTATTGAGCAGTAACCTTGTAAGGAATTATCTGATCAATTTCGCTGCACCGCTAATCTATACGACGTCATCTCCCGATGTACAATGGCTGGGCATCAGATCCGGGTATGAATTCCTCTCGAAGCATCAACCGGTT
Organism: Chryseobacterium camelliae; assembly: GCF_002770595.1. Lineage (NCBI taxonomy): Bacteria > Pseudomonadati > Bacteroidota > Flavobacteriia > Flavobacteriales > Weeksellaceae > Chryseobacterium > Chryseobacterium camelliae. Next base: position 442,401 of record NZ_CP022986.1, on the reverse strand, counting down.
CAGCAGGCATTGCAAAACAACATAAGGATATTCAGGCAACAGGGAATCGTAACACCTTCTGCAGTGGGCAGTCCGGTACAGGCGGTCATTATTCCAGACAGAAACCGTTTGAAATCATTACAAAACCGTCTGGCTGAATCAGGGTTTCTGACGTATGCGGTATACAGTCCTTCCGTGAAAGAAGGGACGGAAAGGCTCAGGATCTGCCTGCACAGCTTTAATACAGAAAAAGAGATCATCAGGCTTTGCGAAATCATAAAAGAATCAGCATAAAAGAATATCATGAAAATTTTTATTACCGGAATTGGTACCGAAGTCGGTAAAACTGTCTGCTCTGCCATTCTTACTGCCTGTTATCAGGCGGCTTACTGGAAGCCTGTACAATCGGGAGATTTACAGTATACAGATAGCATGAAGATAGATGATTGGGCAGGAGTGGATGTAACCATTTATCCGGAAACATACCGCCTGCAACTGGCGGCATCACCCCACCAGTCTGCAGCAGCAGAAGGACTGACCATCCGCCTGGATGATTTCAGGCTCCCGGAAACTTCACATCCTTTGATCATAGAAGGGGCCGGCGGACTTATGGTTCCTCTTTCTGACAACGCGCTGATGATTGACCTGATCGAAAAACTGGCTCTGCCGGTAGCGCTGGTGGTCAGGAATTATCTGGGCTGCATCAACCATACGCTGTTGTCATTAATGGCTTTACAGCAGCGCGGACTGTACCTTAAATACCTCATCCTGAACGGATCTTTTCCTTCTGATACAGAACGCATTATTCTTAAGCACACCGATAAAAGCACCGCTATCATAAGAATTCCGGAGACTAAAAACCCGGACAGAGCATCTATTACAAACATAGCAAAAAAAATAAGTATTGAAAATCATGAATGACAAAGCATCAGTAAGAAACGACTGGACCAAGCAGGAAATAGAAGAAATTTACCATTCACCGTTAATGCAGTTGGTGTACCGTGCAGCGACGGTGCACCGGGAGTGGCATGATCCGGAAAAGATACAGATGTCAACCCTGCTGTCTATCAAAACCGGCGGATGCCCTGAAGACTGCTCTTACTGCGGACAGGCAGCGAGATACCACACTGATATCAAAGTCCAGGCACTGCTTTCCACTGAAACTGTTCTGGAACATGCGAGAAAAGCCAAAGACAGCGGTTCATCCCGCTTCTGTATGGCCGCTGCATGGCGGGAAGTACGCAACAACAGGGATTTCGACCGTGTCATCGATATGGTGAAGGGAGTCAATGACCTGGGGATGGAAGTATGCTGCACTCTCGGCATGCTTACGGAAGAACAGGCAGCCAGGCTTCAGGAAGCCGGCTTATATGCCTACAACCATAACCTGGACACTTCTGAACAGTATTATGAAGAGATTATTTCCACCCGGACTTTTGACAACAGGATCAATACGATCAATAATGTGCGGAAAGCCGGAATTACCGTCTGTTCAGGCGGGATCATCGGATTAGGAGAAACCCATGCGGACCGTATTTCGATGCTGCTGACACTGGCTACCATGCCGAAACATCCCGAATCTGTACCGATCAATGCGCTGGCAAGAGTTGCCGGGACGCCACTGGAAGAAAATCCGAAGGTGGATACCTGGGAGATGGTGCGAATGATTGCTTCTGCGCGCATCATCATGCCTTCATCCATGGTGAGGCTCAGTGCCGGAAGGGTAGAGATGACTGAATTTGAACAGGCCTGGTGTTTCATGGCTGGAGCCAATTCCATTTTCACGGGTGAACGGGAAACATTACTCGTTACCCCGAATCCTGGCGTCTCTGAAGACATGCACCTGCTCAATACGCTGGGCCTGAAACCGATGGGGAGCCGGGAAGAGGTAGGAGTTGATTAATTTTGAATTTTAAATTATAGATTCTAAATTATATCATCCATCTATTACCCATTACTCATTACCTATTACTTATCAATTATCAATTATCAATATCGATCATCAATCATCATTTATCATCAATCATCCATGCCCAACCTACAACAAAGAGACGCGGCCATTGTCTGGCATCCGTATACCCAGATGAAAACGGCCGGAACAAGCATTCCCATAACCAGAGGAAAAGGAATTTACCTGTATGACGAAAACGGAACAGAATATCTGGATGCTGTCTCCTCATGGTGGGTGACGCTGCACGGCCATGCCCATCCGTATATTGCCCAAAGAGTATCGGAACAGCTGCATACGCTTGAACAGGTGATTTTTGCCGGTTTTACCCACGAACCGGCCGTAAAACTCGCTGAAAACCTGCTTGCGCTGCTGCCTGCCAACCAGAAAAAAGTTTTTTATTCGGATAACGGCTCAACGGCGGTTGAAGTGGCCCTTAAAATGTGCATTCAGTACGCATTCAATGCCGGCAGCAGGAAGAAAAAAATCATGGCATTCCGGAATGCCTATCACGGTGACACCTTCGGCGCCATGTCTGTAAGCGGCAGGAGCACCTGGACACAACCATTCGGTGAAATGCTGTTTGAAGTGGTGTTTATCGATACACCTGAACCCGGAAATATACAACAAATCCTCTCGCAGATTGAATCCCTGGCCGATGATACGATATGCCTGATCTATGAGCCATTGGTCCAGGGAGCAGCGGGAATGCTGATGCACAATCCGGAAGAACTTTCGCAGCTGATGAAATGCTGCCGGATGAACGGAATCCTGCTGATCCAGGATGAGGTATTCACCGGTTTCGGAAGGACGGGAAAGCTATTCGCGGCAGATCACCTGACGGAAAAGCCGGATATCATGTGCTTTTCAAAAGGCTTAACCGGCGGCACGATGCCGATGGGAATTACCAGCTGTTCAGAGGAAATCTTTAATGCATTCCTTTCGGACGACCAGCACAGGACATTATTCCACGGACACTCATTTACAGCTAACCCTCTGGCCTGTACTGCGGCATTGGCAAGCATGGAACTGTTGCTGCTGGAAGATACGCAGAAACAAATCAGGATGATTACAGAAAAGCATGCCCAGTTTGCAGAAGTCATGAAAAACCATCCGCTTGCTGAAGAAGTCCGGCAGACCGGCACTATTCTGGCGTGGAACCTCGCATCAGGCGAATCGGTTTCTTATTTCAATACAGACCGGCAGAGGATTTATGATGCTTTTCTGAACAGAGGAATCATTATGCGTCCGCTTGGAAACATCATGTATCTGGTACAGCCGTATTGCATTACCTCAGAAGAACTGGATTTTCTGTACCGGAATATCCTTGAAGTCATGGATCTTTTCAATACCTCCCAGATGTAGCTTCAAGAAGATAACAAGCTTGAAAAACAACAGTTGATTGGCTTGTTTTTTGAACTTCTGTCATAAACTTTTTATGCAATCATTACTTCTTCTGCAGATCGACTGGAAAGAGCTGTTACTCGGACAGGAAGACTGGCCGTTCCTGATCGAAATTGTGCTTCGTACGGTGATTATGTTCCTTGCAATCATTCTTGGATTGAGATTGTTGGGAAAAAGAGGAGTTAAGCAGCTTTCGGTTTTTGAACTGGTCGTCATTATCGGGCTGGGATCTGCCGCCGGCGATCCCATGTTCTACAAAGAAGTAGGAATAGTTTCATCCCTTGTCGTCTTCATAGTGATCATATTTTTATACAGTGTCATTACCTTCTTCATTGCAAAAAGCAAGAACTTTGAAAAAGTAGTGGAAGGTAAACCGATGTGCCTGATCAAAGACGGCGAGTTTTCCATCGGGGATTTCAGGAAAGAAAATTTCGGAATTGATGAGTTTTTTGCGGAATTAAGAATCAACAACATCTCCCATCTGGGGCAGGTAGAAGAGGCTATCGTAGAGATTTCCGGTGAGATCAGCATCTTTTTTTATGAGGTTGAAGAGACAAAATATGGTCTTCCCATTATGCCTAAATCTCTGGATCATCCCTTTACACGGGTACCTTCGGCAGGGCATTATTCATGCATATTCTGCGGCAATACCAAACTGAAGCCGGCAGAGGATGAAACCCGATGTGATAAATGCGGTAAGGATGAATGGGTCCTTTCCAGCAATAAGAAGAGAATCAGTTAGAGTAGTCTTTCAGAAGCTGCCTGTAGCTCATCAGGATTGATGATTTCGATATGAATCCTATGAACATATTATTGCTGTCCACCACAGGTAGGTTCCACACTCCTGTATTATCAAATACCTGTAAAATTTCCAGTGGCTTGCTTTCGGGGCTAATGAGCGCAGCAGGAGCCCTCATGATCTGACCGATGCTTTTCAGCTGGTCACTGTTCCCAAAAAGATACGGTCTAATATCATCAATACTGAAAATACCTTTTAAAATACGTTGGTCGTCCACGACCGCAAAAATATTACGGTTGCCATCTTTAAGCAGTTCGAACAGTTCGGTAACAGAGATGTCTTTCGGCACCGTCTGTGACTGGCGGTCTATAAAGTCTTCTGTCCTCAGTGAGAACAAAAGGTTTTTATCATGTTCATTCGTAAATATCTTACCCTGATCGGCCAGTGATTTCAGTTCCGGGGAAATAGGGGAGAACCATCTGGCAATCAGATAGGAAATAACCGAAACAATCATCAGTGGGATAAACAGGTCGTAACCGGAGCTGGATTCTGCAATCAGGAAAATTGCGGTCAGCGGGGCATATAAGACACCGCTCATGGCACCGGCCATGCCTACAAGGATCAGGTTGGTAACAGGAACTTCCTCAAACCCGATTTTACGGCAGATCACCGCAAATAAAAACCCTACCGTGCCGCCTGCAAAAAGCGATGGGGCAAAATTACCTCCGTTCCCTCCGCTGAAGATGGTAATGGAAGTGGCAAAAGCCTTCAGCAATACAATCATCAGCAGGAATATGATCACCGTCCAGTCTGTAATATCAAAATATTTGAACAGGCTGTTTTCTATGATAGAAATTGTATCGCCATTCGTAAATTCCTTCACTGTCTCATAACCCTCCCCGAAAAGAGGCGGGAAAAGCACACAAAGTAATGACAGAACCGCACCACCTACCATGGCTCTCCGGAGGCGTGACATATTCAGGCCTTTCATAAAATGCTCGACCTTCTGGGAAATGATCACAAAATAACGTGCATAAAGTCCGGTAACAATACCCAGCAGGAGATAATAGGGCACATTTTTATAATTGAAAGCTTCCCGGGTATGGAACCTGAAAAGGATATCTTCCTGCAATAAGATCCTGGATAAAAGACTTCCGCAGACCGCAGCAACCACCAGGGGAATAAAATCGGTAAATACAACACCGGTCAACAGGATCTCAAAAGCAAACATAATTCCTGCAATAGGCGCATTGAATGCAGAGGCGATCCCCGCAGTAGCACCTGCTGCCAGCAGAAGGGTGCGTTCTTTATAGCTCAGACGGTAGGTCTGGGCGTAATTGGAGCCAATGGCAGCCCCGGTAACCGCAATCGGGCTTTCCAATCCGGCGGATCCTCCGAGTCCGACCGTTATGGCACTCTGCACAATCTGGGAATACATTTTTACTGAAGAGACAATGCTCGAATTCCGCGCAATCTCATACAGTATTGCCCCGATTCCCTTTTTATCCTGTCCTTTAAAGATCGTAAGGACTACCAATGTGGTCAGAACAATCCCAAGGAACGGAAAAACAATATAAAACAGGATCTGGTATTCAAAATGGACTTTATTGACAATGAAATAATGGATGTCATGAACCAGTGTTTTAAGCACTACTCCGGCAAGTCCTGCGGTACATCCCACAATGATCCCGGAGAGGATCAGAAACTGGTTCCTGCTCAGCCGGTTGCTCAGCCAGTGCAATACAAGCTCATAACTGCGTGCCTTTTCCAGTCCGTACTTTTGAAAATCTCTTTTAAATTTAAGAAAGCTCAGATATTTCTTCCTGTTATGAATATTCACCTGTGTAAGATTAGGGTAACCGAATTGTTATAAGCAGTAAATGTAAGGAATATTATCATTAGGATAAAAAAATATCCCTGATTTACAGCATAAAAAATCCTTTCCTGGACAGCCGGGAAAGGATCACACCTAAATATTATGAAAGGATCAGACAATAAATAAAGAGGCTATTGTCTGGGCATCACTTCCAGTGAGTATTTCGTCAAATGAAGCAGAACCCGCAGCAGCTCCGAATGCGGCTGCAGTGTTGTATCCTGCCTGATTGGTATTATCTTCACCGTTGTATACCGCATTGGTTGCAGCCGGCATATTTCCGCCGTTGGCAAGCTCGATCCAGCCTTTGTTGGCTCTCATCCTTCTTACCTGGGAAGCGTGCCTTGCCTCTACAGAATGAATCTGCAATGCAGCCTGCAATACGGTTTTGTCGGACATCACATTCCCTGCCTGGCCTTTATAGGCTCTCACTCCGGTATCTTCGAATGCCTGTGCAAGCACCAGAAACTGGTTGTAATTGGTAAAAGGAGTGAAACTGCCGTTAGCGGTGAAATCAAATGTAGGTTTTGCACCCGGTGTTACCCCAAGAGAGGTTAATGTACTTTTCAGGAAAGTAACGTGGGCAGATTCATGTTTGGCAATCTGCATAAAAACAGTCCTGTCGGAATTCGGGATCAGTCCTGCGGTAGAAAGCCCGATGGCATAATATTCATTTTCCAGGTATTCCAGAACCAATGCCAGCTGAAGGGCATCCGTCAAAGTAGACTTCAGGAAAGAAGAAGAAGCTGAAGTTTCAGTCTCTGCTGCTTTTGCCGGAGTGGACAATAAGGTTCCGAGCCCAAGGGGAACCGCAGCTACGGCTGCTTTCTTTCCAAATGAGGATATTTTTGTAATGGTCTGCAATCTGGTCGCTTCTGTAGAAAAAAACTGATCATCAGAAAGCTTATCGAGTAATTTAAGAATGTTCATAATAGTGATTTTTAAGGTGGTTAATTACATGATGCCTCTTTCTATCCAGGTAAAAGGAGTTTTTATGAAGCCGCCGGCTGCTGCCACGATGTCTTTAGGCTCTTTCGCAAGGTCAAGCCCGTTGGAATCGATAACATCATCACCGGAGAACGCTGCTGTTCCAGGATTAATAAGGTCCCTGATCGCAGACGCATGTCTCGCTTCTACAGAAACAATTTTACCCGCGATCACAAGATAGGCTGCATTGGTGATATATTTACCGGCACCGTTATAGGCAGCAACACCTGTATCTTCAAGGGCTTTAGCTGTAGCCAGAACAGAGTCCCTGCTGTTGAAATTCACATTAGGATACTGGAATTCAAGCGTAGGCAGAACATTGGACGTTGCACCGCTGATCGCAGCCTTAAAGAAATCACGGTGGATCACCTCATGATTATACAGATCCGTAAACACTTGTTTTTCAACACTTGAAATGCCGGAATAGAAATTGTTTACCACTTTTGTATAAAAATCGGCTTCCAGCTGTTCAAGAGCATAGGCATAATTCAGTACACCTATATCACCGCTTCCAAGGTCGAACACTCTTCCGTTCATATCCTCGAAATCGTCATCGTTACAGCCTACCAGCGTAAGTCCTGCCATAGCAAGCCCGATGCCGCTGAGCTTTAGAAAGTTTCTTCTGCCTGTATCCAGAGTCGCTCCCTGGTTAGACACACTGATCGTTTTTTTCATAATATTATTTTTTAATGGTTAAATATGCTGAGACCAGTCTGTATGAAGATATAACTGATCTATACAATTGTAAACGATAAAGAAAAAAACAGCATAAATGGAATTATGCTGTTTCAATTAACAAACCACTCTTACGGCATCAACACTGTATCTATTACATGAATTACACCATTGGACTGATTAACATCAGCAATCGTTACTTTAGCGCTGTTACCTTTGGCATCCTTTACATACAGGTCTTTACCTTTTGTCCAGAACGTCAGTTCTTCACCTTCCACAGTCTTCATCATACTCTTTCCGTTTCCTGCTTTCACGGCTGCCCAGATCTGCTTGGCGCTGTATTTTCCGGGAAGTACGTGATAGGTAAGGATTTTAGTCAGCATTTCCTTATTTTCAGGCTTTACCAGGGTCTCAACAGTACCTTTAGGAAGCTTGCCAAATGCTGCATCTGTTGGAGCCAGCACAGTGAATGGTCCTGCGCCCTGAAGCGTTTCTACCAATCCTGCTGCTTTTACAGCGGCTACCAATGTTTTATGGTCTTTGGAATTGACCGCATTTTCAATAATATTCTTGGAAGGGTACATCGGTGCACCGCCTACCATTACTGTTTTCTCTTTTGCCATCTGTGCATTTGCATGTCCGCTGAATGCGAATGATAATGCGACCATGGTCAATGCTGTGATTTTTGTTCTAGTGTTCATCTTTATTTTAATTAATGTGTTAAACTATTGTTGTATTAAACTCTTACTGTCATTTACGAGACCGGTTTTCATCCGGATTTACTTTATTGAAAACTTTATTATTTTTTTATGTAAATTACTGATAAACAGAATATTATTTTTTCTTAAACGGAACAAAATCAAGGCAAACAGAATTCATGCAGTAACGTTTTCCGGTTGGTTTTGGTCCGTCATCGAATCGGTGTCCCAGGTGGGAATCACATCTTCCGCATAAAACTTCCGTTCTTTCCATATTATAGGAAGTGTCTTTTCTGTACTTTACACTGTTTTTAGCCATCGGCTGGTAAAAAGAGGGCCATCCGCACGTGGTGGCAAATTTGGAAGTAGACATGAACAGAGGATTTCCGCAGACGGCGCAGTAGTACGTTCCTTTCTCATCAAACTCACTGTATTTCCCTGTGAATGCCATCTCAGTGGCACCTTCCCGGGCTACCTGGTACAGCTCTGGCTTTAGTATCTTTTTCCATTCGCTGTTGCTTACTTTAAGCGGAGTAGTGGAAGTGCGTGAATAATAAGGATTCTTCGTTTTAAAACGGGTATTCTGTGCCGAGCCGGCTGCAGCCATGTTCAGAAGACATATCGCCATTGCTTTTATGAGTATGTTTTTCATATCGTTGAAATTAAATTCTATAAAATTTATGTACGACATAAAAGATTGCCCGGTTTTTGTATGATATGAATTTTATTCACTACATTTGAACGGAAATACTTTACTTATTAAAACAAACTACTATTCGGAAGAGCAGCTTATCCTTCTACTTAAGGATAAAAACGAAAATGGTTTTCATTACCTTTATGACCATTATTCGGGCGCTTTATATGGGGTCATCCTCCGGATCGTACAATCCAAAGAGTATACTGAAGAAATCATCCAGGACGTTTTTGTTAAGATATGGAACTCCATTGCCCAATATGATGCCGGCAAAGGAAGGTTTTATACATGGATGATCAATATTGCAAGAAATACCGCGATCGATTATTTAAAATCAAAATCTTTTCAGAACGAACTTAAAAACCAATCGCTTCCGGATTTCGTATATGATTCTGCAGAGCTTTCTGTTCAGGACCATACGTCTGATCATATCGGATTCAGCAGTATACTCGGAAGTCTTGAAAAAGATAAGCAGCAACTCATAGATATGGCCTATTACCAGGGATATACGCAGAATGAAATCTCCGAAAAACTGAAGATGCCATTGGGAACCGTAAAGACCAAAATGAGAAGCGCACTGATGAAATTAAAAGACTTGCTAAAAGATTACCAATAAATTGAATACTAAAGAATACATATCATCCGGAATTATAGAATCTTATATTCTAGGTCTTGCTTCCCCTGAAGAAGCAGGTATTTTGGAGTGTGTGATGAAGAACAATGCTGAAGTAAAAGCAGCATTTGAAGAAGCACAGAAAGTATTGGAAGATCTTGCCACAGCTCAGGCTGTAGCACCACCTGCTGATCTGAAATCCAAAATATGGGATAAAATCCAAGAAGAACAGACTGTTGAACTTCCAAAACCTGTTATTGCTAATGACGTGCAGCATGAACCGCATATAAAACCGGTTCATGATATCCGTACAGCTCCTGAAAGGAAAACCGGCTGGAAGACGTACGCGGTTGCTGCAACAGCATTATTCCTTGTGAGTACAGCGGCTAACCTTTTTTGGATGAATGAGCGTTCCGAAAGCAAAAAGCAGATTGCACAGCTTGAGGCTCAACAGAAAAACAATGCGCTTGCCCTGCAGAACATGCAGCAGAAATGGACAATGATTTCAAGTCCTGAAATGAAAATGGTGATGCTGAAGGGTGTTGAAAAGCATACGGATTCTAAAGCCATGGTTTTCTGGGATACCCGAACAAAAGAAGTATACCTATCCGCAGAAACTTTACCGAAAGCGCCTGAAGGCATGCAGTATCAGCTCTGGGCTATACAAGGGGGTAAGCCGGTGAGTGCAGGAATGTATTCAGAGGATAAGGACGCTAAAATTGCGCTCTCTACCATCCCTCAGGCTCAGGCCTTCGCTATTACCCTTGAAAAGAAAGGGGGCAGCGATGTTCCAACGATGGAAAACATGTATGTGATGGGTGAAGTCAGTTCATAGATATTTATTCTGATGTTAATGAGTATTCATGGTTAATGTTTCTAATCCTTACCTGTATTTTTCTTTGGCCTTAAAATAAGCCTGATCGAAGGATTATTTGTTACGAATAAGCGCATCCAATCTAATGCCAAACGTATTTTACTTCCGAAAGTTACCAGCGGAATAATATGGATGAACAGCCAGGTAAGCCATGCTATAAAGCCTTTGAAGGAAAATTTCGGGAGATCCACTACCGCCCTGAATTTTGAAATAATGGCCATGCTTCCTTTATTATGATAACTGAAAGGCTTGAGTTCTTTATTTTCTTCCATCCGGATCAGGTTTCCTGCCAGGTTTTTTCCCTGCTGTATAGCCACCTGCGCGAGCTGCGGATGTCCTTTCGGATATTCCTGATCGGTTAGCTGGAGAGCAATATCTCCAAGAGCATAGACATTTTCTGTTCCTTTGACCTTATTGTAGGCATCTGTGAGAATCCTGCGGCCACGGCCAATGCTGTCTTCCGGTAAACCTTTGACCTCGCGTCCTATGACTCCGGATGTCCAGATCAGGGTTTCTGTTTCTATCGTTCTGCCGTCAGAAAGAATGACTTTACAATCTACATAATCTTTTACCGATACATTCAGCAGGATTTTCACCCCCAGCCTGGTCAGTGTTTCATACGCATCTTCCTGAGCCATTTTGCTCATTGGAGACAGCAGGGTGGGAAGTGCATCAATAAGATAGAGGTTAGACAAACTCATTTTAATTTCCGGGTATTCCTTCTGGGCAATATATTGTCCCATTTCGGCGATCATCCCGGCCAGTTCCACTCCGGTAGGACCTCCACCGGCAATCACGATATTTTGAAGCTTTTCAGCTTTTTTAACATCTTTATTCCGCGCAGCCTCCTCAAGGGTAAGAAGCATATAATTCCTCAGGTAAAGGGCTTCTTCAATGGTTTTCATCGGAAGGGCACAGCGCTGTACATTGTTCATTCCGAAGAAGTTGGTCTCTGTTCCCAGAGCAAGAACAAGGTAATCATAACCGATACTTCCCGTATCCGTGTGCAGGAGCTGTGCAGCCGTATCTACACTTTCCAGGCTACCCATATGAAAATGGACATTCTTATAATTGGCGAACATCTTCCGCAACGGATAGCTGATGTTGGATGATTCTATAAATGATGTGGCTACCTGGTAGATCAGCGGGGGAAAGAAGTGATAATTGTTCTTGTCGACCAGAGTAATTCTGAACCTGGGATCGTTTTTAAGAGATTTGATCATGTTAATCCCTGCAAAACCTCCGCCTACGATGACGATATGCTTTTTCATATGATTAATATTCTGTGGTGTGTGCCTATTTTCATTCAATAATAAGACCAAACACCCTGTAAAAATCGTGAAATTAAACCTGTGGCATCGTAGATGTGCACGATGTTTGCACGTCCATAACAGCCAAATTTTTAAATATAAGAAATATGAAACCAGAAATTTTAAATGAAAACCACAGGCTTGGGCTGGGAGGAGTTGCCATAGGAACTGCTTTCGCCGATATTACCGATGAACAGGCCAATGAAATATTCTCTAAAGCATGGGATTTAGGCATCAGGTATTATGATACCTCTCCATGGTATGGGCTTACGAAAAGTGAAAGGAGGTTCGGGGCCTTTTTACAGGATAAAAACAGGGAAGATTTCATCCTTTCTACCAAAGTAGGAAGAATCTTTACCGAAGTGCCGGAATCGGATGTGCCGCCAACCATGTGGCAAAACCCGCTGAATTATGATTTCAGGCATGATTATACTGCAGATGCCATTAAAAGATCAATTGAAGAAAGCCTGGAAAGGACCGGAATGGACCGTCTTGATATCGTCTATGTGCATGACCTTTCCGAAGACCAGGTGGGAGACCGCTATCCTTACTTTCTTGAGCAGGCTAAGAAAGGGGCTTTCAAAGTGCTTTCGGAATTGCGTGACCAGGGGGTTATCAAAGGCTGGGGAATGGGCGTTAATAAAATAGAACCCATCCTCGACTGTATTGATGATGCTGACCCCGACATCTGCCTGTCTGCAACCCAGTATTCCATCCTCGATCATGATTTCGCCGTAGACGTACTGCTTCCGGCCGTAAAGAAAGCTGGTGTGAAGCTGGTTTCCGGAGCAGGATACAATTCCGGGTTTATTGCCGGCAGGAACCGGTACAATTACAAGGAGCTTATTCCTAAAGGAATGACTGAAAAACGCGACAGAATTAAGGAAATCGCACAGAAATACAATACCGATATCGTGCATGCAGCCCTTCAGTTCGTCCTCGCTGCAGACGAGTTTGTTTCCATTATACCGGGCGCCAGTACGCCTGAACAGGTACAGGACAACGTGATTGCCCTTCACGCTGAAATTCCTTCGGACTTCTGGAAAGAGCTGAAATCCGAAGGACTGATCTATGAAAAAGCACAGGTTCCGGGTGATCATTCTAATAGTAATCAGTAAATGTTATGGAAAAAAGAACAATCAGCCACACAGACTTAACAGTAGCGCCGGTTAATTTCGGAGGGAATGTATTCGGGTGGACCCTGGATGAGAAGCAGTCCTTTCATATCCTGGACCGGTTTGCAGATGCCGGCTTCAATTTCATTGATACCGCAGATACCTATTCCTGGTGGGTCAACGGCAAGGGTGGACAGTCTGAGGAAATCATCGGAAAATGGATGAAAAGCCGCTCCAACAGAAATGACATGGTTATTGCCACCAAAGTAGGTTCTGAAACCCGTGAACATGATTTTGACATCAGTAAAAAGCATATCCTGAAATCCGTGGATGATTCGCTGAAAAGGCTCGGCACCGATCACATAGATCTGTATTACACGCATTTTGATGATGGTAAAACGCCGGTAGAAGAAACCCTGGAAGCCTACGATGAAATCATTAAAGCAGGCAAGGTCCGATATATCGGAGTATCCAATGTCTCACCGGAACGTATCCGGCAGTCATTTGAAGCAGCTGAAAAGCATCTTCTGCCGAAGTATGTAGCATTGCAGCCACATTATAACCTCATGGAAAGGGAAGGCTTTGAAAAGGATTATCACCCACTGGTTAAAGAATACGGTTTAAGTGTTTTCCCGTATTTTTCTCTGGCAGGAGGGTTTCTGACCGGTAAATACCGTGATGAATCTGATTTCGACAAAAGCTCCAGAGGAGGCGGCATGAAGAAATACCTGAATGACAAAGGCATGAAAGTGCTAAAAGCGCTGGATGAACTCAGTGAAAAGCATCAGGCAGGGCAGGCATCCATAGCGTTAGCCTGGCTGCTGGCAAATCCGGCGGTAACGGCTCCCATTGTAAGTGCTACGAGCGATTCCCAATTGCAGGCACTGTTCAAAGCAGTGGATATAAAACTGGATGAACAGGATATGCATATGCTGATCGATTCCAGTAAATAATGTACATAAAGAAATAAAATAGCCTGTCCGGTCATACACGGACGGGCTATTTTTATAATACCGAAAAAAATAGAATTTTTGTGACTGGCATCATATCCATGGTAGTGCATTAATTCCTAAGTTTGAAATCACCTAATTATAATATTATGAAAAATCTACTGTATATACTTTTGTTAGCAGGTGCTGTAACGGCCTGTAACAAATCAGAAACTCAATATCCCGGCACTCAGAATGAGGGTAAAACCATCAATGATGCTGAATCTGATACCATACGGAACCTGAATGAAGTATCCGATACGGCAAGACATGGGCAAGACAAGGTCAATGTACAGACCGATAACGAATAACTGTATCTTGAGAAATTTATTTAATAAGGTTGCTGACAACCTTTTTTCACGTGTGAAAAGAGTAAGTATATCACCGGATAATATATACTTATGTCATTATATTCAGAGATACTAATACTGCTTTTTAAACACTGTTCACTGTAGTTCATGCAGAAACAGCTGAATCAACGTCAGCTGTTTCTTTTATTCCAGTCATTGATGTCCTTTCTAAGTTTCAGATCAGCTTCTGGGCTTACTGACATACCGGTTGCCCCTGACATAAAACCGCCACGGCAGCAGCGCATCTTCCCTGGCATAGGCTACCCCGATTCGCGGACCGGATACAACCTGGTCGGAAGCATAGGAAATTCCATGGTCTTCAATCCAGATTTCATCTCCGGTCAGTTCTTTTCCGTTCATAGAGCGGTCTATGCCTAATGCCTTTGCTGCCGATCCCGGTCCTGATGAAATGGCTGTTTTGGAAACCGGCATATTCCTGCGCAGCTGCATAAGTTCCTGTCCAGACAGAGGCTCTATAGCTCTGATCAGCACCGCCTGAGGATCATCTTCCACAGAAGTAACGACATTGAAAAGGTAGTGGATGCCATAACACAGGTAAACGTAAGAGACACCGCCGTTCCGGTACATGGTTTCGGTCCTGCCGGTACGCCGCCCGCCGTAGGCATGGGATGCCTGGTCGGATATTCCACCATAAGCTTCCGTTTCAACGATGATGCCGGCTGAAATATTTCCGTCTGAACAGGTGTACAGTACTTTTCCTAGAAGGTCTTTGGCAAGGAAAAGCGTATCAGGATTTCTGTAGTAGGTTTCAGGTAACTTCATAAGCATTAATCAATCGGGGTTTATGTATTATCAGGTAAATATGAGAGCAAAAATAATGCACAACAAGCCTGTTTTTATCGTACTGCTGGAATACTTCTTGCGTTTTTAAAAGTTCTATCTAAAAACAGAGCATATGAAAATCGCCACCTATAATGTTAACGGGATCAATGCCAGGCTTCCCGTACTGCTGCGCTGGCTGGAAGAATCCAGACCGGATGTCGTATGCCTTCAGGAACTGAAAGCACCACAGGACCGTTTTCCGGAAAAGGAGATCAATGCTGCAGGGTATCATGCGATCTGGAAAGGACAGAAAAGCTGGAACGGCGTAGCGATCCTCACCAAAGGCCTGGATATTACCAAAGTGCAGGACACCCTGCCCGGAGATCCTGATGATGAACAGAGCCGTTACCTGGAAGCCATTATAGACCAGATGGTCATCTGCTGTCTTTACCTGCCTAATGGAAATCCCTATCCCGGACCCAAATTCGAGTATAAGCTGTCCTGGCTGAAGCGACTGAAAAAAAGAACCGATGAACTGATAAAGATGGATCTCCCCGCCATTATTATAGGCGATTTCAATATCATTCCAGAACCCATTGACGTCCATAAACCTGAGCGCTGGGAAAATGACGCCCTGTACAGGACGGAAGTGAGAAAAGCCTATCAGGGCCTGCTCAAAAAAGGATGGCTTGATTCTATCAGGAACCTGTTCCCGGAAGAAAAAATCTATACTTTCTGGGATTATATGTACCGATCGTATGACCGGGATGCCGGAATGCGCCTGGACCATATCTTACTGAGTCCTTATCTGAAATCTGCACTACAATCCGGTGGCGTAGACCGATATGTACGCGGATGGGAAAAGACAAGCGACCATGCACCGACGTGGGCCCGGCTCGAAAAATAAAGCGTCAAATATTATCCCTTATTAACCCAGGCTTTCATATATTCCCTGTTCAGCCGGGCTATATTGTCCAGGGAAATGCTCTTCGGGCATTCCACTTCACACGCACCGATAACGGAGCAGTTCCCGAAACCTTCCTCATCCATTGCCTTTACCATATTCAGGACACGCCTTTGCGCTTCTACCTTACCCTGCGGGAGAAGAGCAAAATGAGAAACTTTAGCGCCTACGAACAGCATCGCGGCTCCGTTGGGACAGCAGGCCACACACGCACCGCAACTGATGCATGCGGCGGCATCCATAGATTTGTCGGCGTCATCTTTATCAACGAGTATGGCATTCGCATCCAGCGTACTTCCGGAAGTATTGACGGAAATAAAGCCTCCGGATGCCATGATCCTGTCAAACGCACTCCGGTCTGTGATCAGGTCTTTAATGACCGGGAACGCAACGCTGCGCCAGGGTTCGACCACAATGGTTTCTCCATCTGAAAACCGGCGCATATGGAGCTGACAGGTAGCAATTCCCCGGTCGGGACCATGCGCTCTTCCATTAATATACAGGGAGCACATGCCGCAGATCCCTTCGCGGCAGTCATGATCAAAGGCAATCGGTTCCTTATCATCGTTGATCAGCTGTTCATTGAGGACATCGAGCATTTCCAGGAAAGAAGATTCGGTAGAGACATCAGAAAGACTGTAGGTTTCAAAACGGCCTTTCGTATTCCTGTTTTTCTGGCGCCATATTTTCAGGGTCAGATTAAGTTTTTTACGGGTATGCATAAGTTGTGATCTTTGTTATGGTAAGCTAAAGGTATCCGGAAAATTCAGGCAGGTTTATGAGTTGCCGCATGTCATAGCAATTATTATTGTATTACCTATATTCTGACCGATAAAATAAGAGCAATCAGAGCAGACAGCAGTCAAATAAAAAAAAATTACATACCACATCTCCTTAAATAAGAATATTTTACTTTACAATGGTCTTATAATTGTATCATAACCAGCAATCACAATTAATCACCAAATAGTATTATGGAAACGAAATCATCAGCTAAAAAAGCACCTGCGAAAACCGCATCAAAGACAACATCGTCTAAAACAACAGCATCTAAAACAAGTGCGAAAACACCTGCCAAAAAAGATGCTGCCAAAGAACTTAAAGATCTTTTCGAAGATTCATTAAAAGATATTTATTGGGCAGAAAAGGCACTGGTAAAAGCATTGCCGAACATGATGAAAAATGCCACCAATGAAAAGCTTAAAAAAGCGATCGAAGATCACCTTGCAGAAACAGAAACCCATGTAGAGCGTCTGGAAGCCTGCTTTGAAGCATTGGAAAAAAAAGCACAGGCCAAGAAATGCGATGCTATGCAGGGGATCCTGGATGAAGGGAAAAGCATCATCGAAGAAACAGAGCCGGGAGCAGTAAGGGATGCAGGAATCATTGCCGCTGCACAGAAAGTGGAGCATTATGAGATTGCTACCTACGGAACCATTTCTGCTTTTGCCAAAGTCCTGAAAGAAGAGGAGTGCCTTCAGCACCTTCTCCAGACACTGAAAGAAGAAAAGAAATGTGATGAGCTCCTGACAAAGGTGGCCGACACCAATCTGAACAGCAAAGCTTTATAACTGATACTGCTGTATATATAGAGAGATCCGTACATTCGGGTCTCTTTTTTTTGTTTCATATCCCTGTATTTTTATAATACACTTTTGTTCAATAGGGGGAATATTATCATCAAAGCTGAGTTTATAATTTAAAATCTCTTACAAGTGACATATTAATTGTATATTTACCGCTTAATCCTAAAACTATATCCATGAAATACCTAAAGAGAATCTCAAGAAACGGGATGAAAGATATACAGGCAGAAAAATGTTTGGAAGAATCGGATCATTGGTGCTGTTGTAATTATATGGGATGCAGTACAGCGATCTATGGTAATGATAAGGACCTGTTCTGTATTGGTGCTGGAACTCATCTGAAAAAATGCTAAAATAAGTGGTCTTTTAATCTATTGGTCAGCGTATGAAATATATACTTCTTTTCTGTCTGTTTTTGCCATTCCTGTATTTTTCGCAGGATTTCAGATTTACCTATAACTATAAATTCGTTGCGGATACTTTGGAGAAAAATACGGTTTCCGACGAACTCGTGGTCTTAGATTTTAATGAAAAAGAAAAACATTCTGTATTTACCGGCCTTAAGCATATCATTTCCGATTCAACCATGAGGGTACAGGCAGAAAGGGGAGTGATGGCATTTCCCGATCCTTCCATGAAAGTCAGGTATGTAGTAGAAAAATCTGCTGATGGTCCGATATATTTTTACAGTCCCAACCACACGCCGGATGCTGTGGTAAAAGTTAAAGAACAGAGAAAATTAAACTGGAAGATATCCAATGAAAAAAGGAACCTGATGGGGTATACCGTCCGGAAAGCAACGACAACATTTGGCGGAAGACAATGGGCTGCCTGGTTTACTGCTGAACTTCCTATTTCGGACGGGCCTTATAAATTCCACGGATTACCCGGACTTATTCTTGAAGTATCTGATGATACAAATACCCATACATTCAGTATCGTATCCATACAGAAAAATAAATCCGATTACCTTGTTTTGAATGATCCTACGTACAAAGTGGCGAAAAGTGTGACGCTGGCTGAATATGAAAAAATATCACAGGAAAGCCCTTTGGAAAGATTTAAGAAAAAGGCTTTTACAGGAGATATCATCTTTAAGACTGAGGAAGAAAAGCAGGGATTTTTAAAAAATATGGACGATAAAATAAAAGCAAGTAAAATACATGACAATAATCCTATTGAATTAATATATAATTGATTATAACAGGCAAGACAGTAGAATACATACATTAAGCGGTATAAATAAGCGGCGTATAGAAGAGTAGTGGTAACTTCAAATGCTCTGGCTGCTGATCTGTTAGAGCATGCCGGATTCACTTTATTTTTGTAAGTTAGCCCAGCGAAAACACATGGGCTCAGTGTCGGTCTGAATCGGTTTTTATTCAGATCCATTACCCTCGCCAATCTGTTTTCCCTGATAGGTAATTTAAAAAGCGGGAGTATGGGAAAAATATTTTCACTCATCTTGATCGTATCAATTTCAAACATTTCTTTTGGGCAAAAAACTCAGAGCCAACGCATTGATAGCGTATTTACATCTTTGTATGTAAAAAAAATGTTTAACGGGAATGTATTGATTGCAGATCAGGGAAAAATCACATTCGAGAAAAATTATGGTTTAGCGAATGAAGAGACCGGACAAAAACTCGATAATAATACTGTTTTTGAGTTAGCATCAATTTCTAAACAATTTACTGCTATGGGAATTGTTCTGTTGGAAAAACAGGGAAAATTGAAATATGACGATAACATTTCGAAGTATATTCCTGAATTAAGCTTTTATGGAAATATCAGTATAAGAAACCTGCTTAATCATACCAACGGGCTTCCTGACTATATCAAGATTTTTGAAGAAAAATGGGATAAAACAAAAATTGCCACGAATCAGGATATTGTCAATCTGTTAGTACAATACCAACCCAAACCTGTCTTTCAACCAGGCGAAAAATATGAATATAGTGATACAGGATATACTGTACTGGCACTGATCATAGAAAAAGTGTCAGGAAAAACATTTGGACAGTTTTTGAAGGAAAGCATTTTTAAACCGTTAAAAATGGAAAATACGTTTGTGTACAGAAGGAGATTTGAAACAAAAGAAATAAAGAATTATGCTCTTGGGTATATCACTGACAGTTCAGGTCATAAAATACTTCCGGACAGTCTGGGGAAAGAGTTTTACACCTATTATCTGGATGGAATTGTGGGTGACGGAACAGTGAATTCTACCACGGAGGATTTGTTAAAATGGGACAGAGCACTGTATACTGACAAGCTGATTAACTCAAGGGATAAAGAGCTTATATTCAATTCTGTGAAGACAAAAAACGGAGAAGAAACACAATACGGATTTGGCTGGTTCATAGGAAATTCAAAAAAATATGGCAAAATTGTCTATCATTCCGGAGGTTGGCCAGGATATTCGACTTTTATAGAAAGGCATCTGGACAATGACAAAACAATAATAATTCTTCAGAATACTTCAGATACAAAAATAAATGCTGCATTGCAGCAAGTAAGAATGATCATGTATCATTAATTCCTTAATGAAAGAACAGAATAAAAGTTCTCAATGATAAATCGGCTCAGATAATATCAACAAGTATAGAGTTCGTTTGGTAACAGCAGCTTTTTACATACAGAACTTATTCATAAAGCAAATTAATTAGGATAGCGAAAATCAGATTTCTATAATCTTGAAATATATACAATTTAACATAATATAAATTATAGGACTTTTTATAATTATGGTGTAGAAGTCTTGTACAGGCTATCAACTTCTATTATATTTATCCCGTAATAACCATTATAATATATTATGCATAAAAATAACCTATCTGCAGAAAGGACTTTTGAGCTGATTGAAATCCTTTCGGAGCGTTTTACAAGCAATATGCACCGTCATAAAGATCTTGACTGGCAGCAGATCCTTGTAAAACTTCAACAGCATCCCGAAAAGCTCTGGTCCCTGGATCAGATGGAAATCTCCGGCGGCGAGCCTGATGTGATCCGATGTGATCAGGATTCGCATACTTATCTGTTTATCGACTGTTCGCCGGAAAGTCCGATGCGGCGAAGTTTATGCTACGACCATCAGGCATGGGAATCCAGAAAAGCCAATAAACCGTTTGGTAACGCTGTAGACATGGCTTCAGTAATGGGCGTTGAAATCCTCAGTGAACAGCAATACCGTGAGCTTCAGCTGCTGGGAAAATTCGACCGCAAAACATCCAGCTGGATCAAAACCCCTGATTCCGTACGGAACCTGGGCGGAGCCTTATTTTGTGATTTCCGTTATGACATGGTCTTCACCTATCATAATGGCGCCGATTCCTATTATGCAGCCAGAGGTTTCAGAGGTTGCCTGAAGATATGATCCATACGATGACCATCATATTTTTATGTATGAATATCCTGTTCTTCATGTGGAAATTGTAAGCAGATCTCTCTATTATTTAGCATAATATTATGGAAAATATGTTATTTTTCATTTATATTGATGGTTATAATGTTCAGGATGATTATTTTAGCAGTACAATTGAAAATAAGATAAGATATGAGAACATTGGTTTTAATGGGTGCAATAGCGGTTGTTGCATTCAGCTGTAACAAAAAGGCGGAAGCTCCGGTCCCGGAAGAAAAGCCGGATTCAACAGCCATGACGGAGGAGCCTGTGGTAGACACATTAGGCCCGAAAACATTCTGCTATATGGGAGTAATGGGAAAAGATACTGTTTTTGCAAGCATTGATGACAATCTGGGAACCATTACCGGGAAATTACGGTATAAAAATGCTGAAAAGGACAGTTCCAAAGGGGATATCACAGGATTCAAGTCCGGCGATACACTGAAACTGACTTACGAATTTGCATCGGAGGGAACCAAGAGCAAGAGCGATATTTATTTTCTACAGAAAGGGAATACGCTTACCGAAGGTATAGGCGAACATAAGACTGAAAACGGGCAGATGAAATATTCAAGCGATAAGAAAATCAGTTATAAAGACGGCCAGACATTACAGGCTGCCGACTGTGCTCTTGTGGCCAGGGCATTGAAATAAATCAGCCGGAGAACATATCAGAATCCCCCTGAAATTTTTTTGACTCCCCTACTTTCTTCGGGTCTGAAACCCAAATAAGGCTAAAAAGGATTAAAAAACAAAATAATAGGCTGATTTTCAATATATTGAATCATCACAACCTATGCATTGCAGAAAAATTTTCAGGGGAATTTTACCCTGTTTAAACAGCCCTACCGGCTGTTTTTATATTTCAGGCATTGCCTGTTCTATTACCTGTATAAAACGGCTTACCGATTCATCGCCGGTATTCCAGGAAGTGATCAGGCGTATGGCAGAAGACTGGTCATCTATCTTTTTCCATATGTAAAACTCAAAGCTTTCGGATAAACGTTCAATAAGGGTATTGCTGAGAACAGGAAAAATCTGGTTGGTATAGGTATCGGACAGAAACTGTACTCCCCGCTCCTTCAGGAAATTTTTAATCTTCATCGCCTGTCCGTTGGCATGTCTCGCCAGGTCAAAATACAAATCTTCTTTCATCAGTTCCAGAAACTGGATTCCCAGCAGCCTGCCTTTAGCCAGCAATGCGCCTTTCTGCTTGATATTGAACGCAAAATCCTGTTGCAGCAAAGGATTGTTGATGATCACTGCCTCTCCTATCAATGCGCCGTTTTTGGTTCCGCCCATATAAAAAACATCGGTCAGCCGGGCCACATCTTCCAGCGTAAGATCACTGGTTTCAGCGGTAAGCCCATGCCCCAGCCTGGCACCGTCCATGAACAGGTACAGATCATGCAGTGTACAGAACGCTGATAAAGCTTCCAGTTCTCCCCTGTCGTACACCGTCCCGAGTTCGGTAGAATTGGAAATATACACGAGTTTAGGCATTACCTGGTGCGGTACATTGCGGTGCGATTCTAAAACAGGAGCGATGTCGGATGGTTTCAGTTTCCCATCGCTGGTTTCAATGCTTAAAACTTTATGTCCGGTAGCCTCAATGGCTCCCGTTTCATTATTGAGAATATGCCCGGTAGCAGCTGAAATTGCACACTGATAAGGCCGTAGGACGGAAGAAATAACAATCAGGTTGGCCTGCGTCCCTCCTGAAATAAAATAAATATCTGAAGTGTGGCTGTTCATGCGCGCTCTGATCAGCTCTTTAGCCTGCATGGAATATTGATCCTCTCCGTAACCCGCCTGCTGATCCTCATTATGTTCTAAAAGTGCCCGCAGGATATTCGGGTGGCAGCCTTCGGAATAATCGTTTTTAAATGAAAATTTCATGGTACAAAATTAAAAAAACTTAAAATAGCAAGGCCGCGTTTGAATTATTATTTTGTTAGATTTGTAAGGAAAACTGTCTAACATGCCGAAAATAACCTTAACCGAAGAAAATTACCTGAAAGCCCTGTTTCATGTTGTTGACCCAGAAGGTAAAGTGACCATCAATGAGCTCAGCAAGTTCCTCAATGTAAAGATGCCGAGTGTCAACAATATGATGAAGAAATTCGCTGATAAAGGCTGGGTAGTCTATGAAACGTACAAACCGCTCCTGGTCACGGAAAAAGGCCGGCGCGAAGCTGCGCTGGTCGTCCGTAAGCACCGCCTTACGGAAATGTTTCTCGTAAAGAATATGAATTTCGGATGGGAAAATGTCCATGAAATTGCCGAACAGCTTGAACATGTCCATTCACAGGTTTTCTTTGACAAAATGGATGAGATCCTTAACTATCCTAAATTTGATCCGCACGGTGAGCCCATTCCCGATAAAGACGGTAACATCATTGCCCAGGACCTGCAGAAACTCAGCAGCTGTGAAACCGGCGAGACCGTAGTTTTCACTTCTGTTACCCTTTCCGACGATGCCTTCCTGAGTTATCTCAATGAACGCAACCTTCTGTTGGATACCAAAATAAGGGTCATCAAAATTGAGAACTTTGATAAATCCATGACTATAGAAATTGAAGGAAAAAAAGAAATCCTCAGCAAAAAAGCCACTGAAAAAATCCTGGTCAGGAAATAGCCTCATCCGGTAGAACTCCCTTTCCACAGGACAAAAAAAATCCCGGCCACAAGACCGGGAGGATGATATAGACACAAAGCTTAATCCAGCACACTCCACCCTCTTTTCGGGTTGTTGTTGGATGAAACTTCCTGTTCGTTGACGATGATATTTTCTTTTCTCTGTCCGATGTAATCCAGTTCGCTTAACTTGGAAAAAATCGTTTCCAGGCTTCGCAGCATCTGCTGGATGTAGATCAGCGGTTCTCCGCAGTTGTGGTGGTCATAATTTGTTTCCGCTACAATGGATAGCTGGTTGAGCAGCGTATGCGGTGCAATCTCGCTCCATTCAAGGCTGTAATTCAGCATTTCTTCCAGTTCTGCAGGAACCAGTACTTGCGTGGAATTGTACAGATGAAGGGCCAGTTTGGCAAAGCTTTCAATCAGAAATACAGGCGGCTGCCACGGAATGATATTCCTGAACTGGAAATACATATCCCCGAACGTATTCACCATCGTGGTACATAAAAACTTCACATTCTGGGCTAAAGCTGTATTCTGGTTTTTATGGGAAGCTTTCTGGATGATCTTGAATGCATATTGCTGCAGGTTACCGATGGATTTGGCAAAGCCGTTATAATAGTCCAGCAAAGCCGGATGGCTCTGAATGGAGGTACATGGCGGGATAAACGATGAATCTACCTGGGCGATATTGCCTTTCAGGTCTACCTTACCGATGATCAGGTAATTTCCTCCCGAGAAGCTGCTGTTCAGGGAAGTTACCGGAAGCAGTTCAATATGGTAATTCGGTTGTGCATTCGGGTGGCGCGGCGGAATTTCTTCCGGGTCGATATCACCGAATGGGACTTTATCAAAAGGATTGACAGAAATCAGGATATAATAGTCTCCGTCTGCCTGTTCTTCGTTCATAGACCGGGCCAGGGACTTTACACTCACTCTCCTGTCGGTAAGTTCAATCCGGTATCCGGCCAGCGTCAGGGCACTGCAGCGTTTGATGACCAGCTGTACATCATTGGTTGCCGTATTGTGGACATCAAAGATCGTACGGTCTGTAAATTCATTGGAAATCGGCAGCAAACCGTAATTGTAAGTGGTGATTTCTAAGGAATTGGAATCCCGGATCATATCCGTCAGGAAATTATCCTGGTCATTCAGGTGCCGCTGGGAAACCTTCATGCCGTCTACCCAGTTGATTGCAAAATGTTTTATTGGCTGTATCATAGTATATCCTTTTAAATTGTGTGATTATGATTTTCTGGCTCCCTCCTCTTCATGCTGGATCACCCGCTTGCAGATCACCACTTCATTTTCAGAAATGCTGTTGGCTGTTATATCTTCGTTGAAGTCAATGTATTTACGGAAGCTGAAAAACGATTTCTTGGTGTAAAAGATCCAGTAGTACGGTTCTTTCTGCTGGTCGGTAAGATGGATGATCGAATTCGGGTTTTTATGGTTGTAATCATCTACCACACGGTAAAACCAGTCGCCGAACGTTACCCCCGTAGGAAGCGTCTTGGCTTTTATCCTGAATCGGTTGGCATCTTCAAGGTTCTTGCTCAGTTCTACGTTCAGTACCATCAGGCGATCGAAATCCGCGCCTTCAAAATCAGGAAGCTTCTGATCCGGGGAATACCGCCATGTTTTATAAATATCGAACGGAATCGTAATGAACTGGATGTAGCAGTAATAAAAAACCATCGGCACCAGGAAGATCAGCATGCTGGTTGCCGCCATGGCTGCATAACCCGTTCCCTTGCCCATCCAGTTGAAAATCAACGTGAACAGATACCCTCCGATTACCATACAGGTAAGAGTAAGCAGGGATTCAAACAGGATGCTCATGGAAACGGATTCAATGTGTTTCTTAAAATAATGGTCCATCAGGTTCACATGGATGATTCCGAAAATCAGGAAAATAATCTGTGCGATAAGATACCAGTAAGGATTGAAAAGGTTCCCTGCAAAACCGAAAAATCCGGGTAAGGCAAGGCATAGGCCGCATAATAAAACATATACGATGATCACCTTGATCTTGATGGCCGGTTTGTTCCTTCGGATAACCCCGAGAACGGTCATCATGATTACCGCCAGTAACGGCATAAGAATATACCTTAAAAAGACTCCTTTTACTGAAGAAATTTCCATGTTTAATTTTTCAAATTTATATTATGTTGGTCAATGTAAATATACTAAAATATTTTACAGGAATGTAGAGTATCCGAGGCGGCTGGCATTTCTTTCATCATCTTCCAGGGAGAAAGAAAAATCCTGTTTTTCCGTGATGAAGTTTTCCTCTACATCTACCGTTACCGGAAGGAAATGATCATACAACGCCCTGAGTACATTTCGAAACGGGCTCCCCTCTATATAATTTTTCATTTCCATGTATGGAATAGGCCCGATATTCACTACCCAGTTGCGTTCTCCGTCCATGTGTCTGCCGCTTGGAATATACGTTACCCCCAGCCTTGAATTGCCCAGAAGCATGGAATCATCTTCCTGCTCTATCCTATCAATGACATTCGGGGCAAAGGTTACTTCCACAGGGACCATTAAAAATGCGCTCATACAGCGCTCGAACCAGGCCTTGTCACCGCGGATCTGATGGAAGAATGGAAGAATGTAGATGAAGATGGAAGCATGATGGCGGTCCAGCATGCGGAGCAGGGGCCAGAGCTCACTGACTGTATTCAGAAGCGTATGGGTATCGCTGGCAATATCAAAGTCGAATTCCTTCAGCAGCGCACTGACTTCCGTAAAGAAAATTTCAAGCTCAAAAGGCCGGAAAAATTTCCGGGCATCCTCCTCTACTTTTTTCTGTTTACGGATCTCCCTCACGATATGGTCTACATTCTTACGTGAGGCGCCCAGCGAAGGCGGATGGAAAAGCCCTTCCGGAAGGTAGTCATAAATGCCTTCGCGGTAAGTCTCTATTGTGTACACCTCTTCATCGAATCCCAGGTACTGGCTGGTAATCCTTCTGATATCTTTGAGATAAGCACGGTCATTGATGCCGAGGCGTTCTATAAATATATTGCTGACAGCCCTGTGGTATTTCAAAAGATTTACCGCTACTGCCTCCGCCTTAAAATCAGTCTGGAGCTGATTATAATGCAGGGTTGCAACAGAATTTTCATACATCATAGTTTCTGTGATAATTTGGCTGATAAAGGTAATATTTCTCTTTCTACAGAAAAACACTTTTCCTGTATATCATCCTAAAATTAATCATTTTTTATTAATCTTAAAACAGTCAGGCCAAAAAAGGAAAATATAAATCATAACCTGATAATCATTACCTATGATTATGAGAACATTATATATAGCTTACAGAGTAGCCGCCTTAGACCGTCCAATAATTAAACACTGTGATAATGCCCGTATAAAAACCCATATTAAGAATTATTATTGCAATAAATTGATTGTACAGAATACATTGTACCGGTGTGAAGCGTATCTTTGCATCTCAAAATGTTACTGAACAATGAAAAGTATGTATTCTAAATTACTGATGCTTGCATTCATCTCCTCTTCGTTATACAGCTATGCGTGGGGACTGACAGGGCACAGGATTATTGCAGAAATTGCAGAAAACCACCTTTCCGGGAAAGCCAGGAGGGAAATCAAAAAGATGATGGGCCGCGAAAGGCTGGCGTATTGGGCCAACTGGCCGGATTTCATTAAATCCGATACCACGGGAGCATGGAAGCAGGCATCAGCATGGCATTATGTGAACATTGACCCGCAGACCGACTTCAAAACGTTTGAACAGAAACTTAAGATGCAGGCAGGACCAAGCCTGTATACACAGGTCAATACCCTGTCCAGCCAGATTAAAGACAGCAGGACCTCTGAAAAGGACCGTAAAATTGCGCTTATTTTCCTGATCCACATTATGGGTGACCTTGCCCAGCCTCTGCATGTGGGACGCGCAGAAGATTTGGGCGGAAACAAGATCAACGTTACCTATTTCGGGGAAAAGACCAACCTTCATTCCGTATGGGACGGCAAACTGGTAGATTCGCAAAAATACAGCTATACGGAATACTCCAGGCTTCTGGACATCAAGTCTGATGATGAAGTGAAAAAAATCCAGTCCGGTACCCTGGAAGACTGGCTGTATGATTCCCATACCATTGCCAACAGAATTTATGCTCAGACACCTGACGGTTCAAAACTGTCTTTCGACTATCAGTATAAATTCAACGACACCGTGGAAAGACAATTGCTGTACGGAGGACTGAGACTGGCAAAATGGCTGAATGATCTGTTCTAGGAAACGGACAGGATAATCAGAATTAAGATATCATCAGGTGGAGTGAATGCTTCACCTTTTTTTATTGCAGTAGCGCATAGATCATGTCAAGGCACAAATTACAACATATTTTTCATCGGTATCCATAAAAAAACAAATATTTTCAAAAATGGTGTAACCTTTTCATCTTCTCAGGCGTATTATATATACTAACTCTTTTTTGAGGAAAAATAAATGAGACAGTTAAAAATTACTAAGCAGGTAACCAACAGGGAAACTGCTTCATTAGACAAGTATCTGCAGGAGATCGGTAAAGTGGAACTGATTACCGCAGACGAAGAGGTGGAATTGGCACAAAGGATCCGTGCCGGCGACAGAGCCGCACTGGAGAAGCTGATCAAGGCCAACCTTCGTTTCGTGGTTTCCGTATCCAAACAGTACCAGAACCAGGGTCTTTCACTGCCCGACTTGATTAATGAAGGAAACCTGGGGTTGATGAAAGCGGCCAAAAGATATGACGAAACCAGAGGTTTCAAATTCATTTCCTATGCCGTGTGGTGGATCCGTCAGTCAATCTTACAGGCTTTGGCAGAACAGTCCAGAATTGTAAGATTACCGTTGAATAAAATCGGTTCAATCAACAAGATCAATAAAGCATATGCCCACCTTGAACAGGAAAATGAAAGACCGCCTTCCCCGGAGGAGCTGGCTGAAGTTCTGGACATGAGTGAGGAAGACATCAAGGAATCCATGAAAAATTCCGGAAGGCATTTGTCGATGGATGCTCCGTTGGTGGAAGGAGAAGATTCCAACCTGTATGACGTACTGCGTTCAGGAGAATCTCCAAGCCCGGATAAAGACCTGATGCTGGAATCTCTTCAGATTGAGATTGAAAGAGCCCTGAATACCCTTACGCCAAGAGAAGCGGATCTGGTAAGACTGTATTTCGGTCTTAACGGAAAGCATCCGATGACGTTGGAAGAAATCGGGGAAACGTTTGATCTTACGAGGGAACGTGTAAGACAGATCAAAGAAAAAGCAATCAAAAGATTGAAGCACAACACCAGAAGCAAGATCCTTAAATCTTATCTGGGTAAATAAGATACATAACCATTAGCGGAGCCTGATTTTTTCAGGCTCCGCTTTTTTTATATATTCGTATAGTCTAATCAGAATACAAAAACCGGTTATGAAAAAAATAATAATTCCATGTTTGCTTTTAGTGGTGCTTTCGTGCGGAGGCCCTGCAGCGGAAAATAAGACGGCTGTAGACCAGGCGATCAACAAATCAGAATCCGTCGCTTCGATCGACAGTTATTCCCGGAATGTTAACCGTGTGATCAGCATTTATAATGAACTGGTCAAAAAGGACCCGCAACTTCAGGCTCTTGAGAAAAAAATTGATGCCATAAAAGAAGAGACCTCAGCGGTGACGTCAAAATATACAGATATCATTACCCAGTCCGAAACCTATTATGAGGATGCGCGTACTCTTGCGAAATCGGTTACCGACTCCGTCTCCCGGCAGGCTATTGAACAGCAGATTTCATCCAGTTCAGAACAGTACAATGCAAGGATAAAGCACATCCGGGATCTGATCAGCAGCATTCAGAATAATGCGGTTATGATCAATGATCAGCACACCCTCTTTATGATTTCAAAAACCCTTCCGGAGATCAGGAAATATCAGGATGCCCATAGCCTGAAACCGGATAGCCTGATCAGTTTTATCAACAAGCAGAATACTTTGCTTCATGAACTGAAGAATATAAAGTAGAAGAATTACCGGATGACCCTCTTTATGATACACTACCCTTGCTTTGTAGCAGGTGATATGTTATTTATTTTGCATCAGATTTTCCAGCTTATCAATCATTTCTTTTTGCTGCTGAATCATACGTTCATATAATTCAACTATTTTATCAATAGGATTGAATGAAGGCTGGTAACTGAATCCTGAAGCAACAGCATGATCTTTAAAATCCTGGAAAGAGTACGTATTCGCAATTACATTCACTGCCTGTTCTTCCTCAAAATTCTGAAAAACTTCTATGGGAATATTTAATACTTTGGATATTTTTTGAAGCAGGATCTCTTCTATAAGATCTTTTTGTTCAAGAAGGGAGATTTTTTTTTGGTCCCATCCATCACCTAAGTCCAGTGCAAGATTTTCCTGCTTGACACCCAGCATCTCCCTGAAGCGTTTGACATTGTGCCCCTGGTGTATCTTGTGTTTCATTACTTGTGTTTTACTAAGATTTAGTTTGTGGCAGATATTATTTATCCTGTATCAGCTTCTCTAATCTGACTATCACCTCATCTTTCTCTCTAAGCATTCGTTCATAAAGACTCATTTTTTCATCATTAATCTTCTTTATTTCTTCCAATGCTTCAAGCCATTTTTCAATTGGGTTGATGTTGTTGATGGGATGTATACTTACACCACTGGATTGGTCATGAGTGTTAAATGTATTCGCAATAACTGTTATCGCCTGCTCCTCATCAAAATTCTGAAACGCCTCTACGGGAATATGCAGTATTTCGGATATTTTTTGAAGAATCGCCTCTTCGATGACGTCTTTTTGTTCCAGGAGAGAAACTTTCTTTTGATTCCATTCATCGCCTAAGTCAAGAGCGAGGGCTTCCTGCTTAACGCCCAGCATCTCCCTGAAGCGTTTGACATTGCGTCCCTGATGTATTTTTTGTTCCATTACTGGTGTTTTATTTTTACTAAGGAGTAAATTTAAAAATTATTGAGGGATTGAGCAAGCGCAGAAGCGACTTTGCCACCTCATCCGTGATTACCTGATAACGCACGTAAGAATTATGATCACATTTGAAAATATAAAAATGCATTGTGATACAAACCGGTTAAATCAAGATTAACTGCTACCAGTTTGAAAAGATGTTCAGCTTATGGCAGCAGGCTTTGCATTATACTCTGTCCGAACCTGCACGCGATGAGCTGTAAGTTTATCTTTGTAAAAGCATTAATACGTATTCATCATTCCTCCATCCAGAGGAATACTGGTTCCGGTAATATAAGATGCATAATCCGAAGCGAGGAAAGCAACCAGATGGCCATATTCTTCAGGTTTGCCTAATCTTTTCATCGGGATTTTGTCTTCCCTGGCTTTTCTGATTTCTTCAATACTTTTTCCGGTTTTTTCAGCTTCTTCATTGATCAGGCTTTCAATCCTCCGGGTATCGAATGATCCGGTCAGGATAGTATTGACGGTAATTTGATGCGCTCCCACTTCAAGGGATAATGTCTTAGCCCATGCCACTACTGCTGAACGGATGGAATTGGACAAAGCAAGATTCGGGATCGGTTCTTTCACCGACGATGAAGATACGTTGATAATGCGTCCGCTCCCCCTTTTAATCATGCCGGGAATGGCCAGATGGGTCGTTTCACAAACCGTCTTGAATAAAAGGTCGAAGGCAGACTGGTAATCTTCAGTGTTCAGATCTGAATCCTTACCCGCTTTCGGACCGTTGGTATTATTGACCAGGATATCTACTTCAGATTCATTGAAATAGTCAGTAATAATCTGTCTGAATTTGTCAAAATCGGAAAAGTCAGCTACCAGGTAACGATGGTGCTGCCCTTGATGTACAATGGGAAGGGATGCCGTAAAGCTTTTGAGTTTCTCTTCATTTCGGGCCATGACCGTTACATTGGCTCCACACCTGGCCAGTTCTGTTGCGATACCTGCTCCGATACCATCTGTTGCAGCACCGACCAATGCATTTTTTGAATTAAGCTGTATGTTCATGAGTAATAATTGATGATTGATAATGGATATAATGCAGCAATGCGCATACCATTAAGAGCAGAGGTGCATCGGGAACAAAAAAGACCGCTTCTATTGAAACAGTCTATGTATTGTTGCCCATCCGAAGATCAGAGCATGTAGTGCAGATATTGTAAGGATCTTATTTTTTGATAAACGGATAGGTTTTATCGTCAAGCCTTAGAAGATAAGATCCCGTAGGCAATCCCTGAACCGGAATACTATTTTTGTACCTGAAAGGATCTTTTTCAAGGTAGATCTGTTTTCCTGAATAATCCAGTATTTCTGCGGTACGGACCGCATCCGTTTTTCCGTTCACGAAAATAGTTTCGGAAACAGGATTAGGATAGAGCTTCAGGTTGTTATTTTCATTGGACGCAGACAGGATATCGGAAGTTCCTAAAACGCCTAAATTCTGGCAGTAATTGGTTCCGTATACCTCCCATTCGTTGATATCGAATGTAACAGCAGGCTGGTTAATGCTGCTCTTTCTATATAAGGAAACATTGGCAAGCACTGAGGAATTGTTCTGTCCTGTCACTCCGATGGCATCAACAGTCGCATTACTTTTATATCTCAGCTCAACATACTGGTTCCCGGAGAAGGTCATCTGGGGAGCTGCCGTCACAAATCTTGCCTGATCAAGAGTGTAACAGGAGAAATTCGCTCCGGGATTCAGGATGACGGCCGTTTGATTGTTCTGGAGGATGCCTTCAAGTTCGTAAGGGTCCGGAAAATAAAAGCTGCTGCTGCTTGGCATCTGTATGGAAAGCCTGTAATCACTCAGGTTAACCGGGTGTCCGGTCTTATTGGTGATTTCAAGTGCCTTATTATTGGAAGTGCCTTCAAGGTATTTTGAAATAAACAGATCCTTAGCGTAGGCATCAGATGCTGCCGTGGTCACGGATACCGTATTGCTGTCCGCGGAATACAGATAGCCGTTGTCATACGCTTTCACCGTAAATGTATAGGCTGTGGAAGGAGTAAGATGATCTATACTGATGGAAGTACCTCTGGTAGCGCCTGCCAGATTGCCGTTCTGATAGATTTTATACCCGATGACATCGCTGCTTGTACTGGCAGACCAGCTTAAAGTAGCAAAATGGGCTCCCGTCTGGATCGCCGCTGCATTTCCCGGTACCTGAGGGGCAACGGCATCAGGAGCCTGTCCCCAGATGGCGCTGACCCATGCCGGATTATCAATAAAGGGATTCCTGTTATGTTGAATAGCATACACAGCATTATTCCGGTCAATCTCCCGCTGGGAAACCGGATCCTGGGCATGCCACTGCATAAGCATGGCAATATAGGCAGGATCAAAAGCCCTTTCTTCTGTGCCGTCCAGCGGATTGGTATCCGAAGCAGGGCTTACATTATTATCGAAATTGAAAGTCCCTAATTTTCCTTCATACCTCACCGCAAAATACAAAAGGCTCCTCGCTACATCCCCTTTGAACTCATCGATAGGCTCATAGACACGGCCGGTATACACCCAGTTGGGAATGGCACTCTTCCCTATTTTCGATGTGTTGGTAAATGTATAATAGATATTGGAAGCGGTTGTGGTTGAAATCCCGTACGGATAATTGCTCCTGAGCTGGTTGATCCTCGCATCCGTAGGTACAACATAGAAAAGATCCGAATACATCGGGTAATTGCTGTAAAATGTACTCTGAGGCATCATGTGCTCCCTGTTCCAGCCCTGTCCCTCTGCACTCGC
Organism: Chryseobacterium camelliae; assembly: GCF_002770595.1. NCBI lineage: Bacteria > Pseudomonadati > Bacteroidota > Flavobacteriia > Flavobacteriales > Weeksellaceae > Chryseobacterium > Chryseobacterium camelliae. The sequence continues at coordinate 409,005 of NZ_CP022986.1, read as the reverse complement.
ACTTCCTATGATATTGGCAGTGGTATATTCGTATGCATCCGGTCCGGAAGGAATTTCAGAATACATATCCAGGAGAATCGTGGTATTGCTGGCGCCATGGTCATAATACCGGTCCAGATCGGTCTGGTTATAGTAATTGGTAAGGTCTCCGTAATTCCAGTTGATATTCCTGGCCGAGACAATATCATGAAGCTTGGATTTCAGGGCATACCCGCTGAGGCCTGCTGTTCCGTCATAATAACCGGATGGTGCCTGTGCATGCAGCAAAGATGAAAATATAATACCAGAGAGGAGTAGTTTTTTCATGTTATATAATTGGGAGGCTAAATTAGTAAATTAACCAACTCAAAATACGGTATTATTTATTAAGAAACCATTAAATATTAAGGCTCAAAAAATTGAAAGCTAAAGGCTTATGCTCAAAATCCTATGACAGGAATAATTTTTTTTGGCATTTCAGCAATTTAAGTATCTTTGGGAACTAACTATAATCTTTATGAGTACAGAGACTATTGACAATATTAAAATGATCGCGGAAACGGCAAAGGAGTTTGCTGAAAAAAACATCAGACCCCATATTATGGAGTGGGATGAAAGCCAGACTTTTCCTAAGGAACTGTTTCATCAGCTGGGAGAAATGGGTTTCATGGGTATTGTAATTCCTGAAGAATATGGCGGTTCCGGTTTGGGATATCATGAATATGTTGCCATCCTGGATGAGATTTCACAGGTAGATCCTTCAATCGGGCTTTCTGTAGCGGCACACAATTCACTATGCACCAATCATATTTATGAATTCGGGAATGAAGAGCAGAAAAAAAGATGGCTTCCTCAGCTGGCAACAGGAAAAGTAATCGGAGCCTGGGGACTCACCGAACACAATACCGGATCAGATTCCGGAGGGATGTCTACTACTGCGGTAAGAGACGGTGACGACTGGATCATTAACGGTGCCAAGAACTTTATTACCCATGCTATTTCCGGGGATATCGCCGTAGTGATGACCAGAACGGGTGAAAAAGGTGCCAAGAACAATTCCACGGCGTTTGTCCTGGAAAAAGGGATGCCGGGATTCAGTTCCGGTAAAAAAGAAAATAAACTGGGGATGCGTGCCTCCGAAACTGCAGAACTTATTTTTGACAATGTACGGGTATCGGATGCCAACCGTTTAGGGGAAGTAGGCGAAGGTTTCAAACAGGCGATGAAAATCCTTGACGGAGGAAGGATATCTATTGCAGCCCTGAGTTTAGGAACGGCAAGAGGTGCTTATAAAGCAGCCCTGAAATATGCTAAAGAAAGACATCAGTTCGGGAAGGCGATTTCAGAATTCCAGGCCATCAACTTCATGCTCGCAGATATGGCAACGGAAATCGACGCCGCTGAATTGCTGATCCAAAGGGCATCTACCCTGAAAAATACCAAACAGAAAATGACTAAAGAAGGTGCAATGGCCAAGCTGTACGCTTCTGAAGCATGCGTAAGAATTGCAAACAATGCAGTTCAGATTTTTGGAGGATACGGATATACCAAAGATTTCCCGGCTGAAAAATTCTACAGGGACTCTAAGTTATGTACCATCGGAGAAGGAACTTCCGAAATCCAGAGGCTTGTCATCGGAAGGGATATCACAAAATAAAATTTAAACATTGTATCAGTCGGTTCTCCGGATCAGGCTTATCCTATATTCATGAATAGCACATGTTGTATGCATGTGCTATTTCTTTTACAGAAAGCATAAACCACAGATTTCATATTCATAACATAACTATTTAGACGGAATATCTAAATATTTCTTAAAATAATATATTTTTAGTAGTATTAAATTTACTAGATTTGATAATCCATAACCAAAATAGGTATTTTATGAAAAAACAATTATTATTGATTGGAATGCTTGTTATATCCGGTATTTCATCAGCGCAAACCGACCGTTTGTGGTCAGCATCATCCCCAAAAACATCTTCAGACATCTTTGAAAATAAAACCGGTATCCTGCAGCCGAGAATTTTCAGCCTGGACATCAACGGATTAAAAAATACTTTGGCCACGGCACCCCAGAGACTTTCTATCGGAGAAAAATCAGAAGTAATCATTTCATTTCCCAATGCCGATGGAAGAATGGAAAACTTCAAAGTCCGTGAAAACCCTAACTTTGATCCTCAGCTTGCTGCAAAGTATCCCGAAATAAAATCTTATGTCGGGGAAGGACTGGAAGATCCCTCCTCTACGGTATATTTCAGTATCTCACCATTAGGCTTGTCATCCATGGAAATCTACGGAGACAAATCCGCGGTTTTTATTGAACCCTATACCAAAGATTTATCTTCTTATGTGGTTTATAAGAAGTCTGACAAAAAAGACAACCTCAATAAGTTCGAGTGTACGGTTATCGATGTAGCCCAGAAAGGGGTTGCGGGAAGTGATCTCGCTGCGAGGCCCAATGCTGATGATGCCAAACTGAGGACCTTCAGGCTTGCCTTATCCTGTACGGGAGAATATGCTTCTTATTTCGGAGGCACAAAAGCCAATGCCCTGGCAGCCATGAATAATACCATGACCCGCGTAAACGGCGTTTTTGAGAAGGATTTTTCTGCGAGGATGGTCCTGATCTCCAATAATGACGCAGTGATCTATACCAATGCTTCTACGGATCCTTATTCGCCGGCTTCCGGCATGAGCAACTGGAATTCCCAGCTTCAGAATACGCTGACTTCCGTAATCGGGGAAGCCAATTACGACATAGGACACCTTTTCGGAGCTTCTGGCGGTGGCGGTAATGCAGGATGTATCGGTTGTGTATGCGTTAACGGCTCCAAAGGAAGCGGCTATACTTCTCCGGCAGATTCCGTTCCTTCCGGAGACAACTTCGATATCGACTATGTAGCCCATGAAATGGGACACCAGTTCGGAGGAAACCATACCTTCTCCATGAGCAATGAAGGAACCGGGGTAAATATGGAACCGGGATCCGGATCAACGATTATGGGATACGCCGGAATTACCAGCCAGGACGTACAGCCGCATTCTGATGCCTTCTTCCATGCCGTAAGCATTCAGCAGGTTACCGATAATATAAAATCGAAAACATGCCCTGTGAGTACCAGCACAGGGAATTCCATTCCTACCGCTAACGCAGGTGCAGATTATACAGTTCCTAAAGGAACGCCATTTATGCTGACCGGAACGGGGACCGATGCCAACGGCGATGCACTGACGTATGTATGGGAACAAATGGACAATGCTTCCAATTCCCAGACCGGAGCCAGCTCAGCGGCCAGCGGGACCAAAACTTCAGGGCCTACGTTCAGGTCATGGACGCCTACCGCTTCTCCGGTCCGGTATTTCCCGAGAATGGCTTCCGTATTAGCAGGGTCAACCACTACAGCGGGATCTGAAATTACTGTTGAAGCAGTGCCTACTGTGGCCCGTACCTTAAACTTCCGGTTTACGGTTCGCGATAACAGGTCCGGAGGCTCCGGCAACAACTCTGATGATATGGTGGTTACTGTTAACGGAACGGCAGGGCCTTTCAGTATAACTTCACAGAATTCCGCCACGACATACAGCGGCGGAACCAGCCAGACCATTACCTGGAATGTAGCGGGAACCACATCCAATGGCGTCAATGCATCCAATGTTGATATTTTATGGTCCACGGATAGCGGAACGACATGGACTACCCTTTTGTCCGGTACTCCTAACGACGGTTCCCAGGCAGTTACCATCCCGAATGCATCAACTTCTACCGGAAGGATCATGGTAAAAGGTTCCAACCACATTTTCTTTGATGTCAATAACGCAAATATTACGGTCAATGCAGGATCCGGTACCACAGACACTACAGCGCCTACAGCCCCGGTACTTTCAGCTTCCGGAACCACGGCAACCAGCACGAATCTTTCATGGTCCGGAGCAACAGATGACACCGGAGTTACCGGATATGATGTATTCCAGGCGGGCAGCTTACTGGGCTCTACCTCCTCCGCATCCTACACCGTTACCAGCCTAAGCCCGTCAACAACCTATAGCTTTACCGTAAAGGCCAAAGATGCCGCAGGAAATACTTCATCTTCCAGCAATACCGTATCCGTAACCACCAGTGCAGGAAGTACCGTTATGTACTGTTCTGCTTCCGCCAGCAATACGGCTGATGAAAGAATCAGTAATGTGAAGTTCGGATCCATCAATAATTCGTCAACAGGAACAGCAGGATACGAAAACTTCACCTCAGTTTCCACGAATGTAACCAGAGGAACAGCCTATACCATCTCCGTAACCCCGGTATGGACTTCTACAAAATACAATGAAGCCTATGCAGTCTATATTGACTATAACGGAGACGGAGACTTTACCGACAGCGGAGAACTCGCCTGGTCCAAATCCGGGTCTACCACTTCTCCGGCGACAGGAAGTATTACGATTCCGTCTACAGCAGTACTGGGATCCACCAGAATGAGAGTCATGATGCAGTACAACTCTATCCCTTCATCTTCATGCGGAACGTATACTTACGGACAGGTAGAAGACTATACCCTGAACATCGTCTCATCAGGAAGAGGAGAAATCAGTACAGGTGACCTTCTGACCGACGTTAAACTCTATCCAAACCCGGTTAAAGATGTCCTGAACATTTCCAATGCCCCGGCTAAAGACTACAAGATTTTTGATATGGGCGGAAAACTGATCCAGTCCGGACAGATCGAACGCGGTGCTGTTAATGTAAGCAGCCTGATTAAAGGCGTTTACACAATCAGTATGGGCGATGTAAGCAAGAGATTTATTAAACAGTAATCTTTATAACTTAATTGATGTGAAAGGCTGTCCGGAAACGGGCAGCCTTTTTAGATGGAGAATTCGAAGTCTGATTATAGATTTTAGATGAGAGACGGAGAGATGATAGACAGGGAACTATGAATTATAGATTATAGATTTTGAATTTTAGATGAAAGATAATAGACGGAGAGATGATAGACAAGGGTATTGAATTTTAGATTTTAAATTTTAGATTAAGATCGTAAACGGATTTTAAATTTGACTACTATTCATTAACAGGCATTAAAATCGACCTGGGAAAGAAAGGTGTTAAGAAAATAAAGGCTGTGAACGTTAAGAAAATTCTTCTGTCCGAAGCGCGGCACAAACAATTCAAAGACAGCGCCCATAGCTGATCCGCGCAAGTTTAGAATTTTTAGAGCACAGCGTTTATTTTTAGCCTTTCTTTCCAGTCTTGATCTTTTGTTTCTTTTGTTTGACTACGTCGAATCTTCGATTTCAAGACAAAAGAAAAAGAAATAAACTAGAAAATTTTAGATTCTAAATTATAGATCTTAGATGAAAGATGAAAGATGAGAGACGGAAAGATAATAGACGACGGGTATTGAATTTTAGATTGTAGATTTTAAATTTTAAATTCATACTTAAAAAAATCAGCTTACCGGAAGATGAATGATACCATTCAACAACAAATAGCGAAAACTAATACCCAATTTCTGGTATCTCATTCCTTAAAATTTTATATTTGTCCTTTAATAAACTTACTCATGGATAAAATTGACAGCCTGAACCAAGTAGCGGAATTCCATACTACTTTCAAAGCGCCCATTCTCGAAACCCCTCAAATCCCTTCCGAAGACCGTTGCAACCTCAGGGTAGCCTTACTACAGGAAGAACTGAATGAGCTTAAACAGGCGATAGAAGATAACAACCTGGTTGAAATTGCAGATGCTCTATGCGACCTCCAGTATGTACTGAGCGGTGCCGTACTGGAATTCGGGCTTGGCAGTAAATTTGTAACGTTATTCGACGAAGTTCAGCGGTCGAATATGTCGAAAGCATGTGACAATGAAGAACAGGCACAGGAAACCGTAGCTTTTTACCAGGAAAAAGGTGTAGAGTCATTTTATGAAAAGTCAGGAGAAAAATACAATGTTTACCGGAAAGCTGACCATAAAGTGCTTAAGAACAAATACTACTCTCCTGCCGATTTAAAATCAATTATTGAAGATTAACCCAATATGAAAAAATTTATTACCCATATATTTTTTGCAGCCGTTTTTACAGGTTCAATGCAACAGGTCAGCGCCCAGAAAGTAGTGGTCAACCGTGAGGTAGAAACGCAGAATGACGGGAAAATGCTGCTGGGAGTTCAGATGAAAGACCAGTTCACGAAAGCACCATATGCTGACTGGTATACCAAAGAACATGATGAATATGCTCTGGACCAGAAAGCAATCAGCGAGCTCAGAAAGCAGAAAATAAATTCATACAACCTGATTGTGTTTATGGGTACATGGTGCGAAGACAGCCACAGGGATTTCCCGAGACTTATGAAAATCCTGGAGGAGCTGAAATACCCGGAAGGAAAAATGACGATCATTGCTGTCAACCGCAAAAAGGAATCGCCTTCGGGAGAAGAAGCCACCTACAACATCCAGAAAGTACCTACGATTATCGTTCAGAAGTATGGAAAGGAAATTGGGAGGATTATCGAAATGCCTACTACAGGGTATATTGAGAGGGACCTGGTGGAAATCCTGAAAAAAGATGACCAGTCTGTTATTAAAGAAATATTTAAATAAGTTTGAAAAAGTATAGATTACCATTAGCGTTCGTAGCAGGAGCATTGGTCATGCTGATGCTGTTTTTTGGGGTAAGATCGTGCCTGAATCTCAGTCCTGTGGAAAAAAAGGAACAGTCGGATTACTACATCCTGACCAACCAGATCTCCAAGATGAATAAAATGGTGGTGATGGAACAGGATGTGTCCAGCATGCAGAAAACCAAGATGAGCTATGAGCTTTTCGGGAAAGAAATGTCCAGCAACAATATTGTGACCTATACCAAAACCAACGCACAGGTCTCATACGACCTGAACAAGATGAAAATGGTGGTGGATTCGGTGAATAAAAAGCTGGTCATTACAGAATTGCCCGACGCTGATATCAGGATTACGCCAAGCGTGGAAGTCCAGTCGCTGGACGATTCTTTTTTCAACAGGATTTCTGAAAAAGACATCAAAAATGTAACACAGAAGGCCAAAACAACAGCCATCCAGTCTATAGACCAGAACCGGCTGAGAAAAGAAGGCCATCAGCAGCTGATGGACAACCTCAACCAGATTTTTGTGCTGGCAAAAGCCCTGAACTATACGATTGAGGACCAGACCGGAAAAATAGGAGTCCTTCCTCTTTAAAAAGAAATAATAGGATCTGAATTATTTTGGCAAACGCTTTGAATGTATTTAGTACATAAATATACAGCGATGGACCCAAAAGAGAAAAATAAGGATCACGAATCTGCGAATTCTGCAGAGACCAAAAAACAAAATGAGGACTTCAGGGGTATACCTGCGGCATCCGAAAAGACCAATCCGTCTGATGTTGATAAAGAGGATGTAAAGAAATCATCCGAAAACAACGAGTCAGGCAAAACAGATAATACAGAAGAATAATCTTCATACGGAAAGTTCAGGACCAAAGGCCCTGAACTTTTTTAATAAGCATCACTTAATATATAATCATACTACTGGTAAAAAAGACATTTCCATTATCGGTCAGACAATGGTTGACTTCCCTATTTTCACATTTTCAAAATTATAGTAAGACTTTTCGGAATATTTGATATAATCGGCAATGAAGCTTCCTGCCTCAGCCGTTGAACTTGGCTGTTCCGCATTAAGATCTACCGTTACATACCGGTTTTCAATGGCGTGTTCTACAGATTCCCTTAATTTATCGGCTGCCTGGTCAAGCTGCAGGTAATCCAGCATCATAGCGGTACTCAAAATAGATGCGATAGGATTGGCGATGCCTTTCCCTTTGGCCTGCGGATAAGATCCGTGGATCGGCTCAAACAGCGCGTTTTCTTTACCGACGGAAGCTGAAGGCAACAGACCGATAGAACCCCCGATAACGCTGGCTTCATCAGAAATTATATCCCCGAACATATTTTCGGTCAGGATGACATCAAACTGCTTCGGATTGAGGATCAGCTGCATCGCTGCATTGTCTACAAACATATAGTCCAGCTGCACATCAGGATATTCTGCGGCAATTTCCTGAACGATTTTCCTCCACAGCCTGGAGGTGTCCAGCACATTCGCTTTATCAATCAGAGTGAGCTTTTTGCGCCGTTTCTGTGCTTCCTTAAATGCCATGTGGGTAATCGGGAGGATATCTTCCCTGCTGTACCGGCAGACATCATAGGCATAGGCAGCGTTTTCTTCCGTAAATTTTTCTCCGAAATAAATCCCGCTCACCAGTTCCCTGAAAATCTGGATATCGGTTCCTTCTATGATTTCCTTTTTCAGAGGGCTTTTCTCAATCAGTGAAGCATAAGTCTTCAGAGGACGGATGTTGGCAAAAAGGCCCAGTTCCTTGCGGAGCTTCAGCAATCCCTGTTCAGGCCTCACCTTAGCATCAGGGTTATTGTCAAAGGCAGGGTCACCAATGGCACCAAAAAGCACGGCATCAGATTCCCGGCAGATGGCCAGTGTTTCATCCGGAAGCGGACTGCCTGTTTTGTAAATGGCATCAGCGCCCATCAATGCATACCGGTACCGGAAACTATACTGAAAAGCTTCGCCGATGGCATCCAGTATTTTGATGCTTTCCGCTACCACTTCAGGCCCGATTCCGTCTCCCGGTAAAACGGCTATTTTAAAAGTATTATCGCTCATATATTTCTTGTGTTTTAAGTTCAAACTCCTGTATCGCTTTTTTCCTGCTGATCAGGAAATCTATATCGTCATATCCGTTCAGCAGGCATATTTTTTTATACGAATCCAGTTCAAAGTTTTCCGTCTTTCCATTACATGTTACCGACTGCTGTTCGACATCCACTTTGATTTCCAGCTGAGGATCATTTGTGATCCCCTCCAGGATCGCTTTAAGGAAATCTTCGGAAACCTTAACGGGAAGCAAGCCATTATTCAGGGCATTGCCTTTGAAGATATCTGCAAAATAACTGGATACAATCACTTTGAATCCATAATCGGTGAGCGCCCAGGCGGCATGCTCGCGGCTGCTTCCACAACCGAAATTATTTCCGGCCACCAGGATTTCACCGGTGAACTCAGGTTTATTCAATACAAATTCAGGATTCGGTTCTCCTGTATGGACGTTAAATCTCCAGTCCCGGAAGAGGTTGTTCCCGAAACCCTTCCGGTCTATGCTCTTTAAGAAACGGGCCGGGATAATCTGGTCTGTATCAATATTTTCCGCTGGTAAGGGAATGGCCCTCGATTGTATGGTAATTAATTTCTTCATGGTTTAATTTAAATGTTGGAGGATTGAAATTTTGCCTTCTACGGCTACTTTTGCAGCTGTTAAAGGACTGGCGAGTATTGTTCTTGCGCCCTGTCCCTGCCGGCCTTCAAAATTCCTGTTGGATGTTGAAACACAGTATTCCCCTTCCGGGATCTTATCATCATTCATGGCGAGGCATGCGGAACATCCCGGCTGCCTGATCTCAAAACCGGCCTCTCTGAACACTGCATCCAGGCCTTCCTCGTACATCTGCTTCACCACCTGTTGTGAACCCGGTACAATAAGGGCATGTACATGGCCGGATCTGCTTTTTCCTTTGATATATTCCGCTACCGAACGGAAATCTTCGATCCTTGCATTGGTGCAGCTGCCGATGAATACATAATTGACCCGGATATCAGACATGGACTGTCCCGCCTGTAATCCCATATACTGCAAAGCTTTGGCTTCAGATTCATTCCGTGGTGCAGGGATGCTTTCATGAACAGAAATCCCCATTCCCGGGTTGGTGCCGTAAGTAACCATAGGCTGGATCTCGGAAGCATCAAAGGTAAACTCAGCATCAAAGACTGCCCCTTCATCTGTTTTCAGGGTTTTCCAGTATGCTACCTTCTCTTCCCAATCCTCTCCTTCCGGTGCAAAAGCCCGGCCTTTAACGTAATCAAAAGTAACGGCATCAGGAGCAATCATGCCTCCGCGGGCACCCATCTCAATGCTCATATTACAGACCGTCATCCGCCCTTCCATTGACATATTTTCAAATACATCCCCTGCATATTCGCAGAAGAAGCCGGTTCCGCCATCTGTTCCTACTTTGGAAATAATGTATAAGATCACATCCTTCGGCTGAACGTCTTTATTAAGGGTTCCGTTAACTGTGATCCTCATAGATTTTGGTTTGTTCAGCAGCAGGCACTGGCTGGCAAAAACCTGTGCTACCTGGCTGGTCCCTATTCCGAATGCGATGGCACCGAATGCTCCATGGGTCGAGGTATGGCTGTCCCCGCAGACAATGCTCATCCCCGGCTGGGTTATTCCCAGCTCCGGGGCAATGATATGGACAATTCCCTGATACGGATGCCCTAATCCGAAAAGCTCGATACCGTTTTTTACACAGTTTTCGGTAAGCTGTTCCACCTGGTTCCTGGACAGTTCATCCCGGATCGGCAGTTCCTGGTGTTGGGTAGGAACATTATGATCGGCAGTCGCTACAATCTGTTCGGGCCTGAATACTTTCAGGTTTCTGGCTTCCAGCTCGGCAAAAGCCTGAGGACTCGTCACTTCGTGAATGAGGTGCTTGTCGATATAAATGATTTGCGGTCCGTCCGGGACAGTTTCTACCACATGGGCATCCCAGACTTTATCAAAAAGTGTTTTCCTATTATTGTTCATTTTTGTCATCTTATCCTATTTTTCTGGCGAAAACTTCCATCATCATATTCAGGTCGTCATTATCGACTTCTTTTTTACGGTCGGCTACTTTCAGGAATTCCTGATACAGGATGTCCAGCTCATTTTTGGTGACTTCAAAACCAATATGCTTGAACCGGTATGCCAGTGCAGACCTTCCGCTCCTTGCGGTCAGAACAATAGATGATGAACTTACGCCCACTTCTTCCGGATCGATGATCTCATAAGTTTCCCTGTTTTTGATGACCCCATCCTGATGGATCCCTGAGCTGTGAGCAAATGCATTGGCACCTACAATAGCTTTGTTAGGCTGTACAGGCATTCCCATCAGTTCGGAAACCAACGCACTCATCGGGTTCAGCATCCTGGAATGTACATCGGTATGCAGATGCAGGTCTTTATGCTGGTTGAAGATCATGACGACTTCTTCCAGTGCGGTATTGCCTGCTCGTTCTCCCAGGCCATTGATGGTACATTCAATCTGCCTTGCTCCGTTAATCGCTCCGGCAACTGAATTGGCGGTAGCCAGGCCGAGGTCATTGTGGCAGTGGCAGGAAATCACCGCTTTCTCAATTCCCTTCACATTTTCTTTAAGGTACCTGATCTTGGCACCGTACTCTTCCGGCAGGCAGTAGCCGGTGGTATCGGGAATATTGATCACGGTAGCGCCCGCTTTGATCACTGCTTCGCAGACCCGGGCAAGGTATTCATTATCAGTCCTCCCCGCATCTTCCGCATAGAATTCCACATCCTCCACAAAGGTTTTGGAATATTTCACCGCTTTTATGGCACGTTCTATAATTTCTTCACGGGTAGAATTGAATTTATATTTGATATGGGAATCGGAAGTGCCTATTCCGGTATGGATCCTGGGTTTCCTGGCAAATTTCAGGGCTTCGGCTGCCACTTCAATATCTTTCTGATTAGCTCTTGTCAATCCGCAAACCGTAGCATTCCTCACCAGCTTGGAAATTTCCGATACGGAATGAAAGTCTCCCGGACTGGAAACCGGAAAGCCGGCTTCAATGATGTCAATCCCTAGATCATCAAGCCTTTCGGCGATAATCAGCTTCTGTTCCGTATTGAGTTTACATCCCGGAACCTGTTCTCCATCCCGTAAGGTCGTATCAAAAATTTCAACTTTTTCCGAATTCATAATCGTATTTTTACCTAATTTTGATTCAAAACTATGATTTGCATTTGTGTCCTACCATTCGCTTTTCCTGAAAATTACAATGCTCGACAAATCAAATAAAAGTTTTAACCATCTAAAAATCAATATTATAAATACCATAAATTTACAATGGCAGAATTGCACAAAGATTTTTTATTTGTCCTGATTAAATCGATGACAACGTCCGAAAAGCGGCAGTTCCGCTTGTTCGTGAACCGGCTCGGCATTAATACGGATGCTAAATTTCTTTTGCTGTTTTCTGAAATGGACAGGATGAAGGAATATGATGAAAACAGCATCCTGGCAAAGAAAATTTCTACCAAACAACAGCTTTCCAACCTGAAAGCCCACCTGTATAAGCAAATCCTGGTCAGCCTCAGGATGAACCCCAGCCTCCAGAACAACAGGATCCAGCTCCGGGAACAGCTTGATTTTGCCAATATCCTGTATCAGAAAGGACTGTATAAACAGGCACTGAAGATTCTGGACAAAACAAAACAGACAGCGCTGGACCTGGATGAGAAAAGTATTGCCATGGAGATTATCGACCTTGAAAAAGTCATCGAATCCCAATACATCACCCGGAGTATTGAAGGCCGGGCAGATGAACTGATCCGCCAGTCGAAAGCCATCAGCAAACAGAACCAGTATACGACTGACCTTTCTAACCTTTCGCTAAAGCTATACAGTGAAATGTTGAGCCATGGCTATGTAAAAAATGATGAAGACCGCCTGAAGATCCTCGAGATATTCAGTACCCAGATTAAGAAAATCAACTTTCATAAGCTGAAATTCACGGAAAAGCTCTGGTATTATAAAGCGCATGTATGGAAAAACCAATTGCTACAGGAGTATAAGTATACCCTTAAATATGCTTATCTGTGGGTAGATCTGTTCCATAAGAACCCTGATATGATCCTGAACCATCCGGTATGGTATATCAAAGGAAATACATATCTTCTGAAAATATTATTCCTGTACGGCAATGTAGAGACGCTGGACGAACATTTCAGTAATTTTAATGAAAGAGTACATTCCCAGAACTTCCTGCAGAATGAAAACCTGCAGGCGCTTATTTTTCTGACCCATTCCAATACCCTGATGAACATTCATTTTATCAAAGGCGAATTTTTCCAGGGAACAAAAGTGATCCCGGGGATCGAACTTAAAATGAATAAGTTCCGGGATAAGATCGATGAACACCATTTTATGATCCTTTATCTGAAGATGGCAGCTATGTTTTTCGGGAGCAAAAAATACGGGGAAGCTATAGAATATGCCATGAAGATTATAGAATCCAAAAAGAACGTTCAGGAGGATTTGCTGTTCCATACAAGGATCCTGATCCTGATGTCCAAACATGAATCAGGCAATGATGAAGATTACGATGAGTTCATTAAAGCAACATCAAAGTTTGCCACGAAGATGAAAAAACCGGAAGCCTTCCACTTTGAAAGCATTGATTTCTTTAAAAATCTTAACGGATTGGTTTTAAGCAAACAACAGAAGGCATTTGAAGCATTCGATCAAAAGCTTGAATCATTTTCGGAAAACCAGTATTATAGAAGATCCTTACTTTATATAGACATCCACGGATGGGTAAAATCCAAGGTCCAGCACGTGGACGTCATTGAAATCATCAAGAGGAAAGTAAGGTATACAAGGCGCCTTAAAGATTAAAAGCCATTTCTGCTGAGAAAATCCAAGACGTTCTGATGGCTTATCTTTCGCATGACTTCCGGAGAGAAATCTTCTGATACCCTTCTGTTAATCATGTTATACGCTGTTGCATCCTTAAATTCATCAAAGAAAAAAGGGATTCTTGATTGCTCGGGGTGATCTTTATCGTAAAAGAAATCGCCTCCGTAGGCGATACAGTTTTCCGCTCCCAGAGACAGGGCGTACTGTATATGTTCGTACAGCCGCTCAGGGTGATGGTGGTCTATATAATCCTTAATGAAATTAAGTCCGATCAGTCCTTTTCTTCTGATCAGCTCCTGAACCAGCTCATCCGGAAGGTTACGCTGATTTTCATAGACCCTCCTGTAATTGGAATGGCTGGCCAGTATAGGAACATCATAATTTTTACGGTCTATATAATCCAGGATATCATACGCAAGTTGGTCACTGGTATGGGCAAGATCGATGGCTATTTTGCGGCCTGTGATATAGTCAATCAGGATTTTTCCGTCATCCTTGAGCCCGATATCTGTAAAATTGCCTCCGCCGAAGCGGTTTTCTGTATGATGTGTGATTCCAAGGTAGAAGATCTTCCGGGTATTCTGAATGATTGTTTCCAGGTTTTTAAATCCCGTGTCAAGATGCATGTCTTCCTCACAGAAAACAGAAGCATTTTCTATCGCGGCAAAGACACCAATGCGGTCAGCATGTTCAGGAGCGTGGCTACTCTGTTCATCAAACAGGAAGAAATCAGGGCTGTTCAGGAATTCTTTAAAATAATCACTCTGCCGTATTCCTTTATCAATACTTCCGGGTGCGGTGGAAGCGTAAATGGCCATTACCTGGAGCCTGACGTGGCCTTCCCTGAGATATGGCAGAGAGCAGCCCGGTTGTCCGTCATCAGCTGAAGTATTGGCTTTCAGCAGGTAAGCAAGCAGGTCACAGTGCAGATCGATGTTAAAAGTACTTTCCATACGCGTATGAATTGGTTTTAATGATGGAAGGATAAGAACTAAAAATCCAGCCATACACAACCCTAACGCTACAGGATGTTTTGATATACTTCCCTGATGCTTGCTGCCCGGCATTATTAATTCTCAATTCAAATATACGCTTATATAGCATATTATCTAAAAATTCCGTATTTTTGCTTTTTAAAATTTCTTAGTAAACAATGATAAAAATTACACTTCCAGACAATAGTGTCAGAGAATTCGATCCGGGGGTTACTCCTCTGGACGTGGCAAAATCTATCAGCGAGGGATTGGCTAGAAATACCATCTCCGCAGTTGTAAATGATAAACAGGTAGAGGTAACCACCCCTATCACCACGGATTCTACGGTACAGCTGTTAACCTGGAATGATGATCTCGGAAAGAAAGCATTCTGGCATTCTTCGGCCCACCTTCTGGCGCAGGCCATCCTTGAATTTTATCCTGATGCTAAGCTGACCATAGGACCGGCCATCGAAAGCGGATTCTACTATGATGTGGATTTCGGCGACGCGTCATTGTCTGAAAAAGACTTTGAAAAGATTGAAAAGAAGGTCCTTGAAAATGCAAAAAAAGGCTCAACGTTCTCATTATATCCGGTTTCCAAAGAAGAAGCCCTGAAAACGTATGCTGATAACCCTTACAAGGTGGAGCTGATCTCCAATCTTAACGACGGGGAAATCACTTTCGTTACCCATGATAACTTTACCGACCTCTGCCGCGGCGGGCATATCCCGAATACCGGAATCGTAAAAGCCGTAAAGATCCTGAATGCAGCAGGAGCATATTGGAGAGGAAATGAGAAAAACCCTCAGCTGACCAGGGTATACGGAATTTCTTTCCCTAAACAGAAAGACCTTACCGAATATCTTGAAAGACTGGAGGAAGCGAAAAGAAGGGACCACAGAAAGCTTGGAAAAGAGCTTGGCATTTTTGCCTTCTCTGAAAAAGTGGGTGCCGGACTTCCGTTATGGTTGCCTAAAGGAACCGCTTTAAGAAGAAAGCTGGAAAACTTCCTTACCGATGCTCAGAAGAAAGGAGGCTATGAATTCGTGATGTCCCCGCACATCGGTGCCAAAGAACTGTACGTAACTTCAGGACACTGGGATAAGTATGGTGAAGACAGCTTCCAGCCGATAAAAACCCCGAATGAAGGGGAAGAATTCCTGCTGAAGCCTATGAACTGCCCGCACCACTGTGAAATCTACAAGACTTCCCAATGGAGCTACAGGGACCTGCCGAAAAGGTATGCGGAATTCGGGACTGTGTACAGGTACGAACAGTCCGGTGAACTTCACGGCCTTACCAGGGTACGTGGGTTTACCCAGGATGATGCCCACCTTTTCTGTACTCCAGACCAGCTTCTGGAGGAGTTTGAAAGTGTGATCGACCTTGTCCTTTATGTATTCCAGTCGTTAGGTTTTGAAGATTTCGTGACTCAGGTTTCATTAAGGGATCCTGACAATAAACAAAAATACATCGGTTCCGATGAAAACTGGGAGAAAGCGGAAAGCGCGATTATCACAGCAGCCAAGAACAAAGGACTGAGGACCGTCGTAGAATACGGTGAAGCAGCATTCTACGGACCGAAGCTTGACTTCATGGTGAAAGATGCTTTGGGAAGAAGATGGCAGCTGGGAACCATCCAGGTAGATTACAATCTTCCTGAACGATTTGACCTTCACTATATCGGTAATGATAATGAGAAGCACAGACCGGTCATGATCCATAGGGCACCTTTCGGTTCCATGGAACGGTTTATTGCGATCCTTCTGGAAAATACGGCCGGTGACTTCCCTCTTTGGCTGAGCCCGGAACAGTACATCATCCTTCCGATCAGCGAAAAATATGCAGATTATGCCAAAAAAGTTTCACAATTTTTGGAAAATCACGATATTAGCGGCCAGATTGACAACAGAAATGAAAAGACGGGTAAAAAAATCCGTGATGCCGAATTGAATAAAATACCGTTTATGCTTATCATCGGGGAAAATGAAGAAAAGGATGGCACAATTTCTGTTAGAAGACGTGGTGAAGGAGATCTTGGGGTCATGAAAATGGATGATTTCGTTACCTACTTTAAAAAAGAGGCAGCGATAAAATTTTAAGATTGAAAGATCAAAAAAAATTGAGAGATTGAAGAATTAAAAGATTGGAGCTTTTATTGAAAGCATCTTTATCTCATTAAATTTTCAAATGCTTCAACCTTTCAATTGAACTTAATTAGATATTAACCCATAAAATTATAATACAATAGCACAAAGATTTAACAACAGGGGCCCACAAAGACGTCCTGTACAGGAGGACTTACACTTGATCAACGATAAAATTCGTGTGAGAGAGCTTCGTTTGGTGGGCGATAACGTAGAGCCGGGAATTTATCCTATTGATAAAGCAAGACAGATCGCTGCAGAACAGGATCTTGACTTAGTTGTAATTTCCGACAAAGCCGAACCGTTTATTGCAAGAGTACTGGAATATAAAAAATTCCTGTATGAGCAAAAAAAGAAACAGAAAGAGCTTAAGGCGAAGCAGGTAAAAGTGGTGGTTAAAGAGATCCGTTTCGGACCTCAGACCGATGAGCACGATTACGAATTCAAGAAGAAGCACGCCGAAAAGTTCCTGGAAGAAGGTTCCAAGCTGAAAACCTACGTATTTTTTAAAGGACGTTCCATTATCTTCAAGGATCAGGGAGAAATCTTACTCCTTAAACTTGCTCAGGATCTTGAACATGTAGGAAAAGTAGACCAGCTTCCTAAACTGGAAGGGAAAAGAATGATCATGATGATGAGTCCTAAAAAACCAGCTAAATAATCAATCGGCAGATTTTACGAAATCTGACATCCATATAACCTCAAAGCAATTTGAGGTTTTTGTTTTTTGGTGAATGATGACCTTCAACCCATAAAGATTTTTATACGTAGGATTCTTTAAGATGATAGCTTGAAAATAAGAAGAACACATAAGTTTTAAAAAATCTGCAAAATCTGAATGATTTGAAAGAATAAAAACCACAACAGTCACAATTTTTTTTAACACTTAAGAATCTTTAAGATGATGGCTTTGAAAAGAAAAGAGCACAGAAGTTTTTAAAACCTACGGTTTTTAGGAGTATGAAAAATCTGCGTGATCTTAATGATCTGTGAGAGAATACAACCACAACAGCTTTTGTCATTTAAGAATCATGAAGATAAAACCATAAAAGCCACAAAAGATTTTGACACATAAGAATCATGAAGATGATAGCTTTGAAAATAAAAGAACACAGAAGTTTCAAAAATCTACGATTTTTGGGAATGTGAAAAATCTGCATAATCTAATGATCTGAGAGAGAACAAAACATAAAAGCTTTAACACGTAAGAATCTTTAAGATGGATAGTTTGAAAGTAAGAATAACAGAAGTTCTGTGAGAATCTTTTATTTTCACGTATTGTATTAATCTTATTACCGGGTTTTATTTTACTCGTGAACCTTATCAGGGTTTGGAACCCTGACAAGGTTGATGGTCCGGCTCTGTAAGATAGGTATCACATTAATGAAAAGTTATCTGTAAGAATAATTTTTATCTTTTGTAAGGTTGCCAACTACTGAATTCAGCATCATCCTCTAGTCTATTCAGGAAATCCTTTTCAGTTTCAATAATTTTCCGTAATTTTGCAGCCTATTATCCTCATATATCATGAGGAGCCAAAACAGATATTGATAACAAAATAATAAAAAAGCAAAACAATGCCAAAATTAAAAACGAAATCAGGTGCTAAAAAGCGTTTTGCTCTTACCGGAACCGGTAAGATCAAAAGAAAAAATGCTTATAAAAGCCACATCTTGACTAAGAAAGAAACGAAGCAGAAGAGAAATCTTACTACTACTTCTTACGTAGCTAAAGTGGATGAAAAAAGCGTTCAGCGTCAATTAGCCATCAAGTAGTTTTTATAAATCTATATCCGGTTTATAAGAATTCAAATTCAAAAATTTAACCCTGAAACGGAGCAGCTAAGCACAATGAAAAAGATTGTCGCCCTTTTCAAAAAAAACAATTTAAATTATGCCAAGATCAGTAAACTCCGTAGCTTCAAGAGCTCGCAGAAAGAAAATTTTTAAGCACGCTAAAGGTTATTTCGGAAGAAGAAAGAACGTTTGGACGGTAGCTAAAAACGCGGTAGAAAAAGCAATGCAATATGCTTACCGTGGTAGAAAAGAGAAAAAGAGAAATTTCAGAGCCCTTTGGATCACCCGTATCAATGCAGGAGCCAGAGAGCACGGAATGTCTTATTCTCAGTTTATGGGGACTCTTAAGAAGAACAACATCGAATTGAACAGAAAAGTTTTAGCTGATTTAGCGATGAATCACCCTGAAGCTTTCAAAGCTGTTGTAGATCAAGTAAAATAATGTAGAATTTTTTGTTATCAATATAGTCCCGGGTTTTGCCCGGGATTTTTTTATTGTTACATTTGCGGACATATCGTTAATTCTCTTGTAAAGAAACACTAAATTAAGTGAAAAGGTGAAAAAATTAAGCGCATTCCTTCTGACTGTTGCTGCGGCATACAGTTTCACAGCACAGACTTTTATCCAGGCATACCAGAATAGGGCCAACCAGGTTTCACAGACCAATATTACCGGGAACCTGCAGGAGTTCGGGAATCTCGGTGTCAAGACCACCGGATCCGCCAATAACACGAATGCCCTGAACTGGCTGAAAGCAAAATACCAGTCGTATGGATATTCCATAAGCCAGATGCAGGAAGATACATTCACGTATGGTAACAGCACTGCTAAAAACCTGATCATTACCAAAACCGGAACCGTTTACCCTAATGTCTATGTGATCATCTGCGGCCATTATGATACCATTACCGGTCCGGGAGTGAGCGACAATGGAAGCGGCACTTCCATCATCCTGGAAGCGGCACGGATACTAAAGGATGTCCCAACAGAATACTCCGTAAAGTTCATCCATTTTTCAGGGGAAGAGCAGGGATTACTTGGAAGCAGCCATTATGCCAATAATGTTGTCTTCCAGAACGGCGTAAGGCAGCTCAACATTAAGCTGGTATTCAATATAGACCAGGTAGGCGGTAAAATAGGAAATAACAATACGGCAATCAAATGCGAGAGCGACCAGAGTGGCCAGACCGGCAATAATGCGGCTTCCAGTGCCATTACCCAGCAACTGGCTACCTGCACCACCTTATATTCGCCTTTGCAGACCGTTATGTCCAATGCTTACTCATCAGATTACATGCCTTTCGAGCAGAACGGTGATGTGATTACAGGTTTCTACGAAAATGTCAGGAGCTTTAATGAACATACGGTGAATGATACGTTTGCCAATGTGGATCCGGTATACGTTTACAATGCAGGCAAAGCTGCCGTAGGTGCGCTTCAGCATTTTGCCGTAGCCACTTCCACGCTGGCGGTTAAGGAAGCAGGTGCACAGAAGACGCTGGAATCTTCCGTAAAAATTTATCCTAACCCGGCGAAAGATATGCTCTATATAGACCTTGCGGATCCGGCAGTAAAAAATTTCAGTTTTGAACTGACAGACCTTTCCGGCAAGCTGCTGCTGAAAACGGAAAATGAAAAGAAAATCAATATCTCGGAGCTAAGCAACGGAGCTTATCTCGGAACGCTGAAAGCCAATGACCAGATCGTCGTAAGAAAGATCCTGGTAGGAAGGTAATCATCATTGAGACTATAAGAAAAAGTCCGGATCATTTCCGGACTTTTCATCTATATATATTCTAAGCATTTATTCTGACCTGTCCATCAGTACTTTTTCGATGTCCTGCATGGACATTCCTTTAGCTTTAAGCAGGATCAGATAATGGTATAAAAGATCCGCTGCTTCATTTTTGAACAGTTCATCCTGATTATCCTTCGCTTCAATCACGAGTTCTACAGCCTCCTCGCCTACTTTCTGGGCCATTTTATTAATGCCTTTCTGAAATAAAGCATAGGTATAAGAGTTTTCTGCCTTTTCATCAATGCGCCGGCTGATGGTTGCTTCCAGTTCATACAGGAAACCTTTGGGGTGCTTATCTCCGAAGCAGCTGAAACTTCCGGTATGGCAAACCGTATTCTTCGGGACTGCCCGGATCAGGATCGTATCGTTGTCGCAGTCGGACGCAATGCTTTTTACGGCAAGGAAATTTCCGGACTCCTCTCCTTTTGTCCAGAGCCGGTTTTTCGAACGGCTGAAAAATGTCACGGTCTTCTCCTGCGACGTTTTTTCAAACGCTTCGGCATTCATGTACCCTAACATCAGCACCTGGAGGGTCCTGTCATCCTGGATAATCACCGGCACCAGTCCGTCATTACTTTTATTAAAATTAATCTTCATCGTACAGCTATATTTTTTGATTGTAATTCTTTTTTCAGATCCTGGATCCCGATTTCTCCAAAGTGGAATATACTGGCGGCCAGAGCTCCGGTAGCTTTCGTTTCAAGAAACACCTGTTCAAAATCCTGTGCATTTCCGGCCCCTCCGGAAGCAATGACCGGAATACCGATCTGTCCGGCTACCTGTTCTGTAATCCTGATGTCAAACCCGTTTTTAGTCCCGTCGCCATCCATGGAAGTCAGCAGGATTTCCCCGGCGCCCGCTTCTTCAGCCTGACGTACCCAATCGAGTGTGTTCAGCTGAGTGATCTCCCTTCCGCCTTTGATGTGTACCCAATCGGCACCGTTGACCCATCGGGTGTCTACGGCTACCACGATGCACTGGCTGCCAAATTCTTTGGCCAGTACGGAAATCAGATCCGGATTCCGTACAGCTGATGAATTGATGCTGATTTTATCCGCTCCCGCTTCCAGTAGCAGCCTGACATCTTCGGGAGAAGAAATTCCTCCGCCTACCGTAAAAGGAATGCTGAGTTCTGCAGCAATGGTATGGACCAGTCCGGCAAATGTCTTCCGTTCTTCCACAGTAGCGGTAATATCCAGAAAAACCAGTTCATCTGCACCGTCCTGCTCGTATTTTTTTGCCAGCGCTACAGGGTCACCGGCATTCCGGAGCCCTTCAAAATTGATTCCCTTCACGGTGGTTCCGTCTTTGATATCCAGGCAGGGTATGATTCTTTTCTTTAGCATTTTTTAATGTGTTGTTTAAGCTTTTATCAGTTTTAGACGCATTAAACCTTTGGTTTTCAGTCTTATTATCTAACAGATTACTAAGGCCATACAGATTTATATACACCATAAAAACCGCAGGTTTTTATAACTTATGTGTTCTTCTTATTTTCAAAGCTATCATCTTAAAAATTCTTATTTGTTAAAAACTTTTGTGGCTGCTGTAGTTGTATTCTCTCGCAGATCGGCAGATCACGCAGATCTTTTTCAAGCATCTTAAAAAAAATCGTAGATTTTTAAAACTCATGTGCTCTTCTGTTTTTAAAGCTGTTCTCTTCATGACTCTTATGTGTTAAAAACTTTTGTGACTATTGTGGTTTATATTTTTAATCGTTATTAAAACCACCCCGTCAAAAATTCTCTGAATTTTGCCACCCCTCCAAGGGAGGGGAATTTTGAAGCTGGTATTTCCACAAGCTCTGGAGATTTTACATGCACATAAAACCGCAGGTTTTTAAAAACTAATGTGTTCTTCTGTTTTCAAAGCTGTTCTCTTCATGGTTCTTATGTGTTAAAAAACTTTTGTGACTATTGTGGTTGTATTCTCTCGCAGATCGCCAGATCGCGCTGATACTTTTAAAGCATTTAAAAAAAAATCGTAGATTTTTAAAACTCATGTGTTCTTCTGTTTTCAAAGCTGTTCTCTTCATGACTCTTATGTGTTAAAAAACTTTTGTGACTATTGTGGTTGTATTCTCTCGCAGATCGCCAGATCACGCTGATACTTTTAAAGCATTTAAAAAAAAATCGTAGATTTTTAAAAACTCATGTGTTCTTCTGTTTTCAAAGCTGTTCTCTTCATGATTCTTATGTGTTAAAAAACTTTTGTGACTATTGTGGTTTATATGTTTAATCGTTATTAAAACCACCCCGTCAAAAATTCTCTGAATTTTGCCACCCCTCCAAGGGAGGGGAATTTTGAAGCTGGTATTTCCACAAGCTCTGGAGATTTTACATGCACATAAAACCGCAGGTTTTAAAAACTCATGTGTTCTTCTGTTTTCAAAGCTGTTCTCTTCATGACTCTTATGTGTTAAAAAGCTTTTGTGACTGTTGTGGTTAAATATAAGTTCCTTCAAATTCGATAAAGTCCCGCAGTTCATCCAGGCTTATTTTACCTTCATAAATGGCTTTCCCTATAATGGTTCCCGAACAGCCGATTTCCTTCATTGCATATACATCTTTCATGCATGAAATACCACCGCTTGCCGTCAGTTGCACAGATGTACGGTTTAAAATTTCCTCATACAACAAGGCAGAAGGGCCTTCCAGCATTCCGTCTTTGGCAATATCCGTACAGATCACATGGGTGATGCCCTTTTCCTGATATTGAAGGATAAAATCAATAACATCCAGCTGGCTTTCCTCCATCCAGCCCGAAGTTTTTATTTTACGGCGGTCACAATCGGCACCGAGAATAATCTTTTCCGGGCCGAACTGTCCGATCAGTTTAAAACAGAATTCAGGATCCTGAACGGCAATACTGCCGATGGTAACCTGGCTGGCCCCGGCGCTGAAAGCAATTTCAATGTCTTCAAGCGTTTTCAGGCCGCCGCCAAAGTCGATCTTGAGATTTGTTTCAGCAGCAATTCTTTCAAGCACATCCTGATTAACGATGTGCCTGGACTTTGCTCCGTCAAGGTCTACGAGGTGCAGGTAGCAGATGCCGTGGTCTTCAAAAGCCTTTGCGATTTCTACCGGATTTTCATTATAGATTTTCTTGGTATCGTAGTCGCCTTTTGACAGCCTTACGCATTTTCCATCGATAATATCGATGGCAGGAATAATTTTCATACTGATCCGTTTAAAAAGTTCTTCAGGATTTCATTGCCGGCTGATCCGGATTTCTCCGGATGGAACTGTACTGCAAAGAAATTATCTTTCTGCAGTGATGCGCTGAATGGCAGGATATAATCGCAGACCGATGTGGTATATTCCGATAGCTCACAATAATAACTGTGTACAAAATAGCAGTCGTTTTTCTCTTCAAGCCCTGTAAAAAGCGGCGAGCCACTACTCCTTTGGAAGGTGTTCCATCCCATATGCGGAACCAGGTCATCAGGAGGGAATCTTTTAACTTCAAGGTCGAAAATTCCCATTCCTTGAGTATTACCTTCTTCATTATTTCCGCACATCAGCTGCATGCCGAGGCATATGCCTAAAACAGGCTGCTGTAAAGTAGGAATAAATTGATCGAGTCCCTTCTCTCGTAAGAGCATCATCGTGGACGAAGCTTCGCCTACCCCGGGAAAAATAACCTTATCGGCATGACGGATGGTTTCAAAATCATCGGTAACTACGGAATGGGCATTGAGGCGGTTGAGCGCATTCTGTACGGAGTTCACATTCCCTCCGTTGTATTTTATAATCGCAATCATAGGTTCTATAAGCTTCCTTTGGTTGAAGGAATATTAAAATTGGCATCAGTTTGCTGAACGGCCATTTTCAGGGCTTTGGCAAAAGCTTTGAAAACGGATTCTATCTTATGGTGTTCATTGTCGCCTTCCGCTTTGATATTCAGGTTGCATCTGGCAGAATCGGTTAAGGATTTAAAAAAGTGAAAGAACATTTCTGACGGTACATCGCCTATTTTTTCCCTTTTGAATACCGCGTCCCATACCAGCCACGGACGTCCCCCGAAGTCTAAGGCAACCTGGGCCAGGCAGTCATCCATCGGTAATAAGAATCCGTACCGCTCAATCCCTTTTTTCTTACCCAGCGCTTTCAGGATGGCTTCTCCTAAAACAATGCCGGTATCTTCGATGGTATGGTGCTCATCAACATGCAGGTCTCCATTGACTTTAACTGTCAGATCAAGGTTTCCGTGCCTGGAGATCTGTTCCAGCATATGGTCAAAGAAATGCAGCCCGGTAGAGATATCGGATGTTCCTTTCCCATCGAGATTAATTTCTATTTCAATTTCTGTTTCATTGGTTTTCCGGAATACCTTCGCCTTCCTAGGAATTTGTTTCAGGAACCGGTAAATATCTTCCCAGCTTTCGGTGCTTAAGACAGCATCCTGATTCTCCGTAGTACCAATAAAGATAGCCTTTGCGCCTAAATTCCCTGCCAGCTTAATATCTGTAACCCGATCTCCGATGACAAAAGAATTTTCGAGGTCGTAATCACCGTAAATATATCGGCTGAGCATTCCCACACCAGGCTTTCGGGTCGGCAGGTTTTCATGTTCAAAACTCCTGTCGATGAGGATATCCTGGAAAACGATCCCCTCATTCCCGAACGCAGTAAGCATCTTTTCTTGGGGGCCGGTAAAATCTTCCAGCGGAAAACTTGCAGTGCCCAAGCCGTCCTGATTGGTCACCATCACGAGTTCGTAGTCGAGTTCACGGACAATCCTGGACAGGTTCTGGAATACTCCCGGATAAAACTCCAGCTTTTCCAGCGTATCGATCTGAAAGTCTTCAGGCTCCCTGATCAGCGTACCGTCACGGTCTATCAATAATACGTTCTTCATGACTTCACATTTTTTAAAACATTGATAAGCTTTTGGTTTTCTTCCCTGCTGCCGACATTGATGCGTATGCATTGCGGGATCTGCGGTGCCCTTTTGCTGGTGAAAATATTTTCAGTAAGCAATGCCCGGTAGATGGTTTCCGCATTATTGAATCGGATCAGGAAAAAATTGGCATCGGTAGGATATACGGTATCAATGCATTCCAAATTCATTAATTCCCTTTTCAACCATTCTTTTTCATCAAGGATACTTCTCAGATTTTTATTAAAAAGGCTTTCATCCTCAAGCATGGTGATGATCAGTTCCTGGCTGATGCTGTTAACATTATACGGAGCCTTGACGGTATTGATGAGGGTAATAATTTCTTCGGAAGCATAGGCAACGCCTACCCTGGCTCCGGCCATTCCCCAGGCTTTTGAAAACGTCTGCAGCACGATCAGGTTAGGATATTTTCCCAGGAGCCGCAAAGCAGATTTTCTTTCGGAAAATTCGATGTATGCTTCGTCCACCACGACAATACCGTTATAGTTCCGGATGAAAAATTCCAGGTCATCCACACTGTTTCCTGTAGGATTGTTAGGCGAACAGATAAAAAATACTTTTGAAACAGTCTTTTCTGTTGCTGCAATGAAATCTTCTTTTCGTATTTCAAAGTTACGATCAAGGTTCAGCCTGATGACTTCGTTTTCATTGATGGCAGCATAAAACCCGTACATGGCAAAAGAAGGATTCATCACCAGAATCGCATCTTTTTTAGGCTCACAGAAAATTTTGATGATCAGGTCGATCAGTTCGTCACTGCCGTTCCCAACGGCAATACATTGCTGAGCTATATTTTTGTATTCAGCCAGTTTGTTCTTAAGCTTGCTCTGGGTAGAATCCGGGTAGCGGTTACAGGTACCGAACGGGCTTTCATTGGCATCCAGCAAAACTGCGTTTTCAGGGGATTTCTGATCTCTGTAGCTTATGTAAGGCTGAAGCTGGAGGATATTTTCCCGCACTAAATTGTTGATGGTAAATGTTGTCATTGTCATGATTTTAAACGGATGGTTACGGCATTTTTGTGGGCCATCAGCTCTTCGGCTTCTGCCATCAGCTCTATGGTTGGTCCCAGGTTGTTCAGTCCTTCTTCCGTAAGGTGCTGAAAAGTGATTTTTTTCACGAAACTGTCGAGCGAAACGCCGCTGTAATTACTGGCAAACCCATTGGTTGGAAGTGTATGATTGGTTCCGCTGGCATAATCTCCGGCACTTTCGCAGGAGTAATTCCCGAGGAATACCGAACCGGCATTCTCAATCTTAGATATATAATATTCAAAATTATTTATAGCCAGAATAAGGTGTTCGGGAGCATACAGGTTGCTGAATTCCAGGGCTTCTTCAATGCTGTTCAGTATAATAAAGTGGCTGTTTGCCAAGGCTTGTGCCGCGAGTTCATTTCTGGGAAGTGCTTTCAGCTGCTTTTCCGTTTCTTCTATTGTTCTGTTAAAGATTTGCTCATCCGTGGTGATGAATACGACCTGACTGTCGCTGCCGTGTTCCGCCTGGGAAAGAAGGTCAGCCGCACAGAATTCAGGAATGGCGCTT
Organism: Chryseobacterium camelliae; assembly: GCF_002770595.1. Classification (NCBI taxonomy): domain Bacteria; kingdom Pseudomonadati; phylum Bacteroidota; class Flavobacteriia; order Flavobacteriales; family Weeksellaceae; genus Chryseobacterium; species Chryseobacterium camelliae. Next base: position 382,289 of record NZ_CP022986.1, on the reverse strand, counting down.
TCATCAGCTATCACGAGCACTTCGCTGGGACCTGCCGGCATATCCATAGCAACACCGAAACGCTGGGCGTATTCTTTGGCTGCGACTACGTATTGGTTACCGGGCCCGAAGATCTTGTTTACCGAAGGAATGCTTTCTGTTCCGAAAGTCATCGCAGCAACAGCCTGAGCTCCGCCTGCTTTAAAAACCTGGCTGACTCCGCAAAGCTGAGCGGCATACAGGATGGCAGGATTGATATTTCCATCCTGATCAGGCGGTGTACAAAGGATAATCTTACTGCATCCGGCAAGCTGTGCCGGAATGGCCAGCATTAAAACCGTAGAGAAAAGGGGTGCCGTGCCGCCGGGAATATAGATGCCTACTTTTTCAATCGCCCGGCTTTCCCTCCAGCATACGACTCCTGCAGTAGTTTCAATTTTTTCAATCCTATTTTGCTGTGCTGCATGGAAGCGTGTAATATTGTCTTTAGCCTGTATAATAGCGGCTTTCAATTCCTTACTTACTGTCTTTTCAGCGGCTTTGATTTCAGCTTCTGAAACAGCCACGGTTTCAAGGCTGGCACGGTCAAATTTCCGGCTGAATTCAACTAGAGCCTGATCACCGTCGCGCTGTACCTGCTCAAAGATATCCTGAACAAGATCCGAGAGTTCTTCCCTTTGGATAACGGGACGTCGGGTCATGGTTTTCCATGCTGATTTTTCCGGGTATCGGTATGTTTTCATTAGATCACCATTTTATCGATTGGAATGATTAAAATATCCTGGGCTCCATTTTCTTTGAGTTCGTCAATAACATCCCAGAACCGGTCTTCATCAATAACAGAATGGATGCTGCTCCAGCCCTTTTCAGCCAGGGGAATTACCGTTGGGCTTTTCAGGACCGGAAGCACAGAGGAAATTTCTGCGATTTTACCATCCGGTACATTCATCAGGATATATTTTGAATTTTTTGCTTTCAGAACAGCTCTGATCCTGAAAAGGAATTTTTCAAGGATCACTTCTTTTTCATTGTCCAGACGGGTATTTTTCGCCAGGACGGCTTCAGACTGTAACAGTGTAAGAGTTTCCCTTAATCCGTTTTTAAAAAGGGTGCTTCCTGAGCTGACGATATCACAGATCCCGTCTGCCAGTCCGATATTCGGGGCAATCTCCACGGATCCGGAAATGACGTGGATATCAGCGGTAATTCCCTGTTCATCCAGAAATCTTTTTAAGGTATTGGGATAAGAGGTTGCAATTTTCTTTCCCTGGAAATAGCCCAGTTCATCAGTGTCCACCTCTTTAGGAACGGCTAATGACACGCGGCATTTTGAAAATCCCAGTTTCTGGACAACGCTGTTGTTTCTCTGCTTCTCGGCCAACAGGTTTTCGCCTACAATAGCCACATCCACCACACCGTCTTCCAGGTATTGCGGAATATCCGAGTTGCGCAGGTACATGATTTCCATCGGGAAATTGTTTACGGAAACCTTCAGCTGGTCTTTTCCGTTATTGGTATCAATGCCGCAGTCCCGGAGAAGCTGGAGCGAGTCCTCGTACAGGCGGCCGCTTTTCTGAATGGCAATTTTTAATATACTCATTTTGATGGTTTTGGGCCTGAGTAAATAAAAACTGGTTGAATTGTAAAGGAAAATTCCCGGGATCGTCAGAAACAAAAAAACCGTCTATTTACTCAGACGGTTCTTAATTATTTTGATTTTTAACATGTAGTATCGATCAATCAATTCCGTCTTAGCAGAGATGATGATGATAATGATGTACTGTTAAAAAATTCGGTTTCATTGTTGAAATTTGTACTGCAAAGGTAATGCATTATTTTTTAGACCTGCAAATTTTTTTTACAGTATTTTCTGATACAGGCTCATGAGCTGTCCGGCAATCGGCCGGTCATTGAATTTCTGGACGAACTCAAAACCCTTATCAGCACGGCGTTCACGCTCAGCCTCGCTGTTCCATAAAAAAGTGATTTTCGCTTTGAGATCCAGTTCATTTCCGGGATCAATGTAGACAGAATCCGGACCGCCTGCCTCGGGAAGGCAGCTGGTACTGCTGGTAACTACCACGGTTTTTGAGAACAGCGCTTCTATCACAGGAATCCCGAAGCCTTCGAAAAAGCTGGGATATACGAAAATATCCGCAAGCTTATACAGGACTGCCAGTTCATCCATTGATACGCCTTCCAGGAAACAGACCTGCTGCTCCATTTTGTTTTTGCGGATAAAAGCTTCTGCTTTTGCGGCATATTTTGTCTTCCTGCCAACCACGACCAGCGGGATTGACGAATCTTTGATGCTTTTAATAATGCTGAGCAGGTTTTTGCGCTCTTCAATAGTGCCCACATTCAGGATGAACCTTTCAGGAAGGCTGTATTTGCTTCTAACGGATTGGATGAATTCACCGGACTGCTGCTCCTTGAATGCCTGATGGCAGCCCTGGTACACCACGTCGATTTTATGTTCAGGAACTTTTAAAAACTGAATGATATCCTGTTTCGTCTGCTCGGAAATCGCAATGATCCTGTCTGCCGCATTCGCTGCTTTCTTAAACTTCCATAAATGGATCTTACGGTCGAAAAACGAGTAATACTGGGGATAACGCAGGAAGATCAGGTCATGGATGGTCACTACTTTTTTGATGGGCCTGCTGTTCCACTGTAACGGCAGCTCACCGGACAGTCCATGGAAGATATCCGCATGCTGGTCCTGGGCATCCTTCCCCATTTTAAGCTGTCTTGATAAGCTTCCTTTTGAAGTTTCAACGAACCGGACATTAGGCTGATGAAGGATGTCTTTACCTCTTTCAGATTTGTTTTTATTGAGGAGCAGGTATTCGTTTTCAGGGAAATACCGGGCCAGTATACGGACCAGGTCGCGGGAATAATTTCCCAGCCCTGAACTGTTATGAAAGAACCTCTTGGCATCGTATGCTATCTTCATGATCCGATCTGTTTTTGAAATTCCTGAAAAGTCCCGAAGGCATGGCTCTTCTGTTTAAGCCATATGATAAATTCCTCAAATCGTTCTACCATTTCCCTGCCTGAATGTTTAACCGTAAATCCCGGCAGTTTATACGCTTTGTCTTTGATTTCAGCAAATTCCCACGGATGGAAATAGACATTGAGATAACGATCCTTTTTAAGGGTATCTGCAGCCAGCTTTTTATAAAATGATAACGGGAAATTATGGAAACTCAGCCAGAAAAGCGGAATCCTGAAATTCGGGGAAACCGAAGCGGGAACCTGGGTAACATTTCCTTCTTTGAAATAGGTTCTTGAAACGTTTAAATTATTATACCTTCCCGGCAGGAATGTAGGATTTATGGATGAATTGTAGGAATAGCCCGCTTCTTCCACTGCATTTTTGCTCACCGGCATCATCCGGGGCATCCTTAAACCGGTTACCCGTGTAGAAAACAGTTCTTCCAGCCTATCTTTAGACTCTTTCAGATGCTTTTCCTCAAATTCGGAATGGAACCAGGTATGAGAGGCCAGTTCGTGCCCTTCCTTCAGCAATCGTTCAATAAGCGGCCTGCTGTGTTCTGCGAAAACCACGGTTGAAAAGAACGTAGCTTTTACCTGGTGTTTTTTAAGGAGGTCTAAAATCCTTTCAAGGCCGGTCTGAGAAACGGAAATCTGTTTTCCGAAGGGAATTTCACCCTGATATTCCAATGGCATATCAAATTCTTCGATGTCAAAACTCAATAAAACCATGTTAAAAATTTTTGTTTTTGATGATGTAATTCGGGCGGTCTTTTACCTGTTTGAATATTTTTCCCAAATAGATTCCGATAATCCCCAAAATAATCAGCTGTAATCCGCCAAAGAAAACGATGGTCATAATCAATGAGGCCCAACCGGAAATTTCTGTCCTGGCAACAAAGGAATAGATGACATACAGCACGTATCCGATCACGGAGATCCCGGAAAAAAGAAACCCAAGATAGGCTGCAATATACAAAGGTTTGACACTGAAGGCCGTAATCCCTGTAAAGGCAAAGGTGATCATTTTTTTAAGGTTGTAACTGCTCTGTCCGGAAAGCCGTTCATTAGCAGTAAATTCAATTCCGGTCTGTTTAAAGCCCATCCAGCTGGTGAGCCCTCTTAAAAACAAATCGTCTTCATTGAAGCTCCTCATCACTTCTACCGCGTTGGCATCCAGTAGCCTGAAGTCAGAACCGCCGCCTTTGGTCAGGTCAACATCAGATAATCCGGACAGGATTTTATAGAAGAAATCGGAGGTCTTTCTCTTGAAATAAGAAATCTGTTTAGGATACGTCCTTATGGTATAGACTACATCATAACCTTCTTCCCATTTCCTGATCATTTCCGGAATGAGTTCCGGCGGATGCTGAAGGTCACCGTCCATAGAAATGACAGCGTTTCCGTGAGCATGGTCCATCCCTGCTTTTACCGCCGGCTGATGCCCGAAATTCCTTGAAAATTCTATGAACTTCACCTCAGAATGATGCTGCTGTGAAAGTTCTTCCAACTGTTCCTGTGTATTATCCCGGCTGCCGTCGTTAACGAATATGATTTCAAAATCATAATTCCTGAGCCCCGAAAATACATCCTGTATTTTCCGGTGGATCATGGCAACATTTCCCTCTTCGTTGTAGGCAGGAATAACGATGGAAATTTTCTTCATATTATGTGTTCAGACTGTAGTTTTTTTCAAAATCTTTGGTGAGGAGCTCATACATAACCCTCAGCCAAACGATAATGCAAGGTACAGCTTTTAAAGAATATTTTTTGATATAATTCAGCCTGATATTTTTCGGAAACAGGTCTGAGGTGGAAAAACAGGTGAAAATAATCACAAAAACAAGCAGGGCTATAATCCATGGGCTCCGTTTCTTCTGAAGGAAAAACCAGATCATTACGCCCGTTACGGCGATGATATACGTCGGAGACTCGGAACTTGAGCTGAAAAGGACCAGGAACAACAGTGTTGAAGCCAGAATCATCAGCTGGAATGCATAGTGCTTGTACTGGCTGATCCGTATGTACGGAGCAGCGAAAAGCGGCAGCCCAAAAGCCAGGAATACCAGATTGGAAATAGAAGCATCCCCCAAGATCCTCCTGAAAAAGCCCATCAGAGAAATATCCTGCATATTGCCTAAAACCTGGTTTTCATTGTTTTTTTCAATGATGGACTGAAACCAGTCTGCATAGCTCTGAATGACAAACTGCGGGCTTGAGTATACCATCGGCAACACAAAAAACAACACGGCAATCACCAGCCCGGCTACGATAAACCTGATTTTATTTTTAATGAAGAAGAACTGTGACAGCCCCACAATCCCGTAAATTTTAACGAATACGCCGACCAGGATTGCTGTAACCGACTGTACCTCTTTTCTTTCATAGATCAAGATTGCGGAAAGCATGAGCAGGCCGGTAAGCGCTATATTGAACTGCAGGCTTAATGCCGCCGTAATGTATTCCTGGAGGCAAAACAAGGCAAACAGAGCTTTTTTCGGATCGGAAAGCGGCAGCCTGTGGATGGCATAGACAAAGATAAACGTATTGGCCAGGTTCCAGAGAGAGATTCCCAACCAGTCCGGCATCACTGCAAACGGTGCAATCAGCAGGCTGAAAAAAACACCGTAATGGTTCAGGTCAAAGTACAGGTCCGGATAGTGGATGAACAGGTTTTTCTGTTGCAGAGTGTTCAGAAAAACATTCTTAAATATCAGGTAGTTATTGATGGCATAATCTCCCCTGAAATATTTGGAAATAGCGGTAACCACCGATATAATAAGATAAACCCCAAATATATATTTAGGGTTTAGGATTATTTTTAACAATTTCTCTTTCAAGATCGTGGATATTAGTGGGTTGAATTAAACCGCTACATTATTCTCTCTCAAAGCGTCATTCAGAGAAGTCTTTTTATCCGTAGACTCTTTTCTTTGTCCGATGATCAGCGCGCAAGGCACCTGGTATTCTCCGGCAGGATACTGTTTGGTATAGCTTCCCGGGATCACTACGGAACGGGCCGGAACCCTTCCCTTGATTTCAACTGGTTCATCACCGGTTACATCGATGATTTTCGTAGATGCGGTAAGAACCACATTCGCTCCCAAAACCGCTTCTTTTTCTACATGTACCCCCTCTACCACAATACATCTTGAACCAATGAAACAGTCATCTTCAATAATTACCGGAGCAGCCTGTAAAGGTTCAAGGACACCACCGATTCCAACGCCACCGCTCAGGTGAACGTTTTTGCCGATCTGTGCACAGCTTCCTACGGTTGCCCAGGTATCTACCATCGTTCCGGAATCTACATAAGCACCGATATTTACATAAGAAGGCATCATGATTACTCCCGGGGCAATGTATGCACCTTCCCTGGCTACTGCATGCGGCACAACTCTTACTCCCTTTTCTGCATAGTTCCTCTTCAGAGGCATTTTGTCATGGAATTCAAAAGGGCCTACCTCTATCGTTTCCATCTTCTGGATCGGGAAATACATGACGACTGCTTTTTTCACCCACTCATTCACCTGCCATCCGTTCCCTGTAGGTTCAGCCGTACGAAGTTCTCCTTTGTCAACCAGAGCAATAACTTCCCTGATGGCTTTCTGGCTGTCTTCATTCTGTAATAGGTCCCTGTTGTCCCAGATATTTTCAATTGTTTGTTGTAACGACATGTTTCTAGTTTATATTAAAAAAATTATGCGCCCAAAGATACAAAAAAGTTCAGCAAAATATTTTCACTGCTGCGGTATCCTGAAAGATCATGTTCCCATCCGCACACTACAGAACCCTCTGGGCATGCAGATAGGCCTTATTCCAATATTTTTCGTTTAAAGAAGAGATAATAACCCCTTTGCTGGTGGAAGAATGAATGAATTTTATTTCCCCGTCTCTTCCGATATCATGGACGATGCCTACATGGGAAACCCTGCTTCCTCCGGCGGTAGCAAAAAACAGCAGATCTCCGGGCTTTACATCACGGATATCGATTTGCTTTCCGGTTTCTGCCTGGTCTGCCGACCTTCTTGGAAGCTTGTAATCATTTTCTTCAAAAACTTTAAGGGCGAGTCCGGAGCAGTCGAATCCTGAGGACGTATCGCCTCCGAATTTATAGGGAGCACCAAGGTACTTTTCCGCATCTTTCAGCAGTTCGGCAACGGACTTGGGAATGGTACCGCTGAAATCCGAATTTAAAGCCCTCAGTTCTTCCGACCTCGGTACGTTTACCGTTACTTTTTTTCTTTTTACGGGCATATTTTTAGAACTCCCGCATGAAACAGCCAGTACAGATGCAATCATCAGAATGCTTAGGTGCTGTATGGCCAATTTTCTGTTGCTCCATCTCAATTCCATAGGTGATCTCGTATTTATTACGGAAACGGTCAGTACAAATATAAAATTTTAAATTTGAATTGTGGTACCGGAATCGAATAACAGGAATCCTCCATTACCGGATTTTTTGATAAAACTCAGCATTGGCCAAAATAAAGACGTGTTAAGTCTGAAGACCATTCTGCATAAAAAAGGCCTCATGATCATGAAGCCTTGCTGTATACAGTAATTATTTATTCTTTTCTCCGGTCCAGTCACCAGCCCTATCCGGGTTGGGCACTGAATTCCTCCAGGTACCGCTTGCCTTTTTATCTCTTCCCAAATTCCCTCTGAATTCGCCGTCTGAAGGTAATCCTACTGAAGCGCTCAACTCACCGGACTCTGTAAGATGCCCTGAAATGTTATAATTTTCATTATTCTGGTCAGAATGCATAGTTCCGGTCACTTTTCCGTCGGTAGCCACAACAATATTCCAGGTTCCTTTGTCATTTCCGGCATAGCTTCCAGACCAGGTTCCTATGAAGTCATAAATCGTATCATCATCCGAGCTGCAGCTGAACAGGGTAAAAGCAGTTAAAAAAAGTAAAAACAGTTTCTTCATAGAGGGTTACATTTTATATTCATGAGCGGTTCTGCTTGCATTACGCCCATAATGAGTTTGTTGACATTATATTTTTTAATCTCCAATCCGTATCATGATGACAAAGCCGACCTTAAAGCCTCATCAATCATTCACAAATTGCCTTAAACGGCGTAAATATAGGGATATTTTTTAATTTGAGAAATTTTATCTTAAAACTTGCATTCTTTTTCAGATTCCTATTTTTTTTAATGTACAAGGCTATAATCGTAGAGAAATCAAATAATCTTTTTACAATTTGATTTTAAACAGGATCTTTTTTGGAATGATCAATGACATTGGCAATCAAAGTTATTGATATCAGTCCATAATAAAAAAGCAATGAAAAAATATCATCCATAAAAGACGTTATGTATATTATAATTAAAGATTAATCAGTCATGGTTTCTCCGGAATAATGACCAAACCAGTACAATATAAAGCCAATGATGCAGAAAGGCAATTGCCGCTCACAAATAGTCATTCATTCGCCTAGCTTTGTTGAAAATAGTCCGGTCCATCAGGATACGGTTATTTTTAGTTGACGTTAAAGGTGTGATAGATATTGGTAGTAATTCAGGTGTTATTTTAAGATCGAAGTGTAAATCATGGATTGATTTCCTGTTCTTTCTTTTCTCCTATATTCTCAATTCGCAAAATATTTTTATTCATGCATGTGCAATCGGCCTGTGCAGTAAGACTGTTGTGGAAAATAGCAGCATAATCCTTTTAAAAATAAATCCGGAGTATCATTATTCGCTGCTGCATCAAAATCTTTTACTGGTCAACCTACTTGTTTTTTCGAATGTATACCCACTTTTTAATACAGATTTTAAACAGTATACACTATATCTTATCCCATGAATTTTAAGAACATCCATATCGGAAACCTGATTGAAAAAAAAGTTGCTGAAAAAGAAATAGAAATATCCCGTATTTGCAAATTCCTCTGCTGTGAGGAAGATCAGATCTCTCAAATGTATAAGACACCATCGCTGGATACCGAGCTTCTCCTGCGCTGGAGCAAACTTCTGGAATATGATTTTTTCCGGCTGTATACCCAGCATATGATCCTTTATGCACCTCCGGCCTCAGATGAAAACAAGTCTGCCCTCAACAAACTTTCCAGCCTTCCGGTCTTCAGAAAGAATATCTATACCAAGGAAATTGTTGATTTCATCCTGGAACTCATCACAACCGGTGAGAAAACCATACCTGAAATCATACTACAGTACAGAATTCCCCGCACCACCATTTATAAATGGATCAGTAAACACCATAAAAAGAACTGATGCAATGAATGCAAAGCCAGACTATAAAAGAATATACATGGATATGATCACTATGAAATATCCTGAGAAAGCTTGCGATTGCAAGAAAATCTTCATGAAAAAAGTCATCAATATCATGGATGTTGTCAAACTTGACCGGATCATCAGCGGTGTAAAAAACAGGACTGATTCTCATTTCGACCAGAAACTTAAATCTTATGATCAGAAGACTATTTTAGAAATCCTGGAGTACCAGAAAAAGAACGGCCTGAACAACAGCCAGCTGGCCCAGCATTTTAAGCTGAGCCGGAATACTGTAACAAAATGGAAAAAAATGTTTTTATAATCTTAAACTGATGATGAGATTGTGATTGCCAAAGCCCTGAGAGAGTCTGTACAGTACATGCTCCATCCGCATTTCAAAAGCCATATCTGGAAAACCCGGCATGATTTACGAAAATACTACGTCAGAGATCTGATCAGAGATCCTGAAATCCCGGGAAAAACCCGAATGGAAATAGAAAATATGCTGGGACCTGATGAATCCCGCACCCAACTGCCGGAACGCTGGAGCTATAGAATAGGGATGATAAATAAACGTAAATATTATCTGGTATTTGAATTTAGAGACCACCGGGTAAGTTGTGTCCGGTACATTTACAAGAACGTTTACAAAATGGGATATTCAAAGTGAAGGATCAAACCTGATCCATATTGGTTTTACATAAAAAAAGAGTTGCAGATTCAAATCATGCAACTCTATTATTATCACTGTGGAGAATACGGGGATCGAACCCGTCACCTTTAGACTGCCAGTCTAACGCTCTAGCCAGATGAGCTAATTCCCCTACTTTCTTAAAGCGGTACAAAAGTAAGTATTTAAACTGCATCTTCAAATATTTTTCCACTTTTTTATCAGTTTTTTTTTAACTATTTTATCACGGCCGTGATGCACTAAAGTATTTTTACATAAAAATAAGAAGCCTGTATTGAGTAAACCACTGGCAATCAAATCAGTTAAGTTCTTTTTTTGTTTTCAATGCTCTCTGATAAAAAGACTGTTCAGCTATTTTTTCTTCTGCTTCAATAATCGCTTGTAAAAGGTTATTTTTATTATCTGCAATTTCGCCAAGCACTTTTGACATGAGTTCCCAGACCGGCTGCATTTTTTCAACCAGCTGGACACCTTTCGGAGACAATATAATCAATCTTCTGCGCTCATCCTGTTTGTCTTTTCTGGATTGAATAAACTTTTGTTTTTCAAGTTCTTTCAGCAGGCTGATGGTAGATGGATGGGTATATCCTATTTCGTTGGCAATTTCCACAACACTCATTGTCTTTTTGTGATGAAGAGTAAAGATCACAGGAAACCACTTCGGTTCAAAATCAATATCAAAAGACTGGTAGATCATGGCTCCATCTTTCCTCAATTGCTCACTAAGGCGCTGCAGCCTCGTCGATATGGCCAGAATGCCGGATTCATCTATTATATTCATCCTATTAGTTTACATTTAAAGAATAAAAAACATTATCAGCACTCATCAATGGGAATCGGGCCGGCAGATCTTCCTTTTTAGTCTCTAAAAAATAATTGCGTTCATAGAACCGTATGGCTGCCTTCAGTATATCAACAGTTCCCAAATATATCTTTTCTATGCCAGTTTTACGACAAAAAGAAATTAAAACGTCCAGGAGCTCCTGTGCAATATTAAACTCTTTTCCCCTGAATTCTTTTTTTACAAACATTTTTCTCACGGCTCCTGCTTTATCATCAAATTTAACCAGGGCTATTGAACCTACCAGTTCGCCGTTGATAAAAGCTCCCCAGAAATTCCCTCCTGATTCTATATAAAATTCCTCAACCTTTTTAAGATCTGGTTGATCATCTATCGTGATGGGTACATTAAATTCCTTCTGTTGTATGGTAAGAATTAAGTTGATCAGTTCATCAGAATACGTGTTATCTAACTGTTGGATGTTTATTTTCATATGCGCTTATTTGTATTCAAAACTACGTAGTTAACTACGTATATACAAACTGATCTTTACATTTATAAAAAATTTAACATTGATATACAACCTCTAACAACAAAAAACGTATGCCATTTCTGACATACGTTGTTATCTTATTGGTTAATTCTTATTTCCATCCTCCGCCAAGAGCCTGATACAGCTCAACGGCAGCTCTCATTTTGCTGTACTCCGCATTGGCAATATTCAGCTCCGCATTCAGGGAATTAACGCTTGCATTCAGTACTTCCAGATAGTTGGCCATCCCGTAGTTAACCAATTCCTGGGAATACTCCACTGAGTTTTTGTATGCATTCAGTTCTTTCTGCTTCAGCTCAATATAAGAATCCTGTACGGAGAATACTCTTATAGCATCCGAAACTTCTTTACCGGCCGTAAGAACAGCTTTTCTAAAATTCAGGTAAGCACTTTCTTGGTTGGCAAGGCTCACTTCATAATTGGTTTTGATCTGTCTCCTGTTCAGGATCGGCTGAGCCAGTCCTGAAACGATGTTCGCGAACAGTGAGTTGACACTGAAGAGATGATCGATATCCACTGACTGTACCCCACCACTTCCGGTAATCCTTAAGGTAGGATAAAACTGTGCTTTTGCAGAATTGGTCAGCTCAAAAGCATTCATCAGGTTGTATTCGGCTCTCATGACATCCGGACGGTTGGCCAGGAGCTGAGCCGGATACCCCAGCTTAAGATCAATCGGCAACTTCTGGCTTTCCAGCGTGGATCTTGCTATGGATTGAGAGGGCTCGCCCATCAGCAGACTCATGGTGTTTTCCAGCAACTGTATCTGCGTATCGATATCAATCAGTAAAGATTTAGCATTGAAAACAAGAGCTTCGCTCTGCTGTACGGCAACTTCAGTAAGCGTTCCCGCAGTTTTCAGTGCTCTTGTGGTTTCCAGGTTTTTCTCCCTGAGCGCAATGGTTTCCGTAATGATCTTTTTCTGGGCATCATACGTTAATAGCTGATAATATGAGGTGGCAATGGATGCTACCAGATCACTCTTCACTGCTTTGTGGGCAGCTACGGTTCCCAGGTAGGAAGCCAGCTGTGCTTTTTCCTGTGCTTTCAGCCTGCCCCAGATATCCGCTTCCCAGCCTACGCTGGCTGTAATGTCAAACTGGTTGATGTATCTTCTTTCCCCGATGATCTGTCCGAACTGCGTATTGATGGACTGGGTCTGGAAAGTATAGTTAGGCCCCCCGGAGAGCGTCGGCTGATACGCAGCTTTGCTCTGTTTCAGGTAAGATTCGGCAGAAGCAATATTCTGCAGGGCAATCCTGATATCCAGATTGTTTTCCAGGGCTTTTGAAATATGACCCTGAAGTATAGGATCGGTAAAGATATCCTTCCATGGAATATTGGCGATATTGGTACTGTCTGACGACAGCATATCGGTGCGGTACAGCTTTTCATCAACTACATTTTTGGGTCTTTCATATTCCCGTCTTGCCATACAGGATGCTACGGTTCCCAAAATGATTGCTGAAAAAGTTATTCCTTTTATAATGTTTAATACACTTTTCATGATAAAAAATTACACGTTGTGAAAACGAAAACTGCAGGTTGACAACAACGGCTGCAGTTTCCGGGTTAATTTTTATTCTGCTAAACTGATCTCTTCTTTTTTGATAGGCTTTACCTTTTCCTGAAGGGTCTGGAAGATCACAAAGAGTACCGGGATCACGAACAACCCTAAGATGGTTCCGATCAGCAACCCGATCGCCGCTCCCGTTGCAATAGACCTGTTTCCAACCGCTCCGATCCCGCTCGCCAGTACCAGCGGCAATAGTCCGAAGATGAAGGCAAATGAAGTCATCAGGATCGGTCTTAACCTAGCCTTCGCCGCATTGATAGCTGCCATGACGATGCTTTCACCATGATGCCTTCTCTGGATGGCGAACTCAACAATCAGGATAGCATTTTTAGCCAGCAACCCTACAAGCATGATCAGTGCAATCTGGAAATAGATGTTGTTTTCCAATCCCATAATTTTCTGTCCGAAGTAAGCTCCCATCACCCCCAGCGGAAGTGAGATCACAACGACCAGCGGAAGGATATAACTCTCATACTGGGCAGATAAGATGAAATAAACAAAGATCAGACTGAGCGCAAAAATCAGTGCGGTCTGGGAACCGGAGGCTAATTCTTCCCTGGATAAGCCGGTAAATTCTACTCCGTAATTCTGGTTCAGCGACTCGCTGGCTACCTGCTGTACCGCAGCAATAGCATCCCCGGAACTGTAGCCTGCAGAGTTAGCCCCGGTAATTTTCACTGAGGTAAACAGGTTATACCGGCTCACCGATTGCGGACCGTAAGCTTTGGTAAGGGTTACGAATTGTGAGATCGGCGACATGACACCAGATCCCGTCCTTACATACAGTTCATTAAGGTTTTCAATACTTTTCCGGTTTTCAGGAAGTGCCTGGACCATTACCCTGAACTGCTTTCCATATTTGGTAAAGTCGGCACTGTAGATTCCCCCGATGTACCCCTGCATCGTGCTTAAGATATCACTTACGGAAACTCCCAGCTTCTTTGCCAGCGGAACATTGATTTCCATCTGGTACTGAGGGTACTTGGTATTGAAGGAAGTCTGTGCAAATTCGATTTCCGGTCGTTGCATCAGTTTTCCGATGAATTCATTGGTCTTGTTGTCAAGATCGGTATATTCGCCTCCGGATTTATCCAGCAGTACCATTTCAAAACCGGCGCTGCTCCCGAACCCGGGTACACTCGGTGGCTGGAAGAATACGATTTTCGCATCCGGTACTTTCCCGGAAATCCCGAAAAGCTTCTTGGTAATATCTTCGGAATTCAGCCCGCCTTTTTTACGGTCTTCAAAAGTTTTCAGCTTGATAAAGGCCAGACCATTGTTGCTTCCGTTTCCGGATAAGAACCCTCTACCGGTGGAAATGGTAACATTCTGTACCCCCGGAATCTGCATGGCATTTTTCTGAAGGGTCTTCAATGCATTATACGTCCTTTCCATGGAAGCTCCCGGCGGAAGCTGGACATCGGTAAAGATAATCCCACGGTCTTCCGTAGGCACAAACCCTTTTTTCATGGTGGAACCTGCCCAATACAGGATTCCTCCGGTAACGGCAAATATGATCAGGGTTACCCATTTATGCCTTAAAAGGAAAACAAATCCCTTTCCATACCGTTCGGTAGTCGTTTTGAATGCAAGATTGAATTTATAGAAAAACTTCTGAAGGAAATTCATGTTCTTGTATTCTGCGTGATGGTGCTCATTCGGTTTCAGGAACAGGGAACACAATACCGGGCTCAACGTTAATGCGTTTACGGCAGAAATGAAAATAGCCACAATCAGGGTTACCCCGAACTGCTGGTAGAATACCCCGGTGGGTCCTGTAATGAAGGTTACCGGAATAAATACGGAGGCCATTACGAGGGTAATGGAGATAATAGCTCCGGTAATTTCATTCATAGCCTCAACCGTTGCTTTTTTGGCATCGGAAATCCCGTGTTCCATCTTGGCATGGACGGCCTCGACGACGACGATGGCGTCATCTACCACAATACCAATGGCAAGAACCAAAGCAAAAAGTGTCAGGAGGTTTAGGGAGTAGCCAAACAGGTTCAGGAAGAAAAATGCCCCTACAATGGATACCGGAACGGCAATCGCAGGAATCAGCGTTGACCTGAAATCCTGAAGGAAAATATACACCACGATAAACACCAGGATGAATGCCTCGATCAGGGTATGCACCACTTTTTCAATTGAGGCATCCAGGAACTCATTGGTATCGAAGTTATAGGTATATTTGATTCCCTGAGGAAATGTACTTTCCGCAGACTTCAGATAGGATTTGATATTTTTAATGATCTCCTGGGCGTTGGATCCCGGGGTCTGGAAAATCCCCATACTGATGGAAGGATAATTCCCGTTTTCCCCGATCCCTGTGTATGAAAGACCTGCCAGTTCTACCTTGGCCACATCTTTCAGCATCAGGTTCTGTCCGTCAGCCAGAGATTTGATAATAATATTGTCGTACTGTTCTTTCTCATTGAATTTACCGACATACTTAATAATGTATTCAAAGGAGCTTCCGCTGTTCTGTCCTATAGAACCAGCTGCTGCTTCACGGCTCTGCTCATTGATGGCATTGGTAACATCAGTTGGTGTCACTCCATAGGCTGCCATTTTCGCAGGATCCAGCCACACCCTCATGGAATAGTTTTTACCTCCGAAAACGTTGGCATCACCTACTCCGTTGATCCTTTTCAGATTCGGGATTACATTAATGTTCAGGAAGTTCTGAAGGTATACGTCATCAAGGTCCTTATTCTCAGAGTAAAATGACATATACATCAGGGCACTGGTCTGCTGCTTCTGGGTTACTACTCCGGAACGTGTTACCTCACTCGGAAGCAAAGGGGTCGCCCTGGATACCCGGTTCTGTACGTTGACGGCGGCAATATCCGGATCTATTCCCTGTTTAAAGAAAATCTGGATGTTGGCAGATCCGTCGTTACCGGCTGAGGAAGTAATATAATCCATCCCTTCTACCCCATTGATCTGTTCTTCCAATGGCACTACCACACTCTTCATTACCGTTTCTGCGTTGGCTCCGGTATAGTTTGCCGTTACACTTACGGTAGGCGGTGCAATATCCGGGTACTGCGTAACCGGCAGCGAGACTAATCCTAAAACACCGAGTATCACAATAAGGATGGATATTACGGTGGAGAGGACCGGTCTGTTAATAAAATTCTTAATCATCTTAAAATTTCGGTTTAATTGATTGAACAAGGCTATCCATCTTCACGGGCTGCTTTTTGATGGCAGTTCCAGGCTTCAGCCCGCCGATACCGGCAGCTACTACCGTTTCGCCTTTGTTAAGTCCTGATTGGATAATGGCAAGATTGTCTATCCTTTCGATCACATTGACCACAACATTTCTGGCGGTATCTCCCTTATCAACCTTATATGCGTAAACAATACCCTGCTGCTCATAAGTGGCGCTTTCCGGGATTACCAGGACGTTATCATAACGCTGAGGGAATCGAATCGTTCCGCTGTTTCCGTTGCTCAGGAGTTTCTGTGCATTGGTGAATGCTACCCTGAACTGGATGGTTCCGGTGGTAGGGTCTATCTGCCCGGTAATGGCTTCAATCCTTCCTTTTTCAGGATAGAGGCTTCCATTGGCAAGCTGGAGCTCCACCATCGGAAGGTTTTTGATTTTTTCTTTCATGCTGGCTCCCGGCGCTTTCTCAAGGAAATCGAAATACTCCTTTTCGTTCATGGAAAAGTATGCGAAAATTCCTGATGTATCCGAAATAGTGGTAATCGGAGTCTGGTCGGAAGGTCCTACAAGGCTTCCCACCTTAAGCGGAAGTTTCCCTACAACACCTGAAATAGGCGCACGGATAATGGAGTATTCAATATTGGCCTCAACTCCTTTATAATTGGCAGTAGCCTGCTGTTTTGCGGCGATCGCCTGCTGCAACTCTGCCTGTGCACGGGAAAGGTTGGCCTGCGCCGTCTGAAGCTGGACATTGCTGATGATATTTTTAGCCACCAGCGGCTTCAGCTTATTCACTTCCACCTCGGATGCATTAACAGCAGCCTTAGCAGCAGCTATACTGGACTGAGCAGCGCCGATTCCTGCTTTGGCTGCAGCGGCATTCTCATTGAGTATATTGGTTTCCAGGCGGAATAAAGGCTGACCTTTGGTCACATACTGGCCTTCATCTACCAGTACCTGGGTAATATACCCCTGGATTTTTGCCCGAACATCATTGTTTACCCTGCCCTGAATGGTAGCAGGGAAAGTCTGGTAACCCACAACATTTTTAGTCTCTACGGAAACAACAGGAAAAGGCTTGGGACCGTCCTGCTTTGGGGCTTCTTTCTTACAAGCTGTCAATGACAAAGCTGCAACAGAAAGTATGAGTAACTTGTTATTCATTTTATAGTTTATTAAGAGATTCCTGAATATTCTTTATATTTTTATTGAGAAGTTTTTTGTATTCTTCTATTTTTTCGTCGCACTGCTTCGGATAGCCCTGATGTTCTTTAAACCTGTCCAGTTCATCGAACAATTCCAGTTCGTCATGCATCCTTTTGACAATTTTTTCAAACCTTATCTTTTTGTACTGATCATTGATGAAGAAATACCGTTTCCTTTCATCCATTTTATTGTGATCTATGATAAGTTCAGCGTTCAGCAGCAGAGAAATGTTCGTGGAAACCGAACTCTTGCTTGCAGATAATATGTCGACAAACTCATCAAACGTTACACCTTCCTTATCAAAATCAAAAAGAAGGTAGGCGTAAATCTTTGAAGCCAAAGGTGGTATATTAAAAATGATGCCATAGAATTTCACAGCATCCTGGAAAATCTTCTGATCAATTTTTATCCTTTTATTCATGTATAAAATTTTGCCAAAATTATAAATTAGTTCGGAACAAAACGAACAAATATGATAGAGTTTGTGAATAGACTGTGTTTTATAAATTCAATTGCTGCCTGTCTTAACTTTCTGAAAATTATAGGATCAGTTTTTCGTAGGCTTTCCGTATACCACCGGCCAGACTGACTTCACCGCAATAAGAATAGCCTTTGCTTTCCAGTATTTTCAGCATGGCCAGATTATCGAAATTGGTATCTACCTTAATGCTCTGTATCCCGTGGGAGCGGGTAAAATCTTCAATATGGTCAAACAGCTTTTTCGCCATTCCCTGTCCTGCAAACCGCTCATCAACAGCGACCCTGTGCACAACCACAAATTCGCCTTCGCTGAGCCATGCCCCATCAATGGTGCTGTAAGCAGGTTCATCATTAAGGATGAGTGCCGTATAAACTGCGATCACTCCGTCCACCGTCATTACATATCCGAAACCGTTGGCAATATCAGTTTCTACGGTACCTTCATTTGGATATCCCTGCTGCCACTGGCTGCTGCCGTCTTTTTTACGTCGGGCAATGGCCTGCTGCAAAATGCTCCAGATGATATCTTTATCTTCCTGCTGTGCTTTTCTTAATGTGATTTCCGTCTGCATATGAATGGTGTAACGTTAGTTTTACAGAACATATTTCCGGCAGAGATTCTGCTGAATCATTTACTCACAGATCATTATTGATTCTGTATGGTACCGGGAAATAGTAAAAACCGAAAATTAATTTAATTAATTTTCGGTTCGAAGTAGTAAAATTTAAAATTATGAAATTGTTTTTATTAATTTTCGTTTTGCTGAAGATAAGCATCGATGACCTCGAATGCCTTTTTCTCATCTTCCAGGTCTACCATCACTTTTAATGAAGTGGCGGTGGGGGTTGTAGTGAAAGTCAGGTAGTTGTTTTCAACGCTGTTTTCGATCTGTGCATCGTCTAATTTCGACTTTATCAGCTGAATTTCTGCCGGCTTATCACTTTCAAAAACTGATACTCTTGTACTTCTTTCCATATTTCTTTCCTTTTTGAGTATCTAAAAATACAATATTTTTTTTAAAATTACAAATCGCGATTTTAAATTTTGTTCATATTACGATCAATCATATCGATTGCAAGATCAATTTCCGCAGGGGAAACATTGAGGTGCGGCCTGAAGCGGAGCGACTGTTCACCACATCCTAAAATGATCATTCCGTCCTTAAAAAGTTCATCCCTCAGCGTATTCCTTTCTTCATGGGAAGACAGGTCAATCGCACACATTAGTCCTCTCCCGCGTACGTTGGAAATTTTATCGGGATATTTCTGTGCCAGTTCATGCAGTCTTTCCAGAAGGTATCCTCCAACGGTACGGGCATTGTCTACGAGGTTTTCTTTTTCAATGACTTCCATCACCAGCTGGAACCTGAGCATGTCGATAAAATTACCGCCAAACGTAGAATTGATCCTTGAACTTTCCCTGAATACATTTTCCGGAACCTCATCAAATTTTTCACGGTTGGCCAGGATTCCGCAGACCTGCGTTTTCTTTCCGAAAGAAATGATATCCGGTTTCGCCGTAAAATGCTCGAAAGCCCACATCTTGCCGGTCATTCCGATTCCGGTCTGCACTTCATCAAAGATCAGCAAAATTTCATTTTCGTCACACAGCTTCCTGAGCTCAGTAAAGAATTCATCCCTGAAATGGTTATCGCCGCCTTCAGCCTGGATCGGCTCAATGATGACACAGGCTACTTTATCCGGGTTGGAAAGGATGGCTTCCCCGATGTGGAGCAGCGCCATTCTTTCATTTTTGATGGTTTCCTCCAGGTTTTCTTCCGTAATCGGGAAAGTCAGCTTAGGATTCAGGATCCTTGGCCAGTCAAACATCGGAAAATATTGGTATTTCCTCGGGTCGGCCGTATTCGTAAGGCTTAATGTATATCCGCTCCTTCCGTGGAATGCCTGCCTGAAATGGATGCATATTCCTGCTTCGGTCTGCAGTCCTTTAGCAAAGTTCTTTCTGGTCTTCCAGTCGAAGCATGCCTTCATCGCATTTTCCACAGCCAGAGTACCGCCTTCAATAAAGAATGCATATTGCAGCTCGTCGGGAATGGCAACTCGCTCAAAAACTTCCAGGAACTTTGCATATTCTTCTGAATAGACATCGGCCAGCGTAGGCTTGTTAATGGCCATTTTTCCCAGCCAGGCTGATTTTTCCATCAGGTAAGGATGGTTGTATCCTATGGATGCGGAGGCAAACATGGAAAACATATCCAGGTATTCACGGCCGGTGAGCTTATCGTACAGCCAAGATCCGTGGGACTTTTCAATATCCATAACAAAATCAAAGCCGTCTGCCAGTACGTGCCTTCCTACGGTTTCTTTTACTTTATCAGGATGTATATCGATGATCTGTTGCATTTTTTGTGATTTTAAATGATTAAGAAATTCAGGATTCCGAAAATTACCGCAGTGAGCATGTACAGCCCACTGCGGCACTATTATTTTAAAAAACTATAAATCAAATTTGATTCCCTGTGCTAAGGGAAGCTGAGCGGTGTAATTGATAGTATTGGTCTGTCTTCTCATGTAATATTTCCAGACATCCGAACCGGATTCCCTTCCGCCGCCGGTTTCTTTTTCGCCTCCGAATGCGCCTCCGATTTCAGCACCGGACGTACCGATATTGACATTGGCAATCCCACAATCAGAACCTGCATGGGAAAGGAAGAGTTCAGCTTCTCTCAGGTTCTGGGTCATGATCGCTGAAGATAATCCCTGAGGGACATCATTCTGAATCGCAATCGCTTCTTCCAGAGTACTGTATTTGATCAGATATAAAATCGGGGCAAATGTCTCATGCTGCACGATTTCATAGGAATTTTCCACTTCGGCAATACAAGGCTTTACATAACAGCCCGATGCATACTCTTCTCCTTCCAGGACTGCCCCTTCCACAACGAAGTTCCCGCCTTCCTGTTTGCATTTTTCGATGGATTTTGTGTACTGTTCTACAGCATCACGGTCAATCAGCGGTCCTACATGGTTGTTTTCGTCCAGAGGATTGCCTATTTTCAGCTGGCCATATGCTTTTACCAGCCTGTTTTTAACTTCGTCATACACGCTTTCGTGGATAATCAGCCTTCTGGTGCTGGTGCATCTTTGGCCGGCCGTTCCAACAGCACCAAATACGGCACCGATGATTGACATATCCAGATCGGCATCTTTAGAAATGATGATAGCATTGTTACCACCCAGTTCCAGGATTGATTTCCCGAACCTTTCAGCTACTTTGGAAGAAACCATTCTTCCTACCCTAGTGGATCCGGTGAAGGAGACCAGGGAAACCCTTTTATCATCCACCATCTTCTGGCCGATCTCATGATCTGCCACTAATACACTGGAAATGCCTTCAGGAAGATTATTTTCCTTCAGTACTTCAATCATGATGTTCTGGCAGGCGATAGCGCACAACGGCGTTTTCTCAGACGGTTTCCAGATGGTTACATTTCCGCAGATCCAGGCCAGTGCGGTATTCCATGACCATACTGCTACCGGGAAGTTGAATGCGGTAATAATCCCTACAATACCCAGCGGATGGTACTGCTCATACATCCTGTGGCCGGGCCTTTCCGAATGCATGGTAAAGCCGTGAAGCTGTCTGGAAAGGCCTACGGCAAAATCGCAGATATCTATCATTTCCTGAACCTCTCCCAGTCCTTCCTGAAGGGATTTTCCCATTTCGTAGGAAACCAGTTTTCCGAGGTCGTCTTTATACTGTCTGAGTTTCTGTCCAAGCTGACGTACCAGTTCCCCTCTCTTTGGAGCAGGGATCAGCCTGAATTCTTTGAATGCATTCTGAGCAGTCTCAATGACACGGTCATAATCACTTTCAGCAGAGGTTTCCACTTTCGAAATCAATTCCCCGTCTACCGGAGAAAAACTTTCTATCATTTTCCCGGAAGCAAAATATTCACCTCCTACGGATGTTCCTTTATTTTCATCTTTTATCCCTAAATTCCTGAGCGTTTTTTCAATTCCGAAATCTTTGACTTTTTTAGACATACACTATTACTTTTCGTTTGCCCCTAAAGTTAAAAATATTATGCGAATCGCAAAATTTAATTTTTTTAACATATTTTTTATTTGGACTAATTATAAACATGCTTATCTTTGTATAGTAATCATCCGAATTTCAGCAATGGAAAACCAACAGCCTTTGAATGAGCCTGCAGAAGAGAAAAGCTCCCGATGGAAACAGTGGGTCAAGCGTTTCGGGATTGGCGGCATCATTTTTTTTACCGTAAAGGGGATTATCACCTCCACGCTCATCTATTTTCTGGGAAAAAATTTCTGGACGGTGATCAGCAATTATTTTACGACCATTTTTGATTAAATATATTGATATAGTATATAAAAGCAGGGAAATCCTGCTTTTATTATTTCAGCCGGAATGGCACAAAACAATCCCTTCAGACCTAAAGTTTGAAGGGATTGTTATATCAAGATTCATATCTTTTACTTTTGCAGTGAAAGTTAGTCTTTCTTTTTCCTTCCAGACTGGAGCAGGCTCTGATTCAGCAGGTATTCAATCTGTCCGTTGACACTCCTGAATTCATCACCGGCCCACTTTTCCAGCAGCTTGTAGGTGGATTCATCAATCCTGATTACGAAGGATTTTTTGTCTTTGCTTCCTGGGGAGTTTTTAGGGGAATCAGATTTCATTGGACAATTTTAAAGGTAAATAATAGTCGGTTTTTTAATTATATAAGGTTCCGGCATTCAGGATGGGTGTCGCTGCTTTTTCACCGCACAGTACAACCATCAGGTTGCTCACCATCGCTGCTTTGCGTTCATCATCCAGCTCAACGATATTGTCCTCGGAAAGCTTTTTCAGAGCAAGGTCCACCATTCCTACGGCACCTTCCACAATTTTGGTCCTTGCCGCCACGATAGCGGTAGCCTGCTGCCTCTGGAGCATGGCGCCTGCAATTTCGGAGGCATAAGCAAGATGGGTAATCCGTGCTTCCTGAATGACGATGCCTGCCGGAGCGAGACGATCTGTAAGTTCCTGTTCCAGGATTTTATTCACCTGATCGCCACCGTCTCTCAGTGTGATACTGGCATGCTCATCCTCCAGGTTATCATAAGGAAAGCTTACTGCCAGATGACGTACGGCTGCTTCACTCTGCATCCGTACATAATCGGTATAACGTTCCACTTCATAGGCTGCCTTGTAAGTATTCCCAACTTTCCAGACGATAACGGCGGCAATCTCAATCGGGTTCCCCATTTTATCATTCACCTTCAACGTCTGTCCCTGCATATTTTCAGAACGCAGGCTCATCTTCTGGGATGAATATAACGGGTTGATAAAGAAGAGCCCGTTTTCCTTAACGGTCCCGACGTATTTCCCGAAAAAGTTCAGGATCCTGGAATGATTGGGCTGAATGATCATAAGCCCTTTCAGGAAAAAACAGGACAGTAAGAAACACAGCATTGCTATAACAGCTGAAGTGATGCTTCCTTCAGTACTCATGATAAAAAGGTACAGTGAAGCTGCAAAGAGCACAAGGCAGATAACCAGAGTAAGGTATCCGGACATAGGTTTTAATGATTTTTCCATAGATATAATTTTAAAATGATATTATTTTGATATCATAAAGTTAAGTAATTTTTTAATACGCAAACTTTTTTAGTGATGAGTTATGGGTTATGAAGTGATCTGGCAGTTGGTGGTCATACTGTTTAACTCAACAAAAATCCCGGAAAACAAGTTTCCCGGGATTGCATATATAGATTGATCGTATATTATTTTTTGGTCAGTACTTTAAATTTAAAGTAAGATGCAGCGGATAAAAGAATCATTGTTGCCAGACCGATGTATACCCATGCTGGAACCGGAACCGGATCACCTGCAGCATAAGAGTGAAGTCCGCTTAAATAGTAGTTCACCCCGAAGTAGGTCATGACCATTGAGCAGAATGCAAACATAGTCGCTACATGGAAAGCCCATCGGCTCCTTAAGCCCGGAACCAGCCTCATATGGAGCACGAAAGCATATACCATAATGGAAATAAATGCCCAGGTCTCTTTCGGATCCCAGCTCCAATACCTTCCCCATGATTCATTGGCCCAGATCCCACCCAGGAAGTTTCCTACGGTTAAGGCAAACAGACCTATGGTAAGCGACATTTCCGAAACAATGGCCAGTTCTTTCAGCGTCGTATCGTGATGCAGGTCATAAGTCTGCTTATTGGAGATAATGAAAAACACTAGACTGATAACGGCAATAATCATGGAAAGGGCAAAGAAACCATAACTCGACGTAATGATTGCTACGTGAACGATCAGCCAGTACGATTTCAGGACAGGCACCAGCGGCGTGATCTGTGGATCAAGGGCAGAACCTCCATGCGCAAACCCCATCATAATAACAGCCACCATAAATCCTGCTGCCGGGATCAGTGCATTGGAATTCCTGTACAACAGCAATCCGGCAGTAATTCCTACCCATGAAATAAAGATGATTGCCTCATATCCGTTACTCCATGGAGCGTGCCCGGAAATATACCATCTGGCTACCAGGCCAAGAAAGTGACAGAGATACCCTACGATTCCCAGGGCAATCACTACCTTAATAATTTTATTTAAAACTTTTTTAGGCTTAAACAATTCAACAAAGCCGATGATCAATAATAAGCTACCAATAATGGTATAGAAAATAAGGAGCTTGAAGTTGATATTCAGGGTATTCATAAACACTTCCAGGTCTACTTTAGATTTGGAAGGGACTACGCTTTTACCCCACTTCTGCTGGTATTCCGAAAGTTTTTCCAGCTCTTTGTCTGCTTTGCTCCAGTTTCCGGTCTGCTGTGCAGACAGTACTTCTGCGAAATATGGCCCCATTACTTTCTGCGATTCCATATCCGGCTCGAATTTCTGGTCAAGCCACGAATGCCATGTATGGTTCGCATCATTTTTCACCGGTACAATCCTCATAAACTGTCCGCTGAAAAATTCGTTGAAGATCTGAACCCTTTCGTTTACGGCAATGACCTCTTTATCATAATTGGTCTGTTCTGCCGGTTTCTTACGGAATGCAATATTATAATCGTGTTCCAGAATATAGGTCATATTTCCATTGGCATCAGCCGGGAAAAGGTTCATCAGCGAAGTATAGCCGTCTTCGTCAGCCTTGGTTTTATTTTTTAATTCGTCCCCGCCTTTTGTCCCCACTTTAATGATAGGAACCATTGTCCAGCTCGGGGTATCGGTATTCACGGAAAGGAACCATTGATTGGCAGTCAGGTATTTCCCGTCCGTACCTTTAAATTCGTCTTTTTTGTACAGCTTTCTTAAAACATCCAGGGCTTCGGTATTGATCGGCACAATCCTTCCTTCATAATTCTGTACCAGAAGATAGCCGAATTTGTCTGCATGCTCTTTGCTGATTTTGTTTCTTGCAATAATTTCATCCGGTGAAATGGACCTCATTTTAGTAAGAGGGGCCGCCAGGGAATTCTGTTTGGGCGCCTGCGTCTGGGCCATATCAGGATCAGATGCTTTAGCGTGATGATGTCCGTCTCCTTCCACATGGATATGCTCACGGCTTCCGTCTGTGGTTCCGTGGGTTTCAATTTTCTGTGCATTCAGCCCGAAGCTCAATAGAAGAAGGACCATCAATGCCGTTTTTTTCTTATTGACATCAGAAAGCATTTTATTCAGCTTCCAGAAATGTGTTCCTTTCCAGAAGAAAATCACGAACATTCCGATGAACAAAAATGCATACCCGATATAGGAAATAAGGGTTCCCCAGAAATCATGGTTAACCGAAAGAACGGTTCCCATCCTGTCCTGGTCGAAGCTCGACTGGAAAAAACGGTATCCTTTATGGTTTAAGACATGGTTCATATAAATTTTATAAGGAGTCTGTTTCCCTTCATCAATAATCTCTACATGGCTTTCGTAAGCACTGGGTGAAGAACTTCCCGGGTATGTTTCCATAATGAAGTCATCCAGCTTCAGGGCGAAAGGGGTGTTGTAAATCTTAGGTCCGAACCCTACCATAATATTCAGGCCGTCTATAGCCACCTGCTTATAGGCGTTAGGATTGCCTTTTTCTACGGAAAGGTATACCAGCTGTTTGGTTTTAGGCCCCTGAATCTCAATCGTAAGCATATCAGGAACGCTCATATCCTTTTTTCGGTCTCCTTCATAAGCCAGGAGTTTCCCTTTTTTCAGTCCTTCCGGAACGACAAGTTTAAGCTCGTTGATGCTGTATAGGCTTCTCAATACCAATGGCTGGAATTCGTCTTTTATGGTATTTCCGGTAGCCTGTGTTGCCATGGTCATATAACTGGCATCCACAGGGGTTTTAATAAACAGCTTCCCGTTATCATTGCGAAACTCAACGGCTCCGTCAATGGCTCTGTTGAACGTAACCAATGTCCCGTTGATGGATTTTGCTTCGCCCGGTTTAATGTAGATATTCTGCCTTCCCGTCTGTCCTGTAGAAACCAGGTGCAGGTACTCTGATCCGTTAGGATCTGCCACAAGGCTGTCTTTTTTACGCTGGATGTATTCTTTGGCAGCCACCGTGATCTTTTTCCCGTGGTAATCATAGACTGCATTGAAATCCTTGTGCAGCGGAGACATCAGGTAAGGAATATCTTTGTAATCCAGTGCTTCACCGTTTTCTTCGATTTTAATTTTAAAGAAGTTTTTGTCAGTAACGATCTCATTGGAAGTTTCACCCTCACGGATGTGCATCGTTCCCTCGAAGCTGATGTACCGTGTGATGGCACCCCCGATGAAAATAAGAATAAAGGCAAGGTGAAATACCAGTACCGGCCATTTTTCTTTTTTCCAAAGCCTGTACCGTGCGATGTTGCCTACAAAGTTGAGAATCAGCAGGAACATGATCAGTTCAAACCATTTGGCTTCATAAATAAGGGCTTTTGCCGTTGGGGTTCCGTAGTCGTTTTCTAGGAAAGTGGCATAGGCCATTGAAAATGCGTACACCAGCAACAGCACTGCCATTGTCCTGGTAGAAATAAGAATATCCTGAAGTTTTTTCATGAATTGTTTTACTTGACATGCAAAAATAAGGATGATAAATCAATGGGGGGATAAAAAAACCTGTTATTTATCACTTCAGAGGGCATAATTCCTTATTTTGAATCATTCTTAATAGTGTAGTTATCTTTGTTGTAAAGAGGGTAAAATATAAAAACAGGAATCGGTTATTACCCGAAGTTCTCACAGAAAAAACAGCCGGATTTCTTTCGCAGCTGCGAAAAAACACTTATTTTTATCTGCATTATTTAAACACATTATGACAGAATTATTTCACCTGAATTGTGTAAGGATCGTCTCTCCTTACAGCGAAAACGTATGCGGGCACTGCCTGCTGATCCGCGAGAACTGCCGGCTTGTCCTGATTGATACCGGTATAGGGCTCCAGGATATCCAACACCCCGAAGAAAGGATAGGTAAAGAACTTATTGATATGGTAGGCTACCGGTTTGATGAAAACCAGACGGCCATCAGACAGATCGAACATTTGGGCTTTCATCCTGATGAGGTCAGTGACTGTATTATTTCCCACCTGGATAATGACCATACCGGCGGACTGGCAGATTTCCCGAATGCTATTGTACATGTAGGCCAGGAGGAATATGACAATTATTTGTCCGGGAATCCCCGCTATCTGAAAACACCTTTATCCCATAGTCCCGTCATCAAAACATATGGAACATCCGATATGCAATGGTTCGGCTTTGAAGCGAGAAAGGTATCCGCTGCTGTCAATACAGAGATATTCCTCATCCCTATGTTTGGGCATACCCTGGGCCACTGCGGTGTCGCTTTGAAGATCAACGGGCAGTGGATGCTCTATGCAGCCGATGCGTATTATCTCCGGGAAGAACTGGACCATTCAGGTCACCCGGTCAATGCATTAACGGAAGCCAGCGCTGATGACAATGATTTACGCAGGCATACGCTGGATAAGATCCGTACACTGATCGCTTTGCATCCGGAGATTGAAGTCTTCAGTTACCACGACATCAATGAATTTCAAAAATATACCCTTTAAATAAAAAACACAGATTGTTCTATGACAACCGCAATACAAAACAGCACATCAGATGATCTTGATGAGATCTTCAGGCTTTACCGCATAGCCACAGATTTCCAGAAAGCAAAAGCAGCCGTGCACTGGCCGGAATTCGACCGGCAGATGATCAGGAATGAAATCCTCGAAAACCGCCAGTGGAAAATCGAAATAGACGGAAAAACAGCCTGTGTCTGGGCTACAACGTTCAGCGATCCGCAGATCTGGGAAGAAAGGAATGAAGATCCTGCCGTCTATATCCACCGGATAGCCACCGATCCGGATTTTCGCGGACAAAACCTGGTGGCGGAGATCGTACGCTGGGCCAAAGAGTATGCATCCCGCAACAACAAGAAATTCATCAGGATGGATACGGTAGGGGAAAATAAAGGACTGATCAGCTATTATGAAAAATGCGGGTTCGAATTTCTCGGGCTTTTAACACTGAAGAATACCAAAGGCCTTCCTGCTCATTACGACAATGCTACGGTTTGCCTGTTTGAAATCAGGCTTCACTAAACAAAAAGCTGGTCGGATGTAGAAATAGATTCATCTCCTCTCCTTTTTTCACTGATCAGGTAAGATCGCATGGCGTCTTGAATAATCAATGCCAGATGATCTGCGATCTTCCTGTGAAATCAATTCTTCGTTTTTTTTACTGTCATTATGCTGCCGGCCGCCATCAGCTCTAAGGCTTTTTCTTCGGGCATAGAAAGGCTTTCCTGTAGCACCCTGATCAATTCTCCTTCCATTGTGTTTCTGATCTTACAGTTGTTTATGGCTTAAAAGCAGCTTTTCAAACAGGAATAAATCATTAAGGGTTTTCCGGCAGCAAGAAAACAATCATCCTTAACCAGTGGTTTACAGTACTTCAGGGTACATTGACTTGTCAATTTCGGCGATTCGGTTAAACATGGGCTGAGACATTGTCTGGCAGCTCCCGTCAGCCTGCTTTTTTCTCTTATTTTTTGCATGAAAAAAGATGGCGTCAATATTCAAAAAACGCTAAATTTGCCTACACCCATATTATGAATAAGAAGACACAACCTAAACAGACCATAGCACCTGAAAAGGGCAGAATTTTATCCAAACCCCGAATTTTTTTCGGGCTCATGTTCATTCTTTTTTCGATTGTCCTGACGTTCTCTTTTGTCTCCTACCTGATGAACTGGAAGGCAGACCAGAGCCAGGCCGGGACTATGCTGGACAAAACCATACAGTCCTCCAATGTCTTTGGGAAAGTCGGGGACTGGCTGGGGAATATCTTTATTTTTGAAAGCATCGGCGTCGCCTCTTTCATCATTGCATTCCTGTTGCTGGTGGTAGGGCTGATTATCCTGAAGAAAAAAATGTTCAAGCCATGGAAAACCGTTGGCCATTCCCTGTTCTTTATCTGCTGGCTTCCTGTCTTTTTCGGAGCTGTCACCAAAGGACAAGGGGTATTGGGCGGCGTATACGGTTACCAGATCATGGATACGCTGAATTCACTGATTGGTATTGTAGGGCTCTGGTTGGTGCTTGCCGCAAGCATCCTGCTGTATTTTATCCTTGAATTCAACCTTCGCCCGAGCTCCATCAAATCCAGGCTGGATGATATCAATGAAAATACGATCGGAAAGGTAAAATCCATGCTTCCTAAATCCGAGGAGAATTTTGAAGCTGATGATGAGCTGATTGAAGAAGCAGAGGAAGCCGCACCGAATGTGACCGTAACCGATATTCCCCAGCCGGAAAAAATCCAGGAGCCCGTGGAACTGCCAAAAGGCTTCCCAGAGGTTCCGGTAGCTCCAACCCTCGCTCCTATCGAAACGCCTAACAATACGTCATTCGAACCGGAGAAAGATGCATTTTCGCAGCCGCTGAATATAGATATGAAACTGAGCTCCAAGCCCGCTGTTCCTATGTCAACGCCTGCCGAGGCTTTTGATATGGATATTCCTGCAAAGTCTCCTGAAAAAGAAGAAATCAAATTCAATATAGAAGTAGCTCCTGTGATCGACATCCTGGACGACTCGGACAAAAAGTCCCAGGAACTGGTGGAAAAGCATGGTCTTTATGACCATAAGCTGGACCTGGCCGGCTTCCAGATGCCTACGGTTGAACTGCTGAAAGACTACGGCAGTGAGGAAATCCAGATCAACAAAGAGGAACTCGAGGAAAACAAAAATAAGATCGTTGGTCTCCTGAAGAACTTTAATGTGGGAATCTCCGAGATCAAAGCAACGATCGGACCTACCGTTACCCTGTACGAAATTGTTCCTGAGGCGGGAATCCGTGTGGCGGCAATCAAAAAGCTGCAGGATGACATTGCACTGAACCTTTCTGCATTAGGCATCAGGATTATTGCACCAATGCCGGGGAAAGGCACCATCGGGATCGAAGTACCGAGAAAAAATCCGACTATGGTATCCATGCGTTCGGTGATTTCATCACAGAAATTCCAGAATTCGGATATGGACCTTCCGGTAGTTTTCGGGAAGACGATTTCCAACGAAATTTTCATGGCTGACCTGGCCAAAATGCCCCATCTTCTGATGGCAGGGGCTACCGGTCAGGGAAAATCAGTCGGGATCAATGCCATCCTTACTTCCCTATTGTATAAAAAGCATCCGAGCGAACTGAAATTCGTCATGGTAGACCCTAAAAAGGTAGAGCTTTCGTTATATTCCAAGATCGAAAGGCATTACCTGGCCAAGCTTCCGGATGTGGATGAAGCGATCATCACCGATACCAATAAGGTAATCAACACCCTGAACTCCCTTTGTATTGAGATGGATACCCGGTATGACCTTCTGAAAAATGCGTTCTGCAAGAACCTGAAAGAATACAATAAAAAATTCACCGAAAGAAAGCTGAATCCTGAAAACGGCCACCGTTACCTGCCGTATATCGTTCTGGTCGTAGACGAGTTTGCAGACCTGATCATGACCGCCGGAAAAGAAGTGGAACTTCCGATTGCCCGACTGGCGCAGCTGGCAAGGGCGGTAGGTATCCACCTGATCGTAGCTACCCAGAGACCGTCCGTGAATGTAATTACGGGGATGATCAAAGCGAACTTTCCTGCAAGGGCAGCATTCAGGGTGATTTCAAGTGTGGATTCAAGGACGATCCTCGATTCTCCAGGAGCAGACCAGCTAATTGGTAAAGGTGACATGCTGTATTTCAACGGAAATGAAATTTTAAGGCTGCAATGCGCCTTTGTAGATACCCCTGAAGTAGAAAGGGTTGCGGAATATATTGGTGAGCAGAAAGGATATGCTTCAGCATTTATGCTCCCTGAATATGTTTCCGAGGATTCTTCCAGTTCTGTAGGTGCTTTTGACCCTAACGAAAAAGATGCCCTGTTTGAGGAAGCCGCAAGAATTATCGTCTCTACACAACAGGGTTCCACATCCATGCTTCAGCGACAGCTTAAGCTGGGATACAACAGAGCGGGTAGAATTATGGACCAGCTTGAAGCCAGCGGTATTGTCGGCGGTTTCAATGGCGCTAAAGCAAGGGAAGTGATCATCAGCGACCTTCATTCTTTGGAACAGTTTTTGGAAGACCTGCGCAGATAAAAAAAAGCGTATTTAACTTTTGAATCCGCCCGTTGTCTAAATAGTATTAAACATTAAAAAGCAATGAAACATTTTATTTCAAAAATCATATTCGGAAGTTTTGCCATTGGCGCACTTACACTTGTTAATGCCCAGAAGATCGATGCGAAAGCCAAGAAAATACTGGATGAGGTGACCGCCAATTACAAGGCCAAGAAAAACACCTACTTTAAATTTTCTTTCGGAAACGGTGTCAACGGCCAGGTGACCAAAACGGAACCCGGAATTTATTATGCCTCCGGAGATAAATATAAGCTGAAGATCATGGATACGGAGCAGATCTTCGACGGGAACAAGATCTACAATATCAATGCAGACGATATGGAAGTAACGGTTGCCAAACCGAACGGAAGTAGCACCATGTTCTCCCCTATCAACTATCTTTCCACCTACAGAAATGATTATAACGTCACTTATAACGGTAGAAAATCCGTTAATGGCGTTAATACGGATTTCATCAAGCTAACCCCAGTAAAATCCAACGGGATCAAATATGTGTACCTTTTCGTAGACCCGGTGAAGAAGCAGATGGTAAAGCTGGAGCAACACGGAAGCAACAATGATGTCGCGGTAATTGCAATCAAGGATTACAAGGAAAACCAAAATATCGATGACAGTATGTTTACCTTTGATAAAAGCAAATACAAAAACTATATTGTAACCGAACTTTAGTCAGCGGACAGTCTGCAGATGCACGGATGCATCCCTACGGCTGAAACTGATAAAAATATAATAAAATTAAAGTCACAAAGTACACTTTGTGGCTTTTTTGATTAATTTTGGCGCATGTTAAAAATACTAGACCGATATATCATAAAAACCTTCTTTGGACCGTTTTTCTTTATATTCAGTGTACTGTTTTTCATCTTTATCGTAAACATCATCTGGGTTCAGCTGGGGCAGTTTATGGGAAAAGGGTTAAGCTACTGGCAGATCATCAAGCTTCTGTTTTATTTAGGGGTCAGCGTTATCAGTATGGTGCTTCCGTTGACCATCCTCCTGGCGAGTATCATGTCTTTCGGTGAATTCGGGGAACGGTATGAGCTGGCGGCGATGAAAGCAGCGGGGATTTCCCTGACCAGGGTCATGATGCCTTTGCTGGGAGTTACCGTCATCCTCTCGGTCATGCTGTACTTTTTCTCGAACAACATTATCCCGGATTTCCAGCGGAAAGCAAGGAATATGCTCTTTAATATTGCACAGACAAAACCTGCTCTGAATTTTACACCCGGACAGTTCATCGACCAGATTCCCGGATATATGGTGAAGTTCGACAAGCTTTACGGGGAAAATGCGGAGAACATAGAAGGGGTATTCGTACACAGAAAGGCAAGCACCTATGAAAACCAGCAGACCATCTTGGCAGAGAAGGGAAAATTCTTACCTGCAGCTAACAAACAGTTCCTGAAGCTGGTTTTATATAATGGCTATGTGTTTGAAGACGATTTTGCTGGAAAGGGAGAAAACGCAAGGCTGAAGCAGCCGGACCAGGCGATTAAATTTGATACGCTTACTTCGCATTTTGATATCAGTGAAATCATCAGCAGGGCCATTGAGCAGGAACAGATTACGGATGATTACCGTTTCCAGAGTTACAGTGAGCTCAATAATACCATTGCCAAAACAAAAAAAGAAAACGTAAAGTTCATTGACAATGTAACAGGTGATGTGCTGAACCAGACCAACTCGGTAATCACTTATATGGATAAGAATAAATCCAAAGCCGCTCCCAAAGCCCAGCTGAAACTGGATACCGTTAAGAGCGAAAAAAAGCTGGAAATTCTTTACAATGCTTATAACAGACTGGATAATCTTAAAACAACTGCAGATAATAAAGTTAATGACATAGCGCCGAATGTAAAATACTTCAGTAAGGTCATCATTTATCAGCAAAGGATCGTTACCTACTCTTTCACCTGTATCATATTCTTCCTGATCGGTGCGAGCCTTGGATCCATCATCAGGAAAGGGGGAATGGGCCTTCCGGTGATTATTGCCATCGTTATCTTCATTATTTTTTACGTGATTAATGTTGGGATAGAGAATGTTGCCTGGACAGGGAAAATCAATCCTTACCTAGCAGCCTGGATCCCTAATATGATTTTATTCCCGTTCGGAGTATGGATGACGTATAAAGCGCTTACCGATTCGCAGCTCTTCGATGCCGAAAAGTACAAAGCATTCTTCAAGCCGATTACACAAAGGTTCTCCAAGAGTAAAGAGCATCAGAGGTATCAGTAATAATCATTCAATTAATACATTAAAGTCCGGACGTTTCCGGACTTTTTTAATTGCCCCGCTGGGTATGTTCCAGCTGCCAGGTGTTGTAAAGTTATTCACCTTATATCGTTTATTATTTAAAAAAATCACATTTTCGGGTAATATCTAACTGCTGTTACCTGAAAAAAATTATCTTTATGAAAATTTAAAATTCAATATATGAAGAAATTACTACTCATTGCTTTACTAGGCATTTCTGCACTGTCTTATGCACAGGAAGACAATACGGATTATGAAATAAGATCCGGTGAAAAATACGGATATATTATTGAGAAAAACGGTAAGAAAACAGAAGGTATCGTTAGGCTGAACGGCTCTGATATGAGTCCCTGGCAGAACCAGAAAAAGGTGAAATTTATTGCGGCTACGGATATCGACAAGTCTAAAAAGAGGCAGAAATTCAAGACGTATGATGCCGATGACCTTAAAGGATATATGGCGGTAGACGATAATATGGAAAGGTTTTTTGAATCCATTAAATATACCAATACAAAAGAAGGTTTCAATACGGCAACTACCGGACTGAGCGGAGGGATAAAAGCATTTAATAACCTGACGAAAAGCGAACAGTTTGCAGAAGTGGTAACAGATGGGAAGATCAAGATCTATAAACTGTATGGTTATCCGACTACTTTTTCAGCCGGAAGCCAGGTAGCCGTTGCCGATGAGGAAACACAGAGGCTGAGAAAGAGTCCGTCCTATATCTATTCCAAAAAGAACGGTAAACCGGAGGAACTTACTATAGCAAAGGCAAAGACGATCGTCGCAGACTGTCCGGTAGTAAAAGGAAAAATTGCTGCCGGTGATTACGGTTCGTTAAAGAACGATACGAAAAAGAGATCCGCATTAGGAAAATTCATCAAAAATGAAATTGATAATGCAATGTCTGATAACCTTTCGATTGTCAATGAAGTAATTTATGATTATAACCAGAACTGCAAATAATCAATGACACCATATGCATCAGCGGATCCTTCAGGGTCCGCTTTTTTTGTCTGCACACTATTTGCATGAAACTTACAAATCATGATTACCAATAAAAAACATCCTTCCTGTACTAAGCCTTGTCCTAATCCTTTCCTGCCAGAAAAACGAACATCAACAAAATAAAAATATTCCGATGGGCAATGCCAATCAGCAGAGAAAGATCAGAAATGATTCAGCTGCTGCTTCAAAAAACCTTTCAGATGTAGAAGGTATTAAAAAGGAATATGCACGGCTGAACAGTCTGCTGGAATTCAAAAATCTTGATTCTTCAGGATTCAGCTACAGCTGCAATG
This sequence comes from Chryseobacterium camelliae, assembly GCF_002770595.1. Lineage (NCBI taxonomy): Bacteria > Pseudomonadati > Bacteroidota > Flavobacteriia > Flavobacteriales > Weeksellaceae > Chryseobacterium > Chryseobacterium camelliae. Next base: position 347,383 of record NZ_CP022986.1, on the reverse strand, counting down.
ATGAGATCACCGGAGATGTAGTCTTCTATTATGAAAAAGGGGCGCTGAGGTCCGTAAAGCATTTTTATGCCGAGCACAGCCACTTCTCCTCTTCGGAGCAGTATTTTATCCATAATAACCAGGTCTTTTTTATTTTCCAGCAGGATGCTTCCTGGAATTTTGACGGTGGAACTCCTGAACATCCCATTACCAAAGATGACATTACAGAAAAGAGAATATACCTGAATGCGAATACACCTCTTTTATGCCTTGAAAAGCAATATTCGATCAGATCTGAAGGCTCCCGCAATCAGGATCCGAATTCAGTATCCAATAAAGAAGTCCCCTGCAACATTAAAGACCTGATGTCAACGTACCAGTCTATCATGTGCCATGAAAAAGAAAAGAAGGAAATCGGATGCCTGTAAAAATTAACGGCGGCTCCGTATGAAGCCGCCGTCTTTATGGTATGGTCTGAAATGAAATTATACTTTCATAATTTCAGCTTCCTTCGTTTTAAGGTGATCGTCGCAAAGCTTAACATATTTGTCAGTAAGTTCCTGGATATCCGCTTCCACTCCCTTAACCACATCTTCAGAAACACCTTCCAGTCTTTTCAGTTCTTTAAGACCGTCCTGTCTTGCATTTCTGATGGTTACTTTGGTCTGTTCCACTTCTCCTTTAGCCTGTTTTGCCAGATCCCTTCTTCTTTCCTCCGTTAAAGGCGGTACATTTAGGATGATATTTTCTCCGTTATTGGAAGGAGCAAAGCCTAAATTGGAATTGATGATGGCTTTTTCAATGGCGTTGATTGCACTTCTGTCCCAAGGCTGAATGGAAATCGTCATAGCATCCGGAACGGAAACGTTGGCTACCTGGTTGATCGGTGTCATGGCACCATAATATTCAACCATTACATCCTGCACCATATTCGTGGATGCTCTTCCGGCTCTGATGCGCTGAAAAGCGTGTTCCAGGTGCTTTACAGCAGCTTCCATATCCTGTTTTACAGATTCTAATATAAGATCTAATTCTTCCATTATATAATAAAAATTTGATAGGTTACACATGTATTAAAGATTCAAGTTAAAAGAAAAAAATTAAAAGTATATCGGCATGCAACCGTATCACCTTGGCTCTTTTTTGACTTTCTGCTTGGCTCATGATTTATAGGTCAACTAAAGTACCAACATTCTCTCCTTCTACAATTTTTTCAAGATTTCCTGCCTTATTCATATCAAATACAATGATCGGAAGCTTATTTTCGTGGCTTAAAGTAAAGGCGGTCATATCCATCACTTTAAGGTTTTTCTCGAATACTTCGTCAAAAGAAAGAGAATTGTATTTTACGGCGTTTTCATTCTTTTCAGGGTCGCTGTCATAGATTCCGTCCACACGGGTTCCTTTAAGGATGACATTGGCATCGATCTCGATAGCACGCAGTGTTGCAGCCGTGTCAGTAGTAAAATACGGGTTCCCGGTACCGGCTCCGAAAATCACCACTCTTCCTTTTTCAAGGTGTCTTACCGCACGTCTTTTGATGAACGGTTCAGCTACTTTGTCCATTTCGATGGCAGACTGTAAGCGGGTTTTGATTCCGGCATCTTCAAGGGCTCCCTGTAATGCCATTCCGTTGATCACGGTAGCCAGCATGCCCATATAATCACCCTGTACCCTGTCCATTCCCTTGGCTGCTCCCGCTACACCGCGGAATATATTTCCTCCTCCGATTACGATGGCTATCTCACAGCCTTTGTCCACAACTTTTTTTATTTCCGCCGCATATTCCTGTAGCCTGTCATTGTCAATACCGTATTGTCGGTTTCCCATTAACGCTTCACCACTCAGTTTCAGAAGGATTCTTTTGTATTTCATCTTGTATATGTAATAACTTTTTTAATCAGGGCTTAAGTTTCCTGAAATTTGATTTTGCAAATATAATCATTAAAAATAATGGTTAAAGAAAATATTTGAGCAGAAATAATAGGAGAAATATTTTGAAAAGTACGAAAAAGGATTATTTTTGCATTAATTATAAATTGCGTTGAAGAAAATTATCTTTTTTTCATTATTTCTGTCAGGAATTGTTTCTTATGCACAAACAGGAACAAATGTCTATCCTTTCTTAAATATCCCTGTCTCTGCACGGCAGGCAGCTCTTGGCGGCGACGCTATCACCATCCGGGACTATGACGTTTCATTTGCCATTGCCAACCCGGCCCTTCTTAACCGGGATTCAGACAAGCAGCTTTCCGTGAATGCAGCATCGTATCTTGCAGATTCCAAGTACGGGACGATTGCTTTTGCAAAGGATTTTGAGAATGGCCATATGGCTACGATAAATGCCCGGTACATGAACTACGGCGACATTCCCAGAACAGATGAAAGCGGTTTTGAAAACGGATCATTCTCTGCATCCGATGTGGCTGTAGGTGCCGGATACGCCTACCAGTTTGAGGAAGACTGGACCATCGGGGGAGGCATTAATTTTATTACTTCAAAAATTGATAATTTCTCCTCTTCAGCCATTTCGGGAACTGCAGGGGTTACCTATCATAATAAAAAGAACAGAGAAGTTGCATCGGTGGTATTCCGGAACTTCGGGTATCAGTTCAAATCCTTTAACGGAATCCGTGAAAACCTTCCGTTCAGGATCGATCTCGGATACACACGGACATTGACAGCGATACCATTGGCTATCACCATCACTGCACATGATCTCCAGCAGTTTGATATTTCCTCTCAGTACAATGTCAACGGACAGGAAGTGAATGTCGGGAGAAAGATCGCTGACCATTTTTCTTTGGGAGCCGAGCTGTTCCCGGACAAAGGTTTCAACATACGCCTCGGGTATAATGTAAGGAGAGGAAACGAAATGGCCATTGCCGACCAGAGGAATTTCTCAGGAATTTCAGGAGGCTTCGGAATCAAGATCTCGAAATTCCGCCTGGATTATGCCCACGTACGGTACCATAACGCATCTAACGTCAACCAGATCGGTATCTCTGTTGACCTGAGCGGCCACAGGGGAGAATAATAATTCCCGCCCTTCTCCATTTTACCATAAATTTTAAGACAGATTGCTTGATTTTTGAGAAAATTTCTTGAAATTTGCGGCATGAAAAAACCTGTAATAGCTATAGATGGCTACTCGTCTACCGGAAAAAGTTCAATCTCCAAGGTTATTGCCCAAAAACTCGGCATCATCCATCTGGATACCGGTGCCCTCTATCGGGGGATTACCTGGTTTGCTCTTCAGAACTGTACCGGAGAGGACCGTGCGATTGATCTCAGCAGGCTTTTTTCCGCTCTTCCACAGATCAGGCTCGAATTCAAAAATGATGATGGTGAACTGATCCTATATCTTAATGATCAAAATATTTCAAAGGAAATCCGTACCAATGAGGTGTCGGACCATGTGAGCCTGGTGGCCAAACAGAAAGAAGTAAGGGATTTCCTCCTGCAGTCCCAGCGTTCCCTGGCTGAAAAAGGCGGGATCATTATGGACGGGCGCGATATCGGGACCGTCGTACTTCCCAATGCCGATTATAAATTCTTCCTTACCGCCAGTATAGATGAACGTACCAGAAGAAGGTATACGGAACTTCTCAGCCTTGGAATAGAAGCCGATGAACAGCAGGTAAAGGAAAACCTGATCCAGCGTGACAGGATCGACAGCGAAAGGGAAATTTCACCCCTCCGACAGGCTGATGATGCTATTGTCATAGATAATACATTCCTGAATAAAAAGGAAACTATTGATGAAATTTTATCCTATCTGAATAAGAATTGACTCTTTTTTTACCTGCCTTTTAACTTTTTGGTATGTTAATTGTAGCCTTGTATAGTGTAAAAACTAGTGTTTATTAACTATTAAAAAATCAAGAAATGTCTAGAAAATCAAACAATACAGCAGGCGTATTAGCAGGTCTTTTGGCAGGTGCCGCTGCAGGTGTAATCTTAGGAATGCTTTATGCTCCTGAAGAAGGTAAGGAAACAAGAAAAAAAATCAAGACGAAAGCCAACGATTTTAAGGATCAGGCTAAGTCTAAGTATGATGAAGTTTCTGAAAAAGTAAAAGACCAGTACGGAAACATCTCTTCCACTTTTAAGGAAACGGCTGAAAATGTAGCCTCTACCGTAAAAGACGGATATGACAAGTACAAAGATCAGATTGTATCCAAAACAACGGATATGGTGAAAAATGTAGAATCTGAACTGAATGATCTTAAATAAGACCGCTCTATAAAGTAAATATTAAAGGAACTTTGCGTATTAAAGTTCCTTTTTTTGTAACTTCAAAGGAAAAACAATGATAGAAACTATTAAAGAATATGCTTCCAAAAGAATTGATCTTCTGAAGATTGAAGCTACCGAAAAGTCTTCTTTATCAGCAGGCTTGATTACGTATTTTATCTTGATATTGGTCTCCTTCACGTTCTTTATTGTCCTGTTCAATTTCGGACTGGCTTACCTGATCGGTAAGGCGCTCAACAATACCTCTTACGGATTTCTGATCGTAGCCGGATTTTATTTTCTAATCATGGCATTTGTGGCTGTTTTCAAAAAGAAAATCGTCAATTTTGTTGCGGATCAGGTCATTAATTTTTTAAATCATTAAGCCATGGGAAGAAAATACGACAGCCTTGAGGAACTGAGAAGGAAAAAGAACCTTTTAAAAAGTGAGATCAGCAGTCTTGAAGAACTTCTGACGTTTAAGAATACAAAAGAAAGCCTGAGTGCATTTACAAACGGGCTTACGGATCAGTATCTTCAGGAGAAAGTAGATGAAAACGGAGATGAAAAAGTAGTGATCCGAAAAGATGTCATTGCCAAACAGGTGACTTCTGAAGTTAAAGATCTCCTGATCAGTAAAAACACCGCTATGGGTATTGCCGGATCCGCTCTGAAAGGGAATGCGGTAGATGCCCTCCTGAAGCTGGCCGTAACTGCCATTGTGGGAAATGTGGTGAAGAAAAACATCAAAAGCTCCAACTGGAAGAAAAAAGTACTCGGCATTGCCCTGGTATATCTGGCTCCGGTAGCCCTGAAACTTGTCAGGAAAAGACTGGAAAACTACCAGAAAAACAAAAGCGTTTCCAGTATGGAACAGCTTATATAATTTGCGGACAGCAGGATTTAGCAGTGCGGCAGTCGATATTCTGACAGAGTGGTATTGCTGAATCCTGAATCTGCAAACGCAATGATCTGAATAAATTGATCTATTTCGAATACAGCTGGCCCAGAATAATCCCTGCAGCCATAGAAACATTAAGGCTTTCCGTAGACTGCGATGTTCCGAAACGCGGGATGCTAATGCTTTTATCAAGCAGCTGTTCAGTTTCCGGGCGCATGCCGTTACCCTCGTTTCCGAGAATAAGGTTCAGTTTTCCGGGCTTTTCAAAATCATAGATGCTCTCCCCTTCCATATCGGTCCCGATATTGGAATTTTTTGTTTCGGAAAGATAACTTACAAGGTCCGTATATACCATATTGACACGGGTAAAAGAACCCATGCTTGCCTGGATCACTTTCGGATTATAGAAATCAACCGTATCTTCACTGCAGATGATCTGCTCAATCCCGAACCAATCCGCCAGCCGGATGATTGTTCCGAGGTTTCCAGGGTCCTGTATGCCATCCAGTACCAGCTGTACCTCTTTATCTTCCTCTTTCTTTTCAGGATTCAGATAGCATACGGCAATACTGTCTTTCGGGGTTTTCAGGAAGCTTATTTTTTTAAGCTCATTTTCAGAGATATGGGTTACCGGAACATCCGTACGGCCTGTTTTTTGGGGATCCGTTGAGAATATTTCCTTAATTTTAAATTCAGAATCAAGAAGTTCAGCGATAATTTTATTACCTTCAACCAAAAACAAATTGTATTTTTGTCTGAACTTTTTTTTATCCAAAGACTGTAAAACTTTTATTGTATGAGCTGTAAGCATTATAAGAATTCTCCTCAAAAATATTATAAAATTATCTCATTTGCAACATTTGTCGGTCTTCTTTATGCATGCAGTACTACTAAAAAAGTTCCGGACGGTGAATACCTGCTGACGGCCAACAACTTTAAATTCGAAGATCAGAAAGAACCTTTCGATAGTGAACTTAAAGGCTACGTCCAGCAAAAGCCCAATAAGAAACAGCTGTTATTCTTACCGCTGGGCCTGTTGTTCTACAATGCAGCCAATCCTAAATACGATACGATCCTTAACGAATATATGACCTATCCTAACGAAATGAGGAACCAGAAACTCAGGGATTCATTATTCGTGAAATACAATATGAAAAGCAGCGTAGGCAAAAGCCTGTTTATGGACAGGCTGTTCCACAGCTGGGGATCTCCGCCGGTGATCCTGGATCAGGCAAGAACGGAAAAAAGTGCGGAGTCCATTAAAAAAAGACTCGTTTACCGGGGGTTTTGGGATGGACAGGTGAAATTCAGCCATAAACTGGATTCCGCGGCTAAAAAAGCATCCGTAGATTACTTTATTACCCATAAAGACCCTACGTACATCAAAGAATACTATTACAATATTCCGGATGAGCGCATTAAAAATATTTACCAGCAAAAAATCAACGCGACACTGATCCGCTCAGGACAAATCCTCGACCAGACCGTTTTGGAAAAAGAGGTAACCCGGCTTAATGACATCATGAGGGATTACGGATATTACCGGTTCAATAACCTGAATGATGAAATTTTCTTTGTTGCCGATTCCCTTAAAAGCAGGAAGCAGGTTCCTCTGACGCTGGAAATCCATAAAGATTCTCTTGACTCGCCATACAAAGTGGCTACCATCGGAAATATTGATGTAGCGATTGTTGACAGGGCCGGTGATTATCCTAAAAACACAAAGAAAGACAGCCTGAGAGGCATCAGGTTCCATAAGGTAGATGACCAGTATAAGGCGCGCGCACTGTGGAGGGCCATCATTGTAGCCAACAAACAGGTGTACGACCAGAAAAAGCTTGACCTGACGAAAAGGAACCTTATTGCCATGAACAATTTCAGCATCCTGAAAGCCAGGGATTCCTTAAGAAGAGGCGGTGATGCAGCTCCTAACGACAGCATTATCGATGTCCTGTATCTGCTGAAACCGCTTCCCAAATATGACCTTAAAATAGGAACGGATATCAATTATTCACAGCTGCTGAACCTGGGAGTCTCCCCTTCCGTTGACCTGATCACCAGGAATGTCTTCAACGGAGCGGAAAACCTTTCCACAAGTGTTTCCGGTACTTTCGGATCCATCAGGAGTACCAAAGACATCAACAGGAGGGTGCTCGCTTATGAAATATCTGCACAGGCCTCGCTGAATTTTCCAAGGCTTTTATTGCCATTTAATTATTATAAGCTGATCCCGAAACGGTACAGCCCCACTTCATCCATTATACTTGGAGCAGGTATTCAGAATAATATAGGATTGGGAAGGACAAACTTTACTACCGGATTGAATTATTTTGCTACGGTAAACGACAAGGTCTCGCACCGCTTAACCCTGTTCAATACCCAGCTGAGTTTAACAAAGAATAAAGAAGCCTATTACGATTATTTTGTGAACGACGGACGGATCCGGGATGAAGTCTTTGCTGATTACTTCCAGTCTCACACAAGCATTGGGCAACAGTACGAAGCAGGACAGCTGACTTCCGATGAAGTTTCGCAGCGCATTACCCAGGATCTTGCCTACCAGCAAAACCTGAACCCGGAAGGATTCGGGCGGTATTCCGCATTTGTGGGAACTCTGGTGAATAAAGACCGCCAGACCCAGGATGTCCTCATTTCATCCATGATCTATAATTTCATCTATAACGAGATCGGGAAAAAGGATTATCCGAACGCCTTCTATTTCAATGGTAAAGTTGAACTTGCAGGAAATATCCTCAGCGCATTCAATCAGCGCAATGATAATGGCGGAGGAATCATTACAAGCCCGCAAAGGACCATCTTCGGTGTTCCGTACGCCCAGTTTGTGAAGTTCGATTTTGATGTCAGGAAATATTTCAGGGTATTCAACAACCAGACGCTCGTATTGAGACAGTTTGTAGGATTGGGTATTCCTTACGGAAATTCTTCTGATATGCCGGTGATCCGCTCTTACTTCAACGGAGGATCCAACGATATCCGTGCATGGGTGGCCTTCGGTGGCCTTGGACCGGCAGATTCCCAAGTAGATGAACGGGTGAGAACTTACATGACCGATAATATGAAGCTGACGACGAATATTGAGTACAGAATCCCTTTTAATGACATGTACGAAGGGGCTATCTTCACCGATATCGGAAATACATGGAGCCTGCGGGGAAATAAGGAAAAATATGTGGATGACCAGTTTAAATTCAACAGGTTTATCAGACAGATGGGGGTCGGCAGTGGTGTGGGGCTCAGGGTTAACGTGGCATATATTACATTAAGGCTTGATCTTGCTTACAAAATCTATGACCCAAACAAACCGGACGGGGAAAAATGGAGGTTCAGCAATTTCCAGCCTTTCAAACCGACGCTTAATATTGCTTTCGGGTATCCGTTCTAATCCGGAGATATTCCCAGCGCAAAATAGACTACCGCAACCGTTCTGGCAAGGATTTCCCTGAACTGGTTGCGGTAATAGCTTTCAGGCTTCGTAACATCCTGGGCATCGAAACCAAGAGCATTCATATTGTTATTTCTCGCAAAAAGCAGTGCGCGTAAGTTATGGAAACCTTGTGAAACGATAATGACATTGTCTTTTTTGTAGACATCTTTGCAGCGCAGAATGCTCTTATAAGTATTGAATCCTTTCGGATCTTCGATGATGATATCTTCAGGCACACCTTCCTGGTAAATCAGGTAATTCTTCATCGCAGCAGGTTCATCATAGCCTTTGCTCTTTTCTCCGCTCACCAAAATTTTCCTGATTTTCCCATGATGGTACAATAATGCTGCCGCATCCATCCTTTTGGTAAAATACGGATTGGACATTCCGGATCTCATCCTGGGCGAAGTCCCCAACACCAAGGCCACCTCTCGCGGCGGGATCTTGGATATCTTGGTATACGTCCTGCCGTCCGTAAGGGCAAATACCCAGGCATTGGCAAGACATATCAGCAATACCCCGATTTCTGCCGATATAAAAATAAGATTGAATATGTTTCTCAGAATTCTCAACTCAGATCAAAGTTAAGCTTTATTTTCGGGCTTTTGGCAATTGACATGCAGGCTAAAATATGATTTTTTGCTTCTTCTTTTTCGGTAAGGTATTCATTTTCCAGCAGCTCAACATCACCTTCTTCCAGGATACATTCGCAGCTGCCGCATATTCCGGATTTGCAGGAATATGGTACGGGATAGCCGGCTACCAGCAGTTGCTGAAGGATTTTATCCCGGTTATCAGGCAGTTTAGCCGTGTAGGTTTGTCCCAGGCTTTTAAATTCGAGCTTGATATTTTCCACCAGCGGAAATTCTTTCTCTACCGGATATATATCGTCGTTGAACTCTTCAAAGAGCTCAAAATGGATGTTCTTTTTGGGAATGCCGTGATGGTAGCATGCATTGGCCAGTCCTTTGATCATTTCGCCTTTCCCACAGATCAGCACTTCGTCCACAGCATCCCAGATTGTTGATTCTTCATCCGTATCATCCAGGTGCAGGATCTGGTTGATGATCAGGCTCAGCTTCTTTTCGTCCAGCCTTCCGTAGAAAAAGCGGTCAGCGGGCTTTTCCTGGGAAAAGAAATAAAAGACCTGCAGCCGGTCTCCATGCCTGCGTGCCAGGTTATCCAGAAGTTCGCGGTATGCCAGTTCTTCCGTGCTTTTGTTTCCGAAAAACAGGAAAAGCCTGGTCCTGCGTTCGTGGTGCAGGATATTTTTAAAATGGCTTAATATAGGGGTTATCCCGATGCCGGCAGCAAATGCCACGATAGTCCGGAATTCGCTGGGTTTAGATACCAGGGTGAATCTTCCGGCAGGCTCACTTACCCATATTTCATCCCCTTCATTATAATGACTGCAAAAATAGGCTGTACCTCCGTCGGGAGATCCGGCTTTGATACCGAGGCAGATTTTCTTTTCATACGGAGCAGAAGTCATGGAATAATCATGGATGACTTTTTCTCCTTGATGATCAAACTGTATGCTCACATACTGCCCTGCTTCAAATTCAAAATTCTTTTGCAAATCACCGGGAACTTCAAGCTCCAGGGAAAAAGTATTTTTGGTCAGTTGTTGCTTTTTCGCTATTTTTAACCGGTAAAACTGTGTAAGTTTACCTTTATAGATTTGTTGTTTCATACTGCAAGTCAAAAATAGACAAAATATCACTTATGAAAAAGATAATTTTATCCACGACCATCCTGGTTGCCCTTTCCGGCTGCAAAAAAGAAACCAAAACCGCAGAGGCAGATCCTGCAGCTCCGGCGGCAGATTCAATGGCTGTAGAAAACAATACAGAACCGGCGGCATCGTATGCGTCTAAAGAGGTAGCCCCTGAAAATATGAGACAGTACCTGGCACAAAAGAACGACACCCTGTATGTCACCAACTTTTTCGCCACCTGGTGCGGACCTTGCATGAAGGAGATTCCACATTTCAAAAAGAAAATAGAAGAACTGAAGGGACAACCTGTAAAGTTTACCTTTGTAGATATGGATGACTCCTCCGAATGGAACGGTGCCGTAAAAAAATTCGGGGAAGAAAACGGGCTTACCGACCATATTGTACTGCTGGACGGCAAAAAGCTGGATCAAAATTTCTTTCCCAAAAACTTCCAGAAATGGGATGGCGGATCTATTCCTTTTACTTATATGAGAAAAGGCGATAAAACAGACGAATACCTGGGAAATATGTCGGAGGATGAACTGACCTCTAAAATCAATACTATGTTGATCAAATAAATCCAGGCTTTCCCGGAATGTCAAAACATTTTAGAGTCCTGTGTTCGGTATTTTTAGTGGCTGTGGTCATTACTGCCATCATCAACCTGAACACAGGATTTTTACCGCTTACATTAGAAGATTTTTTTTCGGATTCACAGAACAGCCAGATTGCCGAAATACGCATCAACAGGGTCCTGGTTATGCTGCTGGCCGGTGTTTCCATTCCAAGCTCCGGATTCCTGATGCAGGAATATTTCCAGAATCCTCTTGCTGGCCCGGACATACTGGGCATCACTTCGGTGGCAAGCCTTTCCGTCGCTTTTTACATTTTCTTCTCCCATAATATTTTCCTGCCCGATTTTCTCCAGAACGGGTTCCTGAGCTTATCGGCCATTGCCGGAAGCTTGCTCCTGATGCTGGTCCTGTTATCTGTTTCAGGGAAATTCCAGGACAAGTCTTATCTCATCATTTTCGGATTCCTGGTATCTGCACTGGCAGGTGCAGTGGTTTCCCTGCTCCAGCTGTACGCGGAAAACCAGAGCCTGAAAAATTATGTCCTGTGGTCTTTCGGGGCCAATAATATGGTGACGAGAAACCAGATCTGTGTGCTTGCCGTACTGGTAGCTTTTGGACTGGCCATCTGCTTTAAAGCGATCAAACCTCTGATCGGAAATGCCTTGGGAACTTCTTATGCACAAAGTTTCGGGGTCAACCTTAAGCACCTGAAATTACTGATCATCGTAGCGTCTTCACTGCTTTCCGCTTCTGTAACGGCTTTTCTGGGCCCTATCCTGTTCATCGGGATTATTGTTCCGCATTTCTGCAGGATGATCTATAATCCGGCAAAGCTCTGGCAGCAATGGATTCTAAATATGCTGCTGGGAATGCTGATGATGATGCTTTTTTCCGTAACCGGAGAAATTACCCAGATTCCTTTGAATGTGATCAGCTCGGTTTTCGGGATCCCGGTCATCCTCTTTATGGTACTGAAACAGAGAAACACTTCATTCCAGGGATAAAACTGTATATTGTATGAATAAAAATACCACCGATACTTTTCATCCGATGCAGTTAAAAATAAGCCAGGCAGATATAGGCTATGAAGAAATCCTGATCTCCGGGGCGGATGCGCAGCTTCAGTCAGGAGAAGTATGCCTGCTGATCGGTAATAATGGCGTGGGAAAGACCACGCTCATCCGGTCTGTCCTGCACCAGATCCCTCTTTTACGCGGAACGATCACCCTAGGTAATAAGGATGTACAAGAGCTTTCCGTTAAAGAAATTGCCGAGCATATAGCCGTGGTATTTTCTAAATCAGCGATCCCACAGAACTATACGGTCACCGACCTGGTATCACTGGGGAAGTACATCCACTACCCTTTTTATTTTGAGCTTAGCCAGGAAGACAAAAAAGAAGTGCGGGAAACCATTGAAGACCTGGGGCTTCAACAATATGATACTACGCTGCTTAAGAACCTGTCGGACGGGAATCTTCAGAAAGCGTTTATCGGACGGGCTCTGACCCAGAACTCGCCCGTGATTATCCTGGATGAGCCAACGACCCACCTCGACGAAAAAAATAAGATCATCATCCTTAAAACCCTGAGGAAATTAGCGCGGGAGAATCATAAACTGATCCTGTTCTCTTCCCATGACTGGAGGCTGGCTAAAGAATTTGCAGATAAGATCTGGTATATCAAAGACCGGAAACTGCATGCCGGAATGGTAGAAGATGTTCTAATTCAGCACCATGAGCTTACTGATCCATCTATGTTCAATGTCAATGAACATTTTAAAGCACCCCATATCACAGCTCCGCCGATTCACAAAGAAATGCTGTATTCCCTGCTTCAGAAAAACAGCACCGCCGATCTGTCCCATCTGGACTTTGAATTCAGGGATAACCGATGGAATATTGATGTAAAAGGAAGTCTTTACCAATGCGAATCTTTTGAAGAAATCCTTTCTTTGATTAAAACATTTCACTGATTACTCCCATTTGTTATCTTTTCCATATACTATGCATGCATAGTATTATGCTTGTCATATAATTTAATTGTTTTATTATCAATCCGTTAACAAAATTTAACAGAAATAAATGCTATGCATGCATAATATTTACTACATTTGGTATAAACCATTGAACAAAATAATACTCATGGATCACAAAGACAAAATAGAAAATGTAGACCTAATACTGAAGCAGACCTGGTTAGCGGTTTCTAAGATGTATACTGAAATGGCACAGGAACATGATTCCACTGCCGTACAGGCACTTACACTTTTGAAGATCGACCCGAAAGAAGGAACCAGAAGTACGAATTTAGGTCCCAAGATGGCCATAGAACCTACCTCCCTTACCCGGATTATCAAGCTTCTTGAAGATAACGGATATATCTATAAGGAAAAGACCACAACCGATAAGCGTGAAGTGATCATCAAGCTTACTGATAAGGGGCTGAATTCAAGGAATCTTTCCAAAGAGGTAGTGGTGAACTTCAATAAGAAGGTCATGGAAAAGATCTCACCTGAGAAGCTGGATACTTTTAAGGAAGTCATGCATGAAATCATGAAAATCGCCGGAGACCTCAACAGGAAATAACCGGCAGTCAAGACATTATACTTAGAAAATTAAATCAATAAATTATTATCAATGAAAAGAAGAATCAAACATGTTACGGTTCTCGGTTCAGGAATCATGGGAAGCGGTATTGCTGCGCATTTTGCCAACATTGGCGTTCGGGTGTCGCTGCTGGATATCGTCCCTTTTGAACTTACGGAAGCAGAACAGAAGAAAGGTTTGACCAAAGACGACAAGGCGGTAAGAAACCGTATCGCAGCGGAGAACTTTGAGAAACTGAAAAAAGCAAGCCCTGCCCTGCTCTATTCGCCGAAGTTTGCAGACCGGATCAAAACAGGGAACTTTGATGATGACCTTCCTAAAATAAAGGATACTGACTGGATTATTGAAGTCGTTGTTGAAAAGCTCGACATCAAGAAATCGGTATACGAAAAAATCGAACAGTTCAGGAAACCGGGTACCCTTATTTCTTCCAATACTTCTGGGATCCCGATCCATTTTCTGACTGAAGGAAGGAGCGACGACTTCAAAAAATATTTTGCCGGAACCCACTTTTTCAATCCGGTACGATACCTGCCGCTTCTTGAGATCATTCCGACGAATGATACACTTCCTGAAGTGGTGGATTTCTATATGTCCTATGGCGCTAAATTCCTTGGCAAAACAACTGTAGAGGCCAAAGATACCCCGGCGTTCATTGCGAACAGGATCGGCGTATTCTCCATCATGGACCTCCTTCATAATGTCAAGAAACTGGGACTGAATGTTTCAGATGTTGATAAACTTACCGGTCCGGTCATCGGCCGTCCGAAATCAGCTACATTCAGGACTGCCGATGTGGTAGGCCTTGACACCCTGGTTATGGTTGCCAACGGCGTTCGTGAAAGCGGCGTGGAAAAAAATGATTTCTACAATGTATTCGAGCTTCCGGATTATATCCAGACCATGGTGAATAACAAATGGCTGGGCTCCAAAACAGAACAGGGATTCTATAAAAAAGTAAAGAATGCTGAAGGAAAATCTGAGATCCAGGGACTGAATCTGGATACTCTCGAATATGAACTTCAGGGCAAGTCATCCTTTCCTACCCTGGAACTGACCAAAAATATTGACAAGCCTATTGACCGTTTTAAAGTTCTGATCGGCGGTAAGGATAAAGCTGCCGAGCTGTACAGGAAATCACTGGGTTCCCTGTTTGCTTACGTTTCCCATAAAGTACCGGAAATTTCCAACGATATCTATAAGATCGATGATGCTATGAAAGCGGGATTCGGATGGGAAAACGGTCCGTTTGAGATCTGGGATGCTGTCGGCACAGCCAAAGGGGTCGAGCTGGCTAAAGATGCCGGTTACGAAGTTTCAGACTGGGCGAAGCAGCTGGCCGAACAGGGCGGCACCTTCTATAAAGTGAATGATGAAGGACAAAGCATTTACTACAGCAAAGATTCCGGTGAGTACAATACCATTCCCGGACAGGATTCTTTCATTATCCTCGATAACATCAGGAAAAATAAAACACTCTGGAGCAATTCAGGCTCCGCTATTGAAGACCTGGGTGACGGCATCATCAACTTTGAGATCCGTTCCAAAATGAATTCTTTAGGCGGCGAAGTCCTGGACGGCCTGAACAGGGCTATCGACCTTGCCGAAAAAGAATATGACGGACTGGTCATCGGCAATCAGGGAACCAATTTCTCGGTTGGTGCCAACCTCGCCATGATCCTGATGATGGCCATCGAGCAGGACTGGGATGACCTGAATATGGCCATCGCCTATTTCCAGAAATCCATGATGAGGGTACGGTACTCCTCTGTTCCGGTAGTCGTTGCTCCACACGGCATGACACTCGGAGGCGGATGTGAAATGACCATGCACGCAGACCGCGTCGTAGCAGCCGCCGAAACCTATATCGGACTGGTGGAAACCGGAGTCGGCGTTATTCCCGGTGGCGGAGGAACCAAAGAGCTTACCCTCAGAACGTCCAGGGAATTCCATAAAGACGACGTTAAAAACAACAGGCTCCGTGAAGCTTTCATGAACATCGCCATGGGTAAAGTAGCCACTTCAGCGTATGAAGCCTATGACATGGGAATCCTGGAAAAAGGCAAAGACATTGTTGCCGTAGACAAAAGAACCCAGATCATGACCGCAAAAATGCTGGCCAAGAGCCTTGCCGAACACGGATATACCCAGCCAATCGAACAAAAGGTCCGCGTGTTAGGAAAAGATGCCCTCGGAATGTTCTATGTAGGAACCGATCAGATGCTCACCGGAAACTACATCTCCGAACACGACAAAAAGATTGCCGATAAACTGGCTTATGTGATGGTCGGAGGAAACCTGTCTGAAGAAACCGTAGTCACCGAGCAATACCTGCTGAACCTTGAACGCGAAACCTTCCTGTCCCTCTGCGGAGAACGGAAGACGCTGGAAAGAATTCAGTATATGTTGCAGAAAGGGAAACCGCTAAGGAATTAGATTTCTGTAAAATGTAAAAAGTATTAATGTATTCACGATGCACAATTTCAGAGATTTGGAAGTATGGACGAAAGCTATGAAACTATGTAAAATTTTTTACACCGTTTCGGCTGATTTTCCAAGGGATGAACTGTTTGGACTAACATCACAGGCGAGGAGAAGCCTATATTCCATACCCTCAAATATCGCAGAAGGTGCAGGCCGGGATACCAACAATCAATTTTCACATTTTCTGAATATTGCATTAGGATCTTCCTTTGAATTTGAAACTCAGCTTTTGATTGCTCAGGATTTAGGCTTTCTTAAGGACAATGATTTCAATTTCATCTATTCTGAAATAAAATATATTCAAAATATGCTTGCAAAATTGAAACATAAAATTAATACTCAAACATTTTAAACCATTAATACATTTTACATCAATACGTTAATACAAAAAAATGAAAACAGCATACATCATAAAAGGATACAGAACAGCGGTAGGTAAAGCACCTAAAGGATCGCTCCGATTTACCCGTCCGGACGTTATGGCGGCAACGGTCATCGAGAAGCTGATGGCTGATGTACCGCAACTGGATAAAAACAGGATTGACGACCTTATCGTAGGCAATGCCATGCCGGAAGCAGAACAGGGACTGAATGTAGCCCGTCTGATTTCCCTGATGGGACTGAATACCGACAAAGTTCCCGGTGTAACCGTAAACCGGTACTGTGCGTCAGGAAGCGAAGCCATAGCTATTGCGTCCGCTAAGATCCAGGCCGGAATGGCCGACTGCATTATTGCAGGAGGGACGGAATCCATGTCATTCATTCCAATGGGCGGTTATAAGCCGGTTCCGGAAACGGATATCGCCAAAACCAATCCGGATTACTATTGGGGCATGGGATACACCGCAGAAGAGGTTGCCAAGCAGTATAAAATCACCCGCGAAGAGCAGGACCAGTTTGCCTTCGAATCGCATATGAAAGCCCTGAAAGCCAACGCTGAAGGCCGCTTTGCCGACCAGATTGTCCCGATTCCGGTGGAATACAATTTCCTGGATGAAAACCAGAAAATGCAGACCAAAAAGTTTGATTTCTCCGTTGATGAGGGCCCAAGGGCAGACACTTCCCTCGAAGGCCTTGCCAGGCTGAAGCCTGTTTTTGCCAATGGCGGAAGTGTAACCGCAGGAAACTCTTCCCAGATGAGCGACGGAGCCGCTTTCGTGATTGTCATGAGCGAAGAAATGGTGAAGGAACTCGGACTGGAACCGCAGGCCCGACTGGTCTCCTACGCCGCCGCCGGACTGGAGCCGAGGATCATGGGTATGGGACCTCTGTACGCCATCCCGAAAGCCTTGAAGCAGGCCGGGCTGGAACTGAAAGACATCGACCTCATTGAAATGAATGAAGCTTTCGCCTCCCAATCCGTCGCCATCAAAAAAGAACTGGATCTGAATCCTGACATCCTGAACGTCAACGGAGGCGCTATCGCCCTCGGCCACCCGCTGGGCTGCACCGGTACCAAACTCACCGTACAGTTGCTTGACGAAATGAAAAAACGCGGCAGCAAATACGGCATGGTCACCATGTGCGTAGGAACAGGACAAGGTGCAGCAAGTGTTTTTGAACTTTTATAGTGATTTTGGATTTTGAATTTTAAATTTTGGATTTATGCAGAAAGATAACATAATCAAAGAAAAATCATTTCATTTTGCTTTGCTGATTATTGAACTTTACAAAATATGCAAACTCCAAAATGAGTTTATACTTTCTAAACAGCTTTTAAGGAGCGGGACTTCAATAGGTGCTAATATTCAGGAAGCTCTAGCTGGATTTTCTGAAAAGGATTTTTTGCATAAGATGTCTATTGCGAGTAAAGAAGCCAGAGAAACACAATATTGGATAGATTTATTATCAGAATCTCAATTAGTCAAATTTGATGAGGCTAAATACAAAACAGAAATTAAAAGTATTGTGAATATTTTGACCTCTATAGTTAAAACGGTTCAGGAAAGAAAAAAAAAGAACAGGATTCAAAATCCATAATTCAAAACTCAAAATTAAATAATTAGTAAAACAGTATTAAATGGGAAATATAACAAAGGGCGGTGAATTCCTCATCAAGGAAGTTCCTGCAAACGAAATTTTCAGTCTTGAAGAACTGAACGAAGAACAGAAAATGCTCCGGGATTCTGCCAAGGAGTTTATTGACCGGGAAGTGGTCCCGCAAAAAGAACGTTTCGAAAAGAAAGACTATGCATTGACGGAAGAGGTAATGCGTAAACTGGGAGAAATGGGGATGCTGGGCATTGCCGTTCCGGAAGAGTACGGAGGCCTGGGAATGGGATTTGTAACGACGATGCTGGCTTGTGACTACCTTTCCGGAGCTACAGGTTCCCTGGCTACGGCTTACGGAGCGCATACCGGAATCGGGACCCTGCCGATCGTATTGTACGGTACTGAAGAACAAAAGAAAAAATACCTTCCGGATTTAGCCGGCGGAACCAAATTCGGGGCGTATTGCCTGACGGAACCGGATGCCGGATCTGATGCCAATTCCGGGAAGACGAGAGCGAAGCTTTCGGAAGACGGAAAACATTATATCATCAACGGACAGAAGATGTGGATTTCCAATGCGGGATTTGCAGATACCTTTACTTTGTTTGCTAAAATTGATGATGACAAAAACATCACCGGATTTGTGATCAACAGGTCTGAACTGGAAAACCCGGACAGCCTGACATTCGGAGAGGAAGAACATAAGCTGGGTATCCGTGCCTCTTCTACCCGACAGGTATTCTTCAATGACATGAAGATCCCCACTGAAAACCTTCTGGGAGAACGGAACAACGGGTTTAAAATTGCGCTGAATGCCCTGAACGTAGGCCGTATCAAGCTTGCAGCAGCATGCCTGGATGCCCAGAGAAGGATCTTGAACCATTCCATCCAGTATTCCAATGAAAGGAAACAGTTTGGGGTATCCATTTCAACTTTCGGAGCCATCAGAAAAAAAATTGCTGAAATGGCAACCGGGACTTTCGTAAGTGAAGCCGGATCATACAGGGCGGCCAAAGATATCCAGGATAAGATCGACGAACTGGTAGCCGGCGGACTGGACCACCAAGCGGCAGAGCTGAAAGGTGTTGAGGAATTTGCCGTGGAATGTTCGATCCTGAAAGTATTCGTATCGGATCTTGCCCAGCATACCGCTGATGAAGGGATCCAGGTATACGGCGGAATGGGATTCTCTGAAGACACCCCGATGGAATCTGCATGGAGAGACTCCAGGATTTCCAGGATCTATGAAGGAACGAATGAAATCAACAGGCTGTTATCAGTTGGAATGTTGATTAAGAGAGCAATGAAAGGTGAACTTGACTTATTGTCACCGGCAATGGCGATCAGCAAGGAACTCATGGGCATCCCTTCTTTCGATGTGCCTGATTATTCCGCATTCATGAGCGAGGAAAAGGCGTTGATTGCCAACCTTAAGAAAGTATTCCTGATGGTTTCCGGCGCAGCGCTTCAGAAATACATGATGGAAATCGAAAAGCAGCAGCATCTGTTATTGAACGCTTCTGAAATCCTTAACCAGATTTATATGGCAGAATCTGCTGTACTGAGAGCTGAGAAGCATTTCTCACCGGATTCCGTGGAAGCGGCAATGGCACAGCTGAACCTTTATAAGGCCGTAGAAAAAATTATCTCAGCAGCTAAGGAAGGTATTGTATCCTTTGCAGAAGGCGACGAGCAGAGAATGATGCTTTCCGGTTTGAGAAGATTTACCAAATATACCAACCATCCGAATGTTGTGGCACTGACAGAAAAAATCGCAGCCCACTACATTGAAAAAGGAAATTATTAGTCTTTTATATAAGGGATATTTCATTCCGGCGCCCCATTAGGGGCGCTTTTTTGTTGGAATATTTCTATATTTGATGAAAAATATAACAAATGAAAATACTATTATTAATCCTAAGCCTCAGTACTGCCATGGTTTCTGCTCAGAAGAATCCGGGACAGAAAAGAAAGAATGACAGTGTCAGGCTGTTCAGTCCGAAAGATACCGCCAATCGTAAGAAGGAAACCCGATCTATGGACGGCATGCCTGTTGCGAAGCCGGATACTTCCGTGTATTCCGGATTGAATGCCCCGGTGAAGAATGAAAAGCAATACCGCATCCTGAATGGTATGGAACCTAAAAAGCAGGTAAAACCCGAAATAAGAAAGGAGCCTGAAAAGTCTAAATAAAAGCGTTAGATCACAACCAGATCATGATGCCCTGAAACAACATTGAAATTGTATAATAAAATGACCCGGAACATGTCTTCTTTGGAGTCATTTTTTTTATTTTTGTACCACTATTTCCATCTGAATGACAAAAGAAGACCTGCTGAACAAAGCCATTAAGATTGCTGATAAAGCCCATAAAGGCCAGACCGACAAATACCACGCTCCGTATATTGCCCACGTTATGCGTGTTATGGAGTACGGCAAAACGCTGGATGAAAAAATTGTAGGCGTACTGCATGATGTGGTAGAAGACCATCCCGAAGAATTCAGCATAGAATACCTGCGGAGTGAAGGCTTTCCCGAATACATCCTGTTTGCCGTTAACTGCCTTACCAAGCTTGATCCTGAGGAAGACTATGAAGAATTCGTACGCAGGACGGAGCGTTCGCCATTGGCTGTTGCGGTAAAGCTCAATGACCTGCGTGACAATATGGACCTGCGCAGGGTTAACCGTGAACTCACGCCGAAAGACATCAAGAGATTCAATAAATATCTAAAGGCCTACCGGTACCTGATTGAAAAATACTGATGATCACACCTGGCCAATGCTTCATACCCATTTAACAACTGTTGTAACCGCTAAAATACCAGGTGCAGTAATTTATGAATCGGCCAGACAAAGATCTGAATTGAAATTGCCCTTGATTTTTTTAAGAATTAAAAACCTTAATCCGCTCCCGGAAAATCAAACGTTTTGACGTGATGGTTGGTCCCGTCGATATTGACGTTCAGTGCAAGATAGATAAAATGGAGGTTCCTGTTTCCGGTAGCTTCAAATTCCCGCTGCCATAAATAGCCTGTCAGGATCCCGAAATAATCATCGATCTGGTATCCGAATCCGCCATACACCCTGTTCCTCGCAAATGTAGGCTTCATAGGGCTGACAAAGAAAACTTCATCATAAGCATTGGTAAACACCGTTCCTTTCTTAACCGTTTTGGAATTGAGCGGAACGGTAATATTCAGCCGGTAGCGGTACCGCATCCTCTGGAACGTTTTATCCGTATTGGGTTCATAGAACCAGCTTTTTTCCGCCCGGAAACGGTTCTCGAACTTGACGATCCCTTTTTTGACATCGATAACGTCCTGCAGCCATATTCTCAGCTCTTCCCTGCCCAGGTCATGGTTTTTGTAATTCACGTACCTTCCGGCACCGATAAAGGGCTTATGGTTTTTGGTAAGGTTATATCCTACCCCTCCTTTGATTTCGTAATAATCCGGATAGGAATAATCTTCATTGCCACGGAGCTGTCCCTCCGCATACAGGAAAAATTTGGGATGAAACTTGTAGGTAAGCGTTACGGCATTAAAGCTGGAAATATGATCCTGTGCTTTGAACAAACTTATGCCGGCCAGAAGGCACAGACCTAGGAAACGTTTCATAGAAAATTTTTGCAAAAATATCTTTTTTAACAATTCCGTAATATTAAGTTTACTTAACATTAATATTGTAGGAAATCCCTACCCGGAACCATCTTCCAGGCATCTGAACACCAAAGGTTTCAGAATACCGGGCATTGGTGATATTGTTAACAGCAATATATGCCGTAAAGTCTTTCTGAATAAAATTTAACCTTGAATCCAGCAGATGGTAGCTTCCTAGATTCAGCCGTTCATTATACCTGTACATGACCTGGGCATTAAAATTCCGCAGGAACGTAACATTTGCGCCAGCAATCACCTGATGCTTCAGGTTGTCCAGCACATACCTGGAAACCAGCTCGTCGGATTCCCTGAATGTCGTATCCAGATAAGTGTATCCCAAGGAATATTTAAACCACTGCGTCACCTGATGTGCGGCTTCCATTTCAATCCCGCGGGTATTGATCTGATTGACGTTGCGCGCATACCAGATCGGATCGTTCAGGGTATTCTTGATCCAGTCGATAGGCTGGTCAGAATTCCGGATGAAACCGCTGATTTTAGCCAGGACCACGGAATTCTGGAACTGGTAGCCGATCTCTGCTGAAACGGCTTCTTCAGGCTGCAGGCTGGCGTTCCCCTGCTCTGTTTTGCTGGAATAATACAGTTCAGTGAACGTAGGCACCCGGTACACTTTGGCAATATTTCCGTATACTTTATTGGAAGCATTGAAATGATACCCTACATCCAGTCCGGGATAAAAGAAATTGCCCTGCGTGGAATAATTGGCCCATGAAATACCCGGGGCAATATTCAGCTTATTGTTTAACAGGGAAAAATGATGTTCAAAGAACAGCTGCGATACGAAACGTTCCCTGCTCCCGAGATTATTACTGGCCAGGAATTCCTTCCTCAGCTCCACACCCAGTGCAGTGGTTCCCAGAGCCCACTGGTAGCTCGAATTAACCTCACCGCCTACGTTATTCCCGATGTGCATGTTCCGGTAGATCTCCGGCTTTTCGCGGTTAAAAAGGTACATATCCTGCCCTCTTCTCCAATAGACGTCTGAATTGATCTTGAATCTTCCAAATGTCTGGTGATGCGCTACACTGACCACGGAAGCCTGCGTTTCCTCATACTGTTCCGTAGCTTTTGGGGAAGAATAGAATCCATTAGCCCCGAATTTCTTCTCCGAAAACCCTGCCTGAAGCCTCAGATCCCCGTTACGGATGGCCAGCCTGCCCTGATAGAACACATTGCTGATCTTGTAGTCCGTATTATGCATATAGCCTTCCGAGCCTGAAGTATTGGCCTGGAGGGAATTGGAAAACTTCTCATTGCCGGCCTGCGCATTCATGCCCAGTCCATACATACTGAAATCGCCGCCTTCCGCACTGATCTTTACTTTCTTTCCCAGGCTGACTTTAGTAATGATATTGATGACCGCGGCATAGGCATTCTGCCCGAACCTCCTGGCTGCAGGGCCTTTGATTACTTCAATCCTTTCCACATCGTCCAGGTCCACCGGAATATTCATGGTGTTGTGCCCGGTCTGCGAATCATTCATCCGGATGCCGTTCAGAAGCAGCAGCACCTGTTCAAAAGAGCTTCCCCTGAATCCCAGGTCACTCTGCACGCCGTTGGCTCCCCTTCTCCGGATATCCATTCCCGGGATCTGCTGAAGTACTTCGTCAATGCTCTGGGCCGGAGAATGCGCAATGTCTTCGCGGGTAATCAGTGTAATGTTCTGGTTGGCATTTTTGAAAGGCGTTGAAATCATTTTCCCCTGAACTTCTATGCTTTCAATATCAGCGGATTTCTCCTGGGCTCCTGCATACAGGCTGGCACCGAGGAAAAATACAGGAAGTATTTTTTTGATCATATTCCGGATGTTCTTAATCTTTTGCAGGCGCAAATGTAAGAAGTAAAACAGGATGAATCCATGACGGATATCATAAAAAAAGATGCAGCGGCTGCATCTTCTATGGGAACAGGAAAAATTTATCTTTTCCTCATCAGATGTGTAATCAAATCTCTAAATAACTTTACCATGGCTTAATTACTTATCTACTGTTACAATTTTATTAAAAATTATGATATAAAACAATACCACACAGCCAAAATCTGTTAAATTTCATAAGATTAATCTTTTGAAGATGATGTTTAAAGCATATTTAAAATATTGAATATCAAATTAATATGAAACAAATTATCTATTATCTCAATTTGATAATTTAATTATGATTTCCTTAGTTCTTATCCATGGTCCATGAATTGTACACATGCATCTTTTCCGCTAAAATTTCGTAACTTTGTTAGTCTCAATTTTACTATGGCTTCAATTAAAGATATAGATATAAAAAAGCAGGTTTTCGTTAAGAACGCACACCTCAACAACCTCAAACACATCGATGTACTCATCCCGAAAAACAAGCTGATCGTCATCACCGGAGTATCCGGAAGCGGCAAATCATCCCTGGCTTTCGATACCATTTATGCGGAAGGCCAGAGAAGGTATGTGGAGAGTTTAAGCTCCTATGCCCGTCAGTTCCTCGGTAAGCTGGAAAAGCCCAAAGTGGACGACATCAAGGGCCTTGCCCCTTCGATTGCCATCCAGCAGAAAGTGATTTCTTCCAATCCGCGGTCTACGGTAGGGACTTCCACTGAGATCTACGATTACCTGAAGCTGCTGTTCGCCAGGATCGGGAAAACCTATTCCCCGGTCTCCGGTGAGGAAGTAAAAAAAGATTCGGTATCGGATGTGGTGGATTTCATCAAGGCTTCTGACCAAGAGGTTTCCTTTTTGCTGACTGCTCCGCTGGACTATGATTCCGAAGCATTCGGTGAAACGCTGAACGTGCTGAAACTCGCCGGTTTTACCAGGCTGGAGATCAACGGCAATGTCGCGGGGATCGAAGATCTGGAAAGCTTCGGGTTTACCCCTGAAAAAGGCATGGCCATAAATCTGGTCATCGACCGTTTTTCCTATGAAGAAGACGAAAGTTTCCTCCAGAGGCTTGCCGATTCTATCCAGATGGCATTTTATGAAGGAAGAGGATACTGTGCACTAAAAAATACCGAAACCGGAAAAGTAAAGGAATTCTCCAATAAGTTCGAGCTGGACGGCATGGAATTCCTGGAACCGAATGTGCATTTTTTCAGCTTCAATAACCCTTACGGAGCCTGTCCGACCTGTGAAGGATACGGAAAGGTGATCGGGATCGATGAAGACCTTGTAGTACCGAACAAAACCCTTTCCATCTATGAAGACGCGGTGGTGTCATGGCGCGGCGAAAGCATGAGTGAATGGAAAAAGTCGTTCATTAAGGAAGCAAAAGGCTTTCCGGTACACAAACCATATCACCAGTTAACCAAAGAACAGAGGACCTTCCTCTGGAAAGGAGACGGAAGCAGGAACTTCCCGTCCATCAATAATTTCTTCAAGATGCTTGAAGAGAACCTCTACAAAATACAGTACCGTGTGATGCTTTCCCGGTACCGTGGCAAAACGCTCTGCCCAACCTGCGAAGGCATGAGGCTGCGTGAGGAAACCAGCTGGGTAAAAATAGACGGGCACAATATCCAGTCGATGATCGACCTTCCGCTGGATGAGCTCTTCCCGCTGATCACCGGATTAAAGCTTTCCGACCACGACCAGGAAATTGCCAAAAGGCTGCTGTACGAAATCACGACCAGGATTGAATTCCTGCTGAAAGTCGGCTTAGGCTACCTGACCCTGAACCGGACTTCCAACACGCTCTCCGGCGGGGAAAGCCAGAGGATCAACCTGGCGACCAGCCTGGGAAGTTCTCTGGTAGGTTCAATTTATATTTTAGATGAACCGTCTATCGGCCTGCATTCCAGGGACACAGAGAATTTAATTGAAGTCCTGAAGAACCTCCGAGATTTGGGCAATACGGTGATTGTGGTGGAGCATGATGAAGACGTCATGCGGGCGGCCGACTATATTATCGACATCGGACCGGAAGCCGGTTACCTGGGTGGTGAACTGGTTTTTGCCGGAGATTACAAAGAACTGAAAGACGCCGATACGCTGACTTCAAAATACCTGACCGGCCGGTTGGAAATCAAAGTCCCTGAAAAAAGGAGGAAGGCTAAAGAATGGATCCATATCAAAGGAGCCCGGCAGAACAACCTTAAAAATGTTGACGTAGATATTCCGCTGGAAAGCCTGGTGGTGATCTCAGGGGTTTCCGGAAGCGGAAAATCAACGCTGATGAAGGAGATCCTGACGAATGACATCATGATCCAGCTCGGACTCGGCGGTAAAAAAGGCGATTATGATTCCGTGGAATTCCCTAAAAAGCTGATCAAAAATATCGAACTGATCGACCAGAACCCGATCGGGAAATCCTCCCGTTCCAATCCGGTTACCTACCTTAAAGCCTATGACGATATCCGCGACCTGTTTGCCAAGCAGAAAACCGCCAAGATGATGGGCTACAAGCCAAAGCACTTCTCCTTCAACGTAGACGGCGGAAGATGCGATGAATGCAAAGGCGAAGGGGTGATCAACGTATCCATGCAGTTCATGGCGGACATCGAGCTGGAATGCGAGGTGTGTAAAGGAACCCGTTTCAAGAATGAGATCCTGGAAATCAAATATGACGAGAAAAACATTTCGGATATCCTCCACATGACGGTGGATGAAGCACTGGAATTTTTCGGGGATAATAAGGAAGACAAGATCGTGACCAAGCTGAGGCCGTTACAGGAAGTCGGATTGGGCTACCTTCAGCTCGGGCAGAGCTCCTCTACCCTTTCCGGCGGCGAAGCACAACGGGTAAAACTGGCTTCTTTCCTCGTAAAAGGCGTAACGACGGAGAAAACCCTGTTTGTCTTTGACGAGCCTTCTACGGGGCTGCATTTCCATGACATCCAAAAGCTCCTTAAATCGCTTCAGGCATTGATTGACCTCGGGCATTCGGTAATTGTGATCGAGCATCAGCCGGACATCATCAAATGCGCGGACTACATCATCGATATCGGTCCAGAAGCCGGGAAACACGGTGGCGAAGTCGTCTTTACCGGAACCCCGGAAGAGCTTGCCAAAAACAAGAAATCCCATACCGCTTTCTACATCAAAGAAAAGCTGGAACAATAAAAACACAGAGCACCTTCAGGGTGCTCTGCTGATTTTAATGCAGTTACCCACTTTATTTTGTGGATTACGTGTGAATTTTAACATTCCGTTTATATGGAATTTGAAAATTATTGTCTACATTTACTATGTAATACAACTGAAGTGAAAACATATTTTGCCTTTTTCATTCCTGAAATTGCAATTAAATTTATAAAAATTTAAGCATAGCATTGTCGGCTATGCTTTTTTATTGTTGTCTAATTAAAAAAATGAGATGTTTTTATCTACTGGATCCGCCTCTAAAGGGCGGATTCTTTTATGGGTGAATCTTAATTATCTAACACTAAACTTCTTCTATATCTAAATTGCCACCAGACTCCATTATATATTCTCAGATATTGTGGTTATCGAAGATTTATTATAAACTTTTACACTACGGGAATCTGTATTTTTTAACAGCCATCATCGTCTACTTTTACAAAAAGTTAAACTTATTATTTTATTGAATTATGAAAAAATTACTTTTACTATTTGTGCTGGCAATGACAGTTTGTTCATGTGAAGGATCTGGAAGTTCTGATTATTGTTCCTATAATGGTCATAGTTTGCATACAGGTGAGAAAGGAGGATGTTATTATTACTCAGGAAGCAAAAAGGTATATGTGGATAAAAGTTATTGTAAGAGTTGCTATTGATGCTTAGTACTTTCTAAAATAATTGTATACGAATCTATTATATAACATTAGAAGCAATAAAAAATTGGTTCACTGAAAGTGATTATATTTTATAAAGGAATCAAATTCAGCTGCATATAGTAACGGCTCAACCAAAAAAGTTGAGCCGTATCTATAAATAGCAATCTTTTAAAATCACTCCTTTTTATTCTTAATCAAACCTTCCAATCTACCCATCATATCATCCTTCTCCTTGAGCATTCTTTCATACAAAGCAATCTTATCTTCGTGAAGTTTGATTATTTCTACCATTGGATTAATATTGTATGTACCTCCATAATTGCCAATAAAAGCCTCATCATTAAAGGTATTGGAAATAATAGTAACCGCATGCTCCTCATCAAAATTCTTAAAAGCATCAACGGGGATGTTCAGCACTCCTGAGATCTTTTTAAGCAGGTGATCTTCGATCACGTCTTTCTGCTCCAGCATGGATACTTTTTTCTGGTTCCATTCGTCGCCCAAATCAAGGGCCAGGGCTTCCTGCTTGATGCCGAGCATTTCCCTGAAGCGTTTTACATTTCTTCCCTGATGTATGTTCTTTTCCATGAGTATCAATTGAGGTTAATTATTAGATTGTAAGCTAAACCGTAAAGGTAAAAAATATCCGGTAAAAATGGTATCCTGCTGATCTAATTATTGATGTTTTTTATGATGCCCTGCCATTACAAGGCAGTTCCGGGAAGTCTTATTCAAATCTCTAGCTATATTGATACAGATAACAACGTTCATGCAAAGGCATGGGATAAAATGGATAATAAGATGTGTCTACTGTAATATAAAATTATTTTTGCGGGGAATTACCTGAAAGACCCGCCTTTTGTCTTAACCGTCTTTAACCAGCTTTGATAGATGGGAAACCAAACCCGATCACCGTTGGATCCGTTACACAGGATAACAATGCCGCTTTTTGTGGGCAGATCCATGAATAGAGCCGCACTTCAGCCTGCATTTTCACCGGTATGGCCTATGGTTCTGAAGCCTTCGTAATTCATCAACCGGTATCCCAGACCGCTTCCGCCTTCGTCTGAGGATGGAAGAACGGGCGTTTCCATCAATGTTATGGTATTTGGTTTCAGGACTTTGTTCAGTTGATGGGAATCCGGGGTAATAGACAGCTCTGCAAAACGAGCCAGATCTTTAATCGTGGTCTGAAGCCCTGCCGCTGCTTTTTCAGTGAAAATCCTCTTCTTTATAGGCCTGCCCTCTTCATCGTATGCCGTTGCTGAGGTCGCCATCATATCGGCAGTCCATTCATAACTGGTATGTTTCATTCCAAGCGGCAGGAAAACATTCTGGTTCATATAGGTGGCGAAACTTTGGTGGGTCTTTTCTTCGAGAAGCAGTTGTGCCAGCGTATAGCCTCCTCCTGAATATTCCCATTTGGTGCCCGGATCACTGATCAGATGCACTGTTTCACCGTTCCGTTTGGTTTTACCATTCAGAGATTCTTCCAGGCTGAGCAGAGCCGTACCCTGATCTGATCCGCCATAGCCGTGTACTGAAAGTCCCGCGGTATGGCTTAAGATCCGTCTCAGTGTTACTTTTGACTGGTCAAATTCGGATTTCGGCAGATGCCATCGGGTGAGATACGGATCAACGGGATCGTCTAATTTTACAAGGCCTTTTTCTGTGAGCTGCATAAAGCCCCATGCAGAAACCAGCTTAGAGATAGAACCAATGTTAAAAATCGTTTCGGGCGTTACGGGTTTCCTGGCTGCAAGATCCGCATAACCTATCGTTTGTATCCAGGCCATCTTTCCATCCCGGATCACAGCAACGGCAACTCCC
Source organism: Chryseobacterium camelliae (assembly GCF_002770595.1). Lineage (NCBI taxonomy): Bacteria > Pseudomonadati > Bacteroidota > Flavobacteriia > Flavobacteriales > Weeksellaceae > Chryseobacterium > Chryseobacterium camelliae. The sequence goes on along the minus strand of NZ_CP022986.1, from coordinate 318,220 downwards.
GGAACATGGTTCTTTTGAGTAAGTTCCCGGCCTGATGCTTCAATTTCCATATACAGCGGATCTGCCTGATGAAGAACCGCATCCTGTGAAGGCCTGGTAGCGGAACAGGAGAAAATCATCCCCAAAAAGACATTAGGTAAGGCACTGATGAAGAACATTTTCAGTCGGATATTATTTCTCATAGATTTAATTACACATTATTCAAATGTCCGAAATAATAATCACTTACAAAAAAGAATTGCCGTTCATCTTTTCCTTTTGGCTTATACAAAGGATTTAATAGTTATCAATTTTAAGTTAAAATACAATATATGGCTATATACGATTTCTGCCGGACCTATTCCAAAATAGAAACAGGAGAAGCGATATGAATCACTTCTCCTGTTGTGTAGCCTCACCAGGAATCGAACCTGGATCTAAAGTTTAGGAAACTTCTATTCTATCCGTTGAACTATGAGGCCTCTTTTTGAGAGCTCAAAGATATTAATTTTAATTGAAAAATACCAATACCTTACCGGTGCTGCCTTAAATTTTATGCTTACAAATTGATTTCAAGACAGATTATTTTCTGATGATCCGAACCATACACAGATCCGGAAGGGAAAAATTCAGAAATTACCGGTGCATGTAAGGTCCGGAACCCAAACCGGGACCTGTATGGAATGATCAAAAAGACCGGCTGTTAGAGCCGGTCCGGTTGGGGAAATCCGTTCCCGTGAATTAAGCATCCGTGTTATTGCCTGCCGCTTTTTTATACTTCGCTTCATTGATTTTGTATTCCGCTTTGGCATCCAGGATCTCGGATTTTGCCTGCTGCCATAAGACCTGTGCTTTCAGCACTTCCTCAGCAACCACGGTGCCGGCATCGTACCGGTCCTGGTTCAGCCGGAGGTTTTCGGTGGCCTGCACCAGCGATTTTTCAGAGAGCTCAATGCGTTTCAGGGACTGGTTGAGCTGCATGGCCGCATTCTGGAGTTCCAGCACCAGCAGTTCGCTGGTTTCTTCCATTTCCAGCTTCTGAGCGGCCGTCTTGTAATGCTGTTCCTTTACTTTTTCTTTTCTCGCTCCCCAGTCGTAAATAGGGATATTGACCGACAGCATACCGACGAATCCCAGCATTTCATTCTTCCTGTTGACCGGATTGACTTGTTTCCCGAAACTGGAGAATCCGATGCCGGAAAGGGCTACGGTTGGCTTCCGGTCACCGTCCAGCAGCTTTTCCTGAAGCTCGTTGATCTCCACCGCTTTTGCCAGAATGGAAAGCTCCGGGCGGTGCGTGGGTCTCAGCGTGTTGTCCGAAAGGACATCGGTAAAATTCCCGTCCATAGAGTCCTGCACATCAAAACCGGAACCGGTGATACCGGTGATCTGTGCCAGGTTTAACTTAGCCATGGCCAGTCCGTCCTCTGCCCTTTTAAGGTTGAGCTGCGCTTCATTCTGCCGGACCTCTATTTTTAACAGGTCATTTTTATAGGTGAGCCCAGCATCAAACGCATTTTTTACATTGGTATGGAGTTCATCCAGCAGGCGGATGTATTCTTTGGCCAAGGCCGTTTTTTCCTTCGCATTCACAATCTGCCAGTAAGCGGTTTCCGCAGCAAGCTTTACTTCTTCGCCGGTGAGGTCTTTCTGGGCAAACTGCAGATCCAGTACCGCAGCCGAAAGTTTTTTACCGGTTTCCACTTTGCCGCCGGCATACAGCACCTGCGTGGCATTCAGGCTGGCACTGCCCAATACCTCAGGAATCAGGGCAGACAGCGGTTTGGAAAAGTAATAGCCTCCCAGGCTTCCGTCCAGCGTAGGTTTCCCGCCGGCTTCAGCCGCTGCCTGTGCGGCTTTTGCCGCTTCTATATTCTGCTGGGCCCTCTTGATCTTTTTATTGTTTTCCAGGGCGAGTTTTTTGGCTTCGTCAACGGAAACCACTTTTTCCTGTGCCCGGAAATGAACTCCGGCGGACAATACCAGCACCAGAACTATCTTGGATATCGTATCGTATATGATCTTCATTTTTTCTGTATAAAAATTGTCCTGCAGCGGTCAGTGATAACTATAAACTCTATTGAATGGGGATGCATACAGGACAATCGATTAAAAAATTGATTATGGAAAATTTTAATGATGGGGCTTGGGCTTGTACAAAATCACTTCATCATCAGCCTGGCCTTCAGGCGTTTCATCTTTGGCAACAGGGTCTTTGAGCAGCTTGTAGTACATGACCGGAACAATGAAGAGCGTAAAGATCATGGAGAAGATCAGCCCGAATGCGAGTACGCTTCCCAACGGAGCCCACATCGGGGATTTGCCGACGATCATAGGCACTACTCCAACGGCAGCCGCTGCTGAAGTCAGGAAAATCGGGCGCATCCTTCTTTTTGCTGCTGCCATAGCCGCCGCTTTGTGGGTGTATCCGTGTTCCCGGATCAGCTCATCCGCATAATCCACCAGGATGATCCCGTTCCTCACCACAATACCGATTAAGCTGATAATTCCCATAAAGCCGGTCATTCCCAATGGATTTCCAGTGATAAACAATCCAAAGAAGGCTCCGAAAAGGCTTAACAGGAACGTACACAGGATGATCAGGGCTTTTCCCAGGCTCTTGAACTGGAACAGCAGGGTCAGAAAGATCAGGATCAGGCTCACGGAAAGTGACAGCATCATTCCTGGTGTGTTTTCCAGCGTGGCTTCCGCATCGCCTCCGTACTGGATGGTGGTTCCCGCAGGTAAAGCAAGCGCGTCAATCTTCGGTTGGGCCTCTTTCAGGATCCTGGACGGTTTAGGGCCAAGCTGGGCTTCTGCAAGCACACTGGTATATTTGATCCCGTTTTTCCTGGAAATTACGCCCGTATGCCATTCCGGCTGTAACGTAGCGACTTCCTTAAGCGGAACTTTACCTCCAAAACGCGACTGAATGTGAAGGTTTTCCAGGGCACTCATATCTTTCCGGCTTACGGAGTCATACCTCACGAATATATCTACCGGCTTATCTGCTTCCCATAAAGTGGAAACGGAATATCCTTTCAGGCCGGCGCCGAGGGTTTGGGTGATGGCCTGCCCGGTAACGCCGAGGCGGTTGGCTTTTACATCATCCACATTCAATTTTACAGCCATGTAATCGTATTCGCTGTTCAGCCGGACATTGTTGGTTCCGGGTGTATTTTCCAGGATCTTTTTTACCTCTAAAGCGATCTTTCTCTGATCAGATTCATTATCGCTGACTACCCGGATGTCAATCGGCGAACCTTCCTGGAAACTGAGCTGCTTAACCTTGACATATCCGTCAGGCAGGAAGTTTTTCAGCTTTACCAGGTATTCTTTAGCCATTTCATTCGTCGCATCATTGCCGACGGTCGTGATGAAAACCTGGGCAAAATATTTTTTGGGGGACTCAGGCGCATAGGTCGTATGGAACCGCGGAGAGCTCATGCCTACAAAACTGGTAATATCCACTACCCTGTTATCTTTCTTAAGGATGTTTTCCAGCTCTTTTACTTTTTCCCCTGTCTTTTCCAGTGAAGTACCGTTAGGCATCCAGATTTCCATATTGAACTGGTTCCTTTCGCTGAGCGGGAAAAATTCCGGGTCTACTTTGGTCGCGATGAAAATGGCGGAGACTACGGACAGCAACCCTATCAGCATGGTTGTTTTAGGCCATTTGAATGCCTGCCCCACGCCGTTATCGAATACGGTCTGAAGATGGTCCAGCATATTTTTCTTTATAGGCCGGTTGGACACCTTATGCTTCAGTCCTTTTTTAATAAAGACATAACAGGTATAAGGGGTCAGGAAAAGCGCCACCAGCATGGAAGTAATCAGGGCAATAGCGACGGTTATCGGCAGCGATACCATAAAGTCCTTGGCGATGCCTTCCATAAACAACGCTAACGGAGCAAAGGCAAAAATAATGGCCATGGTTGCCGTGAAAATCGGCACAAAAAGCTGCTGTGCAGCCTGCCAGGCGGCTGTCCATGGGGTAAGGCCTTCATCCAGTTTTTCGATATAATTATCGACGACCACAATGGCATTGTCCACCACCATTCCGAGAACGATGATCAGTGCAGCCAGAGTTACCTGATGAAGTTCCAGGCCTACAATCTGCATAATTCCGAACGTGATGATAATGGAAATAGGCGCCGCCGCTGAAGCTACACCCGCTACCCTTACAGGCAACAGCAGCATCACAACTAATACCACCGAACCAATAGCCATAGCAAATTCCAGCATAAAATGGCTGATGCTCTCTCCAACGGCTTCGGGTTGGTTTACAATGGTCTTCATATGGATATCGGAAGGGAAATCTTTCTGTATTTCATGAATTTTCTGCTCCACTTCTTTCCCGAATGCCACAATATTGTTTCCGGGCTGCATATCCACTGTAAGGACCATCGCCTTCTCATTCCCTACTTTAACATAGGAGGCAGGTTCTTCAGAACGTCGTTCCGGTTCTGCTACATCTTTCAGTCGGACTACATTGCCCGCAGGCGTGGTATAGACAATCTGCTCACCGATATCGGCCATAGTCCTGTAACGGCTGTTGGTATAAATAGGGATGATGGCATTGGAGCCTCCGGAAATCTCACCGTTATATCCGGTAATATTCTGCTGCTGGATGGCGGCCACCAGCGTACTGACGTCGAACCCGTACTGCTGAAGCTTACGGTCATTGATTTTGATGTAAATCTGCTGCCTCTGACCGCCTGAACGGTTGATCTTTGAAACGGTGGGAATTACCTTCAGCCCGTCTTCCAGTTTATCCACATAATTCTCAATCTCGGCATATGATCTGTCCTTTGAGGATACGGAGATAATCATGGCGGTCACATTCGCAAAGTTACTGTTGATGAACGGGCCTACCACACCTGCCGGAAGCTTCGGGCGAAGGTTGGCATCCATATCGAGCTGAAGGGTATGCCAGAATTTTTTACGGTCTTTGACATCGGCATTCATTTCAACGGTAAAAAATACCTGTCCCTCTTTAACTTCAGCTTTTACTTTTTTCTTTTTGATTTCTTCAAAGGAGAAAAGATATTGTTCTATTTTTTTGGCTACTTCCTCTTCCACCTGATGCTCATCTGCTCCGGGATAAAAGGCGTATACCGCAGCAACCGGCATATCAATCCTCGGGTTTTCGCTTCTCGGCATATTTACCAGTGAGTTGATTCCCATGATCATCAGCAATACAACCAGTACAATCACCACCTGTTTATGCTTCATTGCCGCCTCCAGAAAATGCACTTTTTTATTCGTCATTTCTTTATTCATTTTTGAATTATAACGTAACGGCTTTCCCGTCTTCCAGCTTTGTCTGCCCGGAGATGATGACCTTATCATCCGGGTTCAGTCCGCTTTTGATCACTACATTGCTGGTGCCTGCCATGCTTTCCATTTCCACCCGTTTTTTAAAGGCGGTGGTTTTTCCCTTTTCAGATTTCAGGACATAGACATAACTGGTGCCTGAGGGATCTTTAAGGACTGCCTGGGCAGGGACGGTCAGTGCACTGCGGCTCTTGCCGGTATTGATGCTGATGTCCGCAATCATGCCCGGAAGCATCTGCCCGCCGGAATTGTTCAGCCTGATTTTCACTGTATAGGTTTTGGAATTGTTATCCGCCTGAGGATTGATGATGGTCACGCGTCCGTGGATGGTCTGATTCAGGCTGGGTACCGAAACATCAGCGGCATCCCCGATCTTTAAAGAACTGATCTCATTTTCCGTAATGGAAGCTACTGCATATACCTGATCTGTCTTGACAATGGTAAATGCCGGAACGCCGGGTGCCGCTGTTGCCCCGGCTTCCGTGAGTTTCTGGGAAACAATCCCGGAGAATGAGGCATACAGCCGGGTATCCCGCAGGTTTTTTGCGGCTATTTCGCGGTTGGCTTTGGATTGTGCCAATGCCACCTTCGCTGCAATATAATCGCGTTCCGGCAGGCTGTTTTTAAGATACAGCTGGTTAAGCCTGTTGAAGTTGTCCTGCGCCTGTTCCTGGCCGGCACCTGCCACGGCAAGAGCGTTCTGATAGGTGCTCGTTTCAATAGAGGCCAGCAATTGGCCTTTCGAAACCTTCTGCCCTTCCTGGACGGAAACCGACGTTACCCGCCCTGAAACTCCGAAACCGATGCTTACGCTGTTATCCGCCTCAATGCTTCCGCTGTAGGTTAGTATTTCCGGTCCGGAGGAAAGTTCTGTCTTTTGTACCGAGACCTTTACCGGATCCGTTTTTACAGCCGTTTCCTTTTTGTCTTTGCCTCCGCATGACGCAAGCAGCAGTACGGTTCCTAATAAAAGAATAGAGCTTTTTTTTGTTCTCTTCATAAATCTACCATTTGAAGTTGTAGGGATTTCCCTATGGAGTACTTATTGTTTGTGAGTGCAAATTTGGAATAAGAACAGTCCGGTTCAAAGGTCTGTTTTCGTCTGAAAATGGTCTAAAATGATACAAATGACCTCAAATGCAAATTACGTATCCACTCCTTTCAGTATCTGCCATAGGAATTTTAAAGGAATGATGCAGATGAATAGTAGAAAAGAATACCAACCTGTACATGACGGACGGCTGAAAAACAGCCGGTGGTATGTATTAATGCTGGTAAAATCCCCTGCCTCAGACCATTATTTACTCTGTCTGCGGATGGTTAGTGAGGCGATGTCATAATTTTGTAGAATACTTATATGAATATCCGTATATATGAATCGGCCACATCTTTCGAGGTGACCGATTCCCAAATTAATGAAAAAAAACAATCCTACACTATTGTTTGCTAATGCTATTATTTACACAACAAAATTCGTCAACATCTATATAAAATAAAAGGTTTAAACCCGCTCTTAATTGGTATTTTCCAGCAGTGTTTTGAGCAGATCGTATTTCATGCCGGTTTGAGTGCAGAATGCCATGGAGTGTATCGGGAACTTGTTGAAAAGGATCACTTTTTAGTTTAATACTCACCGGTTCTCGATACATTTTTCTCCGCTTTGCTGCGAAAAATACTCGAACTGACGGTGCCGCAGTGTTAGTCAAGGATTAATTTCTGCATTCGTCAGTTCGAGTGCGAAACGCAGTGCAGCGTATCGAGAACTTATTGAAAATAATGACACTTTTGTTTGTTATTCACCGGTTCTCGATACATTTTTCTCCGCTTGGCTGCGAAAAAAACTCGAACGGACGGTACTGTAGTGTTTGTCAGATATTGATTTCTGTTGTCGTCTATTCTAGCGCTAGACAAAGTGAAGCGTATCGAGAAACTTGTTGAAAAGGATCACTTTTTAGTTTAATACTCACCGGTTCTCGATACATTTTTCTCCGCTTGGCTGCGAAAAAAAGTCGAACGGACGGGGCCGCAATGTTTGTCAGAGATTAATTCCCGCCTTCGTCAGTTCGAGTGCGAAACGCAGTGCAGCGTATCGAGAACTTATTGAAAATAATGACACTTTTGTTTGTTATTCACCGGTTCTCGATACATTTTTCTCCGCTTGGCTGCGAAAAAAACTCGAACGGACGGTACTGTAGTGTTTGTCAGATATTGATTTCTGTTGTCGTCTATTCTAGCGCTAGACAAAGTGAAGCGTATCGAGAAACTTGTTGAAAAGGATCACTTTTTAGTTTAATACTCACCGGTTCTCGATACATTTTTCTCCGCTTGGCTGCGAAAAAAAGTCGAACGGACGGGGCCGCAATGTTTGTCAGAGATTAATTCCCGCCTTCGTCAGTTCGAGTGCGAAACGCAGTGCAGCGTATCGAGAACTTATTGAAAATAATGACACTTTTGTTTGTTATTCACCGGTTCTCGATACATTTTTCTCCGCTTTGCTGCGAAAAAAACTCGAACGGACGGGGCCGCAATGTTTGCCCTCCAAAAAATGTTCATTACCAATTCAGGCAATACGGCAGATCAGGTACGATACAGACCAATTTCAGCACAAAACAGACCTTTGAACCTGAAGATATACTGTTGAAATTTGCCCTGTGAACCAATATTAACGGGTGATGATGCAAACTTTGTCTTTTTCCAGCACAAGCAACCAGGTCAATAGGAAGCAGGCCTGGACACTGATCACGGATCTTAACCACTGGAGCCGTTGGGATTTCAATATCCTGCGTTCTTCCCTGCTGCAAAGGAAACTGGTTCCCGGAGCCCTGTTTTCCGTGAAGCACCGCGATTTTATAGAAACCAGAGCAATGATAACGGAACTGGAACGGTACCGGTCATTTGCATTCAGGATCAGGTTTCTACTGGCCACCATGGACCGGAGATTTATCCTTGAAGAAACGGAAGGAGGACTGAAAGTGACCATATCCACTTCTATAACAGGAATGCTTTCCTGGTTCTGGAGGATGGTAGTCATGCACAAAATCCTGGACGATACTCCTGAAGACCTGTCGCTGATCATGCACCACGCCCAACGTATAAAAATACAATAAATCATACATGAAAAAAACAATCCTATTTAAGCTGAAATTCAAAGAGATTATGGATGCTTTCTGGCTCAGGGAAGATATCCTGGAATTGATTCCGAACTGCAAATGCGAATATATGGACAATGATTTCAGATGCCTGAACGTATCATCTGAAACGCTGTTTTCGGTTAATGAACTCCGACCGGTCTTCGAGCTCTATAAGACTGAATTTTCTATTCTGAATAAGATTCCTGACCAAACGGGACCAACAGGGCTGCCGGTTTTCCATTACAGTCATTGACGATTCAAAAGCTGCCCCCTTGAAAACAGAAGATAAGATCAAAGAGGTTACCAAGCATCTGCTGTTCAGGCAAGGCGTGTTTAAGGTAACCACGCAACAGCTGTCTGAATATGCAGGGATTGAGCGGACTGCCATCCACTATTACTTCCATTCCAGGAAAAACCTGATCGATACGGTTATCAGAGAAGTTATGCAGGAATTCCCTCCGCCTTTGTCCGGTATGGAAGGCCTTGCGTTTGAAACAAAACTGGAACGGTATATTGATTATTATTCGGCAAAATATAAAAAATACCCTTACCTGGATGTTTATCTTATCACTCATCATGATAAGAGTGAATCTGCAGAAAAGATGTTATATCCCTTTGAGGACCTGATTCCTGACATCATGATCTGGATCAGGAAAAACAATACTGAGTATACAGACCCTGCCGATTTCCTGGCCCATCTGATGTCAATGATCAGCGGATACTACATTTCTCTGGATTTCTTCAGAAAAAAGCAGGAGTACCTGACAGCGGAAAAGCAAACCGGGCCGGATGTAAAAAGGTTCCTCGGACTGCTCCTTAACCCGGCAAGAATATGATGATCTTATGAGCATGGAATTTTATCCCATTTTATTTTTTAACTTTATATCCATTTATCCAAAAAACAGCTATGATGAACAGTCCTGTTGCTTTTCATAACATTAACGACCTGCTGAAGACGCTGAATAAAAATACAGATCACAAGCATATTAAAAATGATTTTTTCATTATTGATGAAACCTCAGATTTCTGTACTACACCCTATCCGTATCCCTTCAGAACGGATAATTCTGCCATTATCCTGATTATGGAAGGAAATTCTGAATTACAGATCAATTTCGAAACCCTTGCTCTGAAGCCGAATGATATGCTGATTATTCCGGCCAATGCGACCATTTATCCCAGTGACAATAAAGAAAATGTTAAGATAAGCGGCATTGTATTCAGTGATATTTTCGTCCAGAAAAATATCCGGTATATGAATTACGTCAACGAGATCATATTTTTTTCAGAAAAAAATACTCCGGTCCTGCATCCTACAGACAGAGACCGGGAGACTTTCAAATTTTTAATCCGCCAGATCGATGAAGCGGATGACCGTGATGATTATTATTCAAAAGACCTGATCAATCATTATTTCAATTCGATCGTCCTCGAAATCATGACGATTTACCGCTACACAGAAAAGAAAATGATTGATCCTACGACTTCCCGGAGAAAGGAAATTGTATATCAGTTCCTGGACCTGCTTTCCAAACATTCCAGAAAAGAGCGTACCGTAGAATTCTATGCAGAGCAGCTGTCTGTAACCCCAAGCTACCTGACCCGGGTGATCAAGGAAGCATCGGGTGATTCTACACGTGAGATCATTACCAATTCTGTGATTATGGAAGCCAGGGACCTGCTGCTCAATTCAAGCCTTTCGGTTGCCCAGATCTCGGAAGAACTGAATTTCAGTGACCAGTCTTTTTTCGGGAAATTCTTCAAGAAAAAAATGAAGATCTCCCCAAAAACTTTTCGTGTCAGAAATAAATAACCAATGGCCTTCGAAATATCACCCCATCACCCTATCAAACCCAAAATCTGTAGTTTATACCAATCATTAAATCTTTAAATCTTTAAATTTTTAAATCCTTAACTTTCAACTCTTTAAATTCTTAAATCTCCCACTCCCCATCAAAGATCAAAAAAAATTAACAGCTGAAAACTGCTCCATTCTCCATAATCTGCCCATTTTTTGTAATTTAGACTAAAGCAATACCGGTAACACCCTTTATCTAAAGCAGATTATGAAAAACTTAACGACATTTCTCTATAACCTGTACGGTTCTGAAAATAATGCCATTAAACTGTGTGCCTATCTGTATGGGCTGTATGCCGTGTTCCTTCTTATAGAATGCATTGATTTCCTGGCCATGCTCCACACTCCGGATCCGGGAACCCATCCTACCTATGATATCGTGCATGTGGCTTTTTTTATGGTTGAACTGATCGTTTTTACAGCACTCACGCTTGGATTGGTGATGCTTTTGAATACGGAAAATAAAAAGCCTGCAACAGTCATTAGCCTGATAACACTCATGACTGCCGGACGGGCTTTCCTGGATTACTACCTGTACTGGTACAGCGAACCGGAGGTTCACTTCGTACCGTATATTTACAAGACTTCCAATGATTTCAGCGATTTCGTCCGGGCAGTATTCCTTCCGGCACAGCTCATTGCCGGACTTTTCTGCATATGGCTCTGGACCGGATATTCAAAACGGAAGAAGGCTGAAAACGGAATCTTAAACACGCGCTGAAACCATTATACGCAGAGGCGAAATTTTACATCATGTTCATATATTTTCAAAAACGGGAAATCCGTATATTTGTCCCTTTCATAATGACTTCAAACCAATAACCTTCGTATGCCAGACGATTCCTTGCACAAGCTGATCCCTATGACCGATTTCGTCATTGAATATTATGCCAATGAAGGCTATGCCGATCTTCAGACCCTGAACCTGATGAATAATTATGCGGTATTCCTTAAAAAACCTTTGCTGCTCGGCATGTTTGTTCCGGTAGATACCGAGGGCAACATCCTGAAAGAACCGAAGAATTATTCTGCATGGAAAACCCTTGAACATAATAAAGCACCTTCCGGTACGGAACCTGAGACTTCCGCATTCCGGGAATACAGGATCTACCGGGAAGCAGAACGCCGGTGCTTTTTTCATGGCTTTACCATTGCATACAATGGTTATTCCGTGGTCAGGATTACGGCCTCGTATGACGAGTCTATTGAGCTGTCATTCAATAAATCGGATATGCTATCCCAAACATTCAGGGATGTGGAATCGCTGCTCTATTTCGACAGAATTTACCTGAATTCAGCAGCCATTAAGCAGCTGGGGCTTTCAGACAGTGAATCGTGAAAAAAGTTTAATCTGATCCTTTGAGGAACCCATATAAAAATCCGGAATAATAGCCTTATTCCGGATTCTTTATATTGATAAAACAATTGTCCTTATGGTAATAATGGAGCCGGTGCAGAACCCGTTCCTGCCGTATTCGCGCCCATATCTACCGTAATGGTATTATTGACAGTGGTAAGCATATCTCTCCTGTACACACTTACACTGAGCCTTATTTCAGGATTCTGATCAAATACACGGCCGTTATTGGGCATGAATTCGATACGCCAAGTATTGTTCTGTACAAATGCGCGGCATGAGTACTGCGGAATATACTGATTGGTATTTCCCGGTTGTGTCAGGTTAATATTGGAGTTGTTGTTAACACCACGGATGATGAATCCACCGATTACCATATAATAATCAGTAGCAGAAACGCCGGTATCAAAATTGGAAAGCCCCTGTGTATTGATATTGCTGATAAAGTACACGGTACTGTTGATCGCACTGTACTTTGATGTAGCAGGCACATATCTTTTCAGGACTTTATCGCTGTTATCCCTTACCAGAAGGTAAGAGTCGGCAGAATTACCGGTATGATTCCCGGGATTCTCAAAATAAAGGTCACCGCTCAGCTTCATATTCCCATTTACTTCAAGCGTGTGCGTAGGAGTACTGGTTCCTATGCCTACCCCGTTGGTCTGCGCCTTGCCGGTGAATGCAGCAAAGATCAATGCAGTTAAAGTTATAATATTTTTCATGTGTTTAAATCATTAAATTCCACTAGGTGCAGCCGGTGCACTCCCACTATTGTTCCCTCCGAGGTCATAGGTAACCGTACCCAGGTTTTTGTAAAATCTTTTTGAATACATTACCACATCAAAATTATAGGTGTACCTGTCGGTAGTATTCTGCGTATTCAGTGTTGGATAAGATATGTTGATGTGCCATGATCCTCCGGATTCAAAAATATTGAATACAAAATGCCCTTTATTAACAGGATTAGCCGAAGTATCTGTATAAATACCATTGTTGCCGTTGCTTGGGATAGCCTCAAAATTAGCGACCGTAATAAAGAAATTATCAGTAGAGATATTCAGGTTAAGATCCGTGAGATCATCCCTGTAGATATTGGTTACGGAATACGGCTGTATGACCAGTGGGGTGTACAGGTTTTCTACTGCAAGAACCTTCCCGTTCACCACGCTGGATTGCGGATCTGTCCCCAGAATGGTAAAGCCTGAGGAATTATTTACATAATCTACGGGATCCAAGTAAACCGAGGATTTCACTGCTGTACTTCCTGCTACCTCAAGTTTCTGTGAAGGCGTGGTAGTTCCAATACCTATTTGTGCCTGCATCTGGGATCCAAGTCCCAGAATTGCCATTAAAAGAATATTTTTCATGATTGTATTATTGAAGGATTGGAGAAGAATCAGTTCCTGTTGAAGTACCGTTCAGGTTGAAAGGTCCCTTTTCAGGATATATTTTAACATAGGTTTTAGGATAGACTGCGCAAACAATTGTCCATGTGCCATTACTGTTGGAAGCAAGCTGTGAGTAATCGGCATAGATAATCCATTCATTGTTTACACTTTTAACCCCGTAAGAAGGAATAGCCGTAACGGTTCCTACTACGTCCCTGTCAAAATAAGCAGACAAAACCATTAATGAATAATCCGTTGAATTGATTTTGGTGTTGAAACTCTCCACCCAGTCCAGATTGGCGTTGGTCAGTTTATACGTAATAATGCTGGCGATGCCGGGAGCATTTCCCTGGCTGGGGTCTACTTTTCTCACACTGTTATCAATAGTGCTCTGGCTTAATAACAGATAACGGTTTTTCTCAGTGGAACTTATGTTAGAAATGTTTCCTGAAATAATTTCCTGAGATTTATACGTTCCGTTAACATCAAGCTTTACTCTTGGGGTGGTTGTATTGATGCCAACATTCCCTACTTGGGCATTGGCAATGCTGCATAGAAGAAATGCCGCAATACGGTAAATTCTCATTTCCATATTTGGTTTTTAGATTAGAACAAACGGGTTAATAAATTCGGTGCAAAGGTAATTATTTTTCGCAGACACGCAAAAAATAATGTAAGAATTAACTATAAATTCATGAAAAAATACAAATATTTATAACCTTCAAATAAAAATGTAGAATTTTTTCTACATTTTAGGTAGTAAAATTACGATATCTGCAAAATGACACGGGTGTTTTTGTGGTAGGTAAATGAGTACTTTACTGATTCAGAAGGTTTTTAATGGTTTCCAGTACCCCAAAATTATCATTGGAACACGCTTCGAAGCTTGCCGCTTCTTTAACTGAAGGGTGTGCATTCTTCATCGCGTAAGAATATTGTGCGTTTTTCAGCATCTCAATATCATTCATATAATCTCCGAAAGCCATGGTCTGCTCAGGAGAAATATTGAGGGCCTGCTGCAGCTTCTCCAACGCATTTCCCTTATTGATGTCCTTGTTCATGATATCCAGCCAGTGTTTTCCGGAAATAACGATTTCAAGGTCATACTGCTCGAACTTTTTCACATGAGGGTACAGGTGCTCTTCTGCACCATCCGGATGGTAAACCGCAATTTTGAACGCACTGTCATTGACCTCTTCCGTAAGGTCATCCTTTTTCTGGTTCTTCGTATAGTATTTTGAAAAGAAGTCTACAAATTCCTTGTCATCCGTTTCATAGTAAGCCGTCTTTTTTGCAGACAGAACTGCTTTAGCCCCTGGAATTTCACGAACAGTCTTGATGATATCCACAATATGCTTATGCTCCAGCCGGTCGGCAAACAGCTCTTCATTCTTATAAATGACATAGCCACCGTTTTCTGCAATGAATCCTATTTCATTTTCGATATCGCCGAAGTATTGGGTAATGCCCGGCATCTGCCTTCCACTTGCAGGGACAAATAAAATATTCTTCTTTTTCAGTTCGCTGTAGATGGCAGGGAATTCGGGACTGATTTCATAATTGGAATTCAGGAAGGTCCCGTCCATATCGGTTACTATAAGTCTGATGTCTTTCATAAATGATTTCTTGGTTGTTCCCGTTTGCGGGACGGTTTACAGGGATCCTAAAACCTTGCCAAATCCCGGTCCCTATCGATCTTTGTCCTTATAATGTATGGCAGGAAGGCTTTTCAGGACAGCTGCACTCTGCTCCGGTGTAAGGTCACGTTGCGGCTCTGCCAGCATTTCATATCCCACCATAAATTTTTTGATTTCTGCACTCCTTAACAGGGGCGGGTAAAAATGCATATGGAAATGCCATTCCGGGTGATCTTTCCCGTCTGTAGGGGCCTGATGGATTCCTGCCGAATACGGAAATGAAGTCTGGAATATATTATCGTATTTCACTGTAAGCCCCTTCAGGATTTCTGCCATTGCTGTTTTTTCAGGTTCGGAAAACTGGCTGATATCAGAAATTTTCCGCCTGCTGACCACCATGGTTTCATAAGGCCAGGATGCCCAGAACGGAACCAATGCCACAAAATGTTCATTAGTGAGAATTACCCGTTCACCGGTTTTAAGTTCTTGTTCAATATAATCTTCCAGCAGGGATTTTCCATGGGTATCCAAATACTTTTTAAGGTTGTTCTGGGTCCTCTGGACCAGCGTCGGAATTGATGACTGTGCCCAGATCTGTCCGTGCGGATGCGGATTGCTGCACCCCATGATCCGGCCTTTGTTCTCAAAGATCTGGACGTGGTTGATGAAATCCATCGTACCCAGCTCCCTGTACTGCTGCTGCCACATTTCCACTACGTTACGGATATCGCTCACCTCCATTTCAGGGAGCGTAAGGCTGTGATCATCCGAAAAACAGATCACCCTGTTGATTCCTCTTTCCGGCTTCATGGCAAAAAAGTCAGCTGTCTGGTCAGGCTGCCCGACCTCTTCTTTCATCAATGATCCGAAATCATTATCAAAGGTATAAACACCTTTGTAATCAGGGTTTTTTTCGCCACTGATCCTCAGATTGCCGGGACAAAGGTAACAGCCCGGATCATAGGAAGGCTGCTGATCATGGCCGGAATCTTCAGTCTGTCCCTGCCACGGCCTGTCGGAACGCTGCGGCGAAACAAGGACCCACTCATCCAGAAGCGGATTGTAGCGCCTGTGCGGATTTTTCTTAGGATTGAATGTGTTCATCACTTGTATATTCTTGGATTCCGTCTGAAATTTTAACGGAGTATATCTTCATCTGAATATTAAACCGGTCCTGATACTTTTTGCTGATTTTACCGGTAATATCTTCCACGCTGTCTTCCCTGATAAGGTTGATGCTGCAGCCACCAAAACCTCCTCCCATCATCCTTGCGCCTAATACTCCTTTTTCCTTCTGGGTTTCTTCAACGAGGAAATCAATTTCTTCACAGCTGACTTCAAATTCACGGGAAAGTCCGTTATGGGTTTCGTTCATCAGCCTGCCGAGCTCTTCAGGACGGCTTTCAGAAAGCGCCTGAACGGCCTGTTCTACCCTTCTGATTTCCTTTAAAAGATAACGGCACCGGATATACGGTACAGCTCCCATGTCTTCCCTGCATTCCTCCAGCATTGCCAAAGTAAAATCCCTGAACTTCTGTACCTGCGGAAATTTTTTATGCAATACTTCTTTTCCTTTGTCTACATCTCTTCTGCGGTCATTATATCCCGAAGTCAGGTGGGTATGCTTGACACAGCTGTCGAACAGCACCCAGGCATACCCTTCCAGCTTTGCATCGTAATAGTGGTGATCCAGAGAATTGCAGTCCAGCATGATGACTTTATTTTCTTTACCGAATACCGATGCAAACTGATCCATGATCCCGCAGTTTACCCCGACAAAAGTATGCTCGGATTTCTGACCGATCAAGGCCATTTCACTTTTTGAAAGCCTGAGATCAAATAAGGTATTCAGGATGTAGGCAAACCCACATTCCAGCGCAGCAGATGAGGACAGCCCGGAACCCATTGGGATGGTGCTGCTGAAAGCAATCCGAAGTCCTCCGGTATCCCTACCGCTCTCCTGAATGGCATTGAAAACACCCAGCAGGTAATTTGCCCACTGTTTTTCAACCGGCACCTGCTTTTCTTTGGTATTAAAGCTGAAAAACTGATCAAGGTCTGCAGCAAAAAATGTACAGATATCTGAGTCATTTTCTTTTTTAACCGCAAAACAGATGTATTTATCGATGGCAGCCGGAAGGACGAAACCATCGTTATAATCCACATGTTCACCGATGATATTAACTCTGCCGGGAGCCAGAAACAGATGCTCCGGTTCTGTATGAAATGCTTTCCGGAACGCTGCTTTGGTATTCTCAATTAACTTTCTCTGCATACACTGATGTGTTTAAATCTTTTCATTTTTAAGTGTTAAAAATACAGCTAAATTCCGGGATTTACACTATGGTACCGTTCAATTGAAAGCTTTATAATCCATCATTGCCGATCGTATACGGTAAAGCAAAATTTTTACAGTTTCAGCAGTCACTTTGAATCAGCAGCCCAGTGAATGTACAGGTAAAC
Source organism: Chryseobacterium camelliae (assembly GCF_002770595.1). Lineage (NCBI taxonomy): Bacteria > Pseudomonadati > Bacteroidota > Flavobacteriia > Flavobacteriales > Weeksellaceae > Chryseobacterium > Chryseobacterium camelliae. The sequence goes on along the minus strand of NZ_CP022986.1, from coordinate 301,070 downwards.
ACATCAGTGCGTTACATGTAAAACAACTACAGATCATTTATTCAATGAAGTAATTGAACTCTTTCCTGTATTGTGACGGACTTTTCTTTACATATTCTTTAAACGTCTTGTTAAAGTAGCTGAAGTTATTGAACCCGCTTTCAAAACAGACTTCTGTGATGCTTAACGGCTGTTCCGCCAGCAGCTTTAGAGAATGGGTGATCCTGTATTCATTGACAAACTGGGTAAAAGTCTTATTGGTGATCTTCTTAAAATACCGGCAGAAAGAAGGCACTTTCATATTGGCAAGATCGGCGATTTCCTCCAGGGTCATCTGTTCCCTGAAATGGTCTTTTACATAATTGAAAATCACATTGATCCTGTCATTGTCCTCCACCTGCGTCTGAAGGTAGTATTTACCTGCGTTCAGGATCCGGAAGTCCTGGGTAAGGGCTAACTCATCAAGGATTCCCAGGAACCTGATCAGCCTGTCCAGGGATGAGGATTCATGCATGTCAAGAATTTTTTCCCCAATTTCCTTCTTTATATGGTCGCCGAATACAATTCCCGCTTTTGATTTTTCCAGCAGGCTGACAATACGCTGCATTTCCGGGGTTTCCCAGATGGCCTCTCCTAAAAAATCCGGTTTGAACTGGATAACCATTTCATATTCATTGTTGGTATTCTCATTGGTAAGCCCGCAATGCGGCAGATTGCTGCCGATGAGCACCAGGTCTCCATCAGAGAAATAGGAAATATTGCTCCCGATCTGTCTTTTTCCAGAACCTTTGCAGACGTAAATCAGTTCTACTTCCGGATGGTAATGCCATACATGCGATTTGATGTTTTCATTGGTCAGGAATTTCAGGCTGGTAAAGCTGCTTCCGATATTGGGTTTTATGGCTTCAAATGAAGGATGTGAATGTTTCATAACCTCTACAATTATGGTATATTGATCAAATAATGCACAAAATTAACAATTAATATTTAATTAACACACAATATAGGTTAATATAAAGCATATATGTGAAAATTGTATGGTAGGCTACCTTATTTTACCGCTGTACATTTGTACCATATTAACCGATATAAAAAATATAATCATGAATGCAGTTTTAAAATCCGGTTTTCTTCTTGCTTTTTCTTTGATGTCAGCAGGATTAATGAGTAAAGACAGAGATTTTTCCCTGTCGGTAAAAAAGGCAGAAGCCAAGACGCTGCACTTTGAAGTATCGAATGCAAAAAACCTTTCCCTGTTCATTTATAATGATTCCGAAGGGGAACTGTATGCTGAGAACCTCAGTGATGAAGGCCAGGTTGCCAAATCATATGATCTCCAGGCTTTGGCTCCGGGAACTTATTACCTGGTTGCTGAATCTGAATCCAAGGTTGAAAAATATAAATTTACCATCAGTAAAGCGAATATTATTGATATGGATAAGACACCGGTAAGCAGTATTACCAAACCGGAATTTACCGTTTCCGGACATATGGTGAAGCTGCATATGGATGGACCGAAGTATCCTGTTAACGTTTCGGTTTCCGATTCATCCAACAACATCCATTATAGCGGAAGCAAAGTTGCTGAAGACGGATCGGTGGACTTAACCTTCGACCTGAATCCGCAGATTGCCGAATCCTATACCATCCGGGTGGAGGAAAACGGCAATGTATTCAATAAGATCATTTCATTCAGATAGTCCATAACTATTATTATATACATTCGTTCTTGATACAACAGGACAAAATTTTACGTACAGTCAAGTTTTGAGGCAACTCTTCTTTTAATCACGGAGAAAGAGTTGCCTCATTTTTTTATTAATTATGGTGTCCCATATTCAGCTTGATCTTCTTCAGGTCTTCCAGCTCGTTCACCGGACGTTCGATGTCATATGGAATCGGTCTTTTAGAAAACGTCTGGAAATACAGCAGGCAGGCATCTTTCCACCAAACCGCATCTTTAGCCTGGATTTTCAGTTTGGACTGAACCTCGGAGAAACGCTGCTCATCAATATAAGGCTGCATCCGGTCCCAGGTTTTCTGGTATTCCCTTACCTGATGAACGCCTGAATCGTATTTGTAGCACAACTCGTCCCACAGGGTTTTGCCGTCTTTCATTTTATAATCCCACGGTACATGATGGAACCACAGGATCAGGTTTTCCGGGCAGGTTTCGATGTTTCCGTACATTTCATTCAACGGCGGGAAATACTGCGAAACGGCATTGCTTCCGGTTTTGGTGCGGTCGAAGCCGATTCCGTTGGCGTCCGCGCGGTGGTAATACACCGGCGACCAATCCGGTCTTCCGCCTTTGTAATCGCCCCATGGTTCCGGGCCGTAGTGGTGGTTTCCGGCAAAGATGTGGTGAAGTCCCAGAGGCATCATATAATCCACCACCGTTTCGCGGGAAGTCAGCATGATCTGTTTTACCGGATTGACAAACTCCGGCTTGTCGGTAAACGTCATTTTAATCCATTCGTCGGCAATCTGCTCTGAAGTCAGTTCATGATTCCAGGCCAGCCTTCCGAAGGCATACCAGTTGGATTGGGCAAACTGATGACCGGTCCAGTTAGTGTCTTCTCCGATATTGGCCACCGCTGAAATAGCGGTGATTTTTCCGGGTCTTAAAGTACCGTCGGTAATTTTGGCGATGGTCGATCCTTCTCCGTCGGAATAGGTGTCGCTTTCCAGGGTTTCTTTAAACAACGGAGCCAGGTAAGCCAGATGATTGGCCTGCCCCAGGTACTCCTGGGTAATCTGGAATTCCACCATCTCCGGCGTTTTTTTCAAAGCTCCGAATAAAGGATTGAAAGCTTCTCTCGGCTGGAAATCTACCGGACCGTTCTTGATCTGGATGATCACATTGTCCCTGAATTTTCCATCCAGCGGAACAAATTCCAGGTAGGCCTGTTTGGCGCGGTCTTCTTTGCTCGGACTATACACAAACGCTCTCCACATGACGATTCCGCCGTAAGGTTTCAGGACATCGGCCATCATATTGGCGCCATCGGCGTGGGTTCTTCCGTAATCCTGCGGTCCCGGCTGTCCTTCGGAATTGGCTTTCACCAGGAATCCGCCGAAGTCGGGAATCATTTTATAAATTTCGGCAGCCTTTTCTTTCCACCATTTCTGAACGTCTTTATTCAACGGATCCGAATTCTCTGTTCCGCCCAATACTTTCGGGGAAGAGAAATTTACCGACAAATACACTTTAATCCCGTAAGGCCTGAAAATATCCGCCAGTACCTTTACTTTTTTCAGGTAATCTTCGCGGAGCATATTCGGAGAAGCGTTCACGTTATTCAGTACCGTGGCGTTGATTCCGATGGAAGCATTTGCTCTTGCGTATTCTTCATATCTCGGCGAAACGGTGTTGGGCAGGTCTTCCCACTTCCATAACGAGTGCCCTGCATACCCACGTTCGATGCTTCCGTCCAGGTTGTCCCAGTGGTTCAGGATCCGTACATCATAAGACGGCTTTTCGGTAATATTCAGGTTGTTGAGGTTCGAGTTGGTCTGCTGCAGCCTGAGCATGTGGTACACCCCGTACAGCAATCCTGATTCCCTCGGTGCTGAAACAATAATTTTTTCAGGCGAGGAGGTTATCCGGTAACCGTCTTTCAGGTTTTTCAATGACTTTTCCAGCCTGAGTTCCACCGTTTGTCCCTGCCAGTGACCGGCCAGTTCTTTTCGGGCAATGTTCAACATCGGGCTGTTACCTTTAGCCATGATCTTTTCAGAGGATATTCCGTTTTTTGAAGGAAACCGGAGCCAGAGCTGACTTCCGTCTTCCGCGAAAATCATCATCGGAACCATCAGGAATAAGATAAGATAAGTTCGGAAATGCTGCATCGGATTTTTAATTTTGATTTGAATTTGAATTTGAATTTGAAAAGAGTTTCCAACTATTAGGTTTTTCCTATGTTTGATGTCAACTATTTGATTTTTCCCATAGGTTTCACCCATGGCTATTGTTGTTGAACCCTTTGGGTTCTGCTGGAAACAAACTTTGTCAAAGCTCTGAACTTTGACAAAGTTGATCGCCGGAAAACCCGGAAGGCTGATCTTAGGTTTACTGATTTTCTTCCAGCCCTTCGATGGTTTTTATTTTGCCGTCGTTATCGTATTCGATTTCCACGACTTTCATGCTTCTCAGCCACGTTCTGCCGCCGCTTGGAACGGAATCGTGAAAGAACAGGTACCATTTCCCTTCAAATTCCACGATGCTGTGGTGGGTGGTCCAGCCGACAACCGGGGTCAGGATTTCGCCCTGGAAGATAAACGGTCCATACGGATTATCACCGGTCGCATAGCAGATCAGATGCGTATCGCCCGTTGAATAAGAGAAGTAATACTTCCCGTTGTATTTGTGCATCCAGGAAGCTTCGAAAAAGCGGTGCTTGTCGCCATGCAATAAAGGATTTCCGTTTTCATCAAGAATCAGAAGGTCTTTTGGTTCTTCACCGAATTCCAGCATATCATCGCTCAGCTTTACTACTTTTGACGGGATCGCCGGTTCGTTATCATTCGGAATAACGGCACATTCCAAAGCCTTGTTGTTTCGGTATCTTTGCAATTGTCCGCCCCAGATGCCTCCGAAATACATATAATGTTTCCCCTCATCTTCAAACAGGCAAGGATCGATGCTGTAGCTTCCCATCATGGGATGCTTTTCCGGAACAAACGGCCCGTAAGGCTTATCGCTCACCGCTACCCCGATTCTGAAAATGTCGTTTTTGTCCTTTAAAGGGAAATACATATAATATTTTCCGTCCTTAAATGCTACATCACAATCCCACAACTGTCTCCCCGACCATGGAACATCCTTTACCGAAAGAACAACCCCGTGATCCGTGATATCTCCGTTTTCCACATTATCAAGGGAGAAAACATGGTAATCATTCATATCGAAATGGTCGCCGTTATCGTTTTCTTCAATTCCGCTTTCACGGTCGTGGGACGGATAAATATAGAGTTTGCCTTCAAAAACGTGCACGGAAGGATCGGCCATATAGTCTTTTGGGAAAAGGTATTTTGCTTTGTTCATTTTTTATAGTTTAAACTTTTAGATTTTTAGTCACAAAAGATTTAATTCTGCATAAAGCTTTTCAAAGTTCAAAGAAGAATAATAAATTAACATATCGCTTTTTTGTTCTTTTGAACTACTCTGTTTTCAAGCATTTCTTTTGTAGCTTTTGTGGTTAATTAATTTATTTGGTTAACTCAATGATTTTTTTAACGACAGGTTTTGCCTGGTCATTGCGGTCAAAAAGAAGCGGATAATCGGTTCTTCCCCTTACCGGGAAATCGTTTTTCCAGGACTGGTTGTCGGTAACGCCCCAAAGGGTTACCCTTCTGATTTTGTCCTGGTGTTTGATGAATAATCTGAAGAAATCCAGGTACCGGGTTTCCCATTCTTTCTGAACGTTCTCCGGAAGCCCTTTGGTATACGGATTCATTTTCGCCTCGTATTCCACTTTATCAGAAACGTTGGCGGAGGTTCCCCACGGAGAAGGAAGGGCACTGATTTCCATCTCGGTAACGTTTACCTTTACGCCGGCGGCCGCGTAATCGGTGATGGCTTTTTCATATTCTTCCAGTTTCGGATTATCCAGTCCGACGTGGGTCTGCATTCCGACACCATCGATCCGGATTCCTCGTGATTTCAAATCTCTGACGATTTTATTAACGGTTTTTACTTTTTCCGGGAACCATTCGTTGTAATCGTTGTAATACAATTCAGCATTAGGGTCTGCTTCCTGTGCATATTGAAAAGCCAGAGGGATAAATTCTTCACCCAGAATTTCGTAAAATTTGGATTTTCTATAGGTCCCGTCTTCCATAATGGCTTCGTTCACCACATCCCAGCCTTTTACACGGCCTTTGTACCGGCCTACCAACGTGGAAATATGGCTCTTCATCCGTTGTTTCAAAACTTCGGGTGAAACGTCTTTGCCGTCTTTGCCTACGAAAAACCATTTCGGTAATTGGGAATGCCAGATCAGCGTATGCCCGATGATGAACATCTTGTTTTTCTCTCCGAAGGCCACGAATTTATCGGCATCGCCGAAGAAGAATTTCCCTTCCTGCGGCTGAATGAACATGGATTTCATACAGTTTTCGGCCACAATGGAGCTGAACTGTTTTCTAATGATGTCGTCAGATTTTACGTCAGTCCCGTCGATTTGCGGAAGACTCATCGCGGTTCCGATATAGAATTTATTTTTAAAGGCATCTTTCAGGGAATCGCCTGATGCAGTCTGTGCTGTTTTACACGAAACTGTAAGGGCTAAAATTCCTAATACTGCAATGGCTTTCTTCATAATCAATTTTTTATATTTTATCTATTAACAGGTCGCCTCTACGAGGCTTGATGGGTTGTTTGATATTATTTCTATTAACAGATCGCTCCTACGGAGCTCAAATAAAAAGGATTAGTATCAATTCTCTCTTTTCCTTCTTTCTTTAAGCTCCTGCTCGATCTGTACCTCCATTTTCTTGTTGATCTTATAGAACATAAGCAGGCCGCAGGACAGGAAGAACGGAATAGACGGGAAGATGCTGACCAGCATTTTGGCACCTGCAGCCACCGTTTCCGGCTGTACTACATTTTGGGCTCCTTCAGAAGAAATATAGCCGTAATGTCCGATGATGGAAGAAACCAGCGAGCTTCCGATGCTTAATCCAACTTTTAACCCCACCATCATGGCGGAGAAAATAATCGCTGTTGCACGTCTGTTGTTTTTCCACTCGGAATAGTCGGCTACATCGGCAATCATGGCCCAAAGCAGCGGCGTGCTGATCCCATAGAAGAATCCGTGAACGATCTGAGACAGAAACATCAGGCCTACCGACTTCGGCGGATAGAATATAAAAGCGACAATAAATAAAGTGGAAATAAACAGGGAAGCGATAAACGCATCTCTCTTTCCATATTTATCGGCAAATCTTTTGGAGAAAGTGATTCCGACAATCATCATGATAATTCCGCCGGCATTAAACAAACCGAATCCTGCTGACCGCGGGTCTTCCCCGAAGAAATTCATCCCGACAGAGTTAAAAAAGTTGGTAATCGGTGAAATGAACGAAGCCAGAGCCGGTTCATCCACATAATTATTGAAATAGTAAACATAAGAACCTCCTTTCATCGCCAGGGTAATGAAGATCAATGCCGTTACGGTAAGCATAATAATCCACGGCTTATTTTTGGAAAGGTCTTTCAGGTCTTCTTTTAAACTTGATTTCTGATCGGAAGTCGGAATGATTCTTTCCTTCGTAGTGAAAAAAGTAATCAGCAACATCACCGAGCCAATCACAGCCAGCCAGGTCATTACCGTTTCAATCCCCGCTGCTTTATCGCCATGCCCTGCAGACAGAATGATCGGAAGCATGAATACCTGTACAAAAAACTGCGCAAACATCACCGCCACGAAGCGGTAAGAAGAAATGCTGTTCCGCTCTCCCATGTCTCCGGTAATTACCCCGCTCAATGCGGCGTACGGCAGGTTGTTGGCTGCATACAGCAATAAAAGCAGGGAATAAGTAACCGCTGCATAGATCATTTTTCCTTTGTATGAAAAACCGGGTGTACTGAATGCGAGCAATGCCGCAATTCCCAGAGGAACGGCTGTAAATAAAATCCAAGGACGGAATTTCCCCCATTTGGTTTTGGTACGGTCTGCCAACGCACCGATTACCGGATTAAATCCGAATCCTGCGATAAGGCCTACAATCAGGGTAATAATGGAAGCATCTTCCGGCTTCAGTCCGTAAATATCGGTATAAAAGTAAGCGAGGTAGGTAACCAGGGTCTGAAAAACAAGATTGGCCGCAAGGTCACCTAAGCTGTAGCCTATTTTTTCGGATACGGATATTTTCTGTGGATGATTGTTCATTCTAATAATTGATAAATGATTATTGATAATTTATTATTCCGTTGTGAAAGGAGAAGCCGGAAGTCCGGTTTTGTTTTTCAGGTTTCCGTCGGGGTTGTCTGCCCAGTCGTAACGTACGGCTACCGGATTACTGACCTGGTCGTTCCAGACCACTACTTTTTTACCTTCGATTTTTGCTTTAGCCCACGCCCAGCTTCCGTTTGAATTTTTGATGGCAAAGCCTTTAAGTTCGGCAATCCGTGCAAGATCATCTGTCCCGGTTTTAAAAGAAAGTGTGATTTTATTTCCCTCTGTCTTCATCGACTGGTACACTGGTCCGTCTGCGACGATATTCTTTTTATCAGCGATTTTCAAAGCCTGGAACGCCAACCGGTCGCCGACTGCTTTTTTATTCAGCGGATGGATGTCGTTCCACTCTCCTACGTCGATGGTTACGGCCAGTCCGGTGTTCGGAACGGTCTGGGAAACCATGCGCTGCTGGTCTCTCAGTTCCGCCCAGTTGCTTTCTATGGGCTGGCTTTTTGTTTCCATGAAGTTGGCGAGCTGAACAACCATAAACGGTGCATTTTGTTCATGCCACTTGGAACGCCAGTCGTTGATCATTGTCGTGAGCAAATCGCCGTATTCTTTCGGTTTTCCGGTATTGCTTTCGCCCTGATACCAGAGGAATCCTTTTACTTTATAATTGGTCAGCGGATTGATCATCGAATTGTACAATCCGGTCGGTTTCCAGCGGATAAAAGTCTGTCCGGGAGCAACTCTCGACATTTTTGCACCCACTTTATACTTCCAGGTTCCGGTAAGATCTATTTTCTGCCCTCCGACTTCCAGGTAATAGGGTTTATCGGCAATGAACTGCCCTCTCCCGCTTCCGTTGGTAATCCGTACGGTGATCATATTCTTTCCGTCCTTCAGTACGCCTGCCGCGATATCGTACCAGCGCGGCGGATATTCATAGGTTACATTTCCAACTTTGACGCCGTTGATATAGGTAATGTCGGCATCTTTGATCCTTCCTAAATTTAAAAATGCAGGTTTCCCGGCTGATCCGGTCGGCGCATGGATTTCTTTTCTCAGCCAGACCGTTCCGTCAAATGACCCTTCCTGGTCTTCCCAGGATCCCGGAACCGTCATGGTTTTCCATCCGGAGTCATCAACGTCCGTTTTTTCCCAGTGCTGTGCCAATCCGGGATCATTCTGGTCAAGCTCTGCATACCATGCTCTACTGGCTGCCTGCTCGCCGGATTCGGTGGATTTAATCAGATCATCGTTCTGCCATTTCCTGGCTTCTTCCAGATATTCGGGGTATTTTTTCAGGGAATTGGTATCCATCCAGGCCTGAACCGGAGATCCGCCGAGACTGGTGTGGATGATGCCAACCGGAACTTTATTTTCAGCATTGATTTCTTTGGCAAAAAAATACGCTACCCCTGAAAAATCAAGAATGGTCTGCGGATCGGTAGATTCCCATTTACCGCCATCGAGTTCCGTCTGTGGTGCTTTGAAATTGTATTTTTGCGGTACCGTAAAAAAGCGGATATTTTTATTGTTTGCCTTCTTTATTTCATCACCGTACAAAGGGGTCAGCCTGCGCATCGGAAGTTCCATATTGGATTGTCCGGAAGCCACCCAAACATCACCGATCAGGATGTCTTTCAGCGTAATTTCGTTGATGGTCATGACGTACGGTCCGCCGGCTTTCAGTTCGGGAAGCATGATGTTCCAGTTCCCGCTTTTGTCGGCACTGGTGGTATAGGTTTTGTTTAAAAATTTAACATTTACCTTTTCGCCTGCATCGGCAGAACCCCAGATCTTCAGTGGCATATTCCTTTGCAGGATCATCCCGTCCGAAACCAGGGCAGGAAGCTTCACTTTGGCTTCCATCATGGAAAGACTGAAGATACTGACAATCAGAAAAGAGGCGGTTTTAGACTTATGGATATTCATAGAAGATATGATCTGTTATTCAATTTACTTAATCGGTTCATAGTTTTGGGTGAGAAGACGGACTTCAATGATCCTTGAGGTCATGGCCTGATCATCTGCAGAGAATTTTACCGTGAGGCTTTCTTTGTTTTTATCAGAATCCGGTACCGGTAGAAGCAGATACTGCGGTGCATTCCCGGCTTTACCTTCCAATTTTTTAACGACGATTTTTTTACCATTGATCTCGGCATTCAGTGTACGTCCGGCATTGTTGTCGAAGTACAGAACATACAGGAAGGCTGCATTTTTTCCGGGATTCTTCATGCGGTAGCTGAACCAGCCTTTGGCATCACGAAAATGGCGGTCTTCCATATATCCCGTGTTGGAATCTTTGCTTTCAAAGAAATGATCGGATTCCGGCTGCTGTTCGCCCAGCTGGATTTTATCGGCGGTAATCAGGTCAAGCTTTCTGGTTTCGGCTTCTTCCTGCATTCTTTGTTTTTGTACGGCCTGTATCTTGTCCCGGTCTGCCTGCGGCCAGTAAAGGATGTAGCGTTCTTCCTGAATGGTGTAAAACGGAACCAGCTGAAGCCCTTTCCCGAACTTATCGGAAGGATATAATCCGTTGATGCTGAACGAAAGATTTGTACCGTTTACCGGCTGAACGTGATTGAGCACTTCCGAAGCATTGCCTTCAATCACAGGAATTTCGTTTAAAGGAATCTGCGGACCGTGGGCAATATGCCCGCCGCGGCTGTCATCAGCCAGAAGTCCCTGCTGGTTTTCTTTTCCGTAAGGTGCCGCTAAAACTACAGGACCGTATTTAAAAGCATAATAATCCGACTGGTCCGGCAGCTGCTCTGCGGTAAGGTGCATCGGCATTTTCATTTCTACGGCATCGCCTTTTTTCCATTTCCTGTTGATATTGATATAGCCGTCGGCATCAACAGGTATATTTATATTCTTTGAATTGACGGAGATCATGATCTGTGAAGCATTCGTCCATTCCGGCGCTCTCAGCTTAAGGTTGATTTCGGATTTCGGAGCGACTTCAAAGATTAATTTTGTGGAAGGATTCTGTGGAAAGCTGTTTTCCTGCTTCAACACCATTTTTTTTTCCGCCCATTTCAGAACGGATGGAATAAAAAGGTTTACGTACAGGTCTTTATCCGTATGGGCGTAGATCATTTCGCCGTATTTGGCGTGATTTTCCATTCCCGAACCGACACAGCACCAGAAGCTGGTCTGCGGCTGCGAATACACCCGGTAATGTCCGGGACGCATCGGTGTGAAATACACGAAGCCGCCTTTGTCATGATTTTCCGTGGACAGGATGTGGTTGTACAGTGCCCGCTCGTAATAATCCATATAATAGGATTTGGGCTGAGTGGCAAACAGCTGTCCTGTCAGCTTCAGCATATTATAAGTATTGCAGGTTTCAGGACCTTCAATGCTTTTAATCATACTGCTGAAATCATTGACCGGATTGAAATGCTCGCTTACGCTGTTCCCTCCGATGACGGAAGACCTTTTTTCAGTGACGTTGTGCCAGAAAAAATCGGTCGCGGCATTCCAGGAAGCATTATGTTCAAGATCGGCAATGCGTTTATAGCCGATGACTTTCGGGATTTGCGTATTGGCGTGGATTCCCGTGAGTTTATCTTCACCACTCAGCAAAGGGTTCAGGATCGCCTGATGCGAAAACCGGTGCGCCAGCTGAAGGTATTTTTTATTTTTAGTAATATCGTAAACATCAGCAAAGACTTCATTTAATCCGCCGTGCTCGCTTCGGAGCATATCCTGGATCTGTTCGTCGGAAAGGCCGGATACTTCATTGGCCATCCAGTCCGTTGATCGTATCAGCATCTCTTTTGCCTTTTCACTTCCTGCATACCAGTAGGCATCCCGCAGTCCGGAATAGGTTTTGTGGATATTGTATAAAGGTACCCAACGGTCATTCAGTCCGAAGCCGGAAGCCCGGATGTTTCCCTGTGCAATTTCGTTCCAGATCTTTTTACCGTTCGGAACCCCGGAAACATAGCCGTTCCCTGAAGCTTTCTGGCAACGTTCAAGCTCATCGATCATATAGTCGAGACGCTGCTTTACTTTGGCATCGCCCGTGGAAGCATACATCAGTGCGAGCGCTGAAAGATAATGCCCGCCGATATGTCCGTCCAGTCCTGTATTTTCCCAGTTGGGATAATTCACGGCTTTAGCAGAAAGGCCGGCCTCTTTCAGGTAAGGCGCCAGCAACCGGTCCGGTTCCATCGCCATGATGTATCCTTTGTCCGCCTGCATGGCTTTGTTGAAGACACTTTCTGTCAATTGCACGGTATTCAGTGGAAAATAACTGACTTGACGGCCTGCCTGACCGAATGAAAATGTAGTGTAACCAAGGAATAAAATCAGTGCTTTTTTGTTCATAAATAAATGTTATTTCAACATTTCTAAAAATAGCAGAAAGAATCTACATACAAAACAATAGACTAATCTCTGTTAGTTACAGGAAAAATTAAAGGCTCGAAAAAAGGTGTTAACAGCATTTTTGCAGCTTCACCTTATCATAAAAAATAAGATTAGAAAGCAATGATGAGATCATGGTAATGAGCTAAAATTGACTGTATATAAAATGAATACGGAAGATTGCTTTCAAATATTTAAAAAATACCTGAATTACTTATCGTATTTTTAAGATTAAGGCTTCAAAAGTATTCTGCTGATTTTTAAAATATTCAAATGTTAAACTTTAACATAATTTTAACATTGCGTTCATACTGATTTAATGTTTTTACTGGTAATTTCATCAGGTGGAGGCAACAAATAAATTCCCAAAATCATTCTGTAAAACCGTTTCTAACCGATTCTAAATTTTTGTTGACAAGTGTAAAAAATACATTTATATAAAATCTTAACTTACAAAAGCTTTATCTTTGTATAAAATAATATGATGGAACAAGATTATTCCCAATATCCCAGACATCTGGTCGCTGTAGACTGTATTATATTCGGATTTGACGGTGAGGATCTCAAAATTCTGCTGGTCAAGAGGAATTTTGAACCCCAGCTGGGAGAATGGTCGCTGATGGGCGGGTTTGTCGGGAACGAAGAAACCGCTGATGATGCGGCTCAAAGGGTCCTTCATACCCTTACCGGCCTGGAAAATATTTATCTGGAACAGCTGAATTCCTATACTGAAGTCCAAAGAGAGCCAACAGCCCGTATCATTTCAATTTCCTATTATGCTCTCATCCACATTGAAAAAGACCTCCACATCAATGAAAACTACAATGCCCAGTGGTTTGAACTCCAGAACGCACCGAATCTTATTTTCGACCATAACGAAATGGTTAAAGATGCGGTCCTAAGGCTGAGAAGGCGGGCTTCCACCCGGCCGATCGGGTTCGAGCTGCTGCCTGAAAAGTTCACCATGAAAGACCTTCAGAACCTTTATGAAGCGATTTTCAGTGAGACCTTCGATAAACGGAATTTTACCAGCAAGATCAACGGAATGGATATCCTGGTGAAAACGGACGAAAAAGATATGACGTCTTCCAAAAAAGGGTCTTTCCTTTACCGTTTCGATGAGAAAAAATACAACAAAAATATTTCCCAGGGATTTATGTTTAAAATGTAATTTTTTAACCACAAAAGAAACAAAAGATCTTTATCCTGCATAATAAAACCATAAAATAGAAGTCTGTACAATCTCTGATTTTCAAATTGCTTAATTAAAAGCTTTTAGGTTTTTTCAAACTTCATTCAGATTTATTTGAAAAGCTTACCATAAAAAACCCTTTCAACATTTTGAATGCTAAAAGGGTTTTGTATTAATAATAAGGAACTATAATCTTTCCATTACCATTTTTCTCGCCCCCATGTCTATTTCCTGTTTCAGAAGTTCACGGGTTTTGCTGTCGATGAAATAGGTGCTTACTGCTTTTTTCTGAGAGATATCATCTGTTACGGAAACGATCCAGACCTGCTTGTTTTTATACGTTCCTTTTTTTGTTCCGGTAACATAAGCTTTCATAATGCCTTTTCCCGAGGCCGGATTGTAATCGAAGATGGCCATTTCGGTGGTATAGCCTTCCTTCAGCGGCAGCCAGCGGATCAGCTGGATATACAGATTGCTGTCGAAGAATTTTCCTTCTGTAGTTTCATTGATTTCGGTACGGTTATTTTTCGTCTTATCGAGGTAATAACCTGTCACGGTGTTTTTCTTTTCGAAATCCAGCAGCATATCGCGCTGAACATTGAAAGACGTATGTTTCACCGGGGCAAAATTCGAGAATTGCGCTATGGTTTCATCTTTCCAGTCCGGCATATCCTTCATTTTAACCGTGGAACTGACTGTAATATTCTTGCCTGACTTCAGAATCCGGATATCTACTTTTCCGATTTCCACTTTTGCCGTATCTTTCATCGCATACCAAACCATGGAATAGTTTTCGTTTTTGATCAAAGTGCGATCGACCTCATTTTTTTCCGGGGTCTGAAGGGTCTGCTGGGCATTTGAAAAGGCCGGCTGCAAAAACAGCAATAGAGGAAGGAGTTTTAACAATTTCATAGGTTTGTTTTAATGATTAGTGAAGAAACCTTTTGAATTGTTACAGGATGATATTGTGGAATTATAATTAAAGTGCTTTGAATATTTTAACCCAGCTATTTATAAAGCTGAGGCTCATGAATCCCCTTTTTATTAAGGCTCTCTTTATTCATTTCATAATGCATGATGGTCATATCATTGTAATACTTTTTAAAGGACGGCATATCATATTCTTTTCTAAGCTGCTCTACATGGGCACTGTCGGTAAGTCCGTTTTTAGGAACGGCCTGTCCTAATTTGTTATAGGCCACCTGCGAACCGAATCTCTGTTTCTGATCGGTATTGATGGCAATCCGGTCTTCGAGCATGGCATAATGTAACTTGGGGGCATTGTTTCTCCTGATTTCTTTTTTTAAAGCTTTCATCATCTTCTTCTGGAATTCAACATCATTATCCGCATGCTGTATTGAAATCCAGAAGTCGGTTTCGTTTGATCCTACCTTATCAAAGCCCAGATAGCCGTAACGGTCATAAAGTTTCTTGATTCTCTCCTGATTATTGTTCCCTACACTATCTCTTTTGCTGATAAAAACCTGCCATCCTTTTTCTTCACCATACTTTTACATAAGTTCTTTAGGCGGAATTCCTGAATATTTCTGATCTATCTCAGAGATATATTTCAGTTCTTTCAGCACAGACGCCTTTTCATTTTCAGACATATTACGGGAAGCACAACCCAAAACGGTGAGGCAAATAATAAAGGCCAGTAATTTTTTCATAAGATTTTTTATGCAAAATTGCTTTAAATGGTATAATGAAAATTGTATACATGTAAACTCAGACCAGCATCCATGGATTGGAGGTCATAAAATGTATATTTTTAAAGAATAATTTGGGCTGATAACCGGTTATATTCCTGATTTCTTTTGAGAAATGCGACTGGTCATAGAAAGAGGCATCGAGTCCTTTATGAGTTAAATTTATTTCTTTGCTCTTTGCAGACTGTATGAATCTCTGGACCCGTTTAAAATCCCGCGGAGACTTTCCCAGATAGCGGTGAAACAAACTATTGATGTATTGCCTTGAAATATTATATTTCAGCGACAGGGATGCCATATCGAGGTATTCAATTTCCCTGATGAGATTTCCAATCAGATCTAATCTTTTAAAAACAAATCTGTTCATGAAATAATTTTCCAGTTCTGATAAAGATTCTCCCGGATTGTCAGCACTTAGAATGTTCCGGACACCTGATTCAAAATCATGGAACAGGTTGAAGTTTTCAAACTGTTCATAATCTTCGATGTGAGACACAAACTGATGCAATCCTAACGGTTTAAAATAGATGGTGAGTTCTTTTACCCTTCCTAAGTATTCGATCTTCATCGGCGAGGTATAATGATTGGTAAAATAAGCCAATACAGGATTGCCTGAAGGCATCACTTGTATCAGATTACCTTCTTTGCTTGCTGTACCGTTGAGGAGAAAGGTGACTATCTGGAAGTTATTCGGGAATGTATGGTACGAAAATCCGGAATCTTCCTTTTCATTCATCAGCAGATAAAAGCCTTCAATATAATCTGACAGCAATTGGCTGTCCGGTTTTTTAAAATATACATCCATCATTATATTTTTAATTATCGGAACTTTACAGGCTTCCGGTAAATTTCATCCGGATGCCCTGCTGGAAGTTGCTGATGGTTTTGAAAATCTCGGTCAGGGTCACGCGTTCGATTTTGGTGAGGCGGCTGATCTCGATATAATTGTCCGGCATTTTCTTTTCGATGTTGATCTGATACACCTGGTTTTTCAGACGCAGTGCCATCAGGTAGTAATACGAATGGTGAAGCTCCTGGTACTGTTCTTTGGTAAAGACTCCTGCATTAAGAAGTTCCTTCATCCGTTCGCCGGTATTTTCATTATTGATCCCATTCTTTAACGCATATACTCTGAGCAGGTCGACAATCGGGCTCATGGCTGTTTTGATGTCGAAAACTTCCGCTTTACCGATGGTCTGCGTCTTGATTCTTTTAAAAAAGGTCAAAGGCGCTTCGTACTGGAGGGCATTTTTGGCAATAAAGGTAAAAAACCTTTCGTTCGGAACGCGAAGCTGGTCCTGTATGAAATCTTTCAATTCGTTGATAATGGATTCTTCCCCGTAGATATAACGGCAGTCGAAAAGGGTAGAAAATTTCATTGCATTTTCAGGAATCGTTTCATTGATCCATTCTTCGTAATTCCTTTTCCAGTGGGACAGCGAATGGGTCCATTTCGGATTACTGGCCATGAATTCGCCTTTGCAGTATACAAAACCGATGGTATTCAGGTCATCGGAAACCCTCTTGGCAAAATCGAGAAAGTACTCGCGTACCATTTCGCGCTGTTCGTTGGCCTTGTCTTCGTAAATGATGCCGTTGTCCTGATCGGTGCTCAGCGTCTGCTCTTTCCGTCCTTCGCTTCCTGTAACCATGAAAACGAATTTCGCCGGTGGCTTCCCGATCTGGCGAATGACATTTTCAATTACTTTTATGGTGATGGTATCGGCAATGGTGGTGATGATCTGGCTGGCAATTTCCCCGTGAACGCCACGGCCCAACAGCTGATTGATCATATCCGGAACCTGAAGCCATTTTTTACGGAGTTCTGCCGGAGTTCCGGCCTGCTTAACCGATTGAATAAAGACCAGCGGCGATTGTGCCTGCTCGCTCAGCAACCTATTTCTGCTAAGAAATCCTGCCATCTCGCCGTCTTTTTCCACCAGTAAATACCGGGTCTTGGTTTTGAACATCATCAGTACCGCTTCGTAGAGATAGGCATCGCTGGAAATGGAAACAATGGGATTATCCATTACTTCCTTCACCGCTTTCTGAGGATCGATACATTGGGCAATCACATTGTCGCGCAAGGTTATATCCGTTACATAACCAATGATTTTCCGGCTGTTTTCCTGCCTGATGAACAGACAGCTTACCTTGTTTTTCGCCATGATCCGGGCCGCTTCAAAAATCGGCGTGTTTTCAGCACATGAAACGATATCTTTAAAAGCAATGCTTTCTATTTTCCTGGAATACAGCTGGTCCGCCGCAAAATAACTTTCCTCAAACGACGCCGGGGTCTTCACAAAGTGCGCAAATTCCTCATCCAGCATTTTCTTTCCGAAATCCGAAGTAAAATAATGGAAGAAGTCTTCATACGCATTACAGAGTTCGGTGAATTCTTTTTTAGGAAGCGTATACACAACGGTTCCTTTCCTAGCTATTACCGATTTTAAGGCACGGACCCTGTTCAGCACTACTGAGATTCCTCCGAAGCAATATGGTGAATGGTGAATTTCGATACATCTTTTATTCTGGGAAGCATCGAAGAAAAAGGTTTCGTATTCGCCTTCCATAATCACATCCACGCCCTCCATTTCCGTAACTTCCTGGCGATAGGCCAGTGTTTCCTTAGGAAAAGTTCTTTTCTGCATGCTTTCGGAGACTTCCTGCAACACGCTTTCCGGCAAAAGGCTGAAAGGCGGGGTTCTTTGTAAAAGCGGGATCAGATGTTCCATAAATTTATTGGGATTTTAAAACGCAAAAATGTAATGTATCGGCGATCATACGGTTTTTTTCTTCAAGATCTTTCTCAGTAATTTGATTTTGACGCCGGATTTCAAAAAAACAGCGGGCCGTCATTCCTGCATCTACAATGGCATTGTGGGAAGGTTCCGTAGCTTCTTTCAAAAGATAACAGCAGAGTTCCGGTAAACGCAGACCTGCTTTTGAAGTTCCGGAAGTATATTGCCGGCTTTTCAGCATCGTACAGTAAAACCGGCTGTTTCCGAAAGGATTTGGCAATTGTGCTCTCAGGAAATCAGCTGACAGGATGTGAAGGTCAAATTCCAGGAAATGGCCTACAATTAATGGATTGTATTTTACGAGATCTCCGGCAAAATCATTCAGCACTTCCCTTCTGCTTTTCCCTCTTGATCTCAGGAATTCCTCAGTAATGCCGTGCACCCTGAAGGAGCCTTCGCTAATCACCAGATCTTCTTCAAAGATGTACCGGTCTTCCTTTTTTATCTCCGTTCCGTCTTCCGAACAGATGATCCAGGACACCTGAACCGCAGAGGGCCAGTTTCCGGTATCGGAATACGGCAGATCCCAGCGTTTGGGAACGGCGGTGGTTTCCGTATCAATAAATAAAAGGTAAGAATTCACGGGAAATGTTTGACTGCAAATGTAAGTATTAAAATACAGTCTGCCACCCAGGTAAATCCTTAATCGATACTTTAATACTAATTTATAACGATCATACCGTTATACGGTTTTGTTTTAGTGAAGCAGGCAGAAATCTGCCGATAATTTTTTCGGTTGCTGTATTGCGGAAAAGCTGCCTAACATTGGTTAAGCAGCTTTCCTTAAATCAAATGAAAAGAAAAGTTACCGGGACATCCGGGATTTAATGAACCACCTTCAGGATGTCTCCTGTACGGTACAATGCCCCTGCTGGCAATCCGGCTGCCAACGCCGCTGCATTATCAGCATACTCATTGCAGCCTGAAATAATGGCCGGGGTAAGATCTGAGGAACTTTTAACCACATGCAGTTTTGCTGCCGGTGCATTGGTTCCCAAACCTACCCTGCCCTGGAAATAATTTTTTGTGTTTTCACCTTCCGAATACAGGTTAAAAGCATTGGCTTCCGTATCCCCGGTAAACCGGAATGGTTTAATATAAATCCCGTATGATTTCCCGATGGTATTCTGTGACTGTCCGCTTGTTCCGTCAATTAGTAATCCGTACAAAGCATTGATATTGGCCGTGATCGTATTTGCAGAAGCAAAGCTGATATAGGATCTTAACGGTGCTGCATAATCTGATATATTTACAGTTCCTGAGGTTCCTGTCACTTCCATACCCGAGGTTGTCCCTGTCATATTAACGGTATTTACCGTTCCACCTCTAACATCTGCCTGAGCAAGAGATCTACTTCCTGAAGCATTTCCTGAGGCATTCAGCACATATCCCGGAAGAGCACTGAGAGTACCGTTACCACTATACCCATACAGGTCTCCTGTTAAGCTTAAATTTCCCGTATTGGCGCTCACCAGGGTAGTGGAAGCATTTCCTGATACCGTACCCGATTTCAACTCTCCTCCCACGGCTGCTACGGAAACCAGTGAAGCAATTCCGGAGACTGATTTGGATGAATTGTCTTTCTGCCCGGTAAGATAATAAGAGAAATTGGCACTCTGGCCTCCTCTTGCCACCTTGGATACGTCAACAGCTGTATTATCCAGCCCGACGACACCTCCGGTTCCGGATTCAGAATTGTCCAGCACGTAGTTATACATCCCTGTTTTGGCTCCTTCTTTATTTGAAGTCAGCCTGTTCTGTATGCCGAAAGAGTCTCCGGATCCGCCCGAGGCCGTACTTTCGTTGACATACAGATTGGTAATGGGATTTGTGCCGGGATTAAGCCCTATTCCTACCCTGCCCTTCTGGTAAATATTCTGTGTATTAGAAGATGCAGGCAGATTGGTTCCTGAAATATTCCACGGACCGGCTCCTCCTATCTTTTTCCAAAGGCTACCATCAAAATAATAGTATCCGATAGTGGTAACCTCTGCTGTTTTTGCAGTAACATCATCGGCTGTAGAGCTTGTAGCATTGGAAGCATCCAGGACTTCGGTAATATAGACTACCGCTCCCGTCTGATCGGTTGCATACAACTGATCTTTAGCTTTAAGTTCTGTACCTTTCAGCTTTGGGGCTATAATACCGTCTGTTTTATTGAGGTCTGCCGGTACAGACCGTACATCCAGTGTTGCTTTTGGGGAATCTGTATTGATACCCACCTGTGAAAGGAGAAGGGAACTGAACAGAACTCCGGCTGTAAGTGTTAAATTTTTGATCATAATTCTATTTTACAGCAAATAACGACCTACCGGATCAGCAAAAAAAGAATCATACCTCTGAAATACGTTATTTCATAGCTCAAATAAAAAAACAAGGTTTATAATGATTTAACAATCATCTCTTTATCATCATTCATCTGTTTAATGAATGCAGAGGGCGACATTCCTGTTATGATCTTAAAAACAGAGGTAAATGTGCTGTACGGCAGACCGCAATCCTCTGCCAGATAGGTAATTTTGTAATTGCGGTAACTGGGTTCGGTATACAGTTTATTGACGATATAGGTAATTTTCAGGTTGTTGATGTAATAATTGAAATTGGCAGCCTTATGCCTGCCGATGACCGTCGAAAGATAGGTGACATTGGTCCCCAGAGAGGCGGCTAGGGAAGCAATCGTCAGTTTTTTATGGGTAACCCTATCTGATTTCTCAAATTCCTCGAGTTTCTGCAGGATCTCATGTTCTTTTTCTTCTGAAATTGACACAGCAGGAGCAGAAGTTTCCCTGGCAGTAATTGTATTTTCAAAGGAATGATGAACCAGCCGGTCCACTGCCTGCGTGTAGAGGAACCTGTTTTTACGGGCTTTCTGCCTGTATAGAATAATAATAATTGCAGAGGTGATTACAGCGAATATCAATACGTATCCCAACAGCATTTTGTCATTTTTCTGATCTGCGATTTCTTTTTTCAGTCCTGTTTTAGCCTGTTTAAACGCCAGAGATACCGCATTGTTTTTTTCAGTGGTGTAATCATCATTGAGTTTTATGTAGGTGCTGTAGTTTTTTCTGGCGTTTTTAACGTCCCCCAATTCACCATAGCATTTAGCCAGTAATTCATGCAGTGAACGTCTGAGCTTGGTATCCTGAAAATCCATCAGCTGTATGCCTTTTTCAGCATAATCAACGGCCTTCCTGTAGTTTTCCTGTTTGTCATAAAGCTTGGCATAGCTTTCCATCAGGTAAGGCATGATGAATGTATTTTTATAGGCGACAGCAATATCGTTTGTCTTTTTAAAGCATATCTCAGCAGAATCATACTTTTTCATAAACAGATAACATCCTCCCAGCAATAAATAATCCTGGGTCTCTGCCGTGGCTCTTTTGGCATTCTTCTTCATGTTTTTCAGGATCGTAAGGGATTTCCTGTACTTGTCTGCTGCAGAACGGTACTGGTTTTCATTATATTTTGCATTCCCGATCTCATAAAAGACAATGGCTTTTGTATGGAGGCTCTTATCGGTTGCCGGAAGCCGGTCCAGTAATACCAATGCCTTGCTATAGTTTTCCAGGGATTCATGGTTAAGATCCAGCCGCCTGTAGCATTCTGCTACCCAGCATAGGGATAATGCTGAAATATAAGGATCATTAAGCTGGTCTGCAATTTCTTTAGCCTTAAAAGAGGAATTGATGGATAAGCGGTTTTTACCCATGACAGCGTAAGATCCGCTCATAAGCTGATACGCCCTCATTTTCTGCATGGAAGTAGCACCTGAACTTGAAATAATTTTTCTGGCATTCTGTATGGCTGTTTCAGGACGGTTACACTGATCGTCTGAAAATCCTTTTTCCAGGATGCTGTCGAATCGGGTTTGAGCAGACGCCAACGGGAATATAACCAATGCAAGCAGTAGGACTAATTTCATCACAAATAATCAATGTTTATTCACAAATATAAGATAAAAGCCTTTATCCATACATAAGTAACTGTAAATCAACATTAAATGGTAAATATTTCTCCTGAATGTTATTTTTGATTAAAAAAAATAAACAATCTAATCCTGATTAATGATCAAGTTTACGCCTATCAGCTTTTATTACCGATCCGGCCCAGGTGGGTATGCCTGAAATCATCACTGAATTTTAATCCATACCCGAAAATCCGGTCCATGGAAGAATGGCCCAAGAGAATGGTTCCTGCCAACTCCACTTCCGGAAGATGAAGGAAAAATCCGGCAACCAGAACGAAGACAGCTGTCATTTTGTGATGAAAAAAGTTGTAGAGCCATGCTCCTGATTTAGGATTGAAGAGATAACCGGTCATGGAAACATCTGGGAGCAGGATGCAGAGTGGGAAAATCCACCAGGAAAATTTGAGGATACTGAAAAGGAAGATCGATAAAGTAAATTGTGCTATTTCTTCGAGGGTTAAAAGGTTTTTCATTGGGTTGCTCATATTTATATCATACAAATATCAGCCACCCTAAGACCTTTTCGCTTGACAAAAATCAAGATTTTTCTGCCTGCCGTTTTCTGATCCTGCTGAATGTTTCGGGTGTCATGCCTAAAACGGACGCGATATATTGCAATGGAATCTGGGTAAAGAGTTCTTTATGATGTTCAAAATACCTGTTGTACCGTTCTTCC
The DNA here is from genome assembly GCF_002770595.1 of Chryseobacterium camelliae. Lineage (NCBI taxonomy): Bacteria > Pseudomonadati > Bacteroidota > Flavobacteriia > Flavobacteriales > Weeksellaceae > Chryseobacterium > Chryseobacterium camelliae. Next base: position 278,459 of record NZ_CP022986.1, on the reverse strand, counting down.
GCGGTCATTGACAGATGGGAAAAGATCCGGTCTTCCATCATCATAAAACATTTGATAATGAACTGTTTCTCAATTTCATTCCATTTCGGAAATTCTTTGCAAAGCTTATGATAATCGGTTTTGGTGATGGTGAGCAATTCTACCTCTGTAAAAGCCTGTATATTCCACCGGTTGGGCTGATTGAAAAAGAAACCCACCGCTTCCGTAATAAAGGTATCGGCAACAGAAAGCCACTGAGTAATTTCCTTACCGTCTGAAAGCGCATAGATCCGCAATATTCCGGATTTCACCATGCTCAAACGGTTACATACCTGATCCGACTTTGTGAAAAATTCATTCTTTGAAAGCTTTTCTTCCCGAAAATAATGACGGATCGTATTTAAATCCTCAGTGCCGAGCAGCCCGAAATACTGTTGGATGAATGCTGTAAAGTCGTTCACTTCAGGAGCTATATTCAATTAAATAATTAATTCATCTTTTCAGTCTTCTTGTTTAATTTCTCAGCAGATTTGGCAGGACTGTTTCTCTTATGGTTCCTTATAAAATCGCTTATTCTTTGTTCTTCCTGTTTTGTTAAGGGCTTTCCATCACCAATGAAGTCTACATCCAGTTCTTTTGATTTATTTTTCATTAGGAAAATATTTATTCGTTAGTTTTAAAGCAGCAATTCTACCGATGATCATAATTCTACCACCTATATGAGCCGCCTCCAAAGATTCCTCATAATGTTTAATCAGCTGGCTTTTGGCAACAAATGAAACATTACCGTCATGGCCTCTCTGGAAAGATAATTTACAAGCGAAAGCAACCAGATTTCCCGGAACACCAGCATACACCTTTTCTTTTCCTTTGTTAAATGGCGCACTCTCGATTAAATGCATATAGACATGATCTGATTTTACTTCTAAGCTGATCAAACCCTGAATTATATTCTGATTATTTGTTATTGAAAGTTTATAAACTTCCCTTTGCGGTTGCTTCAATTCGTTTTTCCAATTAAATTGCCAACCATTCTTTTTCAAAACAACCTTCAATTCAGAAATAGAATTCACCAGAATTACTTCTGTTGTAAAACTGTCACCGGTAATCATATTCTGAATCGAATTTGTAAGCTTATCAATCTCAAATTCAAGACCTATTCCCTGCCTTTGTTTCATTAAGTGAATATACGAAAAAATGCCCTTATACAAAAAAACAGGACACCGATGGCATCCTGTTTTTTATTTATCTTGTCATTAAAACTTACCAGAATCTTACATAAATAGCGGTAAGCAATAATAAAGTAACTACAATAAGTATCATCGTTCTTGGATCTACCTTGAACATTTTGCTGTCGATGGCAAAAGCTTTCGGGTTAACTTTCGGACCAGCTAAGCTGATCAGTACCATCACGACGATGGTGATGAAAAACGACCATCCCATATTGATGAGGAATGGAATTTCGGTGATGGTATGCACCACGCCGTTTTCCAGCTTTTCATAGGTGAATGCCGTATACAGCCAGGTTTCTTTTCCAAAGATGCCGATGGCAAAGCTGTTGAAGAAGATCGCCAATACAAAACCTAAGATGACTCCCACCAAAGCAGCCGTTCCGGTTGTTCTCTTCCAGAACATTCCCAGTAAGAACATGGCGAAAACCCCCGGGCTGATAAATCCGGTGTATTTCTGGATAAAGGTGAATCCGCCTTCTCCACCGATGCCCAGAACGTCGGTCCAGGTAAAGGCAAGCGCGACCATCATTGCGATGATGATGACCCATCTTCCGGTTCTTACCATCTGGATTTCGGTAGCATCTGCTTTCAGGTATTTTTTATAGATATCTAAAGTAAAAATCGTAGAGATACTGTTTACTTTTCCGGCCAGGGAAGCTACGATGGCTGCTGTTAATGCCGCCACCGCCAGACCTTTCAATCCGGAAGGAAGGAAAGTAAGAATTGCAGAATAGGCACCGTCTTTTACGCCGTTGAATCCGGGAAGCTGTCCTTTGGTATACAGCACATACGCTGCAATTCCCGGAAGCATCACAATGATCGGCATGAAAAGCTTTAAAAATCCGGCAAACAGAATCCCGGTTCTCGCTGTTTTAAGGTCTGCCCCCAAAGCACGCTGGGTGATGTACTGGTTGCAGCCCCAATAGTTCAGGTTTACAATCCATTGTCCTGCGAAATACATGGCCAGTCCCGGTAATACGACATATTTCTGAACTTCCAGATTTTGTGGCATTCCCAAAGTTGTCGTTGTCGTTGTCGGTTTATCAAGCATCAGCTTGAAGTGACCCGGCGCTTCGTTCATCAAAGTATTGAATCCGGCAAATGCATTTCCTACCGCTACCCCGTTGATTCTTTGGTCAACGATCTGCAGGGCCATATACACGGTAGCAAAACCACCGATGATCAGTACCGCTACCTGGATTACATCGGTGTACCCGATTACTTTCATTCCTCCCAGACCGATGAGCAAAGCCATCAGCAAAAGGACGATCATAATGATGTGAAGGTGTTCACCGCCCAATAAGGTATCAATCGCCAAAGCTCCAAGATAAAGGATGGAAGTCAGGTTTACGATAACATATAAAAACAGCCAGAACACGGCCATGATCAGGGAAACCGATTTGTTATAACGAGTTTCCAGGAACTGCGGCATCGTATAAATCTTGTTTTTAAGATAGATCGGAATAAACCATACGGCGATAATGATCAAGGCTACGGCTGCGATCCATTCGTAGGCGGCAACGGCCACTCCCACGAAGAATCCTTCACCGCTCATTCCGATGAATTGTTCCGCCGAAATGTTAGAGGCGATCAAACTGGCACCGATGGCCCACCATGTGAGCGATCCTTCGGCAAGGAAATAATCTTTACTTCCGGTAGACTCGGATTTTTTCTTTTTGTAAATCCAGAGTCCGTATCCGGCTACCACCACAAAATAAATGAGAAATATGATGATATCAATGGTTGCTAGTTGTCCCATAGTTTATTTTTTAACTGAAAATTTATAGATGGTTTTAGTCTGGTATTTCTGTCCGGGCTTCAGTTCCGTGGTCGGGAAAGCCGGCTGGTTCGGAGAATCCGGATAATGCTGGGTTTCCAAACAGAATCCGCTTCTCTTTTCGTATTTGCCACCGGTTTTGGTATCAAATTTTCCGTCCAGAAAGTTTCCGGAATAAAACTGAACGCCCGGCTGGTCGGTCATTACTTCCATCACTCTTCCGCTGGCCGGCTGGTATACGGTTGCAATGGTTCTCATTCCGTTTCCGTTCAGGATCCAGTTGTGGTCATAACCGCCGCCCAGCTTCAGCTGTTCGTCTTCTGCATTGATATCTTTTCCGATGGCTTTGGCAGCCGTGAAATCAAACGGAGTTCCTTTAACCTCTTTCTGCTCTCCTACAGGAATAAGCGTTTTGTTCACCGGTAAAAATGTATCGGCATTGATCTGCAATTCGTGATCGGTAATCAGGTTGGAAAAGTTTCCGGAAAGATTGAAATATGAATGCTGCGTCAGATTTACGACAGTCGCTTTATCGGTTTCCGCTTCGTAAGAAATTTCCAGGGCATTATCGTCGGTTAGGGTGTACAGAACTGTAGTGGTAAGTTCTCCCGGATATCCTTCTTCACCGTCAGCACTTACATAGGTTAATTTTAAAGTTGGTAACTTCGCATCTTTCACAGGTTCGACGGTCCAAATTTTAGTATGGAATCCCTCTTTTCCTCCGTGGAGACTATTTGGGCCATCATTTTTATCGATGTCATAGGTCTTGCCATCCAATGTGAATTTAGCATTGGCAATCCGGTTTCCGTATCTTCCGATCAGTGCGCCGAAATAATACGGATTTCCATTGAAGTAATCTTCAGGTTTGGTAAAACCCAGCACTACATCCTGGTATTTCCCGTTTTTATCGGGAGCCGTAAGGGAAGTGATGATTCCACCGTAATTGATGATCTCCACTTTCATCCCGTTTTTATTGCTCAACGTATATTTTTTGATGGAATCCCCTTTTGCGGTAACCCCGTAATCTGAAACCTGTACATTTTCCATGGTATCTGAGTTCGTTTTATTGTTGTTTTCCTTTTTATTGCAGCCGAAAATACATAAAACTGCCAATAAAATGAATACACAACCTCCTATTTTTTTCATAATAAACGATATTTGTTGAAGAATTAACGGTAATAGATTTCATTCCAGCGAAGGGTGTTTTTAAAATCACGGATTTTCGTGTTTTCATCGATGACCAGCGACTCAATATTCGCCATTTCTGCAAAGTCTTCCAGCTGGTCCACCGTCAGGTTTTCACTGTAGCACGTATGATGTGCACCGCCGGCCAGGATCCACGCTTCAGCAGCCGTGTACAGGTCAGGAAGCGGTTTCCAGAGCACTCTTGCTACCGGAAGTTTCGGAAGTTCTTCAGTAATATCCAGGGATTTTGTTTTATTGATCAGCAATCTGAAATGGTTTCCGAAATCCATCAAAGCCGCAACCAGCGAATCGGTATTTCCTCTTGAATTGAAAACCAGTCTGACCGGATCGGCCTTTCCTCCGATTCCCAATGGGTGAATTTCACACGAAGGTTTATCGGCTGCCAGTACCGGATCCACTTCCAGCATGTGGGAACCTAAAATGGATGGATTGGATGGATTCAGATGGTAGGTATAATCTTCCATGAATGCGTTTCCGCCCTGTAAGCCCTGGCCCATTGTTTTCATAGCTCTTACCAGGGCTGCCGTTTTCCAATCACCTTCGCCGGCAAAACCGTACCCTTTTTCCATCAGCCTTTGTACGGCGATTCCCGGAAGCTGTTCTATCCCGTGAAGGTCTTCAAAAGTATCAGAAAAGCCTTTGAAATTTCCGTCTTTCAGGAATTTTTCCAATCCTAATTCAATTCTTGCAGCCGTTTCCAGAGATTTTCTGTTGGCACCGCCGGAAAGCAGGGATTCTGCCATCCGATAAGAGGCTTCGTATTCTTCGATCAGGGTTTTTACTTCACCTTCCCCGACGCCGTTGATCACGCTTACCAAATCCCCGATTCCCCAAGTATTTACGGAAAATCCGAATTGGGTTTCTGCCTCCACTTTATCGCCATCGGTAACGGCCACATATCTCATGTTATCTCCGAAACGCGCGAACTTGGCACCCTGCCAGTCGTCCCAGCCGGCAGCCACGCGGCTCCAGTCGCCGATCTGCTTCTGTACCCTTTCTTCCGCCCAGTATCCTACCACCACTTTCCTATTCTTGCGAAGACGGCTCACCATAAATCCGAATTCACGGTCGCCGTGTGCAGCCTGGTTCAGGTTCATGAAATCCATATCCATCGTTGACCAAGGAATGTCCTGGTTGAACTGGGTGTGAAGGTGCAATAAAGGTTTCTGCAAAGCGGTCAGTCCACGGATCCACATTTTTGCGGGTGAAAAGGTATGCATCCAGGTCACTACGCCGGTACAGTCGGCAGTATGGTTGGCAGCTACCAGGGTTTCGAAAATTTCTTCCGTGGTTTTTACGGTCGGCTTTAAAACCACTTTTACAGGAATCTGTGACGAAGCATTGAACGCTTCCACGATTTTCGCCGAGTGCTCGGCAACCTGTGCCAGTGTTTCAGGACCGTATAAATGCTGGCTTCCGGTAATGAACCAGATTTCTTTCGTATTGAGAGGTGTTAACATAGTTTATAAATGATGATTGATAATTATTTTTATTGTAAAATGTATCGGCGTACAATGTAAAAAGTACACTATACATTTTTACATTGTACATTGTACAGAATTATTGTCCGTAATAAGCACCCTTGCCATGCTTCCTTTCGTAATGCTTTTTGATTAAAGAATCTTTTAACCGGAGCGCGTCCGGGTTGATCTGCCGGGTGAGATAGGCCATTTCAGCAATGGTTTCCAGAACTTTGCTGTTGTACACCGCCTTTTCGGCATTTTTCCCCCAGGTAAACGGACCATGATTTCCGATCAGGACCATTTCCACCTCCTGAGGAGAAAGGTTTTTCTCCCTGAAACAGTCGAGGATCTGGATGCCGGTGTTGTATTCATAGTTGCCTTCGATCAGGCTGTCGTCCATCGGAGGCGCACACGGAATATCTGACGTCAGGTGATCCGCGTGGGTCGTCCCGAAAATCGGAATGTCCATCTGAGCCTGTGCCCATGCTACGGAATAAATGGCGTGGGTATGGGAAATTCCACCGATGTTTTCCCAGTTTTTATAAAGGTACGCATGGGTTTTGGTATCGGAAGACGGTCTCAGGTTGCCTTCAATGACATTCGCATCGAAATCGAGGATCACCATATCTTCCGGTTTCAGATCCGCATATGGAACACCGCTTGGCTTGATGGCGAAAATGCCTTCGTTGCGGTCAACAGCACTTACATTGCCGAAGGTGTAAACCACGAGCTTCAACGCATCAAGCTGCATATTGGCTTCGTAGCACTCCCGTTGAAGTTCTTTATATTTTTTCATGTTGTTTGTTTTTTAGCCCTGTTAAGGTTTTAACCTTAACAGCGCTTTCCGTAAAATCAGCCAGCTGCTGGTACTGCTCCATCAACCTGGCATACTGCTGAACACGTTCCGGCTGCGGATGGTATTCGGCTTCAAAATCGGAGCCCATTTTCCGGCTGGCTTCCTGCACATCAGGATAAACGCCTGCGGCAACGGCAGCATAAATGGCGGCACCCAACGCCGGAGCCTGGTCTGAAGCGGCAACGATGATCGGCATATCCAGCACATTGGCCAACGTCTGCATAATGAACGGTGATTTTCTGGCAACGCCCCCGATTCCGATCACTTTATGGATAGGAACGCCTTCTTCCTCGAAACGGTCTACAATTTTTTTAGCACCGAAACAGATGGCATTGACCAAAGCTTTGAAAATATGCGGTGCTTTGGTTCCCAGGGAAAGATGGCTGATGGCGGCTTTCAGTTCCTGGTTAGCATCCGGGGTTCTTCTTCCGTTGACCCAGTCAAGGGCTATCGGTAAAGCTTCATCGGCCGGAATTTTTTCTGCTTCCAGGGTTAGATTTTTAATCAAATTGTTTTCAAACTCTTCTTTAAGCTGCGCTTTCTGTTCCGGAGAAATAATCTCGGAATGTTGCAGCATGTTGTTCACTGGCCACATCAGAATGTCGCGGAACCAGGCAAGTACGTCTCCGAAGGCAGATTGTCCCGCTTCGAGCCCGGCCATTCCCGGGATCACGGATCCGTCTACCTGGCCGCATATGCCTTTTACGGTTTTGTCGCCAATGATTTCATTCGGGGCAACCATAATGTCGCAGGTGGAGGTTCCCATAATTCTGATCAGGGTGTTCTCCTCCACTTTAGCACCGACGGCACCGGAATGGGCATCGAAAGTTCCAACGGCAATGACGGTAGAAGTCGTTAAGCCTAAGCGCTGCGCCCATTCTTCGTTAAGGTGGCCGGCGATTTCGTTAGAAGTATACGTTTTATCATATAACCGTTCCCTCAGTTCTCCCAAAGACGGATCGAATCTGTTGAGGAAATCTTCGGAAGGCAGTCCGCCCCAGCTTTCATGCCACATGGCTTTGTGTCCGGCTGCGCAACGGCTTCTCTTGAATGTTTTTAAATCTTTATGGTCCGACAACAGGAAAGTGATGTAATCGCAGTGTTCCATCCAGCTATGCGCTGCATTTTTCACTTCTTCATCTGCCCTGTTGATGTGCAAAATTTTGGCCCAGAACCATTCGGAGGAGTAGATGCCACCTTCAAAACGGGTGTAATCTTCGCCACCCCATGTTCTCGCAAGAGTATTGATTTCTTCGGCCTCACGGATGGCAGTATGGTCTTTCCAGAGCACCATCATGGCATTCGGGTTTTCTTCAAAGCCCGGCGTTAAGGAAAGAGCTATTCCCTCCTGAGTTACAGGTAGCGGAGATGATCCGGTGGTATCGATGCAGATGCTGACGATTTCTTCCGGCTGTACCCCGCTTTGCCGGACCACTTCGGTAATGGTTTTTTCCAACCCTTCGATATGGTCTGAAGGATGCTGCCTGAATCTGTTTTTTTCAGGACTACAGAAAAGGCCTTCTTTCCAGCGTTGGTAATAGCTTACGGAGGAAGCCAGTTCCGATCCGTTTTTGGTATCGATGAGGACTGCCCGGACGGAATCGGTTCCGTAGTCTAATCCTATAACATATTTTTTCATTAACGTAATGCTTGATTTTTGATAATCTTTCTAAAAAATCGGTCTGAACTTCTTTATAGCTTTTCCATTCCAGAGATTTAAACAAATATAAGATTCTTTTCAATTAAATGTAATAAATACACTTAATTTTTATTAATAATTGATTATCAATTATTTAAAATTACTTACCTTTAAAATTATGAGAGATTGCGAAGGAATTTCCACCGTCATTTTCCCTTTTTTGAGACTTACCGTTTCTTCTTTGGGCTGAATGGGTTCATTTTCAAAGCTGTTCTCGGTAGAAAGCTGAGGGGCCGTCAGGGTAATTTTGGTCAACGTGTTCCCAAGTTTCAGGTTTGCCGGATTGATGGTTACGGATTTACTTTTAGCATCCGTATTCACCAGTTTGATGATCGTTTCTTTACTATCAGCATCTTTTACCGCCGTGGCATACAACTGATCCTGACCGGTTATGGGTTTGCCATGATCAGTAATTTTCAGGACTTCCGTTCCTTTGTTGTTGGAAAAAAGTTTCTGAACGTAATAATTCGGGGTCGCGTAAGATTTCAGATTATTAAACCAAATCAAATCCGGCGTCCACTGCCATCCGTCTGCGTGGGCGAAAAGCGGTGCGTAAGATGTCATGGTCACCACATCTGCATTACGTTCCAGTCCGGTCATAAAAGCGCCTTCAGAAAGTGCGGTCAGCCAGTTGTTTTTATTGTCCGGTTTTACGACACCCACCGATTGTGCGGCATATTCCCCGGCGAAAACTTTAGGTCCGGAACGGTCGTATTTATCATATCTTCCGGCATTTTTCATAAACCATTCCGGGGAATTGTAGTAATGTTCGTCGACGATCTGGGCATTGAGTTTTTTCAGCTCTTTCCATCCGTAATCAAAGAATTCGCCGTCGGGAGAAGGCCCGCTTCCGGAAACGATCTTAATATCCGGATATTTGGTATGAATGGCCTTTTCAAAAACTTTATAGCGTTCGATATAATCTGCTCCCCATTGTTCGTTTCCAACCCCGATGAATTTCATATTAAAGGGTTTCGGATGTCCCATTTCAGCACGAATTTTTCCCCATTTTGAGTTGGAATTCCCGTTGGCAAATTCTATCAGATCCAAAGCGTCCTGAACATACGGATCCAGATCTTCCATTTTGACGAGTTCGGCAGTATTAAACTGGCACGCCATCCCGCAGCTGAGGATCGGAAGCGGTTCAGCCCCCAGATCTTCTGCCAGTTGGAAATATTCAAAAAAGCCAAGCCCGAAGGATTGCCAGTAATCCGGGGTGAGCCGGTGCGCGAATCCGTTGTTCCATTTATTAATTAAATTTTCCCGGTCTTCTACTTTACCGATTGTTTTTTTCCATTGATAACGCTCTGCCAACGTCCTCCCTTCGACAATACAGCCACCCGGAAAACGTAAAAATCCCGGCTGTAAATCATATAATTTCTGCACTAGATCTTTTCGTAAACCTCCTTTTCTTCCTTTCCAGGTATCCTGGGGAAACAGGGAGATCATATCCATATTTACTACTCCATTTCCGGTAAAGGTGATTTGAAGCTTTGCTTTTTCAATCGTTTTGGAAGGATTGAAAACCGCATTGTATTTTTGCCAGCCACTACCTTTTATGATGTTGGAAACTGAAGAAACTACCGTTCCGTTTTCGTCGACAAGACTGATGTTGATGGCAGAAATGTTTCCTGAAACGTTTTCCAAATTAAAATTTAAATCATATTTACCACCCTGATGCAGGCCGATTCCTCTGAATCCCTCGTTTTCCAGCAGATAATTTTTGTCGTTCGAAACCGTAACTCTTGCGTAATTCTTATTAGGTTTAGACTTATCGGTTATGATGGTCAAAAACCCGGAATCCAGGTTTGGAGATAATGTTTTCGTATTGGGCTGCTTCCATCCGGTCAGCGGTTCGTCAAACTCGAAGCTGCGGTTTTTGATCAGTTCCGCATACAATCCGCCATCGGCTGCAAAGTTGATATCCTCGAAGAAAATCCCGTACATCGTAGGCTGGATTTTAATACCGGTGGAAGCTCCGTTCAGATCAAGGCTGAAACTAGACTTTTGAGACTGAGCGGAAAAGAAAGTGGCCGTCAGGAAAAGGGCGGCGGCATAGATTGTATTTTTTGTTTTCATGAAGTCTGTTTATCAAACCTCATAGGTTTTAGAAATCTATGAGGTTTTGTAAGGTTTAAGTTTAATTCTTATTTTACCTTCAAAAGAAGGCTTTTTAATCCCGAATCGGCTGATGTTCCGCCATACAGGATGGTGTAATCGCCGGGTTTCGATACCAGGTCATCCGCTTTTTCGTCATAGAACATAAACGAATCCGGAGACAGGGTCAGCTGAACGGTTTTAGTGGTCTTGGACGGAACGGCTATCCTTTGGAATGCCCTGAGTGTTTTTACAGGAGCCAGTGGATCATTGTTGCGTTTGATGTACACCTCAACGACCTCCTCCCCGTTTTTTCCTGAAGTATTGGTAACAGGAACGGAAATGATTACGTTTTCGTTAGCACTGATGCTGTTTTTACTGAGTGTCGCATTCCCGTAGGAGAAAGTGGAATAACTTAATCCGTGACCGAATGGATATAACGGCGTTTCTTTCATATATCGGTAGGTCCTTCCCTGCATATCGTAGTTTTCAAATCCCTGATGTTTGCTGGTTTTGGACAACCCGTTATCCAGTTGCTCAATACTCTTGTAGAAGGTAATAGGCAGTTTTCCGGACGGATTGTAATCACCGGACAGGACATCCGCTACAGCCGTACCACTGGACTGTCCGCCGTACCAGGCGTTGACCAGGGCATCATAATTTTTTTCATCCTGCTCCAATCCAAGGGCGCTTCCGGCACACAACACGAAAACAACGGGTTTTCCGGTTTTCCTCAATTCGGCCAACAGTTCGCGCTGCACTTTCGGAAGCTCAATATTGGTTTTGTCACCGCCTTTGAAGCCTTCTGCATTCACCATCATTTCCTCTCCTTCCAGGCTTGGGGACAGTCCACCTGCAAAAATGATGACCTCCGCATCTTTCACTTTTTCCTTTACGGCAGCGAAATTGACAGGATCTTTTCTGTACACATCAAAGGTGATGCTCACGTATTTACCGATCTGCCTATGCTGAAGTTCAATCTTATATTCTTTTCCTTTTTCCATTTTCACAGGAAATTCCGAAGGATGCCTTGCATCGGGACCTTTTCGGGTAGCCACTTCTTTGCCATCTACAGAGAGCGTGTACACATCCGAAGTAGATGCTGAGAAAATCACATCGCCCGTGTAGGTACTTTTAAAAATTCCTGAAATTTTTGCAGAGGTATTTTCCCTGCCGACATTCGGGGCAAGCTGGGTGCCGCCGAAACTGTTGTAGCTGATCCCGGTTTTATTGACGGAAATATTGGCCGGTGATCCTTTGAATTCGTTGTTGTTGAAAAACACTACCTTCAGGCCTTTCTCCCCGTTTTTCTGGCTTAAAAAGTTCTGGTACAGTGAAGTTCTGGAAGCCGGATCGGTGACTTCACTACCTTTTTCATAAATGATCTCCGCATTTGGGAACTTGGTTCTGATCCCGTCTAAAATGGTTACGGTAGAAGAAGGTGTTCCATTGTAATTCCCGAGCTGCATCAGTCCGTCATCGGCATTTGGCCCTACGACGGCGATTTTTTTGATGTTTTTGTTTAATGGTAAAACATTTTTATCGTTTTTCATAAGCACAATCGACTTCCGGGCCATTTTCAGTGCCTGCTGCCTGTGTTCTTCAGAATCGACTACCGTGTACGGAATGTTGTTCCAATGTACAGCCGATTTCGGATCGAGCATGCCTAATTCAAACCAGCCTTTCAGGATCCTGCGCATGGAGGCATCGATGTCATTCTCTGTTATCAGTCCGCTGGCAAGAGATTTATTAAGGTTGTTGTATGTATCGCCACATTCCAGGTCGGTGGAATGTTTCAGTGCATCGGCTGCTGTGGATTTTTCATCCGGGTGGGTGCCGTGGTATTTTTTCTGGTAGAAATCGGCGAGTGCCCAACAATCGGACACCACCATGCCGTCGTATTTCCATTTTCCGCGTAAGATGTCGCTGACCAGAAAATCATTGGCGCAGCAAGGCTGGCCGTCGAAAGCATTGTAAGCACACATCACTTCCCTTACATTTCCTTCGATCACCAAAGCCTTGAACGCCGGAAGATAGGTTTCGTAAAGGTCGCGGTGCGAAATCTCGGCGTTGTAGGAATGCCGGTTCCATTCCGGGCCGCTGTGTACGGCGAAATGTTTGGCGCAGGCGTGGGTTTTGAAATAGTCGGGATCATTTCCCTGCAGTCCTTTTACGGCTGCTACGCCCAGGCTAGCCGTCAGGAACGGGTCTTCCCCGTAAGTCTCCTGACCTCTTCCCCATCGCGGGTCGCGGAAGATATTGATGTTGGGCGTCCAGAACGTGAGTCCTTCGTAGCGTCCGGTTTTGCCGGCTTCGTCAAAAGACCGGTTGTATTTGGCCCGGGCTTCATCGGAAATCATTTCAAAGGTTTTCAGGTGTTCAGTTACGTCCCAGCTCGCTGCCAGTCCTATCGCCTGCGGAAAAACGGTAGCCGTTCCGGCTCTGGCCACCCCGTGCAGCGCTTCGTTCCACCAGCCGTATGCCGGAATGCCTAATCGCGGAACGGCTTTGGAATTATCCATCATCATGCCTATTTTTTCATCTACTGTAAGAAGGCTAAGGAGGTTTTCAATCCGCTGTTCTACCGGCAGTTTTGTATTTCGGAACGGTTCCGTTTTGGCGGTCTGTGCCGATACTGCCGATGCAGTGCTGATGAGGAGGCTGATGCCTAACGTTATCTTTTTCATATATGAATATCAATGGTCACATGTTTATGCTTTTCATCATTTAATTCATCAATGGTTTCTGGTAATCTTTGTGAGAAGCACAAATATAGGATTCTCTTTTAAATAAATGTTTAATTAACACTTAATTTTTCAGAATATTGCTGATGGCTTGAATTTCAAGTGGTCGTTTTTAATTGATAAAAGCTTTTGACATAGAAATTAAACATAAGAACTTGTAATTATTCGGTGTAATTTTCAGTTAGGAAGATTTCTTTAACGCAAAGGTTTTATTTTCTTTGGGTGTACATTAAGGGAGCAAAGATTTGATCAGCAGGCTGATCTGATGAAGCGGGCGTTCCATTCATCTATTATTCAGTCCGAATAACCAAACTTATGCAAACTGAGTAAAGAAGCAGTTATGCAAATTGTGAAAATCCGTACAATTTGCGGGGAAATATTTCAATCAATATGGGCAATGGCTCTATTTAATTTAAGTACCTGAAATAATTTATAATACGTTTCTGAATTTTAAAATCCTGAATGTAAAGCCAATGGCAAAAAGCTAATTGCTATTAGCTACTTAACGTGAATTCGGTGATATTTAATTTGTTTTTAGCTAGGAAATGATAGGGAATTTAAAATAACGTGAACTCGATGATATTCATTTAAATATCAATCATTTAATATAAAACAGACTTAAATAATTCCGGATTTAAAAACAGAATAGCTACCAACGAAGAGTACCTTCGATATTTAACTATCGTCGCTCCGAGTAGATTTTGAAAAAATCGTATCGGGAAGTTGTTGAGCTACAAACCAGAAGTCCTGCTTTACACGTTCTCGATACATTTTTCTCCGCTGAGCTGCAAAAACACTCGAACTGACGTTAAAATAGAGTTTGTTTTTACGGAGTACAAGCACGATCATCTGATATTTGAGACTGTTATCGACATGTTAACCGAAGAAACTTCTAACATCCAGCTTCCCTTTCTCCAACCTTTAAATTCATTTCCTCGTCGAATCCAATTTATTTAAATAATAAATACTTATAATCTCACAAAATACAGTAAATTAAAGCCTTAAAAATTGTTATCAATTATATACCAATAGCAAAAACCAAATCCAACTATGAAATCCATTATTCTCATCTGCTTTTTTACGGCTTCTGCTCTGTCTGCCCAACTAAGTACATTTTCTGACCGCGAATTATATCAGATCGGAAAAGTCTGGGGATTGATGAAATATTACCATCCTGCCGTATCGCAGGGAAAAACAGACTGGGATGGTGTTCTGCTGGAAAGTTTCCGTTCCGGTTCAAAAGAAGGAGTTGACAGCCTTGTTAAAAATTGGCTTAGCAAGGCAGACCAACAGAAGTTTGACAAGATCGCAGGAACTAATAATGAATGCGACAGCATTACGCTGCGTAATTTTGATGTTTCATGGATTGAAAAATTAAAAATTTCGCCTGAAAACAAAAATCGCCTGTTAAAATTGGTAAATCAACCAGGGAATGTCGGTTCGTTTTATTCCAATACGGCTAAAAGCGGTATTTATTTCAGCAGTGCCAATGAAAAAGTTTATGAAAGTTTTTCAAAGGAAGTTAAAATGCTGGATTTATTCAGGATCTGGAATGCCATTGAGTATTTTTACCCTTATAAGTACCTGCTTGATCATCAGTGGGATGATATCCTGAAAAAATACATTCCCTTATTTAAAAAGATCAACAATGAGAAAGATTATGAGTCGGTAGTGATGCAACTGGCTGCTGAGCTGCAGGATACCCATACCAGCATTGAAAAGACCTATCAGTATGATGTAGTCGGGAAGCTGTCTTCTCCGTTTACTTTTCAAATGGTTGACGATGCTGTGCTTATCACAGGAAGTAAGGATGAGGCTAAGATGAAAAAAGCAAACCTGAAAATGGGCGACCTGATTACTAAAATTAACGGCAAATCTATTCTAAAAAATATAAAAGAAAAATCGAAATATTTTGCCTTTTCCAATAGATCCGTCGAACTGCGCGAGGCATACAGTTACCTGTTCAGCGGAGATGAAGAAACTTTCATAGTGGAAGGACTGCATAACAATGGAGAAAAGTTCCGGACCACCGTGGAACGGACAAAGCGTATTTTCGATCAGGAATGGGATAAAGACGGCATCCCGGATCTTCACCTGGTATACCAGGGAAAAACCTATAATTATTTAACGTACAATGAAAAAGAAAGCCGTCTAAACCCAAGTTTTCCCATAGATGATAAGGTGTATTTCGAATTTGCATCATTGAAAGGAGCAGAAATCCCTGCCCTGATGGAACAATACAAAAATACAAAGGGGATGGTTTTTGACCTGCGCGGCTACAATGATAATGCTTCCCTGCTTAAAGTTTTTGATTATTTATTAGCCCATCCCGTTGTATACGGAATAAAAACCCAGCCCAACTTCAGCCAGCCGGGTAGATTTTGTTTTGTAGACAATATTGTGAATAAAGAATATAAATTCGCAGGAAAAGATAATCCTGATCCGTATAAAGGACAGGTAGTCGTTCTTATTAATGAACACACCCAAAGTGCGGAGGAAATGTGGGCCATGGTTTTCAAGAAAATCCCAAATATCGTTTTTGTAGGCAGCCAGACCGCCGGCGCCGATGGTAATAAAACTTCCATTAGACTGACGGATGGTAATAAGATCATTTTTTCAGGGCTGGGTATTTATTATCCGGACGGAGGGGAAACACAGCGCATCGGGATAAAACCGGATTTCGTGGTGCGTCCTACGGTTGAGAGCATCCGCAATAAAGAAGACCTTCTGCTCCTGAAAGCTCTGGAACTGATTGATCAGAAGAAGTAGGTTCGCTATATTAACAAGCATAATATTATATTCAAACAATAATTCATTTACTATTAATAGCAAATAAGTGAATCGCACGCAGATTGAGCAGATTTATGCGTTATCGTCTATTCTATAGGAGAAAATGTAACCACAAAAGTCACAAAAGCTTTTACCCCATAAGCCACATTAGATTTTTTAGTTGCTTACGTTGCGTATATTTTAGAACACATAAGATGAAACCTCGAAGAGGTTCGCCGATTCATCTATCATATCTTACAGATTATCGAGGCAAAATCAGAGATTTTCTTTCTCATGCTTATTCTATTCGCTCAATTTGTCATCCTGAAAGGATCTAAACTGCATTATTTAAGCGCAATTATCTTTGCAAATCCGAAAATCTGCCGGAATAAATTAAATAAGATGATGTTAAGGCCGGATCTGATTTAAAATTAGTCTAAAGCCGTTTTTGCATTTGTTTTGTAAAGCGGACTAAAGTCCGCTCCTATTGATAAACAACAAAGCCACCAAATTTGGTGGCTTTGTCATATAAAATGGTTAAATAATCGTTCAGGAGTAGTTACTGCTTGATGAACTTTTTCTGAACGGATTTGTTTCCGGATGGGGAGATTTCCACCAGATACATTCCTGCAGGAAGATGTCCGATGTCGATGCGGTTTTTACCCGAGCGTAATGGCTGATCTTTAATGATGAGACTTCCTTTAGCATCGAATACCGAAGCGGTACCGGAAGTTTTCAGGTCGATGAAGATTTCATTCTTTGCCGGACTTGGATAGAGGCTCGATTCATTCTTATCGGCAAGAAGATTTTCGGCAGCCAGTGTCGTGAAGCTTAACGGAAGTACTGATGCCGTGTAGGTATTTTCCTCGGTCAGATACGCTCTGAAAGGATTGATCATCGGTTCGCTTCCTGCTGCTACTTTAGAAAAGGCCGGAGTTCCGTTAACGGTCTGTAAAACATAGCTGTTGGCCGGAACTTTTAAGGTGTTGTACACCCCGTTCATCTGGTTGACGGTGATGGCTTTCGGCGTGGAAACATTTCCGGTTCCCTGGAAGGTAACGGCTCCTGTGGCATTCACCAATACCGGTGTATTGGCAGGAATGGTTCCGTTCGTAATAGCGGTACAGCTGATTCCGGTAGAACCTGATGCTAACTGATAAACACTCACTCCGGATGGAATCGTTGCCGTAAAAGGCAAAAGCAGCATTTCAAATCCGTTGAATGTACGGGAATACGATGCAGCTGATGCACTGAAGGTAAACGGAACCTGGAAATCTTTCCCCTGGTCTGAAAGGACAAGATTGGCAGCATTGGTTCCCGAAATTACGTTGTTGCTGGAAGAAGTTACCGTGGATGGCACATAATAAATGCTGTTGGAATTGGCACTTCCCTGTTGCCAGTTGTTTGCAGAAGTTGTTCCGGTCGTATTCCTGAAATCTACTGAAGTGTAATAGCCGTTTTCCAGGGCATCCATCAGATTGCTGTCGCCGTCGGAATAAGAGCCTGCAAATTTGGAAGCCACTTCGTTACCTACGTTGAAATACACATCGCCTAAATTCAGGGTGAGCACAGAGCCGTAGTTGGAATTCCGTAGTCCTAAAATACCTTTGCAGCCGTCCGTCAGAACCTGTCTTGAAATATCCAAAGTAATATCAAAGTTTCCTCCTGCCGGGAAAGTGATTTTTCCGTAGTTGTAAGATTTTGTGAGTCCCTGGCTGTTGATGTAATACAACGTGGTATTGTCGGAATAGCTTTGCCCCGCTGTGGTAAAGCTGTTTACGTGAAGAACCATTTTGTTGTAACGGTCATTCAGCTGTAAATAGCCGTTAGCGGAAGTCGTATTGGTACTGATCAGCGGACTGGCATTGGAGAATGTTGCCGTTGTATTGCTGATGTTAAACCCTGTTCCGAAAGCGGAATTGGTCGGCGCCATCGTTTCAATCTTGTTGTAACGGATATCGCTTCCGGTCATCGCCGAAACGGGACGGTCACCACTCTTATTGAATACGAAAGTCATCACACTGGAGGCGTTGATCGTTACGCCGGGACGGAAGGTCTGCGCCATCGTGATCGGTGTCGTGGCCATATTGTTCTGTGCATCGGTCAGCACTTTGGTTCCTGATGTAGAATAAAACGGCAGATCCACTTTCAGATTATACGAATTGGCTGAAGGATTAATGACCATCAGCACGACCTGATTGCCATCCAGGGAAATGTAGGAAGACCCCTGAAGCATCCCGGTGGTGTCGCCCCATGTTGCGGCGATACGCGTTTTTCCAGTGGTATATTTGGCGTAATGCGAAAGAATATAGCCTCTTTTGGTCATGACCCCGGTGGTTGTTCCGTTGGTTCCGTCACCCATCAGCGCATAATATCGCTTGGCGGCATAATGGATCCAGGCATTCACATTGCCAAGCATGGCATTGTTGATGCTGGAAGCAAAGTTAAAGGCATCCAGGTTCCAGCTGAAGTCGCGTGGCGTCCCGGTAGAAGGGTTCCAGTTGATGAGGTATTCCGTCTGCCAGATTTCTTTGTTGTTGTTTTGGAACTGTTTGTAGGCAGATTGCATCAGGCCGTACTGGTGTCCGCCATAGACCTCAAAATTATCCATGGTAGGCTGGTTGAGCATGGCGTTGGCGAAATTATCCGTGAAGCCTACACTTTCGGGAGCGATGACTTTACAGTTGATCAGCTGACCGTAATCACGTACAAATGTAGCGATCTGCGCCGGTGTCCAGATGCATCCCTGGTACTGCGCCATTTCATCCGGTTCGTTCTGGATGGAAATATAATCCAGCGTTACCCCGTTGCTCTGCAGATAGGTAACGAAACTGTTAAGATACAGAGCATAATCCTGGTAATTGGCCGTTTTCAGGGAACCGATCTGCTGTACGCCATTGGCGTCGGTATACACCGCATTCACATGATTATTGGTTTTCCAGGCAGCCGGCATGGTCCACGGACTTGCGAAGATGGTGAGTCCCATGGATTTTGCCAATTGCGCCGTAGCCAGTACGGAACTCCAGTTGTTGCTGTCTTCCGGGATATAGAGCCTCATGATGTTATAGCCTGCCTGACTGTTGGCTCCCCAAAGGGTCTGGATTTCGGAAGTCGTCATGTGGTTGTACCCGAACTGAGGGCTGCACACAAAACCGCCGAAGCCGGTGACTTTCTGGTAGGTTGTGTTTTTGTTGATTCTTACCGTAGTAAGCTGCCCGGACCCGCTGATGCCTGTAAGTAAACAGACGGCAGCCAGGGCAATGCGCTGAGCAAGTTTTTTCATAGTCTTGTTGTTTTAGGTTAAGCTCCAGCAAGCCGCTGAAGAGTATTTCATATCCGTTTCAAAATGAGCAGGTTTTGTCACTAAGAAACCTTCCTGACTGTTGGATAGTCAGGCTAAAATCGGTACACAAATTTGTTGGAAATGTTCCTTTCGTATTCTTATGATCTGTTGAAACCATTTTAATACAAAAGGCAAAGCAGAATTATGTATTCATATTATATTATAGATTTGGGTTGTATTGGCCTATTTTATTATTCAGTGAAGCATTTTATTCCCGGAACTGATTATTGAATGCAGCCCTTCATTATTGGATGCTCACTATGATTCTAAATCATCTGTGAAAAAACACATCCTAACCCAAAAAATTCAATAAATCTGAAATGATGTTCCTTTATGAACAAAATTTCATATTCCGTTACAAACAAATATAACATTCTATTTGAAATAAATGTATAAAATACACTTTATTTTTTCAAAACCGTTCACCCCCGATATTAATCCAATACAAACGAGCACTTATTGATATGATAATCAAAAATATAAATATCATATATTTAATGATTTACGTTTTATGCGGTTCGATTTTAAAAGGATAAAAAAGGTCATTTTCATCATCAAAAGCCCTATTCTGAAGAAAAAAATTTAACCAAAAACAGGGGTCTGCCACCGTAAATCGGACGGGAAGGTTAAAAGGCTGGAAGAAGGAAGCGGGAGGCTGGAAGTTTATTCTGTAGTTGCTGTCGGTATTACCTATTAATAATCATAAGAGCAGATGGTATCTGATGATTGCGCCCCTACAGGGCTCAAATGTATTCTTTCATAATTTAACCCCGGGCGATGCCCGGGGCTATTGATACCGCCCTTTCAGGGCTTGGATAAGCTCTGCATCCGATTTAAATTAACGTAAACTCGACCGTATTTAATTTATTTTCAGTTATTTATCTAAATAATAAATTGGAGTCAATTTAATGAGTTGGGATTTTAACAAAGTTTGGATTCACATATAATAAACATTGAAATTAATACTTTGATCGTAATGTTGACAAAGGGAACTTCCAGCTTCCATCTTCCAGCCCGTAATCCGGTTTCTACTTCGAGTTCAAGTTAAAAATCCTGTCAAATTCACCTAATTAATCCTAAAAAGAAACTTCCATCAAATTTACTTTAGCGGAAGTTATTTTAATCGATTGAAACAGCACTTACTACAACGGTTATGCGATGTTTTCTTTAAACGGATTGACACTGATTTCGATCATCAGCTTTTCAAAATAGAAGTAGAATCCAAGGGTATTCCTGATTTTTTTCGGTTCGGAATCCAGTTTCAGCCCTTCTACCTCTTTAAGCCTGTTATATATTTCCCGGACCGCATTCTCATCCTCCTGATAAAACCCGATATGAAAATTCTCCGGGTATTCCGGTATCTTATCTTTCCTGTTCAGTTCCTGGCCCCAGATGACAAGGACAAATTGATAACTGCTTTCCAGAACTGCCATTTTACCGTTGCGGTTGGTTATTAAATTAAAGCCTAAGTGATTTGCAAATAAGCTCACTGCCTGATCTACTTCTTTTATTACCAGATTGATATGATTTAAACCCATCGTATTTTTTGTTTGATTAACAGGACAAAATTAGTCTTCCGGCATCATGCTCAATTGGATAAATCGGTCGTTCTCGTTTTTATTTAAAATGGTAGGTTTCACACCGGCGAATTTCTTTATTTCCCGGATGAAATGGGATTGGTCACCGTAATTGAGTTCCGGGTAAAAGTCCCCGTTTTTCAGCTGTTTCAGTGAATGGGAAAAGCGGATGATGTTGAGGTACGATTTTAAGGATACGCCCAACCAGCTGTTGAAATACCGGTTCATCTGCCGGCTGCTCCATCCGACCTTTTCGGAAAGTTCTTTTACCGTAATGGCTCCTTTTGAGGCATCAATTAATTCAAAAAGGTGCTTTTTCCGGAAATCAATTTCATGAGTCAGTTTGGAGGCAATCATGTGGCAGGCTTTTTCATAAAAAGAACCAAAATCCGCAAGATCATCTTTGCAAAATCCCCAGTAACCTTCAGAAAGTTTCTGCCTGTCGTTTTTTAAATCCGCAAAAGACTGGCTGAAAATATATTCCGCCGCGATCGGGTGAAAACTGATGACAAACATCTTGGATTTCGGAAACGGCGGTTTGATGACCGGGCCGGTCGATATTCCGGATATAAATATCTCAAAACTTCCGTTTTCCACGGCCAAAAGGGCAATATCTAATTTTCCGTCCGGAACGATGATGCTTTCTGCCGTTTCATCCGAATGATACCTCATCATCCAGATGCTTTCCACAAGATCCTGTAAGATTCCATCAGGTTTCAGCGAGAGGTATTCCAGTTGATTTTTTTGAGAGTGTATCATAACAAGACTGATTTTACCGAATTATGGATAAACTATAGCTTAATCGCTTTATTGTTAATACAATTAATGGTTGCTTTTCATTCTGACTTTAAAATCTGAAGATGTTTTTCAGCGTTAAAATCCTTTGCAATGCCACTATTAATTCCTTCCTGAATTGCATCTTTCAGGATTTGAATTTTATTTTCTACGTTTCGTTTCATTTTATTTTATTTATTTTTAATAGGTTGATGTGGGTATTATCAATAGGAAGGGCTTTAGCCCATTTACCTTATGAAGGATAATAATCGGCTTTAGCCAAAACCTATCATAATTTGGCTAAAGCCGGATTTTAGATTGCTATAATGACATCGCGCTAAAGCCCGACGCTATTGATAACCCATCTAATATATTGACTACCAAATACCTAAAATCATTTTCAACATTGAACTTATGCAATTTGAAGTTAATACCATAAAATTACCGAATTTTATGGTTGAATTAAATTTCAGATCAAAAAATACCAAAAGAAAAACCACCGGAAAAATCCGATGGTTTTAAGAGGTAACAAAATTATTTTCCGGTATAATCACTTTCCGGCGCACCGAGATAACTCGGTTTCAGCCCGCCGGTATTGATGAGGATCTTCTCCAGTACGATGCCTGGTTCCAGCACCCTGAAACGGAGCGTATGTTTTCCTGACTGGGAGATCTGGTGTTTGGTGATGGATCGGATGATGTGTTCCGACTGCCATCTTCCCAGCTCGCCTTTGTAATGGCCGTTGAAATTCACCACCTGCGGCGCTTGCCCGTCGAATGAAATTTCGTAGCACAGTCCTTTGTTGTGATTGAAATTCAATGTCGGAGCCAGTAATAGCCGGACTTCAAATTCGCCTTTGGATTCAAAATTCATGTCGTATTCCAGGTAGATGTTTTCATCCGGTTTTGGATAGGCATTCTGTGGAAAGGTCGTCACGCCGGATTTGGTCTTCCCGAAATCAGGAATCACTTCCCAATGGATCCGGTCCGAATTGTGCATCCTGGCAAAATGTTCCGCTTCTATGGAAACATAGCCGTTCTTCTCCTGAAATATCTTTTCTTTCGGAAAATCCGCTTCGGAAATGTAGGTCACTTCAGGCATGATGTTTTCTTTTCCGTCGGCCCAGGTTTTGTATCCGATGCGCATCTGGTCCATCATGTGCTGCCATTTTCCGCCGGCCATCACATTATTATAATAGTTGTCCAGATAAGCATTTCTTTCAAAACACTGTTTTACCTGATCAGCATATTTATTCGCTTCCGGATCTTTTTTAGCCGCCAGTTCCCGGTTTTTAGCAACGGCATAATACATTTCGTACAGGTTGCTGCACGCATCAATCGGGTACAGTACCAACTGGTAATACGCGTCCTGATATTCTGCCGGAATATCTTCCTTCAGACGCAGTGCTTTCAAGGCCAAAGCCCGGTAATCATTGAGAACCGTTTCAAATTCGTTGTAATTCTCCAGGCTGTAGGTATTCCAGTTCAGGGTTTCAGGCGTTACCCGGCGGTTGTATTTTGCGTAGGTGTTGATCATTTCCGCGATTTCTTTGGCGTGTTTTTCACCAAACTGCTGCGCCGACCATTTTTCAGTGTACTGGAATAAATTACTCGCATTAAACTGTTTCGGGTTCCAGGCCATGTCCAGGAAAAAGCTGATCGGGAATTCCATCGGTTTCAGGTCACCGACATTCACTACCCAAACTTTATCGACCTTATGTTCGTAGGAAAGGTTCATCTGTTCCCAAACGCGCTGGACCGGACTGATGTTGATCCATTTGGAGTTTCTCGGTCCACCTACGTAATCAAAATGGTAATACATCCCGTAACCGCCTTTGTGCAAAGGTTTGGAAAGATCCGGAAGCTTCCTCACGTTCCCCCAATTGTCATCGCAGAACAACAGGATCACATCATGCGGTACGCGCATCCCTTTATCATAATAGTCCTGAACTTCTTTGTATAACGCCCAGACCTGCGGTGTTCTTTCCGCTTTTTTTCCGGTGACATCGGCAATAATCTTTCTTTGGTCTTTTACGATTTTTTCCAGCAGGGCAATATTGGTGCCCTCTCCCATCGCTTCATCACCATCGCCACGCATGCCTACGGTCACAAGCTTTTCCCAGTTTTTGCTTCTTTCCAATCCGGATCTCCAGAATTTCTGCAAAACCTCAGCGTTTTTGGAATAATCCCAGATATTCGGCAGGTTGTTTCTTTTGATGTACCGGTGCCAGTCGGTTTGTGCTAAAGCCATCGGTTCGTGGTGTGAAGTTCCCATCACGATGCCCATTTCATTAGCCAGCGGTCCGCTTAAAGCATCGTCGTCATAGAAAGCTTTTCCCCACATGGCCGGCCAGATGTAGTTGCCTTTCATCCGCAGGATCAGCTCAAATACTTTTTCGTAAAATTTAGAATTGATCCCTCCGAAAGTCGCCCTCGCCCAGCTTCCCAGGGAAGGTTCCTCATCGTTTAAAAAAATTCCGCGGTATTCCACGGCAGGTTCTCCGTCGGTATAAATCCCTTTTTTAAAGTATACATTTTCCTTTTTCTCAACCGGAACATCCGCCCAGTAATACCAGGGCGAAACGCCGATCTGCTGCGACATTTCGTAGATTCCGTAAATGGTTCCCCGCTTGTCGCTTCCGGCAATGACCACCGCTTCGGAAACGCCGGGAAACTGATTGCTTATGTTCTGGATGATAAATTTCTCATTCTTGCCCTTAAGCGAATTCCCATCGATTTTTTTAGCCTTGATCAATGCATCAATGGTTTTGCTTTTTCCAGCTTCACCAATAATAATGAGCATTCCATTTACCCCGGAATTTTGGGAAATAAGGTTGGGCTGAATGCCGGTTACCTTCCGGAAATCGGACTGAAGGTTCGCCACTGCGCGAAGAATTCCCTTATCTGAATCGCTGTCCGAAAACAGCGTCAGCCCAGAATTGCCTTCCTTCAATACCACCGAATTCTCTGCCTTCACAAAAGAAATAAAAGGATCGGCCGCTTTTACAAGGGTTGTAAAAACCAGCGGTATTAAAAGAGAAAAATAATTCAATATCGTCTTCATAATATTTATTTTATGCGTATTTATTTAATAGGTCGTTTAAACTTTTTATTTAATAGCAATTTCACAAAAGCTTTTTTTAGACACATGAGTCATATAAGATTCAGATTAAAGTATTAAAAATCAAAGATTTTTATTCTTTTGAGAACTTTCAATATTCCAATCACTGCGGTATAATTATCTTTTGTGACTTTTGCGGTTAATTCTGAAATTAGTTTAAACATGTATAATAGATTAGGTAAATCAAAGCTTACCAGTCATCCGTTCTGAACGGCGATGCCAGCAATCCTTCTGTGTTTTCAAGATTCGCATCTTCGGGATTATTGCTCCATGCATACCGGACGGCCACCGGGTTTTTGATTTCTTTGCTGCTGACAATTATTTTATTGCCTTTGATTTTTGCTTCGGCCCAGACAAATTTTTTATCGCTTCCGGCAATGGCAAAATGTTTCAGTGCTCCGTTTCTGCTTTTCAGGCCGCCTCCGATATTGTCAAATGAAAGGATAATCGTTGAATTTTCCACTTTCATCGAACTGAAAACAGGACCGCTGCTGACCAGCTTTTCACCATACACCAGTTTGCGGGCAGCCAGAAACAGGCGTTTGGCCATATCTTTTTTATTGAGCGGATGAATGTCATTCCATTCCCCGAGATCATAGTTCACGCTCATCGCCGTGTATGGAACCGTTTGTGAGGTTTTAAACTGAGCTTCACGGATTCCTGCCCATCCGCTTGGTGCATTGGGATCGCTTGTTTTTTCCATAAAATTGGGAAGCTGAACCAGTAAAAATGGCATCTGGTCCCATTGAAATACTTCCCGCCAGTTTTCGATCAGGTTTTTCAGCAGACCGGCATAATTCTCCGACTGGCCGGCATTGCTTTCGCCCTGGTACCAGATCGCACCGCGAACCTTGTAATCCCAGATCGGATAAATCATCCCGTTGTACAGTCCGGAAGGCGTGCTCCGAAGGTTTTTCAGCTTCGATTTGTAGTCTTCATCTTTACTCGTATCCTGACCGATATTGTATTTCCACTCACCTGTCAAATCAACGACAACGCCGTCTCCTACGATTTTATACGGCTTGTCGGCGACAAATTCACCGTTTCCGAAGTTGGACGTAAGCTGGATGGCAATGGTATTTTTCCCCTGTTTTAAAATGCCGCCCGGAATATCATATTTTCTCGGCGGGTAAGTATATGAGGTCGAACCTACAAATGTTCCGTTCACGAAAACCGAATCGCTGTCGACCATCACGCCGAGGTAAAGCCGGGCAAACTTTCCGTCCATAGAAGCCGGAAGGTCAAAATTTTTCCTAAACCAGACCGTCCCTTTGGCCTGGATTCCGTTGTCTTTCCATTTTCCGGGCACTTTTGCTTTTTGCCAGTTTGCGTCATCAAAATCCTTCTGATTCCAAAGATTCCTTCCTTTATCCAGTTTGGAAGCATTGAGCGCAGACAATGCCTGTTTGTCGATAAGATCATTAGGAAAATCCCTGAGGTGCTCCTGGCTGATCCAACTCTGAATGGCCGAACCGCCCAGACTGGAAACCAACATACCTTGCGGAATTTTGGTATGTTCGTAGGCCTCAAGCGCATAGAAATACGCAAAAGCGGTCCAGTTCATCACCTCGGAAGCCGTTCCGGTAAACCATTTTCCGCCAGGTGCTATATTCTCCTTAACGGATTCAACGCTGTTCTGGGTAGGCACTTTGAAATACCGGATTTTATTGAAATCCGAAACATTGATTTCCGGAAAACGGTCGGTTAACCGGGCAATCGGCGTTTCCATATTCGACTGTCCCGAAGCGAGCCAGACGTCGCCCACGAGAATATCCCGGATCGTGATTTCGTTAATTTCCATCACGAACGGGCCTCCCGGTTTCTGCGGTTTCAATTGCACAGACCATTTTCCGTTTTTGTCGGGTGAAGTATTGTAGGTTTCATTACGGAATCTGATCGTAATATTTTCGCCCTGATCCGCCCAGCCCCAGATGTTGAGCGTTACATCACGCTGCAGAACCATTTTGTCACCGACCAGATCCGGAAGTTTTATTTTCCCGAACGAGAGCTGATGACTGAAAAAAACCATCAGAAAGGTCAGTTTAAATAGAATGAATGGTCTGAAGTACCCGGTTTTCATGTTGAATGTATTTTAAATTTAACATCAGGATTAATGAATCACAAATCCGCCTTTGGATTGGATTTCTATTTTCAATTCCCCGTTTTTATTGATTGTCACGGATTTTTCGGAAGTTATCCCTTTTGCATCATCGTTGATGAATTTTACCGTCTTTCCGGCCAGCATCGGAAGTTTCAAAGTCAGTTTCTGAACGGAGTTTTCAGCATTCACGCCGGCAATGTACCATTGGTCCTGGTGTCTTCTGGCAATAACGGAATATTTTCCGGGATAGCCGTCGATGAAAACCGTTTCGTCCCACAAGGTCGGGATTTCTTTCATAAAATCAAGCTCGAATTTCGGAGCATCGGTAAGATTGTTCGGCATGATGGCAAACATCTGAACCGGATTCTGGAAAAGCACCGCCGTGGCCAATTGGAAGCCGTCGGTCGTGTACCGTTTATTTTTTTCCGTATTAGATTTGGTTAAATATTTATTGAGAAACGTTCCGCCGAATTCCATGCTTCCGACCGTGTTCCGGATGAACGGGTGCAACGAGGCGAAGAAAGCTTCCTGCTTGCGGACATCTTCTGAGAAATACAGCATTTCGGAGGCCAAAACCGCTTCGCTTCCGGCATAATTCGGGTACATTATTTCCCAGCCTCTCGGTAAAGTAGCGCCGTGGAAAATTATTGTTAATCTGAAATCATTGGCGTCGGAAAGGATGTCTTCGTACAGCTTCATCGTTTCCTGCTTGTCACCGCCGAAGAAATCGACTTTCAGTCCTTTTACACTGATTTCTTTGAGCCATTTCATTTCTTTTTTACGTTCGATTGACGAGCTCATTTTGTTTCTCGGACCCATCGGTGCATCATTGGCCGCTCCGTTGGAATTGTACCAGAGCATTACGCCCACGTTTTTAGATTTTGCATACTGAACAAGTTCTCTCATCCTATCTTTGCCGATGTTTTTATCCCAAAGCGCATCCATCAGGATAAACTGGTAGTCCATTGCCGCGGCAAGATCGATGAATTTTTTCTGGTCGTCGTAATTCATGCTGTTGTCCTGCCACAGGATCCAGCTCCAGGTCGATTTCCCGAAACTGTATTTCTGCGAAGGCGCATACATCGGATCTACGACATCAAAAGGAATCGTGGTTTCAACAATCGGCTTTAAGGATTCGCCAACCGTGATGGTTCTCCACGGCGTTTTTCCCGGCAGTGAAATGGCCGCTCCGGTACTTCCGAAACCATTATTTTCCGCCATATTCGGGTACGCGACTTTGTAAAGAGTCTTTTCCGGTGTGGTATCCAGATGGGAAGCGCAGTACAGGCTGTTCACGCCGGTTTCGGAAAGGAGGATCCAGCCATTGTTTCCAACGTGGAAGAGTCCAGGGAAAACGTAGCCATAATCGCTTTTCATTCCTAATTCCGCATCGGCTTTGTAGCCGCTTTCGTAGCTTGGAGCGGTTCTGGCAAAACCGGTCATCGGCTTCATCATCGGAGAAAGGAAGGTCGTGGTCAGCGAAGGAAACCGGTATCCCGTCATTTCCGACTGTACGACCGCACTCAAACGGTCTTTCATCGGCTGAATATCGTACCGGAAAGCGATATTGTTATTGCTCACCTGGAATTCAATCCCGATGTTGTACTGGTCTGCATTGCTGAAATTTACCGTCAATGCATTAGCCTTATAATTGACTTCCGACTTTTTGATTTTCTCGTTGGTGTAGGTTTTGGAAACCTGGTCTTTTTTGCTGTCGATAAATTTTAAATTTTTAGAAAAATCAGATTCATTGGTAACAAGGCCCAATGGTGATTTTTCCAGCATGGTTTTCCCCTGAAAAATCACCTTGTACAGTGCTTTTCCGTCTTCTGAGAAGACATTCAGCTTTAGCTTTCCGTCAGGGCTCGAGACTTCGGCGACCTGGGCAAAAACGGTATTCAGGAGGAGAATACCCAGGATGATTGATAGTTTTAAAAATAGTTTATTCATAATCATTTATTTTCAAGAAAGGTCCAGTAATCGAAAAACATCACATCTTTTGCGGCTTTTCCGTTAAACACAAAATACAGGTCGTGAACCCCGGTTGTTTTTTCCTTCACTTCGGCTTTCACGGTTTCCCAGCGATCGTCGCCTCCGGTTAGCGGAACTTTTACTGTGGCCACCACCGGTCCGGTAAGGCTGTCCAGATGAACATCCATCGTTACCTCACTGTTGTGCGTGGTTCCGACTCTTGCCGTGAAATTTAAAGGTCCTTTTTTACCGAAGTCAACATTTTTCACGCTAGTGTACGCGCCGCTTTTTTTAGCCTTGACAAACACGCCGGCTTCTTTGTTCTGATAAGATTTTACATTTTCCGACCAGGCGATGGTTTCGGCGTGGTTGAAGCTGTACGGATTGACAGTTGCAATGGCTTTGATGATTCCATTCGTCATTTTAATGGGCGAAATGGAACCGTCTTTATTAAAATTAAGTTCTTCGATGCTCACTGACCTTGTAAATCCGCTTCCGCCGGGCAACGCCCCATTATGGTAGAAAAAGTAGGTTTTGCCTTTAAAGTCAATCACTCCCGGATGGTTGGTAAACGATTTCCCTTCGGTTGGCATGACAATTCTGCCGTATTTCCATGGTCCCTGCGCACTTTTGCTGGTGGAATAGCCAATGAATTCAGGAAGCGGACCGCCCGGCCAGAACAAGTAATACAGGTTTTTCCTTTTGTAGAGCCACGGGCCTTCTTCATATTTCGTTGGTCTTTCCGGGTTTTCTTTTCCGTCCCTTTTGCCGAAAGATTCTGCGGTCATCGGAACTTCTACGATATCGCCGGAATAGGAAATCATATTTTCATTCAGCTTCACATATTTCAGCTTCGGGTTTCCCCAGTACATGTGGGCCTGTCCGTCATCGTCCACGAAAACGGTCGGATCAATATCGCCCCATTCGCTCTGCACCAGAGGTTTTCCCAGCGGATCGTGAAACGGCCCGAACGGACTATCGCCCACCGCCACACCGATCGCGCCTTTGTTATTGGTTTTCGACCACATCGGAACGTACATAAAAAATTTGCCGTTTCTTTCAACGCATTGCGCGGCCCAGGCATCCCGCTTGGCCCAGTCGAAATCATTGTAGGAAAGGATGGTTCCGTGATCGGTCCAGTTCACCATATCGTCGGTGGAATAGACTTTCCAGTCGTTCATGGTAAACCAGGTGGAATCGTCTTCATCATGCGTGGTGTATACGTACAGCCTGCCGTTGTAGACCATCGGTGCCGGATCGGCGGTGTAGTTGGTCTGAATGATAGGATTCTGGCCGAACAAATTCGCTGAACATCCGATCAGGAGAAGGCCGAGTATGGATTGTAAGGTCTTTTTCATATTTTCTATTTCATTTTTTTGAGTACTAAGGGCGTTTTATATAACCACAAAAGTCACAAAAGCTTTTAACACATGAGGCACATTAGATTTTTTTAGTTTTAATTATTGCGCATATTTTTAGAACACATGAGATTAAAAATCAAAGATTTTTAAAAGCTTTTGCGGACTTGTTTCACGTTTTCTATTTAACTTTACTATGCAGCATCAATATCTTTTGCAACTTTTGTGGTTAAATAATGCTTTGTGATTAAATTTCTATTTTTTCTTGAAACTCCAGTGATCGAAGTTGAACAGCTTTCTGCCGGCGGTGATGTTCTTTCCTTGGAAAACAAAGTAGACATCGTGGATGCCGGAGACGGATTCTGAGATTTTGGAGGTCAGGGTTTTAAATTCTTCCCAGCCACCGGTTCTCGGGATTTCGATCTGGGCGATCTTAGTGCCTTTTACATCATCCAAATGAACTTCCAGGATGCCGCCGTCGATGCCTGCGGCTACAGATGCGGAAAATTCAGATGCACCTTTTCCAAAATCGACTGCACGGACTTTGATGTAGCCTCCGGTCCTGATGTCGGAAACGTAAACGCCGGTCTTCTTATTTTCGGAAGTGGTGCATTTTTCCGACCAGGCCATTGTTTCGGCTTCGTTTCTCTGGTATGGGTTTAAGGTACCGACAGGATTTACGCCTTCTTTGGTAATTTTGATTTTCGGAATGCTGCCGTCAGGATTGTATTTAAATTCTTCAATCGCCGTTGAACGCCCATAGCTGCCTCCGTTCGGCAATAAAGCGTTGTGGTAGAAGAGGTAGGATTTTCCTTTGTAATCAATAATTCCACCGTGGTTGGTAAAGCTGTTGGTGGGCTGGTCGGTCATGATTTTTCCCTGGTATTTCCATGGTCCGGTTGGGGACGCGCTGGTTGCATAAGACAAACATTCCGTTCTATTGGTCATTCCTGCGTACATCATGTAATACTGCTTGTTGCGTTTGTATAGCCACGGCCCTTCCACGTAGACGTCGTCGAATTTTTCCTGTTTCTGCAGGACCTCATCACTTTTCCCGGGACGTCTCATCCCGCCGAAAGCTTCGACTGACTGCGGAATTTCCGTGATTTTCCCGTTGAAGGAAGTCATATCTTTATTGAGCTTTACATAAAACAGTTTGCTGTTTCCCCAATACAGATAGGCCTGTCCGTCATCATCGATAAAAACCGTTGGGTCGATATTGTCCCAGGTTGCCGTGGTCACCAGCGGTTTCCCCAGAGCATCTTTGAAAGGGCCAGCCGGACTATCGGAGACCGCCACGCCGATGGCCATATTGTTGTCCACCGTCTGGACACAGATGTACCAGTAAAATTTGCCGTTGCGCTCTACACATTGTGCCGCCCATGCCCGGTCTCTTGCCCAGCTGAACGATTCGAGCGAAACCGGAGAACCGTGATCGGTCCAGTTCACCATATCATCCGATGAATACACATGCCATTTCGTCATCGTATAAAAATCGAATCCCGGCTGGTCGTCCCCAGTATATAGATACATCTTACCTTTGTAAATCATCGGCGCCGGATCAGGTGTGAAGTGCGTCTGGATCACCGGGTTCTGTGCGGAAACCGCAGATCCCAGACTGCAGGCTATCAGGGCTAGTATTGTTTTTATATTTTTCATTAACTGTTATTTTAATTTTCTGACTGTACGATTATTTAAGATTGCTGAATTACAACGGTGAAATTACCGCAGCAAAACCTCCTCTCCTCAACTCTTTCACTGTAACGGAGTCTGCACTTCCGATTACCAGATCATCGGTCACCAGCTGCTTATCGTGCTTCCCGTCTTTTATCAGTCTTAACTTATACTTCTTATTTTTTTCTAAGAAATCAAAGGTGATTTTAATGTTCTTTTCGATATTTTCTCCGTTGATTCCGCCGATATACCATTTCTGGCTTTTCCTTCTTGCCAGCACCGCCTCTTTTCCGGGAAAGCCCTGCAACAAAACCGTTTCGTCCCAACTTGTGGGAACTTCTTTTAAAAATTGCTTCGGCGCATCCGGCAAGTCGGAATAGCCTTCCGGCCGGTCGGCAAAGTGCTGAAGCGCAGATTCAAACAGGACACTTAATGCCAGCTCATGACCATATGAAGTCAGATGCGGAAACTGTGAATTGGTAAAAGTGACCGGTGTATAATCCATGGAACCCACCACATTCCGTGTAAAAGGCAAAATGGTGTTGTGAACAGGTGCCGTGGCGGTAAATTCCGGGCCGTTGTTGTACCATTCGGCACCGCGAACGGCTTCGTAGGTCAGCAGGTTCGGATAGGTCCTCGCCCAGCCTCTCGGAACCAGGCAGCCATGAAAATAGACCATCATTTCAAACTTCGCCGCATCTTCCAGAATATCGATATAATACTGAATCATCTCCTGCTTTTCGCTCTCAAAAAAATCGACTTTTACGCCGGCAACGCCCAATTTTCTGAGCTTTGAAAATTCTTCCACTCTGTTTTCATGGGTAAGCATCCGGTCTTTCGGAGTGGAAGAAACCCAGGTATGGTCGCCGCCGGAATTGTACCACATCAACGGTTTGATCCCTTTGGAACGAATGTATTTCAAAGCATCGTCCAGGTTGCCGCCGTTGCCCATGGCATCCCATTCCCAATCGAGCAAGGTATACGTCCAGTTCATGGCGACGGCCAGATCGGCAAATGTGCAGACCGTTTTAAAGTCTCTGGTTCCATGGTTATCGGACCAATAGTTCCAGGAAACGGCTCCCGGTTTTATCCAGTCCGTATTTTTGATGACAGAAGGCGGCGCAACGTCATCAACCAATGTGGAAGTGACAACATCATTGAGACTCCCGATAATGATCACTCTCCAAGGCGATTTCCAGGGAAAGGTAATTTTAGGCAGTGAGTCTCCTTTTCCGCGACCGTCTTTCGGGTCCGGAAACGTTATTTTATATTTATTTTTATCGGATTTGTTGCTGAGTTTGGAACCGCAGTAATTTCCGTCAACAGCCGACTCGTGCAGCAAAAACCAGCAGTTCTTCTCTTTGATCTGAAACAAGGCCGGATAGCCCCACTCTTCCTGCTGGGTTGTATCGCCCGCCATCGCGGAATACAGGCCTTCATTGGCGGGATTCCATTTTTCAGTCCAGCGTGCGGTTTCGTTGCCAACGGTGTAGGAAGTCAATTCATCCATCACCGTATAATTTCCTTTTCCGGAAAGTGAATACCGGAAAGCAATCCCGTCGTTATACACCCGAAGGATGACCTCCATTTTTTTCTTTTCCCGATTCTGAAAAGTGAAAACCACTTCATTTCCCAGATTAGTTCTCTGAGAAGATTTTCCGTGGGGCATGGTATAACTTTCCCTGATCAGAACAGGTTTTGAAGCTTTTAAAAAAGTGATATTATCAAAAGAAATATTGTCTGAAAGTATCAATCCCAGATCAATGGTAGAAATGGCTTCTGTCAATTTACCGCTATCATTATAGTTCACATTCAAAAACCATCTTCCGTTCCCGGAACGATCTGAATGTAAAACATTCACTATAATCTTACCATTCGGAGATTTGACCAGCAGATTATTTGCAGAAACCAACATGCTTCCAAGTAAAAAAACGAGGTATAAAGCTGCTTTTGAAAAGATTTTCGGATTAATATGGTTTTTAATAATATTCATTTGATTTTCAAATTTTATTTAAATTATTGATTTGAAATGAATTTATAATAGGCTACCCCGTGCGCCGGAATATCCAGTGCCAGGCTTCCCATACCGGTATTGATTTTCGCAATATCCTTCTGTCTCCACAGATCGCGCACCGTCTGATTTCCGGAAATTCCCAGTTTTTTAAAATCCTTATAAGCGAGCTTTACTTTTTCCCTTCCGAAATTGGCAAAGGCCATCGCTTTGCCGCCGTCTTCAAGGTCTTTCACATAGATTTTCAGTTCGCCAAGGGTGTTTAAACAAACGCCCTGTTTTCCCAATGCATCCTGATTAACGGCAATGACTTCATCGTTGGTTAAAAGATTTAAGGTAAAATCATCCATTTTCTCAAGGTCACACCCGATTAGTAGCGGTGCGGAAAAGATGCTCCAAAGACTGATGTGAAGGTATTGTTCATCCGGTTTCAGCTTGCTTTGGTGCGGATTTCCCCAGCCGACTACGCCGACAACCAGCATATCGGGATCGTTCCAGTTGCCGGGTTTGGCGTAGGGAGCGGCTTTGTCCTGAGCTAGGGCAATATTTTTTACACTGGCCCAGGTATCGGTAATATCGTTGGTGGTGCGCCAGGATTGGGCATCGGCTTCATCTCCCCATTTCCAGACGTCGCCCATTCCGTATTGGCAGAGGTTGTAGACGATATCCCTGGGCTGTTGTCTGAGTAAATTTCCCATCAGTTTAAAAGGTTTTACGCCTTTATCCAAATCGCTACCGCCGTTGAATGCCAGTGAAGGAACTTTATTCGGATCGTGATCCGGCAGTCCGTCGATCACGCCGCCGTAGCTGCACCAGTCGTATTTGAGGTAATCGACACCCCATTGGGCGTAGCTTTCGGCATCCTGTTTTTCGTAGCCGTAGCTTCCGGCACATCCGCCGCAGGTCCACGGTCCAGGAGAGGAATAAATCCCCATTTTGAGACCGTTTCCATGGATATAATCGCCAAGGTTTTTCATGTCCGGAAATTTGGAGTTGGTTAAAATATACCCGTCTTTATCCCGGAACTGCCCATTGAAAGACGGGTCTTTTCCGTTCCGGTTGTACTGCCAGGAATCATCGATGTTGATATAGTTCCAGCCGTGGTTGACAAGTCCTGATTTAACCAAAGCATCGGCAGCACGTTTCACTTTATCGGCCGAAACTTCGTGTCCGAAACAGTTCCAGCTGTTCCATCCCATAGTCGGCGTCAGGGCAATCCGGTCGGCGGATTCTATTTTTAATTTTTTCGAGGCTGAACCCTTGGCATTTTTAGCCATTAATTCAACTTCATACGTTTCTTTTTGAGCAATTTTTCCGGTGATAATTCCGGTTTGTGGATCTATTTTTAATCCTTCCGGAAGATTTTTTGCGGCGAAAGTCATCGGCCGGTCGCCAGTCGCTGCGATCCTGAACAGAAATGGTGAACCCGGACGAACGCCGTAAACCGTGGCAGAGTTGATTTTTGGGGTGGCTGCCGGTTTTGGGGTTAAAATATAAGGTTCGGAAGCAATCGGATTGAAAGTCTCCAATGTGGAAACGCCTGCGGTTTCAAACCGGGCATTCACCCAATCGGCGTGATCGTAATACGGACCGTTACCGCCGTCTGCAACGACCAGTTCCAGCTGTTTGATTCCTTTTAACGATACCGAAACGGGTTTGGCTTTGTCGCCGAGATGCATAACGCCGCTTGACCAGAGCTTTTTGTTGTCGCCGTAAATTTCAAATTCCACCGCGGGATCGTGGCCTTTCATTTCATCGTCGAGTCCGACCAGTGCCGAAAATTTTGTGGCTTTTCCATTGAGTTTAATCAGCAAAGAACTTTCGGCGTGGGTTCCGAAACCTCTTTTAAACACTTCGCCGGCAACCATTAAAGGTTTTCCGTCCACCGAAGTATTGACGCCCGGTTTTCCGTTTCCCTGCGTAGCAACGCTCAGGTCCAGTTGATCCAGCCAGACGGTTGACTGTGCATTTAAACAGCATCCGGCACTGAGAAAGCTGAGAACAAAAAATTTAAATCTGGACATTTTTAAAATTTTAACTGATAATTAATATAACTTATAACAATATGTTTTGGCTAAAGCCACACGCCTTATTCTCTTTGTTAAATGGGCTAAAGCCCATTCCTATTGATATTCTTAAATTCAAATCCAAACCAATTTAATTTGCATTAAACTTCCACCAATCGAAATAGAAAAGGTCTTTATCTCCTTTGAAAACAAAATAGAGGTCGTGGATGCCTTTGGTATTTTTTACCGGTGTTTTAATCGTTCTGAAAACATCGCCTTCCGCTTTACCGATTACTTTTACGGTTCCTAAAATCGGTCCGTCCACCGCATCGGTATGGATTTCGATCGTTCCGCCATACAAAGGTGCTACGGAAACTTCGATTGATTGTGCTCCCCTGGAGAAATCTACGCCCTGAACTTTGAGATAATCGCCGTTGTTGATGGAAGAAACTACGATCCGGTCGGTGATTTTTTTTCCGGTGTCATACGGATTGTTCCTTTCCCACTCGGTCATCTTTTCGGTTTTTAAGCCTTCACTGAATGCGATGGTTTCCGCCTCTATCCGGTTGTACGGATTGAGGGTTCCTATTCTTTTTACGCCTTCCGGATTCCAGAACGGAAGTTTCTGGATGGTCCCGTCGGCATTATATTTCATTTCGCTGATGCATACGGAACGGCGTTCGTAATGCTTGCTCATGGTCTGTTTTCCGATATTGTAATTAAATCCGAAAACATACGTTTTTCCTTTATAATCGATGATTCCGGGATGGTTCCCGTTGGAACGTCTGTCGCTGTCCATGATCATTCCTTTGAATTCCCACGGTCCGGTCGCTGATTTTCCCATGGCATAGCCCATTCCTTCGGGACAGCAGGTCGAAGCGTAAGCCATATAATATTTCCCGTTTCTTTTCCACGCCCACGGTCCTTCCTGATAATGAAAAGGATCGGCTGCCCCTTTTACTTTGGCAATGGACGGATCTTTCACGACTTCGCCTTTCACCGAAATCATATCTTCGTTCAGCTTCACATACCAGAGATTCGGATTTCCCCAATAGAGATATGCCTGTCCGTCGTCATCGATCAGAACGGTCGGGTCGATGTCATCGGATGAATTTTTAACCAACGGTTTCCCGATCGGATCCGTGAAAGGGCCGTACAGACTGTCTGCTACCAAGACGCCGATCCCTCTCTGTCCGGGCATCGGACAGTACATATAAAATTTGCCGTTTCTTTCGATGACCTGAGGCGCCCAGGCTCCGTTTTCCGGATCCGTCCATTTAAAATCTTTAAGGGAAGCGATAACACCATGATCGGTCCAGTTGACCATATCCGTAGAAGTGTACAGCAGCCAGTTTTTCATTTTAAACCCGAAAGCATCGTCCTCATCATGGCTGGTATAAAGGAAAACCGTGTCTTTATACACCATCGGCGCAGGGTCGGCAGTGAATTTGGTCTGGATGATGGGATTCTGGGCCAACGAAAGCTGGAAAAATCCTAAAACAATGGTTACACTTAAAAATTTCTTTATCATACCTTAAGATTATTTAAAATTTACATTGATTTTTTTCCCGGAATACTCCACTGTTTTCTGTTGGCCATTGGGAAGGATTAAGCTGAAATTTCTTTTTTCAATCATCCCGTTATATCTGCCTTTCCTGGCTTCTATAGTACAAGTTTTTGATTTTTCGTTCCAGTGAAAAGGGATTTCGGTAAACGCACCTTTCTCGTAGTTGTAATTGTCGAATTCATCCTCGTACAAAACAAAATCTGCATCCGTTCCCGGATAAATTTTTACCTTGAGATGGTCCCATTTTTTCTCTGTTGCATATTGCACGTCAGGACCAAACGGAATAATGCTTCCCGCTTTTACATATAGCGGAATACTTTGAATATTAACGTTTTTGTGAATTTCCAGGCCGCCTTTGTGTTTTTCATTCGTCCAGAAGTCGAACCATTCTGCACCAGCCGGAAGATAGACTTTCACGGTTTTGTTTTGTGTGAAATCTACTTTGGAAGGAACATTTTCCCCGCTTTCCTGTTTTTTGTTCCATCCCTCATTTTCATCGGTGGTGATGATTTTTTCCGGAGTATACTGGGCATTGAGAACCGGAGCCACTAAAAATGACTTTCCGAAAAGATATTCATTGTTTATGTCCCAGGTTTTTTGATCTGAAGAAAAATCCATCGCCAGAGCTCTCAGGAAACTTGAATTATTTTCAGAAACATCCCACGAGGTCGAATAAATGTACGGCAACATACTGTAACGCAATTTGATGAATTTCTCAATCACATCGTACACCACATCACCTTTCTGTCCGAACTGATAGATTTCTCTCGGTACATCGGTTCCGTGGGAACGCATCATCGGAGTGAAAGTGCCGTACTGCAACCAACGCACGTACAATTCCTGAAACAGCAGGTTTTTGGCACCTCCGTTTCTTTTATAGACTCCGGAAAAGAAGCCGCCGATATCGGAATTGAAATTCGGGTTTCCGGTAAGGCTGAAATTTAAACCCGCAGGAACCTGATTGCGCAACATATCCCAGGAAGAGTTGACATCACCCGACCAGGTATTGGCTCCGTATCGTTGCTGTCCGGCAAAAGCTGATCTTGTTAAAATAAAAACCCTTTTGTCACTCGTTGTTTCGCGTTGGTGATCGTACACTCCGCCGACCGTCATTAAAGGATACGCATTTCTCACTTTTCGGAATGAGCCCAAATAAGTCTTTGTATCCAGATCTTCAGGTTTCTGGCTGAGATGATCCGGCTCGGTAGAATCCATCCACCAGGAATCTATGCCGAGGCTGAAAAGACCTTTGTTCAGATATTTCCAGTACACGTTCCGGGCTTCGGGATTGTACGCATCGTATACACGTACTCCGGAAGGATAATTCATATCCGGCGGCCAGACTTCCCTTCCCGATTCCGGCCAGGTTTTAAAGTTGAACAGCATTCCTTTCTGATCCATTTCCCGGTACGGATGGGTCATCGGCCCGAATGACGACCAGATGGAAACAGAAAGATGTGCATTCCTGTCATGAATATCCTTCATCATTTTTGGGGCATCAGGAAAATCGGGACTGATGAAATCCATCGCGTTCCATTGGTAATTGTTTCCCCAATACTGCCAATCCTGAATAATTCCGTCAAGAGGGACTTTTAATTCCCTGTATTTTTTCACTACATCTACCAGTTCATCCTGACTTTTGTAGCGTTCTTTGCTCTGCCAGTAGCCGTAGGTCCAAAGCGGAAGCATCGGTACATTTCCCGTCAGGTTCCGCATTCCTGCCACCACGCCGTCGGCATTTTTCCCGTAGATAAAATAATAATCCACACCTTCGCCTACTTCTGAAGAGAAAGAGGTTTTGTGCGGGGTATCGGTAAACTGCGTAGGAGAATAGTTGTCCCAAAAGACACCGTAGCCCTTTACCGACTGGAAAAACGGCACAAAATCCCAGGTGTTGTTCTGGATCATCTTGACATCCGTATTCCGCTGGGACATTTTCCCGTTTTGAAGAATTCCTAAACCATAGATCGGTTCATCTTTTTCCAATTGAAATGATTGAGACACAGAATAGGTTTGATTTCCGGTATCATTAAAGGGCCTGAAACCGCTTCCGGTTTCTTTCAGAAGCTCCTGTCCTAATGGTGACCGGTACAATATTTTTCCGGTTTTAGCATCAATGGAAAGCTGTAGAGCATTTGATTTTAATACAATAGAACCGTCCTTTTCCAAAATGGAAAATTGGGTTTTTTGTTCTTTTTTAATCACTGCCAGACTTCTTTTTGAAAATGGTTTACCAGCAGGGTATTTTACTACCCGTACGATACCGGGCGCGTAAAACATTACTTTTACATCCATCCGGTCAGCGGTAAGGCTCAGTCCCGAATCATTTTTAACGTAGGCCTGTGCGTAGACCGAATGACTCCATCCCGCCGTGATCATTATTACGGTGAATGTTGCTTTTTTAAGGTTGATATCTTTGTATTTCATGGCATAAGAGGATTTGAAATCAGGTTCAGATCTCTTTTTTTCATCAAATTTCAAAGTTGTCCGCTGCAGAATGCTGCAAATGACTTGTGGTGTTTTTTTTGAGTGGTATACAGACTTGCCGCCGTATACGTTTTCTATGAAGTTATGTATTATTTGATCTCAATCTTTATTTAGTCAAAAATTCAAGGGATATTGATTTTGTATATTGCTATTTAAAAAGCAGCTGGGCAAAGTTGTACAGGTTGTTTCTCCAAACCGGCCAGGTGTGACCGCCCGGATATTCGGAGTACGTGTATTTAATGCCTACATCATCCAGCTTTTTCATCATCACCTGGCAGTTTTTATAGGCGATGTCTTCTTTTCCACCCATCGATATCCAGAAGTTTTTCAGGTTGGAATTGATTTTCGACTTGTTATCCGTCATAAATTTATATTCGCTATCCGCTACTTCCTGAAGCGACGGCAGGATCCAGCCAGAACTGAAGACGCCCAGAGAAGAAAACATCTCCGAGTTCTGAACGCCCGTATGCAGCGTATAAATTCCACCCATTGAAAGTCCGGCCAACGCTCTATTCGCCGCATCTTTTTTAATTCTGAAATTGGCTTCGGCAAATGGAATTACCGATTCTTTCAGTTCTTTATCAAACATCTGCAGGTTTCTCGCTCCGAAGCTTCCGAAGCCCGCAGGTCCGATATTGGCATCCGGCATCACAACGATCATCGGTTTGGCTTTGCCTTCGGCGATCAGGTTATCCATAATCAGGTTGGTTTTTCCCTGCATGGCCCATCCGCTTTCATCCTCACCGCCTCCGTGCAGGATGTACAGCACCGGGTAAGAATCAGCAGTATTTTTATCGTAGCCCGGCGGTGTGTAAATGAACACTCTTCTCCAGGAGTTAGTTACTTTCGAGAAGAAATTCTGGATCCTGATGTCCCCATGCGGAACGTCTTTCATCGCATAATAGCCATCACCCGCAAACGGCACTTCGATCCCGCTGGCGTATCTGCCCATTCCGTAAAAGGATTTGCTTGAAGGGTCAGCCACAGGTACATTGTCAATGACCATCGAATAGTAATGGAATCCTTCGCTTAAAGAATCGGTGGTGGTTTTCCAAACGCCGTCCGAATCTTTGGTCAGGTCGTATTTTTTCCCGAGATCGATCTGAACTTTCTGTGCTTCCGGCGCTTTCACCCTGAAGATGGCTTTTCCGTTGGGCATGATCTGCGGGTACTGCGCATTCCTGATGTTGGTTTCGGCGGGCAGACCCAATACGGTAAAATCTGAAAAAGTGGTTTTATCAACCGGTT
Organism: Chryseobacterium camelliae; assembly: GCF_002770595.1. NCBI lineage: Bacteria > Pseudomonadati > Bacteroidota > Flavobacteriia > Flavobacteriales > Weeksellaceae > Chryseobacterium > Chryseobacterium camelliae. The sequence goes on along the minus strand of NZ_CP022986.1, from coordinate 237,400 downwards.
TGAAGATCAATTGTGAAAAGATGTACAGATCGTTTTTCCAGACTTTGAAGTCATGGCCGCCCGGCTCGATGTAGAAAATGTGCGGGATTTTATTCTGGGCCAGGTAATCATGGGTCCTTTTGCTGAACGGCATGAGTCCGTCCGCATCACCGCAGGAAATCCAGAGCAGCTTTAATTCTTTCGCCTTTTTAGGATTCGACAGCAAAAGCTGTGGTTCTTTCGTATTCGGAGCGGATGAGAAGCCTCCTACCCAGGCAAATTTGTCGATATTCCCCAGTCCGAAGTTCAGGGTTTGTCCGCCTCCCATGGACAGTCCGGCAATCGCCCGGTTTTCCCGGTCTTTTTTTACCGGGAATTTCTTTTCTACATATGGAATCAGATCATTCAGTAAATCTTTTTCAAAAGTCGCAAATGCTTCCACTTTGTCTTTAGCCATAATGTTTCCGGTCGCCCGGTCGTCCTTCATGGCCCGTCCATTGGGAAGGATGACGATCATCGGTGTGAGTTTTCCCTGTGCATACAGGTTATCCAAAATGATCTGCGGCGTTCCGTTTTTGTACCACTCTTTTTCATCCCCTCCGATGCCGTGAAGCAGGTACAGGACCGGGTATTTTGTCCCCTTTTTGAAGCCCGGCGGCGTATATACCAATGCTTTTCTAGTAACCCCGACCGTTTTTGAAGGATATTGTATAGAGTCTATTTTGCCATGGGGAATCCCGGCATTTGCCACATCAAATCCCGCAGGTGCTTGGCGCTGTGTATTCTGAGCGGCTATCGGTATTACGATCAGCGATGCGCCTATAATGAGTAGAGATGTAATTTTCATTGGTTTTTATTTGTAATTTTTACACTTATTAATTTAGGCAAAAAAATAAGACCGGCAAGGGTTTATTTTTTTTCATTTTATTATGGGTTGACCGTTGTTTTATAAACGGACTTGTTATTGACAGGTCGCTCCTACGGAGCTTCATTTTGCTGGTATTGCCAATATTTTGCTATTAACACGGTGCTCCTATGGAGCTTTCTTTTGGTGCTTGAACCTTTATACTAATTACTTGTCCATCATTAATCTATTATAAGGCCGCTCCCATGGAGCTATGCTTGCCGTCATTATCACTACTTTCTATTAACAGGTTACTCCTGCGGAGCTTTATTCCTCTATTGTGTCTAAATCTGTTTTGACCCTGAAAAAGTCGACATCTACAAAACCGCCCAGGCTTTTGGTGGCATAATTGAAAACCGCAAACTTGGAACCCATGAATAATCTCCGGTAATCAAAAATCATTTTGTAATCTTTTGCCATTTCGGTCCAGTTTTTCTGATCGGTGCTGTAATAAAAATCCGCCAGGTCTTTCCCCAGGTTAAAATCGGCATCAATTTTAAAATAAACCTTGTCTGAATTGAGCAGAATCCGTTTTTTCTCTTCTTTTTTAACCCCAGTAACCGCCTTGGTTTTGTTATCGAGACTGACTTCATTACTTTCAAAAGTGACAAACTTTTTGCCGTCTTCCATTACGATAGACAGAATCCCGGAATCACCATTGAATGCACTGAAACCTGCCACATCACCGTCCTTCATTCCTTTAACATCCAAGGCTACAACTCCGCTGCATTCCTGACCTTCCATTCTTTGGGTGAGCGTATTCGGAGCGAGATATACATTATCTACAATCCTGGATGTTTTTAGTCTTAAAAATCCTTTTCTTTCGGATAACGACCAGGCTGAATTGACGGGATTATGATTCCATTGCCATTGGATTTTCATTTTCTTATCGGTAAATTCGTCGCTTTCTACCAGGTGATTTTTCGGCTTAAACGGCGGAAGAGGAACTTCTCCTTTTAAAGGTACTTTTCCATTGTCGCCCAATATCGGCCAGCCGTTTTCCCATTTTACCGGAATTAGAATCGGAACCCGACCTACTCCATTTCTGTCCTGAAAGATCAGGGAATACCAGTTGCCGTTTTTATCATCAATCAGAGCACCTTGCCCGGCGTAGGAAAACCCTAAAAAGTTATCTTCGAGAACGACTTTCTTCTCAAAAGGCCCGGTGACTTTATCCGCTCTGTACACTTCCTGACGGCGCTTCCCGCCTCTTGGCCAGGAAATCATCATCATGTAATATTTCCCATCTTTTTTAATGATCTGGTTGCCTTCCAGCAGTCCGGTTTCCGAGGCATCCTTTTGGAAAACTTCCGTTCCGTCAGGATTTCCGATAATGGTTTTAAAATCCGGGCTCAGTTCAAAAACCTTATTGGAAGTGAAGACATACACCCGATCGTCATCGTCAAACAGCAAAGACGCATCATGAAAATGCCTTGTTCTCGTCAACAGCTTCCAGTTTCCTTTTTCGGGATTGTCGGTAACGTAAAAATATGATTTGAACGGTTCGTCATTTGGGGAAAACAAAACGTAATATTTCCCTTTGTGATACCGGATGGAAGAGGCCCACTGTCCGCGACCGTAAACGGTTCCGTTCAGCAGATCGTATTTGGAATTGTCATTTAAGGTATTAAAAACATAGCTCGACATTTCCCAGTGCACCAGGTCTCTGGAATGCATGACCGGAGCGCCCGGCATGAGGTGCATCGTGGTGCTGATGAGGTAAAAGTCATCACCGTTCCGGGTAATGGATAAGTCCGGAGCATCCGCCCAGATGATGGGATTGGTAAATGCTGTCGTTGCTTTCTGAAAAGGATTTACCTGGGCTGAAATTGAATTCAGCCCGATAAATCCCAAAAAAGAAACTATATAAAATGATTTTTTAATATTCACGGTTTGATATTGTGGTTTAGGTGCTTGGTAAGTTTTGGCTAAAGCCAAATGGATGCTGTTTTTTTGTGAAAACGGGCTAAAGCCCGTTCCTATTGATATTGAGCCAGATTAATTCGGTACAATATCATTAGACAACGTACTGTATAACCCGATTAAGCTTCCGGTGAAACCGCCGGCTACATCGGTTGATAAGATGTCTCCGGAAACCGGTCCGCCCAGGTTTTTAAAGTTTTTACCGTCCAGTGCATAGTTGAAGCTAAGGTTATCATTCTCACCGGTTACCTGTAATTTAATGGTTTTGGAAAGGGAAATTTTCTCGCTGGCAATCAGTTTGGAGGCTCCTTTTTCGGTTCTTTCGAGAACGATATAGTAGTCTTTGTCTTTTTTGGTAATCCCGAAGACATAGTTGAACCTTTCGCTTTGATAGCAGGTAATCCCGGCGAGTTCTTTTTCCGATTTCGGTTTGAAATCCAGGGTTACAGACGTTTCAAAATCTTCATGCTGCAGCCTGTGGAACAACGCGGATACCGGAGCCAAGGCTTTGATATTAGTTTCCATAGGATTCACTTTTACCCCGTTTTTCGTTGCAGTGATGAAATTTTCACGCGGCCCGCGCATAGCGATCCAACGGTAATCCAGGTTTTTATCCGTTAATTTATCGTTATATGTGAAGTTTCCGTTCGGGAAGAATCCGTTTTGTCCGGTCTGGTTTTGAGTGCCTTCCGGTAATTTCAGTTTCGGTTTCATCGGTACCAGTCCGTTCTGGAATACCGGATAGGTTCCGCTCCAGTCCACCGGAAGCAGGAATGTTTCACGGCCTTTGTTCACGCGGTTGTTGACATTCGGACGGATAGCCAAGAATACACCATACCATTGTCCGTTCGGTCCTTCTACTAAGTCGGCGTGGCCTGCCCAGTCTACTTTTTCCTTGCGGTCTTTCGGGAAATACCGCTGCGTCAGGATCGGGTTGTTTTTAGCCGGAACAAACGGTCCTTTCGGAGAATCGGCCATGAAGATGACTTCGCTATGCCATCCTCCGGTTCCGCCTTCCGCGCACATCAGGTAATATTTCCCTTTGTATTTGTATAAATGCGGCCCTTCAATCCAGATCGGTTTCTGGGTAATATCCACCCCGGCGTTCACAATAATTCTATCGGATCCTGCTACTACCTGGTCTTTTTCAAGATCATAATCCCACATTTTGATCACACGATGACCCTGATACTGCTCGGTTCCCTTTGGCGGTGCATCGTTGTGAACGATGTACGCTTTTCCATCGTCGTCAAAGAAGATCGCAGGGTCGATCCCATCGAAATTCAGCTTCTGTACTTCGCTCCAGCCTTTTGCAGGATCTTTGGTTTTTACGACCATGTTTCCTACTCCGCCCGCGATCTGGGTGGTGATCATGTAGAAGGTGTCGTTGTATTTGTTGTATTTGATGTCCGGTGCATAAATTCCCTGCGAAACACCTCCTTTTTCAACTTTCAATTGAGAAGGCCTGTCCAACACGTGACCGATCTGCTTCCAGTTAACCATATCTTTAGACGTAAAAATCGGAACCCCAGGAAACATGGAGAACGATGAATTCACCAGATAATAGTCGTCACCTTTTTTCGTAATGCTCGGATCCGGATAACACCCCTGAAGGATCGGCGAATAGAATTCGTCCGGTTTCAGCGGATTATCGTTGTATATTTTATCGTTTCCACGGTAGTTGAAATCGGAAAAGGTCTGAGCAGAAATGTTGCTCACGCTTAAGAACGCTGCTGCCGTTAGCAGAGTGAATTTGTTCTTTAAAAAATTCGGATTCATGGGTCTCTTTTTCATATGTAGATATTGATTATTTTCAAAGGTCATATGGAATCGCTGTATCTTCATTGGTGTTTGCGTTTGCTGCTAACCCTGGCGATTTCATATATAAATTTCTTAATTTTTTATTTTAAATTTTGAATCAGTTTTTGGTTTTACACAGGCCGCACCTGTGATTATGGTTGTGGAACCCTTTCAGGGTTCGTGATTTTTTCTATTCATTCCCCACAGGTTTCACCTGTGGCTATTGTTGTTCAACCCTTTCAGGGTTTCTAATTTCTCGTTAATAGTTAATAGGATGATATCGTTCCTATTGATTATTTTATTTTTAATGTATATATTTTTCCGGCCTCCGTTGGAAAATCATAGATAAATTCGTTTTTAATTTCAACAGGATTCAGTTTTGCCTCTTTTGAGATCAACGGTGTCTTTATTTCCGGGGTATCAAAAAAGAGATTCGGGTTTTTGCCTTCCGCTCTTTTTAGTTTTGCATTTCCAGTTAGCTGCATTTCATTGGGTGTTCTCAATCGGCAATTTCCGCCCAGTGTTGATTTGACGATGACTTCTTTGGCTTTGTTGTTTTCCCAGACGATGCTAACTTCAAAACCGCCATAGGTTTTCAGCCCGGAAATTTTCCCGTTTTTCCATTCGTCCGGAAGGGCCGGAAGAATGTCGATGAAACCGTTCTGGGTTTGCAGGAGCATTTCGGTAATCCCGGAAGTACAGCCAAAATTTCCGTCGATCTGGAACGGCGGATGGGCATCGAACAGGTTCGGATAGGTTCCGCCTTTACTGCCCCAGCCGTCTTTTTCCACTAAAGTTAATTGGTCTTTGATTAATTTATTAGCATGGTTTCCATCAAGCAATTTCGCCCAAAGATTCACCTTCCAGCCCATTGACCAACCTGTGGAAACGTCGCCCCGGTGAATAAGAACCGTTCTGGCTGCATCCGTCAGTTCCGGTGTCGTGAAAGGGTTGATTTGATTGGACGGAAATAATCCGTACAGATGGGAAACGTGGCGGTGATTGTCTTTCGGATCGTCAACATCTTCCATCCATTCCTGCAACTGGCCGTAACGCCCGATCTGCATCGGCGGTAATTTAGAGATGATGCTGTTCCAAACCGGAATTTGATCTGCATCGAGATTCAGAAGCTGTGCTGCTTTTCTGGTTTTGGTGAACAGGTCGAACATCAGTTGGTTGTCCATGGTATTTCCAGCCGCCAGAGCACTGCCCTGATGCCCCTGCGGAATGTTTTCAGGAGACATGGACGGACTTACGACGAGCCAGTGATGGGTCGGGTCTTCAATAAGAAAGTCTTCATAGAACTGTGCAGCGGATTTCAGAACCGGATAAACCGATCTGAGGTAATTCAGATCTCCGCTGTACAGGTATTTGTCCCAAAGGTGCTGGGAAAGCCATGCGCCACCCATCGGCCACATGCCGGCGTTGGCGAAATCCACCACTCCGCTGATTCTCCAAATATCGGTGTTGTGATGAACAACCCAACCCCGGCTGTTGTACATGGTTTTTGCCGTTTCTCGTCCGGATTCGCTAAGGTCTTTTACCATTTGGATCAGCGGTTCGTGCATTTCCGGAAGTCCGGTTTTTTCCGCCGGCCAATAGTTCATTTCCGTGTTGATGTTGATGGTGTATTTGCTGTCCCAGGCCGGTTTGTTGGAATTGTTCCAGATGCCCTGAAGATTGGCGGGCTGTCCGCTTGGCTGTGAGGAGGAAATCAGGAGATAGCGCCCGAACTGGTAATATAGTGCGATGAGTTCCGGATCATAGGTTGTGGCAAAGTTTTTAATCCTGATATCCGTTGGATTTTTAGCCGCTTCGGAAGTGCCTAAATCGAAATATACTCTTTTAAAGTAGTTCTGATAGGCATTCAGATGGTTCTTAAATAAGGTATTAAAGCTTTTAGGTTCTGCTTCCGAAATGTATTTTTTGCTTTTTAAAACTTCGTCAGTGTTCAAAGTTTTGTAATCAGTAAAATTGGTGGCGATGGAAATGAGAATCATCACTTCGTTGGCGTTACTTACTGAAATTCCTTTTTGTGAAACTTCTGTTTTGCCACCTTTGTTGAGGATTTTTGCGATGGCATTAAATTTAACCTGCCCCTGAACGCCGTCTAAAGTTGAAGACAAACCGTCCATCTGCAAGGTATTGAAATCAATGGCTTTGCTGTTTTTTTTGAGCTCGCTGTTGAAACCTGCGAAGAAACTCAGCGCATTTTTTTTATCTGAACTTAATTTAATAACAATCACATTGTCCGGAATGGAAGCGAAAACTTCTCTTTTAAAATTGATTCCGTTGGCTGAAAATGTAGTCGTTGTGATTGCTTTTTCAATGTCTAACTCCCGGTAGTAATTTTTAACATCATTACTAATATTAAATTCAAGGGTTAACTCACCAATATTCTGATAGGCTGAACCGTGAAGGGTTTTTGCCGTTAAACTTTTGTCGGCAAGGATCTGCGCTCTTTTGTAATTTCCGTTGAACAAATAATACCGGATCGAATCCAAAAATTTCGGGCCATCCGGGTTATCGTTGCGGGAAGGACCACCGGACCAGAAGGTACTTTCATTGAGCTGTAGCTTTTCTTTATTTGGATCTCCATAAACCATTGCTGCAAGCCTCCCGTTTCCGACAGGCAGAGCTTCCACCCACTGGGCAGCAGGCCTGTCGTACCAAAGCTTGTTTTTCCAGCCTTTCTGGGCAAGGAAAGATCCGCTTATGAAAAGACAGAAAGTGAATAGGCAAGGTTTAAAGATCATTACTTTCAGATATTCAGTTATATATTTCTTTTTTTACTAAAATTATGATTCTTCTCTTGTGTTTTTTTAGTTCTGCCAGTGATATATGGCTGTTATGATTTCTTTCGGTTGATAAGTCTGATGATTCCCCAGGCTGCAATGTAGGACATCCCGGCGATAAAAAAGATGATGTTGTAACCGCCGTTGATGTTGCCTGCTTTCTTGAAGGTGTCCAGAACAATCCCGATGAAAAGCGGGAAAATAATTCCTGCTGCCGAGCCCAGCATTCCTCCGAAACCGATGACGGAACTTACGTAATTGTTGGGTAGTTTATCTCCCACCGTAGTCATCAGGTTGGCTCCCCAACCCTGGTGCGCCGCAGTAGCAAAAGCAATAATAATGGTAATCAGCCACATATTGTCTACATATTTTGAAAACATCACCGGTACGACCATTAAGGCAAACAGAAGCATGGTAAGGCTTCTTGCCTTTCTGATGTCCCAGCCTTTTTTGATCAGCATGGAGGAAAGGTACCCGCCTCCGATGCTTCCTATGGTCGTCCCGCTATAGATGATGATCAGCGGAATGGATGGCTTGGTAAGATCCATTTTAAACACATCGGCAAAATAGGCCGGCAGCCAGAACATGAAAAAATACCAGATAGGATCCGTCATGATTTTTCCGATGGCAAATGACCAGGTGACTCTGTATTTCAGGATTTCGGAGAGGGGAACTTTTGACTGTTCCTCCGTTTTCCCGTCCTGATCGCTTTTAATGTATTCCAGCTCTTCTCTGCTAAGTTTTTTCGTTTTCTCCGGAATGGAATAGAATCTCCACCACAAAATGATCCATAACAAACCCAAAGCGCCAATCCAGACAAAAGTCTGCCTCCAGCCGTAATGGCCTAAAATAAACGGCACGAGAAGCGGAGCAAGGATGGCTCCTACGGTAGCTCCGGAATTGAAGATCCCGGTTGCCAGAGCCCGTTCTTTTTTCGGGAACCATTCGGCAACAGATTTGATGGCTGCCGGAAAATTTCCCGCCTCACTGATTCCCAGTGTACTTCTCGCTACTAAAAACCCTACGGTGCTTTTTACGAAGCCATGCCCGATAGAGGCGAGACTCCACACAATTAATGAAACGGCATAGCCGATCTTGGTTCCTACCCGGTCGATAAACCTGCCCATCGCCAGATAGCCTACGGCATAGGTAGCGGTAAAAGCCATGACGATGTAGCTGTAATCCTTTTCGTCCCATCTGAATTCTTTTTCCAGAACGGGTTTCAAAAGTCCCATCACCTGGCGGTCGAGATAATTGATGGTCGTTGCCAGAAAGACCAGGGACAGCATGAACCATCGTATATTTTGGTTTTTAGGAGCCTGCATTTAGTTTTGGTTAAGTTGTTGTAATAAATCCTTTACTTTTTCCGTCAGCTGTTCGGAAGCCAGATCTGCTCTGATCAGTGCACTTCCCAATCCAACCGCTACGGCACCACCTTTCAGCCATTCATGGATGTCATCAGCATTGGCATTGACTCCGCCGGTCGGCATGAAGTTCATTCCCGGGAATACGGGCCTGATAGATTTGATGTAATTTTTCCCTAAAGCATCTGCAGGGAATATTTTGACCATGGTCAGGCCATGTTGAAAAGCAATATTGACATCAGACGGCGTAAAACAACCCGGAATCAGCAGGATATTCTTATCCGCAGAATGGCTGACCAGCTCTTCGCTGATGACGGGTGTGATGATAAAATCGGCTTTCGCTTCTGCATAGTCGTCCAGTTCTTTTGTATTTTTTACCGTTCCGATTCCCAGCAGTAGTTCCGGGAATTCTTCAGCGGAAATTTCTTTTAGCTTAGTGAAATTGTCCAGTGCCTGAACGCCACGGTTGGTATATTCTATGACCCGGATTCCGGCTTCGTACAGAGCTTTCACCGTATTTTTTGAGACCTCAAAGGACTCATGGTAAAACAACGGAACGATTTTCTGGTTTTTGATCTGCTGAATGACTGACTGGCTCATAACTGTTCTATATTGATGGTTTCATTGATGGTATCGCCTTTCACAAAGAGTTTTCTGAAAGCGATTTTTGTGGCGTCTTCTAAAATCTGGCGTGTGGGATTGCCTTTGATTTTTCCGTGGATCAGCGCCGCCATAAAGGAATCACCGCTGCCTACTCTTTCCTCTAATTTTTCGGAATAATACGGTTCCGATACGTAAAGCTGACGGTTTGCATACAGTGTTGCATAATAATTCACTTCATCACCCTGGGTAAAACGGAAGGTATTGGCCACCATTTCGACATTGGGATAGGCTTTCTGTATTTCCAGTGCTGACTGTTCGGCCTGCTTCAGCAGGCTTTTATCATTGAAAGTCCCGTCCAGTTCACAGGTAACCGGAATGTCCAGGAATTGCTGGATGGACCATATATTTCCCATCAGCACATTTACATACGGCATCAGTTTAAGGATTTTTTCCGATGGATTTCTGCCCTGCCAAAGCGCAGCACGGTAATTCAGGTCGAGAGATACCGTAATCTTCCTTGATGCCGCTTCTTTCATCAGTTGCAGGCATTTCATAAAGGCACTTTCGCTCAAAGCCGGCGTAATGGTGCTGATGTGCAGCCACTGAACACCCCCGAATATCTCCTCCGGATTGAAAGAGGAAAAGTCTGATTCTGTAAATACGGAAGGAAAACGGTCGTAGATGACCTGTGCATGCTGCATATCTCCATCAGAAGACAGGTAAAATGTCCCGATCCTGCCACTGCTTCTTTCAGCAAGAATTTCTATTTTTTTGTGTTGAAGCTGAGCTTCAAGGTGTTTTCCGACAAAGTTTTCAGGCAATGCCGAAAGCAGTTTTACCGGATGATTCCACTGAGCGAGTGCAGAAGCCACATTGTATTCGGCACCGCCCACAAAAATTTTCATGGACTGCTCGCCAAGCCAGTTTCCTGCGGAATCCGGAGCAAAGTGGAGAAGCAGTTCACCGAAACAAAGTATTTTTCCTGAATCCATCGTTTTATATTCTTTTCCAACCTTTCCGGTTTACACGCGGTAAAGGCTATTCTTTTCATTAATTTTCAGTTTCATTATCGGCAGGAGCTTCGTTTTCAAAGCTCCTGCGGGATAACTTCTTTCATTAGATTTATTCCAAACCCTTTTAATTAGAGCCTTATCAAGGTTTTGAACCTTGACGAGGCTACGCTAGAATCCGAAATAGTTTTTTGTATTGTAGTAACATATATCCTGAATGATTTTCCCCACCCATTCTTCATCGTTAGGCAATAGTCCCCGCTCCATTTCGGAACCGAACATATTGCACAGCAGCCTCCTGAAATACTCGTGCCTTGAGAAGGAAAGGAAACTCCTGGAATCTGTCAGCATCCCGATAAAGGTGCTGATCAGTCCTAAATTGGAAACGGCATTCATCTGTTTTTCCATCCCGTCCAGCTGATCCAGAAACCACCATGCCGCCCCGAACTGTACTTTTCCTTTAATGCCTTCCTCATTAAAGTTTCCGGCCATGGTAGCCAGTACTTCATTCAATGTTGGATTAAGGGTGTAAATAATGGTTTTTGGCAACTTGTGCTGGGCATTCAGTTCATCAAACATTACGCTCATCCGCTGGGCAAAGTAAGACTCACCGATGGCATCATACCCTGCATTCACCCCGATGCTTTGGAGCATTTTGGAATTGTTGTTCCGGGTAGCCCCCACATGGAACTGCTGCACCCAGCCTTTGGCTGCATACATTTTGCAAAGTTCTTTCAGCAGGTAACCGGATAGAGCTTCAGGATCCGAAAATGTTTTGCGGTCACCTTTTAAAAATTCTGAGAATTCCTGATCCAAAGCGCTGTTCCATTTCTGCGTGTCCGGGAAAAACTCAAAGCCGTGATCTGAAATACGGGCTCCGTTATCGTGGAAATAATGGATTCTTGATTGTAATGCTTCAAGAAGATCCGAAGCTGACCTGATGTTGATTCCGCTCGCTCTTTCAAGCTTCTGAAGATTGTTCCAGTACGCTTCCGCATCACTGAAAGCAATGTAAACATCCGGCCTGAATGCCGGGAATACACCGGCTGTAAAATCAGAGGCTTTGATGGCCTGATGGAATTCCAGGCTGTCTGAAGGATCATCCGTTGTGCAAAGCGTTTCTACTTTGAAATGCTGAAGGAGCTGCTGCGGCCGGAACGGGTCCGACTGGAGCGCTTCGTTCATTTTGGAATATACCGCTGCCGAATTTTTTCCGGAAAGGTATTCCGTAATCCCGAACGGGTTTTTAAGTTCAAGATGGGTCCAGTGGAATAAAGGGTTTCTTAATGTGTAAGGTACCACTTCCGCCCATTTCCGGAATTTTTCTTCGTCCGTTGCATTTCCGGAAATGAATTTTTCCTCAACGCCGAAGTTCCTCATCGCCCTCCATTTGTAATGGTCGCCGTCCAGCCAGATCGCGGCCGGTGACCGGAAGTTATGATTTTTAGCAATGACATCCGGTTCCAGGTGATTATGGTAATCGATCACCGGAAGGTCTTTCGCATATCCGAAGTACAGGTTCTCCGCCTTTGCCGATTCCAGCAAAAACGAATCTCCGAAAACTTCTTTCTGGTTAATGAAATTACTCATTAGTCTCTTTTTATTTTTGACAGACTTTGTGCCTCAGGTACTCTTATCTGCCAACATTATTATTAAAACAGAGTTCTTAAAAACAAGACCCGGATGACCAATTTCACAGGGTCCTGTCATATATAAGAAATAATTAACTCAATTCTGATCCGGCTAAACACCGCTGAATGCGCTGAAGCCGCCATCCACAGGCAACAAGGCACCGGTGATGAAGCTCGCAGCATCCGAACACAGGAACTGTACGGCTCCGTTGAGCTCTTCTACATCTCCGAAACGTCCCATTGGGGTTTTAGCAATTACCTTTTTACTTCTGTCTGTTAACGAGCCGTCAGGATTCAACAGGATGGCACGGTTCTGGTCACCGATAAAAAATCCGGGAGCTACAGCATTGACACGGATTTTATCCCCGAATTTCAAGGCTACATCGGATGCGAGCCATTGGGTAAAATTGGTGATTGCCGATTTTGCCGCCGAATAACCGGCTACCCTTGTAATGGCCGAATAGGCGGCCATTGATGAAATATTAACAATACTTCCGCTTCCCTGTTCTGCCATTACTTTTCCGAAAACATAGCTCGGATAAACCGTCCCGTTGATGTTCAGGTCGGTAACTTCATTCCAGCCTTCTATCTTCATGTCGAAGAAGGACTGATCCGGAGATAAGGTGGCTGAAGGAATATTTCCTCCGGCAATATTCAGGAGGATGTCTATCCTTCCGTATTTTTCTGTGATTTTTTTTGCGGCTTTCTCAAGGCTTTCAATGCTCATGACGTTGGCCTCTACAGCAAAGGCTTCCCCCCCATTGGCGATCAGTTCCTCTACCCTGCTGTCAAGCGTTTCCTGTTTTCTTCCTAACGCCACAACTTTGGCACCGGCCTCTATGAAGCTTTTCGCAAGGCTGCCACCCAAAACACCGGATGCTCCGGTAATAACAGCTACTTTATCTTTTATACTGAATATTTCGTTCATTGTATGGTTGATCATTGATGATTGATAATTGATGGAAAGAGCAATTTAGCTTTTTCCTGCCATTTCATTTTGAACGGCAGCCATTACGCCTTCGATCTGTCCTAAAGCCAGCATTCTGCCTAAGAAGGAGTAGCCGGGATTGTATCCTTTGTCGATATCATCCGTCAGCAGCCTTCCATGGTCGATCCTCATCGGGAGTTCCGGGTTTTCTTTTTCAAATACACGGACAACCTCAATCAGTTTTCCTCTGCCACCCAGGTGATGCGCTTCAATGAAATCGCCGTTTTCAAAAACATTGGTGCTTCTGAGGTGGACGAATTTTGTGCGGCCGGCAAATTTTTGCGCCAGCGCTGGAACATCATTCTGAAGATTCGCACTTAAGGAACCGGCACAGAATGTCAGTCCGTTGTGTGGATTGTCCACGGCATTCAGGAACCAGTCGATATCCTCCTCATTGGTTACAATTCTTGGGAGGCCCAGCAATGAGTATGGCGGATCATCAGGATGAACGCACATCTGGATATCCCATTCCTCGCATGCCGGCATTATTTTCTCCAGGAAATACTTCATGTTCTCCCGAAGCTGGTTTTTATCGATCCCATCGTATAAAGCCAGGAGGTTATTGAACTTTTCCACCGGATTCAGTTCCCCTTCCCTGATATTGCCGTTTACGAATCCCTGTGTTTTAACAATCACGGAATCAATCAGGTCATTGTTGTCTTCCTCACTGAGGGTAGTTTTCAGTTCTTCAACTTTCTGAAGGACTTCCGGCTGATAATCGTTTTCAGCCCCTTGCCTTTTCAGGATATGGATTTCAAAATACGCAAATCTGGCTTTGTCGAAGTACAACGACGAAGAACCGTCTTCCCATTCGTGAAAGAGATCCGTCCTTGCCCAGTCCAGCACCGGCATAAAATTATAACATACGGTCTTTACTCCTGCTTTTCCCAGATTTTCCAGGCTCAGAATATAATTTTCTATTAAAGAGTCCCGGTCTTCACCTCCGTATTTGATCGCTTCGCTTACGGGAAGACTTTCCACTACAGACCAGCGAAGACCGTGACTTTCTATGTATTGTTTATATTCCTGAATGGCTTCCAGTGTCCAAACCTGTCCGTTCGGAACGTCATGCAGCGCGGAGACAATGCCTTCCACACCGATCTGACGGAGCATATTTAACTGTATTTTATCCTTTTTACCGAACCATCTCCATGTTTTTTCCATAATCGTCTGTTAAGTTTTTATCATTAAAACAAAGCAGGTGTTTAAGGCACCTACTTTGTGTTGATATGAATGTAAATGTGCTTAAAAATTAATATCCAGGGTTTTGGAATTTAGCTTTTACGTCAGCGCTAACCTCCATTGCATCCAGCTGGCTCTGAGGAATTGGTCTCAGGTAGTGGAACGGCTGAATGGTTCTGGTTACCGTCTGCGGAGTATGATCTCCGTAAGACGCTCCCCCAATCTGGTAAGTAGCTGCATACTGAGCCCATTTCTGTGTACGTACCAAGTCATACCATCTGTAGAATTCTCCGTAATACTCTCTGGATCTCTCTGCAAGGATATAGTCAACCGTAATGCTTGAAGGAGTAGCGGCAGTCATAGCAGCGCTATTATCTGCGACATAGGCCACATTCTGGGCATTGTTGAATTTCCATTTTCCTGCTCTGGCACGGATGACGTTGATCAGGTCTCTGGCACTCATAGATCCTGAGGCACCTTTTACGGCTGCTTCTGCTGCAATAAAATAGAATTCAGAGAATTTAGCAACGTTAAACGGACGTGTTAAACCCGCATTAGGATATCCAAGTCCGTTCGGGTCATCCGTACGGTAAGTTCCGATCTTCCAAAGTCCAGGATATACAATTCTGTTGATCCCGTTTGGTGCAATGACCCAATCCGCCCTTCCCGGCAATGTACCTGCTCCTACACCGTTCTGTCCGGATCCTGTAGGATAAGTCGGTGCCTGAGAATCATCATTCAGGAAGCTTAAGATGGCGCCTCCCGGCTGTACAGGAAGGTTGTTGGCATTGTATAATACCGGTACAGCGGTTAAACCTGTACCCTGCTTCTGCCAGTTTCCTCTGTAGGTAGTTACGAAGGTACCATCATAACGGGAGTCATTTGTTTTATCTGCAAATGTATTTTTGATCACGCCTAAAGTAGGACACATACGCACCCAAGGACGCCCTAAAGATTGTGCAGCTTCACGCTGTACTGAACTTACCACATCTGCTGAAGCCCATGAAGTAGTCTTGCTGCTTTTGATAGCCGTATAGTTCCAGGTCTGCATCCATGCAGCAAAATTATCCGGAGCCCATCCTGAGCCGAATCCCACAGGATCACTTTCATTATAGAATACACTGGACTGGGTATGGTCTGCATACAGCATGCACTCGCTGTTACGGTCATTTGCTCCTGCATTAACATCATAGAACGTAGGCTGTAAACCATAAGATCCCGGGTTGCTGATTCCCGTCATGGCGACATCATATGCCTGCTGGAAATACCACTGTGCATTATGACCATCCGGATCCACACGCTGTGCATCCGGATAGGTAGGAATATTGTTAGGGTTCTGCAACCACCAGCCATAAGTAAGGTATGCTTTCGCCAGGAATAATCTGGCTACATTTTTCGTTACGCCTCCGGTTACCCGAGGTGTTACAGGTAAATTGTCTACGGCCTTCACCAGATCAGGAAAAATAGCTTTCGTATATACTTCCGGAACTGTATTTCTTACTGAGCTTGTCGTTGGTGAGCTGTTGAATTTCAGTTCACCGGACCCTAAATCCAAAGGCACTCCTCCATACGTCTGCACGAGCATGAAGTAATCAAATCCCCTGAAGAATCTGGCTTCTGAAATCATGGATTCCGCAATACCGAAACCTGGTCCTTTCTCAATAATCCCATTGGCCGTATTGATATAAGGGAATACAGACCCCCATACCATACTCGTAGGGAATGTGGCAGCATTGATGTTTCCGTTTCCGGACATATCCAGGTCTTTGAAGTTCCCGTCAGCACTCTGTGCGAACGTGGATTCATCAGTCCCGTTCTGGCAGTTACTCATAAAGTATCCGTTACCATATAAAAGCCTTAACTGTCTGTATAGTGAAGTGAAACTCTGATTAACACCGTCTGCCGTACTGAAATAATCTACAGTGTATATTGATCTGGGCTGTTCATCCAGGATTTCATTACAACCGGTAAATGTCAGCGACATAAATATCGCTCCTAACAACAATTTTTTATTGAAATGTATCATGATTGTACGTATTAAAAAGTTAAGTTAATTCCCATTAAATAATTTCGGGTAGAAGGGTTATTGGTTCCGATTACCAACTGACGGGACTGGTATCCGTTGACAGCCTGATTCTGATTACCAAAAGAGTTCGGTTCCGGATCCATTCCGGAGAATTTATGGTACGGAGAGAACAACACTACCGGATTGGTAACGGTAAAATACACCCTGAAGCTGTTGATTTTTAAATCTTTCAGGAAATCTTTGTTGATGTTATACCCTAACGTAATGGTACGCAGTTTAACATAAGACGCGTCAAACATAGCCAGTGTGGAAGAATATTTAGGGTTGTCTCCGCTTAAGTGTCTTCCAGGACGCGGAAAATAAGCATCCGTATTGTCTTCTGTCCAGTAATCAACATCCACGTTATTTCCTCTACCGGTCATTCTGTTCAGGTAACTCGCAGATCCGTACAGCGTACTGATCAGGATTCCGCCATGCTGGAATGCTCCAACGGTACTTAAATCAAAGTTTTTATACGCGAAACGCATGTTGAAACCTCCCTGGAATTTAGGAGCAGTATCGAAAATCTGACGGTCTGCAGGGCCGATCGCTCTTACCGGTGTTCCGTCTGCATTATATCCTCCGGTATACAGTACCTTGATAGATCCTACAACATCTCTCGGATCGCCAGGTTCCAGAATTCCCATGTGCTGATCTCCGGCCTGCCATAATCCGATGTATTGATAATCATACAAAGCATTAATATTATGGCCTACAAACCAAAGGTTGGATTCATCTTTATCAATTCCTGAGGCAAGCGCTAAGATTTTGTTTCTGTTGGTATAGAAATTTACGCCTGCTTCCCAGGTAAATCCTTCAGGATTGTCGAAAATAACGCCGTTCAAAGCTACTTCAAATCCTTTGTTTTCTGTTTCAGCAACATTGGAAATTACATTGACAAGACCGGATGACATCGGAAGGTTTTTAGATGTCAATAAGTCGAAAGTATGCGTTTTATAATATTCTACGCTACCGGAAAGCCTGTTGTTAAATAACCCGAAATCCACACCGTAATTCTGTGTTTTGGAATATTCCCATCCTAAGCCCGGATTAGGAGCCTGAGTTACATACACCCCTGTGCTGCTGCCGGATCCGAAATTATACGGAGCCACAGCCATCTGCCCTAATGTGGAATATGGCGCTACTGCCTGGTTGGATGTTTGTCCCCATCCTGCTCTTAGCTTCAACAGGTTGATCGCTTTGATATTCTGCATGAATGACTCATTCGTTACATTCCATCCTAATGATAATGCAGGATAGGTATGCCATTTATTTCCCGGGGCCAGTCTGGATGATCCGTCAGCACGCAGTGTTGCTGTAATCATATACTTATTGTCGAAAGTATACATTACCCTTCCCATAGCCGACAGAAGTCCGTTTTTAGTATATACCTGATCTTCCGGCCTAACGGTAATGTCTGCCTGGGGCGATTGTCCCAGGTTATAATACTGGAAGAAATCTGCAGGTACATTCTTAGCACTCATATAAGAACTGGTGTACTTATTATCTTCTGCAGAATATAAGGCAACAGCATTGATTTTATGCTTCCCGAAATTACGGTCATATGTCAGGAGGTTCTCCAGTACCCAGTGGTATGTCTGGTTGTTCCCTCTACCGGCAGATGAAGGTCCAAGCGGATTGGTATTGAATACCCCTACTCCAGCATAGTTGCCACTGTTGGAAGTACGGTAATCCAATCCTACGTTTAGTCTGTATTTCAATCCGTTCAGCGGTAAAGTAAGTTCACCGTACATATTGTTGTAGGAAGCAAAGGATTTGGTTTCATCAACATATTTATCACCTAAACTTTCTATAGACTGACGGGTATAAATCCATGTCTGGTCGATTCCTCCGGCCGTAATCATGGTTCTCTTAAGGCTGCCGTCTGCATTGTACGGATTAACTAGTGGAGAATATCCCAGTACAGCTCCGGGATTCAGCCCGTTTCCTTCTGATTGCGAGTAATTGGTATTGGTGGTGAAACCGAATTTGAAATTCTTACCTACCTGCTGGTCAACAGCCATACGCAGGGCAAATCGCTCGTAATTCTGAAGCGGAATCAAGGCATCCTGTTTGAAATAAGATAAGCCAACATTATAGTTTCCGCCTTCCGTTCCACCGGATACGCCGATATCGTGGCTGGTGATCATAGCCGGCTTATAATATAAATCCTGCCAGTCTGTATTGTTGTTTACAGATTCGTCTCCGGTAGTCGCATACAACGGATTCGCACTGTTAAAAGGAGTAGCATAAGCACGAAGTTTCGCAAACTTAGGACCGTCCATCATCGGGTATTTAGAAAACAGCGTCTGAACTCCGGTGAAGTTATTGTAGGTGAAACGCGGTTTCTGGCCTTTAGAACCTCTGTTGGTTGTCACTAAAATAACCCCGTTGGCTCCTCTTGAACCGTAAATGGCTGTTGCAGAAGCATCCTTTAGGATATCAATACTCTTGATATCGCTGGAGCTGATGTCACTTAATGATCCCACAAACGGAATTCCGTCCAGAACGATCAGAGGATCATTGCTTCCGGTAAGAGACCTTGTTCCACGGATACGGATCTGCATCGAAGCCCCCGGCTTTGTGGAAGACTGTGATATGTCCACCCCCGCTGCTCTGCCCTGTAAAGCCTGGGTAATGTTGGCAGAAGGAACCTCTCTTAAAGCGTCACCTTTTACGGTGGCTACAGATCCGGTAACCGCTTCTTTTCTCTGGGTACCGTATCCGATGACAACAACTTCCTCTATCTTTTTCTCTTTAGGCAGGGTATCTCTCTTCGCTTGTGAATAAGCAAGGCTGGAAGGCAATAATGCCATGGCAAAAAATACCGTTGCCTTATTAATTTTAATAGGTTTAAATCCTTTCATAATTACTCGTATTTTAATTATACATCCGGGATGAAGGGTTCTGTAACGGCTTCATTCCAAAGTTTTTTGTATTCATGGTTAGATATACATGTTGATAATGGCCTCGAATAATTCCTGCTTGCCGCTCTTCGGCTGTGGCTCCCCTATTTCGTGAGCAATTTTCTGAAGGTCTTCCAGTGTAAGCTTACCTTCCTCAAATGCTTTTCCGCTTCCAAGGTCAAAAGAAGAATATCTTTCTGTTCTCAATGATTTATAATCTGAATTTTCCAGGATATCGGCAGCGACTATCAAACCTTTGGCAAAAGCATCCATACCGGAAACGTGAGAGATGAAAAGATCTTCGGCATCAATTGAATTACGACGGATTTTAGCATCGAAATTCACACCTCCGGTTCCTAATCCTCCTCCCTGGAGAATAACCATCCATGCCTGAGCCAGTTCGTAGTAATCGATCGGGAACTGGTCTGTATCCCATCCATTCTGGTAATCACCTCTGTTGGCATCGATGCTTCCTAATAATCCTGCGTCTACAGCAGCCTGTAATTCATGCTCGAAAGTATGTCCAGCCAAGGTAGCGTGGTTCACCTCAAGGTTCAGTTTGAAATCTTTATCAAGACCGTAATGTCTCAGGAATCCGATTACCGTTTCCGCATCATAGTCATACTGGTGCTTTGTAGGCTCCATAGGTTTAGGCTCGATCAGGAAAGCTCCCTGGAAGCCTTGCTTACGGGCATAATCACGGGACATGGTAAGGAAACGTGCCAGGTGTTCTTTTTCACGCTTCATATCGGTATTCAGAAGGCTCATATACCCTTCTCTTCCTCCCCAGAACACATAGTTTTCTCCTCCCAGTGCAATGGTAGCATCAATAGAGTTTTTCACTTGGGTTCCTGCACAGGCTACTACATCAAAATTAGGGTTGGTAGAAGCTCCGTTCATATATCTTTCGTGGGTAAATACATTGGCCGTTCCCCATAAAAGTTTGATTCCTGTTTCCTGCTGCTTTTCTTTGGCATATTCTACTACAGCCTGAAGGTTGCTTTCGTATTCCTTCCAGTTTCCTGCAGGTTCTACCAGGTCGATATCATGAAAACAGTAAAAACCGAAGCCCATTTTTTTCATGAATTCGAAACCGGCATCCATTTTATATTTCGCTCTGGAAACCGCATCAGTTCCCATATTCCAGGGATGGTGGATAGTTGCCCCTCCGAAAGGGTCGCTTCCGTCTGCACATAAGGTATGCCACCAAGCCATGGCAAAGCGCGTCCAGTCTTTCATCGGTTTTCCCATAACGATCCTTTCTGCATCATAATAGCGGAACGCCATAGGGTTCCTGCTTTCTCTGCCCTCAAATTTAACTTCGTCAATACCAGGGAAAAACTCTTTCGTTTCTTTTACAATGTTCATATATATTTATTTTTTGTTTTATATTGATTAATGTTGATGCCGTTTTCAGGCATATGATCCCCCTTTCCTGCTGATTTTTTCATTATCCCAGGATCAGGTTTTTTGCTTTTAATATTCAGGTTTATACGATTTCTTTAAGATGTTCCTGCCATCTTGAATAGGCTTCTAAATACTGTTCTCTTTTTTCGGTTTCCGGCTCAAACACGGCTATTTTTTCCAATGAAGAAAAGGCTTCGTCAGAATTGGCATAAAACCCGATTCCGATTCCCGCTGCCCTTGCTGCTCCTACCGCTCCATCCGTATCATACAGTTCAATAACGGCGTTGCTTACACTGGAAAGGGACTGCCTGAAGATTGAACTTAAAAACATATTGGCATTTCCGGCACGGATCACATTGATCTCCATTCCCATATTCCTCATGATGTTCATTCCGTATTCATAGGAGAAGACAATTCCCTCCTGGGCTGCACGCAGGATATCCCCTTTGGAGTGGATATTGAAATTGATACCATGGATAGAACAGTGCGTATCTTTATTTTCCAGCACTCGTTCTGCTCCGTTTCCGAAAGGAATAATGCTCAGCCCCTTTGATCCGATAGGAGAAAGAGAGGCCATATCGTTCATGTCCCCGTAAGACGACAGTGAAGTGGCGAAATTATGTTTCATCCAGGAATTCAGAATTCCTGTTCCATTGATGCAGAGCAATACGCCCAGACGGGTCTGGTCTGCAGTATGGTTAACGTGTGCAAAGGTGTTGACTCTGGAAAGGTCATCATATTCAAGCTTATCCAGGACACCATATACGACTCCTGAAGTTCCCGCCGTAGAGGCAATTTCCCCTGGGTTGAAGACATTCAGTGAAAGGGCGTTGTTCGGCTGGTCGCCGGCTCTGTAAGAGATCGGGGTACCTTCTTTAAGCCCTAATTCGCGGGCTGCTTCTGCAGATACGGCAGCCTGAATACCGAAAGTCGGGATGATTTCAGGGAAGAAGCTTGAAGGAATCCCGTAGTGATTCACCACATCTTCTGAAATACAGTTGTTTTTGAAATCCCAGAAAATCCCTTCAGATAAACCTTCAACCGTCATTCCGATCTGTCCGGAAAGCCTCATGGCAATATAATCGCCCGGAAGCATGATCTTGTCGATTTTTTCGAAAATTTCAGGCTCATTCTCCTTTACCCAGGCCAGTTTGGAGGCGGTAAAGTTTCCCGGAGAATTCAGAAGATGGGAAAGGCATTTTTCAGGGCCTATTTCCTGGAATGCTTTTTCACCGTACGGCACGGCACGGCTGTCACACCAGATGATGGATGGGCGCAGGAGGCTCTGGTCTTTGTCTACCAGGATCAGCCCATGCATCTGCCAGGTAATGCCGATGGCCTTAATGTCTTCCGCATCCACTCCGGACTCATGCATCACAGATTCGTGGGCAAGCTTAAGGTTGGTCCACCAGTCTGCAGGGTTCTGCTCTGCCCAGCCAGGATGGACAGCAGTAATTTTCATTTCTTTTTTAGGGGAAAAGTCTGAAGCAATTATTTTTCCACTGGATGCCTCAATGAGACAAACTTTCACAGAAGAACTGCCGATATCGTAGCCTAGCAAGTACATAATTTCAAAAAGTGATTTATTTTATAAGTTTCGTATTGTTTTTCCTGAACACTTTGGCGTCGAATTTATAGTATCTTGCCGCACGGTGCGCTACATTCGTTTCTATCTCGTCCAGAGGGATGATGTAGTTGAATGAAGAAATCTTTTTATGGAAGTTTTTGATATCGATCCGCTTTTCACTCAGGGCACTGTACAGCTGGTACAGCTGCCTGATGGTAAATCTTTTCGGAAGCAATTCGAAAATGATGGAGAAGTCTGACTCGATCCATTTCCTGATCTCTATCAGCGATTCGCTGATGATTTTATTATGGTCGAAAGGAAGCAATGGTACTTTGTCAATCGGGCACCAGTCTACCGTATCGTATTTGGTACTGTTGATCTTATGGTCTATTTTACACAGAGAAAGATAGGCAACCGTAATAATTCGGTCTATATTGTGTTTATACTCCTCGCCCATCCATTTGATGTCATCTTTGCTGCTGGCTCTCATAGGATCGGCAAAGCATTTAAACTGCTTCAGTACCATTTTTTTGATACCAGTCAGTTCGTGCAATACCCGCTGTGCAGCATCGTCAACGTCCTCTTCACTCAGGATGAGGCTTCCCGGCAGTTTTTTCTGCCTTTCTATCGGTACATTTTCAAAATGACGCTGTGCGAGCAAAATATTAAGCCTGTTTTCGTGGTCAAATCCAAAAACAACACAGTCTACAGAAACATACGTATGAATAAAGCTTGGGCTCATTTGATTGTTAACATTTACGTAACATCACAAATATAAAAATTCATACGAGAAAAAAAAATAAATTTAATTCTATTCCCTGCGAATCAATATTTTACATATCGATTTTTGATGATAACAATGACATACAAAATATGATAAGGTTATCATATTTTTGACAATATTAGAATGATAACCCATTCATAAACAGGAAATAAGTTTAAAAAATACACTTAAAAATTTTAACAAAAAAAAGGAAGTAAAAAATGATAAGAAAAATTATAAATTTTATTATAATTTTTTGAAAATAGTGTAAAAAATCGCAGTTTTAATGTTAATTACGGATTAAATATCCAATAATTTTTCACAATTTTTGAACGTCAGGAACATAATTTTACTCTATTTAAGAAATCTGCTGCCAGGATCCGGAATTATGCGGATTGTTACCCCATAGATGAGGATCTCAGAGCTGATGATGAAATTACTGGATCAAAACCTATACCGTATTTTGCCAGCCCGTGCTGTATGGTCTACCACCAAATTTTTCCCTGCCTTAAGAAGCGTATAAACAAAACCGGTAAGATACAGCCTCACCGGTTAAAAACAAAAATTGATATGGATATGATAATTGTGTTTTTGGTTCTGTTGAAATTACTGGTACAAATTTATATTTATTTAGAATTAATAAAAATAATAAACACATGATATATATCATAAACGCCATTAAACGACTCTGAACAGCAGGTCCAGCTTTTAAAGAGATCATGGATCCTGCAATTCCCAATTGTTAAATATTCTTCTTGTCCACCCTGATCCTTTTATATCAGAACTTATTTTTGCTTCTCCCAGGATGATTACTGCTAAAAAGCCTGCAAGAAATTGCAGGCTTTTCATTCAGTTATTTCTTATCGACTTTTATCCTTTCTGCTCTGTTGGCAATATCCCAGGCTGTGGTAAATACCAGCTGTGCTCTTTTTTGTAACAGCGGATAATCTATTTTTTCCGGGTCATCCGTAGGCTTATGGTAATCTTCATGGATACCGTCAAAGAAAAAAGCTACGGGAACATTGTTCTTCGCAAAATTATAATGGTCAGACCTGTAATACAATCGCTGGGGATCATTGGGATCATCATATTTATAATTCAATTCAAGATTATGGGTCCTCTTATTGGCCGCTTCATTAATTACCTTCAGTTCTGTGCTCAGCATTTCTGATCCAATAACATAGACGTACTGTTTTCCCCTGTTTTCGGGGTCATCCCTTCCTATCATATCAATATTAAGATCCACGACCGTATTGGCCAGCGGAAAGACAGGATGGGAAGAATAATATTCTGACCCGAACAGTCCATGCTCCTCACCGGTTACATGAAGGAAAAGAATGGATCTTTTCGGTCCGTGACCGGCTTTTTTAGCAGCCTGGAAAGCTTTTGCGATCTGCATTACAGCTACCGTTCCACTGCCATCATCATCAGCGCCGTTAAAGACTACCCCATTTTTTGTTCCGACATGGTCATAATGGGCAGAAACCACGACAATTTCATCCGGTTTTTCTGTGCCTTCTATAAATGCCAGGATATTTTCAGAATCCGGGAGACCGGACGCTCCTCTCTCCTTCATAAAATCTGCGGGTACTTTCTGATAATATGATCCCAATGGTTTAGGATACGATATCCCAAGGCTTTTATAATAATCAACCATGTAAACACCTGCTTTTTTCTGGCCGGGGCTGCCTGTATCGCGGCCTTCCATTTCATCTGAAGCAATCACATACAGGTTTTTCTTCAGCTCTTCTGCTTTAATACTTTTGTAGGAAGCCATAAAAGCTTTATCAGCGGGGGAAGCTGACTGAGAAGCAGTTTTTCCGTCAGAAACCTTTGTAGTGCTGCAGCTTACCGCTAAAGCCATGGAAAAAAGAGGGATGATCAGTTTTTTCATTTTCAAATAATTTGCCTAAAAATAAAGAAATTTATTTAATCCTGAATGGATGTGTATTTTTATTATATTTGATTTAAATGCATAGCGGATGAAAAAAATTTACCGGTTCAGTGATTATTCTTTTTTTTCGGACATGTCCGAACTTGCTCGTAAAAACAATAGTTTTGACCTTTCGCTGGGACTTCCCGACTTTGATATTGATGAACGCCTGAAATACTATCTGAAAGAATCAGTAGAATGTGATGTGCATCAGTATGAACCTCTTGCCGGAAGCCCGATGCTGATTCAGAATATCATACGTTTTAATGCGCAAAGGAAAAACAGCATTATTATAAATGAAAACGAGATCAGCATCATTCCATGTGCTACTTTTGCATTGCACACCGCACTGAAATCTGTATTGAAACCCGGAGACGAAGTAGTCATCATACAGCCGTCGTATTATACCTATGGCCCTTCAGTCGTGATGAACGGCGGAATTCCTGTCTATTATGAACCTGAACCTGATTTCTCCACCAACTGGGATCAGCTGAAATCCTGCATTTCGTCAAAAACCAAAGCTGTTATTGTCAACTCGCCGCAAAACCCAACCGGTAAAGTGTGGAACCAGTCCGACTGGAACCAGCTGTATCATCTTATTTCCGACCGCAATATTTACCTGATATCAGAAGAAATTTATGACCTGTACTGTTATGACGGCGCAGAGCATTACAGTTCTTTCCTTCATCCTGAGCTTAAGAAAAAAACGTTCTGCATATTCTCATTCGGGAAAATGTTTCACTGTACCGGATGGAAAGTAAGTTATATGCTGGCCCCGGAAGACCTTACCTCACAATTCCGTTCTCATCAGCAGTATCTTTCCTACGGAGCCAATGCTCCGGCACAGTATGCACTGGCAAAGTATCTGCATGGATTCGATTTTGAGCAGCATCAGAGTGTGATGCAGCATAAAAGGGATTTGTTCAATACACTGATTGCCGAAACTCCTTTAGAAACGGATCATCCATGTGAAGGAAGTGTTTTTCAGACCGTCAATTTCAGGAATGTATCGAAGACAATGACTGATGTGGAATTTTCACAATGGCTCACAGCTGAAAAGTTGGTAGCGTGCCTTCCCTTATCCGCATTCTACCATCTAAGGCAAAACTCAGATTATATCCGTTTCAGTTTCTTAAAAAAAGACGAAACCATTATTCAGGCTTTAGAGCATCTTAAGAGAGTTTTGTAGATCAAAAAAAGCACTGCCGAAAGACAGTGCTGTATTGTTAAACCTTGAAATTTATTTAATTCCTGATTTCCGGAATCAGAAAGAAAGGACACGGATATCAATCCTTCTGTTCCTGGCTTTACATTCATCCGTATCATTGGCAACGCAAACCGGATGCTGGGATCCGTAACCTTCTGCATCCATACGGTCTGCTGCAATGCCCATCTCCAATAGTTTCAGTTTAGCCGTCTGAGCACGCAGGTTGGATAAGCTTTGATTGCTTTCTTCATTGCCGGTATTATCCGTATAGCCTCCGATCTTGATTTTCAGGTCAGGGTACGCATTCATGATCTCAGCCAGGTTCAGGAGCTGTGCGTCAGCGCCTGCCTTAAGATCACTAGAACCATTTTCAAAATATAAATTTTCAATCGTAAACCATTGATCAGGATTCAGAAGAGCCTGATCCTTACGTTTTAATAAGGTATACATCTGGTAGAGTTGGGTACCGTCTCCAATGGAAATGGTTTTCCCTCCTTTTAGTTTAACCTGCTGTACATTTCCTGTTTCGTATACGAAGTCACCGTTTTCATTTAAATGGCCTTTGGTTTCCAGTATGGCAGGTGAAATGGCAGGTGATCCGGCCGGACCCTGAACAGGCTGGCTTGCCACAGTTCCGGTAAGCCGCTCTATTTTAGCGGTTCGCTCCGCTTCAATCTTATCTTTATGGATCACGGCCAATGTAGGCGCTATAACCAGTGAAACGATAGACATCAGCTTGATCAGGATGTTCATGGATGGCCCGGATGTATCTTTAAAAGGATCTCCTACCGTATCTCCTGTTACAGAAGCCTTATGAGGCTCAGAACCTTTATAATAAGTCTGTCCGTTGATATCCACCCCTTTTTCAAAAGATTTTTTCGCATTGTCCCAGGCTCCTCCTGCGTTATTCTGGAACATTCCCATGAGCACACCGCAAACCGTTGCTCCTGCCAGAAAACCTCCCAGGACTTCAGGGCCAAAAATAAATCCGATCAGTAAAGGAGAAATGATGGCGATTGCCCCCGGCATCATCATTTTCCTGATGGAAGCATCGGTAGAAATGGCTACGCATTTTTCATATTCCGGTTGGGCCTTTCCTTCCAGGATTCCGGGTATTTCCCTGAACTGCCTTCTTACTTCCTCCACCATAGCCATGGCTGCCTGTCCTACGGCGGTAATGGCTAATGAGGAAAAGATAAACGGGACCATCCCTCCAATGAATAAACCTGCCAGTACATCGGCACGGTAAATATCAATGCCATCAATCCCTGCAATCCCCACAAAAGCGGCAAAAAGTGCAAGGGCAGTTAATGCAGCAGAAGCAATGGCAAAACCTTTTCCGGTAGCAGCCGTCGTATTGCCTACTGCATCCAGGATATCGGTTTTCTCCCTAACTTCTTTCGGAAGTTCACTCATTTCTGCAATACCACCGGCATTGTCGGCAATTGGCCCGAATGCATCAATGGCCAGCTGCATGGCTGTAGTAGCCATCATTCCGGCAGCTGCAATGGCAACACCATATAATCCGGCACAGAGATAAGATCCGTAAATCCCGCCGGCCAGTACGATGATCGGTAACAATGTAGATTCCATCCCGACGGAAAGCCCCCCGATAATATTGGTAGCATGCCCGGTAGATGACTGCCGTATAATGCTGGATACGGGTCTTTTGCCTATAGCAGTATAATATTCCGTGATAAGACTCATGAGGGTTCCTACCACCAGGCCAACAATAATAGCTCCGAAAACACCCATTTTTGAAAACTCATATTCTCTTAACACCATGGTTTCAGGCAGAAGATAAGTGACCAGGAAATACGATGCGATAGCGGTTATAATGATGCTGCCCCAATTTCCGAGATTCAGTGCGTTCTGCACGCTGGAGGTTGAGGAATCCTCGTGATCATTGATCCTGACGAAAAAAGTACCTGCAATCGAAAACAGGATCCCGGTTCCGGCAATCAGCATCGGTAATAGGATTGGTGCAAAACCACCGAATGCATCATCCGATATGGTTTCTCTTCCCAATACCATGGTAGCAAGGACGGTTGCTACATATGACCCGAAAAGGTCAGCTCCCATACCGGCAACATCCCCCACATTGTCCCCTACGTTGTCTGCAATGGTTGCAGGATTTCTCGGATCATCTTCAGGAATTCCTGCTTCTACTTTACCTACTAGGTCTGCGCCTACATCGGCTGCTTTCGTGTAAATTCCACCACCCACCCTGGCAAACAGGGCAATGGATTCTGCTCCCAGTGAAAATCCGGTAAGAATTTCAATGGTCCTCTGCATCTCCAGGGAATCCACAGGGGCATCTGAAGCAAAAATCTGCTTGATGATCAGGAAAAGGCCTCCCAGTCCCAGTACAGCCAGCCCGGCTACTCCCATCCCCATTACGGAACCTCCTGTAAATGATACTTTCAGCGCTTTGGACAATGAGGTCTTTGCCGCTTCAGCCGTCCTGACATTGGCTTTGGTGGCAATTTTCATCCCGATGAAACCTGCACAGGCAGAAAACACCGCGCCTACAATGAATGCAATTCCGATCGTCCAGTGAGAATCGGGATTGGTCATGCCCATTACAGCAAGGAGGATGGCGACAATAATAACAAAATAAGTAAGAATTCGGTATTCGGCTTTTAGAAAAGCCATGGCACCGTCAGCAATATATCCGCTGATCAGTTTCATTTTTTCATCCCCGGCATTTTGCTTGCTCACCCATTTGCTCTGAAGAAATGTGTAAACCAAAGCAATAATACCGAAAACGGGTACTAGTGCAAATAGATTCATAGTTTAATATTTTGGTTACAGAAATATAATGAATAATTCTCATAGAATATTAAATCCTGCTGATTATTTCTGCGCTGAATCCTGAAAAGCAATACGGTACGGTTACTAAGGTATCAGATCCGGTTCAGAATTCATGAATTCATATAACAGAATAGGGATAAACAAAATGCTTATCCCTATGTCTATATCGGTATGCCGGAGCAGATTATCCCCCGAACTTATCTGCGTAATCCTGCTGTGAAGCCTTGATCACCAGCTTGGCATGTTCAGCGCCGTATATCTCCTGGATTCTGCATTTCGCAGGCTCATCCGGAAGGTTTTTGTAGGTTAGGAAATAGTGCATCAACCGGTTTACTTCCGCCTGCGGAAGTTCAGAAATATCTCTGAAATGTCCGAATGCATGGTCATTGATCATGACAGCAACAATTTTATCATCAGCCTCACCTCCGTCAATCATTTTAAAGCCTCCGATAGGAATCGCCTCCATAAGCAATCCGCCTGCATGGATGTTGTGAGAACTCAATACACAGATATCCAAAGGATCATGATCCCCCATCGTAACATCCTGTGCTCCTCTTTCCACAGCCAGCCTCATCACTTCGTTATTACAGTAGGTTCTCGGAACGAAACCGTATAAAGCAGGAATGATATTGGAAAACTTCTGGGGCCTGTCTACTTTAAGGTACCCGGTTTCCTTATCAATTTCATATTTGATGGTATCTGAAGGAACGATTTCTACAAAAACGTTCACCACATTCGGCGCATCTTCCCCTGCAGAAATTCCATGCCATGGATGTGCTTTAAAATTTGGAATCATTATTTATTTATTATTTTTAAGTTAATATTAAAATTTCTCTCCGCAGATCTTCCATCGTGGCGGCAATATAATCTTCACCATTGATGTAGTTCATAATGAACACCGTTTTGAACTCTTCCAGGCTCGGATTGTTGTTCAGGTCTTCGTAAGTTTTGTGAAGCAGGGCAATGACCGCTGTTTTAGAATCGGTAATATTCTGCCATGCATTTTTCGTCAGATAAAGCTGCTGCGAGGCATTGTATTCAAACTCCTCAGTAACGGCTTTCTCAGTAAGGAAAATAAATTCGTGAACGGCAAGGTCCCTGTCAAATTTCTGGATCAGGTTAGACGGCTTGATCCGCTCCATAAAAAGCGTCATCCTTTCATATGCATTCGTCTTATTCTCTGAGCCTGATTTTATCGTAAGAAGTTTGAGCTCCTGATTTTTAAGCGTGATGTAGGAATGTACGAATTGCCTCAGCAAAACCAGAAAAGGGATTGCAATAATGAGCGCAAATGCATAGGGCAGATATCCAGAAAAACTTGTCATCATTTCAGGATGCAAAATTAATAATATTTTCTGAATTACGGCCTACACTCACAGCTGTTTATAGTCTATGATATAAATTATGCAAATCTTTTGAGAAAGCGGTTTTCAATGTAGCAATATTCATGAAGTTCTGCCCCGAAACTTTTAAAGAAAATTTCAATTCCACGCAGGTTGCTGCCCATGAAATTGAATGATTTTTCATGAATGTAGGTATTCAGTATTTTATCAATGAGAAATGATGCGCCGTTTTCTTTTTTGAATGTATCATCATTAATGAGTGCCAACAACGATAACTGATCCGATTCCGCTACCATTATAGCAAGATTAATAAGCTGATCTCCTTTATAGGCGCCACAACACTGAAGGGATTGATGTTGCTGGAGAAAATTAAGGTAACGAATAAGTTTTTCAAAATCATTTTTCTTAGGCAATCCTTTGAAATGACCTTGTATAAACGAAAATACTTCTCTAAAATCGCTTATTTTTTTATAAAACAGATGTTGTGACCATTTCACAGTGGATTTTCTTCCCTTAAAATATTTTTGCCGCCGCAAAATGCTGTATTCTGTCTTACCGATTATATAATTTTTTCTTTTGGATATAGGCTGTAAAAAGACATTTACATCATTAAACGAATAGAAGAAAACGACATAATATGTATTTAAAAAGTTTAAAAATCGCTCATTGATTTCAGGACTATCTATTTTGGAAAAGACTCCAAGCTGCTGACAGAACAGTGGCATTGATACAAGGTTGATTCCCAGCTTTTTTTTTATGCTGACAGGCATAACCGCTTCATAGTCATTGAGCACCAAAATATGCCAGTTACCGGAAAGTTCGTCAAGGACTTCTTTACGCGCATACCAGTTTTTCTGTACAGAAAATTGCAGACAGGCGGAATATTTTTCAAAATCAATGTCGTTGTAGCGTATCTTCCTGATCATATTAATCCTTCGTCTGAAAAACTGAAATAAGCATTTTCGGTGATAATAAGATGATCCAGCAGCTGTATGTTCAGGAAACTTCCTGCTTCTTTGATTTTGGCTGTAATGCTCATATCTTCACGGCTGGGCTTCAGGCTGCCTGATGGGTGGTTGTGTGCAATAATGATCCCTGTAGAGAAATGTTCAAGTGCCGTTTTAAAAAGAATCCTGACATCTACAATAGACTGGCTGATTCCACCGTGTGTAAGTTTGGAAATATGGATGACCTTATTGCTCTGATTGAGGAATACAGCCCAGAATTCTTCTGTGCGGAGATCCGAAAGGTATGTTTTTAAAAGATGGTAGGCATCATCGCTGTTGCCAATCACTGCTTTGTCCGGAATTTCCTGATGAGCCCTTCTACGGCCGATTTCCAGAGCTGTAGCGATGGAAATGGCTTTTACTTCGCCTATGCCCTTGAATTTCATCAGCTCCTTTGCAGAAAGCAGGCTCAGCTGATGCCAACTGTTATTCACCGAAGCCAGGACTTTTCTTGCCAGCTCCACTGCCGATTCATTCCTGCTTCCGCTTCCCATGATAATGGCAAGGAGCTCAGAATCCGAAAGCGAGCTCCTGCCTTTGAGCAGGAACTTTTCCCTGGGCCGGTCATCTTCTGCAAGAAATTTTATGGTCATGGTTTACAGCTGTTTATAATGATAAATTTAAATGTATAAAATCTTTTTTACAATATGATCGGGCGTCCACCATTATTCAATGATCATCCCATCTCTCATCACTAATTTACGGTCAGTAATTTCAGCTAAGTTAGGATTGTGCGTCACAATCACGAAAGTCTGGTTATATTTATCCCTGAGATCAAAAAAAAGCCGGTGTAAGTCATCTGCATTTTTTGAATCCAGATTTCCTGTCGGTTCATCGGCGAAAATAATTTTTGGGGTGTTGATTAAAGCTCTCGCTACCGCTACCCTCTGTGCTTCGCCTCCCGAAAGCTGGTTAGGCTTATGGTGCAGCCTCTGCTCTATCTTAAGGTCCTCAAACAGGGCATAAGCTTTTTCCAAAGCATCCTTTTCCTGAGCTCCGGCAATTTTTGTAGGAAGCAATACATTTTCCAATGCTGTAAATTCAGGTAAAAGCTGATGAAACTGAAATACAAATCCGATATTCTGATTCCTGAAACGGGAAAGCTGCCTGTCATTCATATTGATGAAAGACTCTCCGGCAATGCTTATCTCTGTATCATACTGTTTAGAACTGGTAGGCTGGTCAAGAGTTCCCAGAATCTGTAGCAATGTAGATTTCCCTGCACCGGACTCTCCCACAATAGACACGACCTCACCTGTCTTGATGGTGATATCAACCCCCTTTAATACATTCAGATTCCCGTAGGATTTATGAATATTCCTTGCTATAATCATATTTCAAAAGTAATGAATCTCAACAGAATTTTCAGCATATAAACCACCAAATTTTATCATTTTATACCACCCATTAATTTTTTAAACCTGATACTTTCAGAAAGTTTAAAGCTTCCGTTAAATCCACAAAAAAACCTCCCGTTAAGAGAGGTTTCTGTTATTTTGAATCTGAAGAATTACAGTAACAGCGTTAAAGGATTTTCCAGATACGTTCTTAAAGTCTGAAGGAATTCAGCTCCTGTAGCTCCATCCACTACTCTGTGGTCGCAAGCCAGTGAAAGCTTCATCGTATTACCTACAACAATCTGTCCGTCCTTCACTACAGGCTTTTCAATGATAGCCCCTACGGAAAGGATGGCAGAGTTTGGCTGGTTGATAATGCTGGTGAACGTCTCGATTCCGAACATACCCAGGTTGGAAATTGAGAAGGTAGACCCCTCCATTTCATTCGCCTTAAGGCCTTTAGACTTCGCTCTTGACGCCATGTCTTTTACTGCGGCAGAAATCTGCGTATAGTTCATCTGATCCGTATTTTTAAGGACAGGAACTACTAATCCGTCCGGAATAGCCACCGCTACACCGATATTGATATTGCCTCTGTGAATGATCTTATCTCCGGCCCAGCTTGAATTCACCTGTGGATGCTTTCTTAAAGCTACGGCAGTTGCCTTAATGATCATATCATTGAAAGAAACTTTGGTATCCGGTAAGGAATTGATTTCTTTTCTCGCTGCAATAGCTTTATCCATGTTGATTTCCACCATCAGATAATAGTGAGGCGCAGAGAATTTGCTTTCGGAAAGTCTTTTGGCAATGATGTTTCTTACCTGAGAATTCTGGGTCTCGGTATCTTCACCCTGTACGAAGTTTACAGCAACCTGAGCAGCGGCACTGGCTGCAGGCGCGGATGCCGTAGGCTGAGCCTGTGAAGGCTGGTAATTTTCGATATCTTTTTTAACGATCCTTCCGTTTTCACCCGAACCCTGGATTGCATTGATATCAACCCCTTTATCCTGAGCCATTTTCTTAGCCAGCGGAGAAATAGCCACACGGTCTGAAGATGCATGGTCTGCAGCCGGTTCAGCAGCTTTTTCCTCTTTAGACTGTGCTTTCTCTTCAGCAGCAGGCTTCTGTGATTCCGTTTTGGTTTCAGATTTCGGAGCACCTACAGAAGAAATGTCGGTACCTTCAGGGCCAATGATCGCCAGTACGGAATCCACCGGTGCAGCACCGCCTTCTTCCACACCCTGCTTCAACAGGACACCGTTGAATTCAGACTCGAAATCCTGAACAGCCTTATCGGTTTCTATCTCAGCGAGGAGATCCCCTTCTTTTACCTGGTCTCCTACTTTTTTATGCCATTTAGCCACTTTCCCTTCAGTCATGGTATCGGAAAGCCTTGGCATCGTAATCATTTCCACACCGGCAGGCACTTCGGCATCCGTCTGCTCTACGCTGCTGGCATGATGTTCTGTTTTCAGTTCCTCATCCACTTTTTTCTCTTCAGAGTCACCGGATGCAGGAGCACTTCCACCGGTTAATCCGGAAATATCTTCTCCTTCATTACCGATGATGGCCAGTACAGAATCCACAGCTGCTGCGCCGTTTTCTTCTACACCTACATATAAAAGCGTACCTTCAACCTCAGATTCGAAATCCTGAACGGCTTTGTCAGTTTCAATTTCAGCAAGAATATCACCTTCCTTTACTTTATCGCCCACTTTTTTATGCCATTTTGCCACCTTACCTTCCGTCATTGTATCGGAAAGACGCGGCATTGTAATTACTTCTGCCATAATTTATTTTAATTTGAAAATGTGGTAATTTGTTCATTTGAAATGCTAGTAAACAATTCAAATGAACAAATTGACTCATTATTTTTTTAGTTTTCTAATTTATCTAAGAACGGATAGTTTTCCTGAGCATAGACATACTCATAGATTTTTTCCGGATCCGGGTATGGAGAGTTTTCCATGAATTCGATGCACTCATCCACAAAATCTCTTGATTGATTATCCATAGCTTCCAGCTCTTCTTCAGAAGCCCAGCTATTGGCTAAAATCCTCTGCTTGATCAGTTCGATAGGATCATCATTTTTGTGAACAGCAACTTCTTCCTTGCTCCTGTATGGTTCAGCATCAGACATAGAATGCCCTCTGTAACGGTATGTTCTTGCTTCGATGAATGTAGGACCGTCACCTCTCCTTGCTCTTTCAATAGCTTCGTAAGCCGCTTCAGCTACTTTTTCAGGATCCATGGCATCTACAGCAAGACAAGGCATTTCATATCCCAATCCCAATTTGTAAATATCTTCATGGTTTGCCGTTCTTTTAACGGAAGTCCCCATAGCATACTGGTTATTTTCTACTACAAATACCACAGGAAGCTTCCAGTTCATAGCCATATTGAATGTCTCATGCAGTGATCCCTGTCTTGCAGCACCGTCTCCGAAGAAACAGATGTTTACCGCCTTTCTGTCAAAGTATTTATCGGCAAAAGCAATTCCAGCTCCTAAAGGAATTTGTCCCCCTACAATACCGTGGCCACCGTAAAAACGGTGTTCCTTGCTGAAAATGTGCATAGATCCGCCCATACCTCCGGACGTACCTGTTGCTTTCCCGCAAAGTTCGGCCATGATTCTTTTAGGATCTACCCCCATCGCCATTGGGTGAATGTGGCATCTGTAAGCAGTAATCATACTGTCTTTGGTTAAATCCATTGCATGGGTGAAACCGGCAGGAATAGCCTCCTGACCATTGTACAAATGTAAAAAACCTCTGATTTTTTGCTTTAGATAGAGAGAACGGCATTTGTCTTCAAACCTTCTCCACATTGTCATATCTTCATACCACTTCAGGTATACCTCTTTGGAAAATTCTTTCATGTGTTAGCTGTTGCTTATTTGTAATGAAATAGTAGAGCAAAATTATAAAAAAAACTTTGTTTTTATTGTATTGATGTCAATTGTTTTTTTGGTTATAGTATTATCTTTGGATTTTAAATTGAAGCATGCAGGAAAAGCAACCGTCTTTTGTACATAAAATATCAAAAATCATTTCAGATTTTTTTAATCCGCTGATTTCCCTGTTTATTTTTTTCGTCCTGACGAGCATATGGAAATATTCGCTCAGAGACTCCGTATTTTACTTCCTGCCTATTTTATTGATTGTAATACTGCCTGTAATCATCTGGATTTTATGGAATGTTAAGACCGGAAGGTATGTTAATATGGACGTATCCAATCGTGTACAAAGGAAGACACTGTATATTTTTATTGTGGTATGCGTGATGGTTTATATGGTATATGCATACCTGACCAATGGAAGTATTGATCTGGTAATGCTGTTTATCCTGATCCTCCTGCTGGCACTTCAGATCAGCAATTTCTTTATTAAAAGTTCTATGCACACTGCATTTAATGTACTGGTCGCGGCCCTCTTTGTACCCATGAGCTTGATAACAGGTATGATCTGGCTGGGAATTGCTGCTTTGGTGGGAGTAACAAGGGTAATTCTGAAAAGGCATACCGTACGGGAAGTAATAACCGGAGCCGGAATTGCTTTCGTGGTATCTTTAATTTATCTATATTGCAGTATGCAACTTCAACCGTAAACCAATCTTATGAAAATAAACCATCTTACCGCTGCGGAGGAAAACCTGATGAAACTATTCTGGAAGCTGGATTCTTTTTACCTTAAAGATGCTATGGAAAGGCATCCTGAACCGAAACCCCACCAGAACACGGTGTCTACCTACCTGAAAATCCTTACTGAAAAAGGCTTCCTGGCTACTGAAAAGGAAGGAAGGATCTTTAAATATACGGTGATCATCCCTTTCGCTGACTACAGGAAATTCCTGCTAAAAGAGCTTTGCCAACATTTTTTTGATGACTCCGGGAAGGATGTGCTGGAACTGCTGCTTGAAGAAAATCTGATTTCGAAGAATGATTTTGCCGATTACCTCGATCTGAAAATTGAGCTTAAACCCGCCAGGAATAAAGAGCCTGAGTATGAATTTGCCAATGAAATCCTTAAGACCAAGAAAAACAAGAAGGTAAAAGAAAAGGAGAAAAAGAAGAAAAAGAAAAAGATCAATTAAAAGACATAAAAAAAGCGGCCTGAGCCGCTTTATATTTTACCAACGGTTTCCGCCGCCGCTACGGTTGTTACTACCGCCATAGCCACCGCCATTACCTCTGTTGTTATTACCATAACTTCCGCCACCTCTGTTGTTTCCTCCATTGTTGCTGAAAGTTCTTCTAGGCTTTTCCTCTCTTGGTTTAGCTTCAGAAACGTTTAATACTTTTCCGTTAAATTCTTTTTGGTTAAGAGCTTCAATAGCTTCCTGCCCTTCTTCATCGCTCATTTCGATGAAACCAAAACCTCTGGAACGACCAGTTTCTTTGTCTGTAATAATTTTAGCAGAAGAAACGTCTCCAAATTCTGAAAATAGATCCTGCAACTCGTACTCTTTAGTTGCGTAATTGATGTTAGAAACAAAAATGTTCATTTTGAATAAAAAATTAAAAATTAATAACGATTTGGTATATAAAAGAAAAACAACATAACGTAATGAACAAATATTGATTCCAAATATAAACAGGTGCAAGATACGATTTATAATATTATAACAAAATATTTTTTTACGAATAGTCCATATATTTTGTATTCCTGATGTAAAACGGTCTGAAATAAGGCATTCCGGAAAGAAAAATATTGCATAAAGAACAAAGTAAGGCACTCAAAAGGGACCTAAATCATCCGATTTCATCCTCCATTGACCGTATTAATCATCCCGATCTGTTTACCTGATCTTTATTTTTTCGGTTAAAAAATTATTAATAGTAAATTTGCACTGAAAATTATACGAGATGAATTACCATACCAGAAAATGGGTAAAACCCGAGGACCTCAACCCTAACCAGTCATTGTTCGGAGGCAGGCTGCTGCAGTGGATTGATGAAGAGGCAGCGCTCTACGCGATCATCCAGCTGGAAAATACCAAAGTGGTAACCAAGTTTATTTCTGAAATCAACTTTGTCAGTTCTGCCAAGCAGGGTGATATTATTGAAATCGGCATTGAAGTATCTTCATTCGGATCCAGCTCTATCACCCTGAGATGTGAAGTGCGGAACAAAATGACCCATCAGACGATTATTACCGTGGAGAAAATCGTAATGGTTAACCTTGACGAAGACGGACTTCCTGCCCCACATGGAAAAACCCAGGTAGAGTTTGTAAAAGACAGGCTCAACGGACGGTTATGAAAATTTTCATTAAAAATATGGTCTGCAACAGATGCATATCTGCTGTTGAACAGGTTTTCAGCGGGTCCGGTATCTCCATGAAATCGGTAACGCTGGGTGAAGCAGAAACAGATCGTGAACTGAGCGATCATGAGCTTATGCGCATTGAAAAGAAGCTGTACGAGGCAGGTTTTGAAAGGATCAAAGATGCAGCACGGCAAATTACAGAGAAGATCCGTAACCTGGTCATCATGAAGATCAGCGGACTGGATATTGAGGAGGGCTTTGTATTATCTGAATTTCTCAGCAATGCCCTTCATAAAGACTACAGCTCTTTGTCGAAGACCTTTTCACAATATGAGAGCACAACACTGGAGCAGTTTTTCATCCTCCAGAAGATTGAAAAAGTGAAGGAACTCCTGCTGTACAATGAGTTTACCCTGACGGAAATTGCAGGAAAATTAGGCTATAAAAGTGTTCAGCATTTATCTGCACAGTTCAGAAATACCACCGGATTTACGCCGACCACGTTCAGAAAACTGAAAAACCACCACCGTCAACCACTGGATGAAATTTAAATTACCGGTAATTCAGGCATCAGGAAGAATTCTGTAACGATTATCCAAATATCTGTAACAGCATTCGGCATTCATTTTGGAAATTTGTTGTAAATTGAAAATGCAATGCAAAAACAATATAAAATTCTGGGGATGAGCTGCTCCGGCTGCCGGAAAAAAGTATCTGAAAAACTGAACAGTATTGAAGGTATAGAAGCAGAAGTACATCCGGAAGACCATACGGTTATGCTGAAATCCGATCAGCACACAGATCTTGACACCATCAATAAAAGATTACAGGAAGCCGGGAATTATACATTGGCGGATCCCGCTATTCCTGAACCTGAATTCATCAAACCCCAGGACAGGGTTTCCCCATCTTCCGTATACTATTGCCCAATGGAATGTGAAGGGGATAAAGTATACTTCCAGCAGGGCAAAAGATGCCCGGTCTGCCATATGTACCTGGTTCCCGTCGAAGAAAAACTATCAAAAGATCCGAATTATACACCTGCCTTTTCCAAAACGAACCTGCCGGAAAACTTCAAAGATCATATAGGAAGCTATTATTGTCCGATGTTTTGTGAAGGAGACAAGGTGTACGAAGAAAAAACCGACTGTCCGGTCTGCCATATGCATCTGGAAGAAATTACGGAAGAACTGATACAGAATTCGGGTTCCCGGCATAGCCACCATCCTGCGCATCACCATGAAGCACCGGAAATATCGGATGATATGGCTGGAAAATATTACTGTCCGATGTATTGCGAAGGAGATAAGATCTATGACACGAATGTAGGCTGCCCGGTCTGTGGTATGGACCTGGTAAAATACCCTGAAAAGAAAACGGTACAATATACCTGTCCAATGCACCCCGAGATCATCCGTAATGAGCCGGGAAGCTGCCCGATATGCGGCATGGATCTGGTCAGAGTCCCGGATCAGAATGATCATGAGGAAGATAAGACTTATCAGATCCTTAAAAAAAAGCTGATCATCTCTCTGGTGTTTACCATTCCGGTATTTATACTTTCAATGGGCGGTATGGTCATAGATTTTCCTTTTTCCTATACCATGCAGGGCTACATTGAATTGCTGTTGACCCTTCCGGTAATTTTTTATTCGGGATGGTTCCTGATGAAACGGGGCTGGACTTCCTTCAAAACCCGTAACCTGAATATGTTCAGCCTGATTGCCTTGGGCGTAACAGCTGCATTTCTCTTCAGTATAACAGCGTTATTCTTTCCGGATGTCATTCCCCATGAGATCAGTACTCAGCATCATGATACCCCCCTTTATTTTGAAGCAGTCTGTGTGATCTTAACACTGGTTATTTTAGGCCAGCTCATGGAGGCTGCCGCACATAAAAAAACAGGAAATGCCATCCGGGAACTGATCAGCCTGTCGCCGGATGAAGCCCACCTGATAGTAAACGGAGAAGAAAAAAGAGTCCTTCTTTCCCAGGTACAAAAAGGTGACCTGCTGAAAGTAAAGCCGGGAGAAAAAATTCCTGTGGACGGAATCATTACAGAAGGCAGTTCGTCAATAGATGAAAGCATGATTACCGGCGAGCCCGTCCCTGTACAGAAGGAAACCGGTGACCAGGTTTCTTCAGGAACCATTAACGGGAACCAGGTATTCATAATGAAGGCCGAAAAGGTTGGCGATGAAACCCTTCTTGCCCATATCATCAGAATGGTCCATGAGGCCAGCCGGAGCAGGGCACCAATCCAGAAACTGACAGATAAGGTAGCTAAGGTTTTTGTGCCTTCAGTAATAGCGATATCTGTGCTCACGTTTATCCTTTGGCAATTTTTCGGGCCTGAAGGCAAAAGGACATTATTTGCTTTTGTAAATGCCGTAGCTGTGCTTATTGTCGCCTGTCCCTGTGCATTGGGCCTTGCAACGCCCATGTCCCTTATGGTAGGAATCGGAAAGGGAGCAGCAAACGGAATCCTGATCAAAAATGCAGAAGCTCTTGAGCATATGAATAAAGTAAATGTCCTGATAACGGACAAAACGGGGACCTTGACGGAAGGAAAACCATCTGTAGCATCGGTTGAGGCCGTCAGTCACTCGGACCGTGAAAATATTCTTGCGATCGCTGCTGCTTTAAACCGGAATTCTGAACATCCCCTGTCAAGTGCTGTCCTTAAAAAAGCTCAGGAAGAACAAATCACTTTAGAAAAAGCGGATGATTTTGAAAATATTTCAGGAAAAGGTGTTCAGGGGAAAATCAGCGGAAAAACGATGTATCTGGGCAATGAAAGCCTGCTGGCCTCAAACGGCATTGAAATTCCTGAAGCGCTTAAACAAAAAACTTCGGAAGCACAGTCCAGAGCACATACGGTTTCTTATGTAGCTCAGGATACGGAGGTGATCGGCTTTATCAGCTTTACGGATAAAATTAAAGAGACCGCGGCAAAAGCGGTAAATCAGCTGCTCCAGGAAGGTGTTGAGGTCATCATGATGACCGGTGATAATGAACATACGGCCAAAGCAGTGGCTGATGCCTTAGGCATCAGGCATTTCAAGGCCAGCTGCAGTCCCGAGGATAAACTGAATGAAGTAAAAAGGCTGCAAAAAGAGGGAAAAACCGTAGCCATGACGGGAGACGGCATCAACGACTCTCCTGCTCTGGCCCAGGCCAATGTAGGTATTGCAATGGGTACCGGAACCGGTGTAGCCATTGAAAGCGCTGAAATTACACTGCTGAAAGGAGACCTGTCGGGTGTGGCAAAAGCTAAGCTTCTGAGCGAAAAGCTTTTAAAAAACATCAAAGAAAATTTATTCTTTGCTTTTATTTATAATGTCCTTGGAGTACCGGTAGCGGCAGGATTATTGTACCCGTTTTTCGGAATTCTGCTCTCACCCATGATAGCGGCTGCGGCAATGAGCTTCAGTTCATTATCGGTTATTCTGAATTCTTTAAGGCTGAATTCGGTGGATTTGAGCAGCGGGAAAAAGCAGATCACATAAACCTGCCTTCGGGCATTCAATCAAATCATATCATATGGAGCAAAATCACCTTTATATCGGCTGTTCAGGGTTTTATAATACCGACTGGAAAGGGGTTCTATATCCCGCTGATGCTGCGAATAAAGATTTCTTAAGCTTATATTCGCATACCTTTAACGCTGTTGAAATCAACTCTACCTTCTACAGGAAACCTACTGTAAAGACATTGCAGAAATGGGCTGATGATACCCCTGATGAATTCAGGTTTTTCATTAAAATACCCAAAACGGTAACGCATGTAGCCCGTATGGAAAACTGTGAACATGAAATAAAGGAATTCTGCAGCCATATTGCAGGAGGGCTTAAAAATAAACTGTCAGGCTTTCTTTACCAGTTTCCGCCATCGTTCAGGAATACCCCTCAAAATATGGATCTGATTTTAAAAACCGTCGATGATCAGTACCTGAATGTTGTTGAATTCAGGCATGAGTCCTGGTGGACTGATGAAGTTTTTAACATGCTGGCAGAGCATGATATTGTTGTTTCAGGAGTGAGCTTTCCGGGAAATTTACCGGAAGAAGTGATCAGCAATCACCCTGAAGTCCTCTATTACCGCCTGCATGGTAAGCCGGTCCTGTATAAATCAGAATATCCGGAGACAGTCATTGAAAAGCTGGCTGATGATATCAGGACACAAAATAAAAAGACCTACATATTCTTCAACAATACCTGGGGAAGTGCTGCCATCCATAATGCGCTGTATCTGAAAAAAATAACGGGACAGCTGTAAATTTCACGTGCAATAAAAGGCAAAATATTTAAGAATAGCCCTCTTTTTGCTATGATAACAAAACACTAAAACAAAATATTATGCAATTTATTGATTTTACGACCGATCATCTGACGTATGATGACGGATCAGAGAATTATTACATCGAAATCCCGAAAGATGAGATCGGAGACAGGGAAATTACCGTACAGCTGAAACAGGAAGACGGCACGTACGCTAAAATGGACTGTGATATTGAATCAGATTTCAATACAGTGAGGATTTCTATGGACATGCCTGTTGACTTCAGGGTACAGTTCTGATCGTTTCTTTAACAAAATGCCAGATGACTGGTCATCTGACCAAATCATACACCTTACAGGAATGCGAACCTGTAAGGTGTATTGGTTAATTGATATTCACAAATGGCAAAACGGTTGTTTTTTGCCTTTAAAATTCGGAAATTTGCGCTATGAGCATTCAGGAAAACTATCATTATATCAAAAACCGGCTTCCGGCACATGTACAGCTGGTTGCCGTTTCCAAAACCCATCCGGTTTCAGCCATCCGTGAAGTGTATGATCTCGGGCAGAGGATATTTGGAGAGAATAAGGTCCAGGAACTGACGGAAAAACAGTTGGAGCTTCCTCAGGATATACAATGGCATATTATCGGCCATCTCCAGACCAATAAAGTGAAATATATTGCCGGTTTCATAGATACCATCCAAAGTGTCGATTCCGAAAAACTGCTGAAAGAAATTGATAAGGAAGCAGCCAAACATAACCGGACCATCAAAGTCCTGTTACAGGTAAAAATTGCTGAGGAAGATACCAAATATGGCTTAACAAAGGATGAATCCCGTGAGCTGTTCCGGCAATCCCTGAACGGTGCGTTCCCCCACATTGCCATCAGCGGTCTGATGGGAATGGCAACATTTACGGAAGACAAAGAGCAGGTCAGGAAAGAATTCATGAGCCTGAAGGAGCTTTTTGATGAATTCAGCCACGATAAAACATTAGAGACGCTTTCCATGGGAATGAGTGATGACTTCCCGGTCGCCATAGAATGTGGTGCCAATTCCGTACGGGTAGGTTCAGCTATTTTCGGGCAGCGGGATTATTCCGTATAAGATATTTAGGAATGGTTTTTGCTGCTCATGAATGAAAAAAATTCTAAATTTGCACCTATGCAAAAAATCCTTATCGTAGAAGACGAAAAAGCCATTTCCGGAGTTCTCCAGAGCATTTTATCTGACGAGCTTAGCGGTTATGAGTTTACAATTGCCGAAGATGGTCTTGAAGGCTACAAACAGATCGAAAAAGAAGACTTTGCGCTTGTTATTTCAGATATAAAAATGCCCAAACTTTCCGGGACTGAACTGCTGAGGCAAAGCCTGAACCTGAAACCTGAAAGTACCTTTATCATGATCTCCGGGCATGCAGACATCGATTCTGCCGTATCCTGTCTGAGAGAAGGAGCGTATGATTTTATCTCCAAGCCAATTGATATCAACCGACTGATTACCAGTGTTAAAAATGCTTTAGCTAAGGAAACGCTGAAGAAAGAAAATAAAAACCTACAGACCGAAAACAAAACCTTAAAAAGGAAAGTCAGTAAAAAATACCAGATGATCGGCGAATCTCCTGCATTGAAGAAGATCCAGGATATGATCGACAAGGTAGCGGCTTCTGATGCAAGGGTTCTTATAACAGGTCCGAACGGTGCGGGTAAAGAACTGGTTGCCCACGCTATTCACAGCCAGAGTGACCGTGCCAGAGGACCGATGATCGAGGTGAACTGTGCTGCCATTCCTTCTGAACTGATCGAATCTGAACTGTTCGGACACGTAAAAGGCTCCTTTACGGGAGCAATCAAAGATAAGCAAGGGAAATTTGAACAGGCGACCGGCGGAACGATTTTCCTGGATGAAATCGGGGATATGAGCCTTATTGCCCAGGCAAAAGTACTGCGGGCCCTGCAGGAGAGCAAAGTTTCTCCGGTAGGAA
This sequence comes from Chryseobacterium camelliae, assembly GCF_002770595.1. NCBI lineage: Bacteria > Pseudomonadati > Bacteroidota > Flavobacteriia > Flavobacteriales > Weeksellaceae > Chryseobacterium > Chryseobacterium camelliae. The sequence continues at coordinate 193,337 of NZ_CP022986.1, read as the reverse complement.
GCGATAAAGAGATCAAAGTAGATGTAAGGGTTCTTGCCGCTACGAATAAAAATATGCAGGTGGAAATAGAAGCAGGGAGATTCCGTGAGGATTTATACCACAGACTATCCGTTATTGAAATCTATGTGCCGCCATTGGACGATAGGAAAGAAGATATCCGACTGTTAGTGGAACATTTTTCCACTATTATTGCCGATGAACATGGCACTGCGATGAAAAAATTTGATGATAAAGCCATTGATGCGCTTAAAGCACTGTCCTGGACCGGAAATATCAGAGAATTAAGGAACGTGGTGGAAAGACTGATCATCCTGGGCGGTGCTACCGTTTCAGCAGATGATGTTGCAAGCTTTGTAAGGAAGTAGAAGATATTTTTTCCTATACCCTATAAAATTGCAGTATCATTGATTACTGCAATTTTTTTATTGATACTTCCTGTTATAATAAAAAACACTCAATGATATATGACCTGATTTAACCGGGTTTGGATTAAAATTATTAAGAATTAAATGATCATGAACTTTTTAAATAAGAACTATACCAAAGAATGTCTTACCCTGGCCCTCCCCGTTATGCTGACCCAGGTTGGGCAAGTTTCGGTGAATCTCTTTGACAATATTATCGTCGGGCAATTGCTTGGCGCCGATGCCCTGGCTTCCGTTTCACTGGGAAACGCAGTTTTCTTTTCCATGTTTGTCCTGGCGCTCGGATTTTCCTTTGCCATTCCGCCCCTTGTTTCTGAGGCCCATTCAAAGCATGACCATGCAACCATCAATTCTGTATTCAGCCACGGGTTTGTTATCAATCTGACCGTTGGAATTCTGCTGATGGGTGTACTATTGTTAGGAATGCCTCTGCTCTACCATTCCGGACAACCGGAAAAGATCGTCCCGGGTACAGTAGACTTCCTTACGATTATGGCCATCAGCATTGTGCCGTTTATGGCTTTCCAGACTTTGAGGGAAGTTTCGGAAGGGTTATCCTATACCATTGGCGTAACCAAAGCCACTATCATTGCCAATATCATCAATATTGTCCTGAATTATGTTTTCATCAAAGGGCTTTTCGGGTTTCCGCCGATGGGCGTAAAGGGTTCTGCACTGGCCGGACTGATTGCCCGGATTTTCATGGTAGTATTCCTGTATATCGTTCTGTTGAAAGAGAAGAAAACTCAGCGATACATCAAAGACTTCACGCTTAAGCTTGAAATGTTTTCTAAAAAAATGTTTGAAAGAATGGTTAGGCTGGGCCTGCCTACTGCATTGCAGATGTTCTTTGAAGTAACTGCTTTTGCCGGAGCCGCTTTTATCTGCGGGCTTATTTCCGCACATGATATTGCGTCCCACCAGATCGCGCTGAGCATGGCTTCCTTTACATTTAACTTATGCGTCGGATTCAGTGTGGCTTCTACCGTAATGATCGGTAGAAAGCTCGGGGAACAGAATTATGTGGAGCTGAGAAAAGTAGGCATCAACAACCTGAAAATCGCTTTTGTCTTCATGTGCATCTGCGGTATCACCTTCATTCTCGGACGCCATGTCCTTCCGACCTTTTTTACGAAAAGCGAGGAAGTGGAAGTCATTACGCTGGCTTCCAAACTGATGATTATTGCAGCCCTGTTCCAGCTTTCAGACGGCATCCAGGTCACAGCGCTGGGTTCACTGCGGGGCATCCAGGATGTGAAAATCCCATCGATCTACACGTTTATCGCATATTGGATCATTACGATTCCGCTCGGTTATTTCCTTTGTGTTACCTTAAAGATGGGTGCATTCGGAATGTGGATCGCTCTGGGACTCGGACTGACCATCTCCGCTGTGATGCTCGTAAAACGCTTTCTGAATATGTCTGAGAAGAAGATCAGGCAGGCGGAGGACATTTAAAATTTTGAATTATAGATTTTAAATTATAGATTTCAGCTTCTGGATTTGAGAAGATATAAATTAAGGTGGCCTTTGTGGCTGCCTTTTTTTGATGCTGGTGCATTGCTGTATTGAAAAGATTTTACCGTAAAACTGAATTGACTAAGCTTTGTCAGTTCATCTTCCTGTTGTACAATTAGGATATATGATGAAGTTAGATGATTGAATGAGAAAGTGATCGTAACGGCTGCAGCTTAGCCCCGATTGAACGGCCTGTCTGAGCTCTTTCAGCTTATTTGCGGCGGCTTTGCCGCCGCAAATAAGCTGAAAAGCGAGTAGTGAAAGCGGGAATCAGCTCCTGAGATCTGATGAACCCTCTGTTTGAATTGACAGAAGTATTTAATTTATCCGATTCTTTTCCCTACAATGACCAGCGTACGCTCTACTCCATCCAGCACAGCCACATCCGGAAATACGCCCCAGTCTTCAAACCCGAAATGCCTGAAGAGCTTTAGGCTGGGCTCATTGTGCAGGAAAATAAATCCCAGGAGCGTCTTCACTCCGAATTTCGCGGCCTGGCCAATGCAATACTGCAGTATTTGTTTTCCATAACCTTTTCCGCGGCTGTCTTCAGACATGTAAATGCTCACCTCCACAGTTCCGCTATACGCGGGACGGCCGTAAAACGAGGAAAAACTGACCCAGCCGAGCGTATGGTGTTCTGAATCTTCCACGATCCATAACGGACGTGTTTCCATATTATGCTCATGAAACCACTGCACCCTGCTTTCTACAGTTATGGGCTCCGTATCAGCCGTTACCATTCTGGAAGCGATCGTGGAATTGTAGATTTCGATAATTTTCGGCAAGTCATCAGGAATGGCATTCCTGAATACCAATTCATTCATAAGCAGCAATAGTTTTGCTGCAAAGATAAGAGAAGATTTTATTTTTTATCATTTTCTTCTTCAACACTGCTGTTATCCTGAATCTCTCTTAAAGCCCTGTTCAGGCTCCTTACTGTAATGCCCAAGTAAGCCGCCATATCTTCTTTGGAAATTTCCATTTCACGGGACTTCAGGTCGAGCAGCTGGCTGAGTGTATGCTCAGTGGTATGAAGTTGCTGATAGGAAGCCCTGCTTGAAGTGTTGACAATACGTTCGGCAAAGACATCCAGCAGGAAACTGTTCAGTCTAAGGTCTTTTTTCAACAAAGCCTGAAAGTACAGTATCGACATGGCATACACAGATACTTCAGTCATGGCCTCGATACTGCATAGGCAGGGAACATTCTTAATGACCTCGATTTCTCCGATGATTTCACCTTTCCCTAAAAACTCAACGATATATTCCTTATCATTTTCCTCTACAAAATAGCATTTGGTAATCCCGCTCTTAATCAGCATGATTTTCGTGGATTCCTGGTGCTGGGTCAGGATTTTATCCCCTTTGTCATAAGACCTGAGCACAATATGTTCCTTATGAGCCTGCTGATGATACAGCTCTTCCAGATAGTCTAAAAACGGTTGGTTGGTTCGCAGCATATTCTTGTCAGGACAAATGTCCTTTTCTGATTTGTTTTTTATTCTGAATTTAGTGCCTGAAAAATACAAAATCTAAGTTTAACACAGTATGAATTCTATTACTACCATCGCTTTCGATGCAGATGACACCCTTTGGGTCAATGAGCCTTACTTTCAAGAAGCCGAAACAGCATTCTGCCAGCTTTTTGAAGACTACCTTCCACATGAAGCGGTAGCCCAGCAGCTGCTGGCCACCGAAATTAAGAACCTTCACCTGTACGGATACGGAGTGAAGGGATTCATGCTGTCTATGGTGGAGACGGCAACCAGGATCTCTAACGGAGCCGCCTCCCTGCCGGTAATGGATAAAATTATCGCGATCGGACATGAAATACTGCAGAAACCGGTCAAACTCCTAGACGGAGTCGCTGAAACGCTGGATGAGCTGAAAGGAAAGTACAGGCTGGTTGTAGCGACCAAAGGTGACCTCCTGGATCAGGAAAGGAAACTGAGAAAATCCAGACTACAGGAATATTTCCATCATATAGAAATTATGAGTGATAAAAGGAATGCGGATTACCAGAAGCTCATCAGGCATCTGGACTGCCAGCCAGAGCATTTTCTCATGATCGGGAATTCTGTCAAATCGGACATCCTTCCCGTTCTGGAAACCGGCGGATATGCAGCACATATACCCTATCATGTTACCTGGGCACACGAACGGCATGAGCAAAAGCCCGAATCTGACCGGTTTATGGAATTTAAAAATATCCGGGAGGTTTTGGATTATTTATGAAACTGATGCCTTCTTTTAACCTGATTTTATGGGTTAAAGCATTATTGTAATAGATCAATTTAAGTGTACAAAGATAAATCAGTAAAATCAGATAGAAATCAGTCTGGAAACCCAAAGTAAAACGAAAAAACCGTTCAGATGAACGGTTTTTCCTTATTTTTTCAGGCATTTCTCAAGGAACTGATCCTGTTCCCATAGCAGGTGCAGGATGTTTTCTTTCGCAGCGTACCCATGCGCTTCTTTTGGCAGCAGCACCATTTTTACCGGTGCCCCCAGGTTTTTAAGGGCCTGGAAATACCTTTCGGTCTGCAATGTGAATGTTCCCGGGTTGTTATCGGCATCTCCGTGAACCAGCAATAATGGGGTTTTCATTTTATCGGCATTCATGAACGGGGACATCGTATTATAAATTTCCGGTACATCCCAGTAATTCCTCTGCTCGCTCTGGAAACCGAACGGCGTCAGCGTCCTGTTGTAGGCACCGCTTCTGGCAATTCCGCAGGCAAAAAGCTTGGAATGGGTCAGAAGGTTAGCGGTCATAAACGCACCGTACGAATGGCCTCCTACCGCAACTTTTTTACGGTCGATATATCCTAGTTGGTCTACCGCATCAATTGCTGCCTGTGCATTGGCTACCAGCTGTGGGATAAACGTGTCATTCGGTTCCGTCTTTCCTTCACCGATGATCGGGAATGCAGCGTCATCAAGCACAGCATATCCTTTGGTTGTCCAGTACACGAAAGAACCGTAATATGGGAAAGTGAAGTCATTCGGGTTCTGGGTATTCTGTCCCGCCGTGTTTTTATCCTTATACTCCGTAGGATAGGCCCAGATCAGCAATGGAAGCTTTTCTGTTTTGGCTTTTCTGTCATAATTGGCAGGAAGATAAAGGGTTCCTGTCAGCGTAACGCCATCATTCCTTTTATAGGAAATCACTTCTTTGTATACGTCCTTAATGCTTTCAAAAGGATTGGCAAAAGCAGTAACAGCCGATGCTTTCCCTGACTTGATGCTCTTCCTGAAATAATTAGGATACTGGCTCGCAGATTGCTGAATCGTCAGGATTTCCCCTTTGGATGGATTCAGGATGTCTATGATTTCTTCCTTAGCATTCCTGATATTGGATGTATACAGTCTTTTTTTCTTCAGGCTCCCCATATCCATTTCATCAATGAACGGATGCTGGCCGTCTTTGGTAAATCCGGCTCCGATCAGGTATGATTTACCGCCTTTTATGTCTACCACATATCTTCCGTACTGGTTCTTCGTCGTATTGAAATTTCCCGGATCACTGTATACATCCTGGTAATTGCGGTCGTCAATAACTTTAGACTGGCCGTTGTTCAGGTCTACCAGGTAAGATTTTGTATTTCTGGTGTCGTACCATCCTTCGGAAACGATCGCATAATGATCGTTTGTCCAGCTTACATCTTCATACCGTTGCTTAGTTTTGAAAAATGACTTTGGTGCTGCACTGAACGGTGCTTCCCAGGTGAAAATCTCGTCCCTGAAATCCGCGTTCTTGGACTGGTCTCCTCCATCAAGCGCCTCCGCATAGACCAGGCTGGCCGGCATGTCGCTTCTCCATCCCATATCTCTTTTTCCGGTTCTTACCGAAGAGAACCCTTTCGGCATAATTTCATTCAGAGGAATTTCATTGACAACTTTCACGGTATTTCCATTTAAGTCATACACTGTGGTGGTCATCGGGAAACGGCTCAGAGGAACGATGTAAGAGAATGGTTTCTTAATAGTGGTGGCCATCAGGTAGCTCCCGTCCGGAGAATAGCTCAATCCGGTATACATATCCTGATCTTTGATTTTCTTCATGTTTCCGTTGAGATCGACATTGTAGATCTCGGAAGCGGTCAGTATTTCAAAATTCTTTTCATCCTGCGGATTTTTCAGGAGGTCCTGGTAAGTCCTGTTCTGGGAAACTTTTCCGTCTGCTGTGGAAACAATCGGTCCGGTAGGAAGGTCTTTGCTGGCATCAATTAAAGCAGGCCTGTTCTGAGGAAGTGTTTTAATCAGAATGTTCTGAGAATCTTTATTCCATACATAAGGGCTTCCCAGGTTCGCGTTCAGGTTATCGGAAGTAATTTTCTTTGCGGTTGCCGTTTCCAGGTCTACAATCCAAAGTTCCACACCTTTGGCCGTAGTGTGGGTAAATGCCATTTTCTTTTCATCCGGTGAAAAGGAAGTATAAGTGATTTTCGGGCTGGAAGGCAGGTTCTTTACCTGAACTTCTGTTTTATCATTCAGTTTCCTGACTTTCAGATTATTGGCATAATTCGCTGTACTCGAGATATTGGTTACGGGGTTGATCCTTAATCCTCCCAGCTTCATTTCCTGCTGGCTGAGGTCTTCCAGGGTTTTATATGTCGGACGGTATGTAAAAACGATCCAGTCTTTTTTACTGTTCATCAGTACGCTTGGCGGTCGTTCGTAATCGGCGAGTTTCAGGATTTCTGCCGAAGGTTTCTGATAGGTAATACTTTCCTGGGCCTCATAAAAGTTGAGGAAAGCCAGAAGGCAGATGGTTAGTTTTATTTTCATTATAATCTCTTTTGCGACGAATTTAATGAATTTTACGGCGAATGACAAAAGAAGGGAAAGTTTTCAGCAGATATAAAAATCTGATGGGAAAGACTCGGGGTTTAAACACTGTGTATTACTGTCTGGAATCAAACCGGAAATAAAACATATGGAAGTAATTAAATTAATCCTCAAACTTTCTTTTCTTTAAAACATAAAAAAAGCAGCAGGGATTTCCTGCTGCCTGTATTATGGTTGAACTGATTACCAGTCATTGGCTCTTTTTCTTTTTTCGATCAAATGGTCTACTGAAAACTTACCGACCCCGAATACCAGAAGCATCAGATAGATCGAGAGATAAACCAGGCTCATCTCCTGTCTTTCAAAAGGCTCATTTAAGTGTATCACGAATCCGGCAATGGTCATGGTAAAAATCAGAAACCCCAGTGCGATCCTGGAAAACAGTCCCAGAATAAGCAGGATGGAACACACAAACTCTGCAAAAACCGTAAGCACTAAAGTAATCTGCGGTCCCATGCCCAGAAAATTATAGAAGTCGGTTTTACCTTCAATAAGCATCTGGAGTTTTGGGAATCCATGCGAGAGCATAGCAAAGCCGATAAATACCCTCACTGCCAATAATACAATATCCTTTACAACTGAATTGGAGTTTGCCGTGTTTAAAGAGTTCATTAAGCTAAAATTTGATTAAAGATAACGAAAAATCTTTTATCAGAACGGGATATCAGCCGGTTTAGTCTACCGGTAGCCGAAATTCTTTAGATCACGGTCGTTTTTCCGCCAGTCTTTTTTCACTTTTACAAAAAGGTTCAGATGAATTTTTTTATTGAAGAATTTTTCAAGGTCTATTCTTGCCTCAGTCCCTACTTTCTTGATCGCTTCTCCCTTATGGCCGATGATAATGCCTTTCTGTGTATCTCTTTCAACATAAATAATGGAATCGATAAAGATGATGCCTTCCTTTTCTTTAAACTGCTCGGTCACTACCTCCACGGAATAAGGAATCTCCTTTTCATAATTCAGAAGGATTTTCTCACGGATCGCTTCATTCACGAAGAACCGTTCCGGCTTATCGGTATACTGGTCTTTGTCATAATAAGGCGGGTTTTCAGGAAGCATGGATTTCAGCTTGGGAAGGATGACATCCGTATTGAAGGCATTCAGGGCTGATATAGGAAGGATTTCTGCCTTTGGAATCCTGTTATGCCATTCTTCAACCAGCTTTTCAAGACCTTCCTGATCGGTCTGATCCACTTTATTAAGCAGGAGCAGCACGGGCACGGGGATCTTGTTAAGCTTTTCAATCAGGAATTCCGAAGGCTCCGCTTTATCTGTAACATCAACGATAAAAAGGAATACATCAGCATCCTGCAAAGAATCTTTTACAAAATCCATCATCTTTTCCTGAAGCCCGTATTTCGGGTCCAGCACTCCCGGTGTATCAGAAAATACGATCTGCAGATCCTCCTCATTATAAATCCCGAAAATCCTGTGTCTTGTGGTCTGGGCCTTCTGTGTAACAATAGCCAGCTTCTCCCCCATCAACTGGTTGAGCAAGGTAGATTTTCCGGCATTGGGCTTACCCACTATATTTACAAATCCTGCTTTGTGCATAAAAAATTATATTGTGAGCTGCAAAGTTAGTAAAAACAAAATTGGTCTCCTGAAATAAGTCCGGTTTTCCGGGTAAAAACTACAGGCCGTGTGATTTCATAAATTCCAGGCTGCCTGCTGCAAGCTCATCCGCATCATATGGAGATTCCTGCCACAAGGAAACCATCTGCTGCATGCCCGGAACGGATGATGAAAAGTTTTCAAGCACCAGATTTCCGGTAAAATCAATGGCTTTCAATGCACTGAACAGTTCATTCCAGTTGACGGTACCTTCGCCCAGCATTCCGCGGTGCGATTCGGTCATGTGGATATGTTTCAGCCTGGTTCCTGCTTTCATAATGGGATCGTAAAAATTGTTCTCCTCAATATTCATGTGAAAGGTATCCAGATGGACAAAGAGATTGTCTTTCCCGGTAGCCTTGATCAGGTCCAGGACATTCTGCGCGGTATTGCAGACATAGCTTTCATACCGGTTAATGGGTTCAATGGCGATATCCACCCCTTTTTCACGGGCATAATCTGCCACATGACTCCAGACTTCGGTAATGATCCGAGCTTCCTGGTCCGTGAGCGGATTTCCTGAAAAAACACCGATGCCTCCGTGCAATACTCCGCCCAACAGATCGGAATCAAGTGCTGCTGTGATGTCAACGGCTTTTTTCATCAGGCGTTCTGCGTTTTCAGGATAAAAAGCAATATGGGCTTCTTTCGGGAGGTTCAGGGAACAGACTACATTCAGACCATGCTGATCAAGTTGTTTTTTGACTTCCACTGCATTGAAATCCATGGAAGGCGGAAGCAGGATTTCGATCAGGTCAAATCCTGCATGGGCTGTTTTTTCTATCGCGTATTTTCCGGCTTCAGGCGTCCATACCGGTGTGATCCAGGAGAGCAGTGAAGCTCCGAATTGTATATTCATACTATTTCATTTTTGGGTTTAGTTATTTACTGTTTGCTAAAACACCCACCATTCTGTCCTTACGCCCAGGTAGGTTCCGTATCTCTTAGCGCCGGAATGTTGAAGGAACGGTGAATAAAGGGTATTCATCGCTTCGTTGTTGTATCGGGAAAGCTCGGCGATCAGCCTGATGTGCGGCCTGGCCCAGACGCTTCTTTCAGCCGTAGGAACAATAGTTGGAGCCAGCACAAGCTTCACCATGGAAGCCGGATCCTTGGTGCCGTTTTTCCTGACTCCGTAATGCAGTTCAGTGAGGATATGGAACCAGTTGTTAAAGTAGTACGTTGCCCTGACACCGGTATTGAATTCGGATTTTTTATTGAAGATCTCCCTTTTATAATAATCAACAGCTTTATTATTACTATCCGATCCTCCTTTGCTGGTCGTAAAAACAGCATATCCGTTCAGCGACCAGCGGTTTGAGATATTGAACAGCACATGTTCGACTGCAGTAAACGAATAGGCTCCTTTGTAGGTTTGGGTCTGTGCATCCGGAGCTCCGTAAGTCCTCCAGGTCTGGGTATTTCCGTTATCGCCGCCATTGGCGATTCCGGTGCCGTAACGCACGGAAAACTGATTGAAAGAACCGGGAAGAACAGTTTTTATTCCTGTATTGAGCTTCGCACCGATCACCCATCCGTTATCCGCCGGATACTGTTCTACGGCATTTTTTCCGGTTTCATCCACGTGATGGAATTCGGCCATCAGTTTCAGGCTGTTATTTTTGAACGGGATCGTATGTTCCAGCACAAAAACTTCCCGTTGCCGGTAGATCAGGTTTTTGGCACCACTGATGATATTGGTGTAAGAATACGGTGTTGAATTGCTCGATGCCGTATCGATCACTGCCGGGAAGAACATGGAAAACCGTGTATTTTTATGCTTTACTCCCCAGCCTGTCGCCGAATGGTCATCAAAATAAAAATAATCGGCAATGTGGATGTCATCATATCTCAGCCATCTGGAACCTGCCCATACATCCCAGTCGCTTCCCATAATATTCCTGGCTTCTACGAAAGCTTCGGGCAAAGCCACGATCATTCCCTGGTTGGACTTGGTATCCACATTTCCGAGAAATGTTCCTCCGGAATAAAAGCTTAACCTCGCCTGCATGTCAATTTTTGTACTTCGGGAACTGTCACCTCCGACTACCGGCGTGAAATGGAAGGCAGGCAGAAAATCCACATAATCGCCCTGATCCATCCTTCCGCCCAGAGAGCCCTGATTGTTCAGGTTTAGCTGGCGTCCCGTTTTGCCATCTGCATTAGGCGAGTATCCTGCGCCAATTCTTCCAGTTGTTCCGAAAGAAAACTTCTTATTGGTAATAACAATCTGGGCATATGTAACCTGGCTGATCAGCAATACGATTGCCAGGCAGCCTTTCAGCGTGATATGTTTCATTGGATTACTTTAAAGTTTTGGGACGGTAATATTTTAAAGCAAACAGGATAATGATGACATAACAGATGATCGGCAGCAGGTAGGCATGCGCTACATCAGTTTCGGCAATATGTCCCATCAACGGCGGGAAAACAGCACCTCCGAACATGGCCATCACCAGGAACGAGGAGGCCTGCTGGACTTTGTTGCCAAGCCTCTTAAGACCAAGGCTGAAAATAGTCGGGTACATAACGCTCAGGAATAAATTCAGCATGATGAGGCTGATAAACGATACCCATCCGAAGCTCTGGGAAATGACCAGGCACAGGACAATGTTACAGGCCGTAAAAATAGCCAGTAACTTGTTGGGTGCAATATACCGCATCAGGAATGTCCCGATGAACCTTCCGATCATCATCATCGCCATGCTTAAAGAAAAGTAATACGATGCCTGGGTTTCCTGAAGGTGCATTTTTTCTACACCGTAATTGATAAAGAAAGCCCATGTACCGCCCTGTGCCGCAATATTGAAGAACTGCGCGATAACGGCCCAGATAAAATGCCTCTGTTTCCATAAAGGGGCATCAGGATTGCTTTCAGATGCACCAGCATCATTACCTGCGGCATGGTCCAGCAATTCTGCCTCTTCAGCGTGGGGATCTTTAAGGCTCGGTACTTTTATCAATGAAAACGTAACGGCCAGGAGAAGGATAACAATCCCGATACAGGTATACAGGCTTTTCACAGAATCCAATGAACGGTCGTCACCTGCTCCTCCGAAAATGAACACACCTCCTAAAAGGGGTCCTACGATAGCACCGAGACCGTTGAATGACTGTGCAAAATTAACCCTCTGGTCACTGGTCTTTTCATTTCCAAGGGCGGCGACGAAAGGGTGGGCTACCGTTTCAAGCGTAGCCATCCCGAGGGCCAGGATGAACAGGGCAATTCTGAAGAAATCAAATGAAGCGTGGTTGGCCGCAGGAACAAACAGGAAGCATCCGCCTGCAAACAATACCAGTCCTAGGATCACTCCCATCTTGTATCCGAATCTCTTCATGAAATATCCTGCCGGAATACCCATCAGGGCATAGGCACCGAAAATCGACAGCTGTACCAGCCCTGATTTCGATTTTGAAATATGAAGCACATTCTGAAAGTGTTTGTTCAGGACATCTCCCATCGTAAGGGCAATGGCCCAGAAAAAGAAAAGGGAAGTAACGAACGCGAGTACGATCACATACTTTTTTTCGGTAAATTTAGCTGAGTTCATAGGATGAGCCTTTAGGTTAACAGGTTGTTTGATGCCTTAAACTTCTGAAATTCTTCAGTTTCATAATCAGGACAAGCCCCTGGCTTGGAGGTGATGAATGCGCCGAGTGCAGTCGCTTCATTCATGATCTCTTCGGGACCTGCATTCCGGATTCTTTTGGATATAAATCCGGCCAGGAAAGCATCGCCGCTGCCTACCGTGTCGGTGATCGTTACGGGAACCGCCGGAAAACCGTAATTCCTGTTGCCTTTAAAGTACCTGGCGCCCTTGCTTCCTTTGGTCAGAATGATTTCATGGATATTGAAATGTTCCTGCAGGTAAGATGCACTTTCATCCTCACTTTCAAACTCCTCGCTGAGGAACTGCATGATCTTCCTCATTTCCGCTTTGTTCATCTTAACAATATCTGCGCGGTGCAACAGTTCTTTAACAACGGTAATATCGATGAAAGGCGGCCTGAAATTCACATCGAAAATCTTAAGCTTTGCATGCTCCAGAAGCCGGAACAATGTATTTCTTGTTTTTTCATTCCTGGCTGAAAGGCTCCCGAAAACAAAAGCTCCTGCCTCTGAGATAAGCTTCTTGTGCTCAGGAAGGAAATCAATATAATCCCAGGCTACATGGTTAACGATCTCATAACTGGCTTCGTTGTGCTCATCTATACTGGCAATAACGGTACTGGTCGGGTGATCTGTATCATTCTGGATAAAATCGGTGGTCATATTCCAGCCGCTGATCTGTTTCAGCAGCTTTTCGCCGAGAGCATCATTCCCTACCCTGCTGAGTACCGTGGCATCAATTCCGTTTTTATAGATATTGTATGCAGCATTAAAAGGAGCTCCTCCTGCCCTCGATCCCTGAGGAAAGATGTCCCAGAGCACTTCTCCGAAACAAACGACATATGGTTTCTGTTCTATCATAGGTTAAACGTTTAAGTTTAGTATTAAAAAAATTTTATTGTACTGATTTTTTATGAATTAAGCGGGCCGGAAAAATCATGCTTTTTCGTGAAGGCTGACCATTGATCTGATCATCGAGCAATTTTACGGCTGTTTTCGCCATTTCATCCAGCGGCTGCTGAATATAATCTATTTCAACAGGAAAAAGCGAATAGGCATCTGTTTCATCAAATGCAATAACGGAAACATCTTCCGGTACCCGTATATTTTTCTGTATAAAATAGGCCAGTCCTGCCACAGCAAGCTTATTGCTTGAAAAATAGACAGCCTTTCTGTTGTTGCTGTTTTGAAAATACAGATCCAGGCCCTGGTGTACTTCGCCGGCAATATTGTCTAATCCCACCAAAATTTTCTGTATCTGCACTTTTTCTTTTTCACTTTGCTGCTCGAATCCCTGCTGCCTGTCGAGCAGATGAGGCAAACGGGTATCGTATCCTACGTACGCGATCTCCTTAAATTTTTTACCTGCAAGGAACCGGCATACCTCTTCCGAAACCTCATCATTGTTAACCCGCACCCCGGCAACCGCTGTATGGGTAAGATAACGGTCTACAGTGACAACCGGGAACTGATCATTGATCAGCTTCTGTACGGTCTCATCCGAATTCATTACCGGTGCGATGATCATTCCGTCCACCTGCTGCTCCGAAAAAAGTTCCGTCAGCTTTTTAAATTTTGCGGGATTTTCATCTGAGCTGCCGATCAGGAGTGTATAGCCCAGTTTCATGGCTTCGTCTTCTATATATCTGGCCATTCCGGAATAAAAATCGTTGGAAATATCAGCTACGATCAATCCGATCAGTTTGCTCTTATTCGTTTTCAGGCTTCGGGCCATTTTGTTGGGAATATAGTTAATCGTTTCAGCAATTTCCAAAATTTTTTCCCTGGTCGCCTCTCCTATCCTGCTCCCTTCCTTTTTATTCAGGACATAAGAAACCGTTGCCACGGAAACACCGGCCAGTTTTGCTATATCTTTAATGGACGCTCTTTTCATTTGGGGAAGTCAAGTGGGCAAAAATATTTCATAAATTGGTAATAAAACAATACATACATTTTTTTGCAGATTCCTAAAATAAATGTATTTTCGCAGCTTTTTATTTAAAACAGAAATATAATTATAATATACTGATTTACATATATATAAACACAGATATAGTAAGAAGTATGTTCATATATTGCAAAGAACTTTACAAAATTCCCCTGACCCGTATTATATTTAGGTTAAACGTTTATCCAAATATTTTTAACAATTCCTTTATTTAGCTACAATCATATAGCAAAGAACATAGTATTCTATCGTAAAACTCTATTTTTGACTTAAATAAAAAATTATGGATATTGAAGAAATCCTGGACCGGATTTATTTTCTTCCTGAACAATCTAAAGTCAGGCTGGCAAAAGCTGTTGCTGAAGTTTCATATCCCAAAAATTTTGTACTGATGGAAGGCAATAAAGTTGTTCCCTATGTCTATTTTATCAAAAAAGGAATGGTACGTGCCTACGCCGCAACAGAAGACCGGGATATTACATTCTGGTTCGGCAAAGAGGGAGATCCGGTGGTTTCCATGAAAAGCTATGTGGAAGACCGGCCAGGCTATGAACATATAGAGCTCCTGGAAGACTGCAGCTTATATCGTATAGAAACAGACCGGCTGAAAAAATTGTATGAGGATGACATCCATATGGCCAACTGGGGCAGAAGATTTGCCGAAAAAGAACTGGTGAAAACGGAAGAAATGATCCTATCCAGGCAGTTTAAAACCGCTGCCGAATGCTACAGGGATCTGATGCAGGATAAGCCGGATCTGTTACAGCGCGTGCAGCTTGGGCATATCGCTTCGTATCTCGGGATCAGCCAGGTGACGCTGAGCAGGATCAGGGCGGAGATGAAATGAGGTATAGAGTGAGAATGTCTGAGGGTTTGAGAGTTTGAGGGTGAGAGAGTGGAGAGTGCTAGGGTTTAGGAATTCTACAGATGAGTAAGATAGGTAGATAGGTTGTTTTTTAACAATTGTAAAATAATATTGCCGCTAAAATCCTGAACTTTGCCTGAAAATTAAATTATGAACTGGTTGATTTTAGTCATTGCCGGATTGTTTGAAGTGGCTTTTGCTTCATGCCTGGCCAAAGTAAAGGAAACTTCCGGAAGTGAAATGTACTGCTGGTTTGCAGGCTTCCTGATTTCATTAACGATCAGTATGCTCTTGCTGATCAAAGCTACCCAGACGCTGCCCATCGGTACTGCTTATGCAGTATGGACGGGAATCGGAGCAGTGGGAACGGTTTTGATGGGCATTTTCTTTTTTAAAGATCCGGTGAGTTTCTGGAGGATCTTTTTTATCATTACGCTAATCGGTTCCGTCATAGGATTAAAAGCAGTTTCAAATTAAGCAACAAGATGTTTTTTTCACTATATTTGGAAAAATTATCCCTATGAAAAAAGCTTTATTTTTGATGATGATAGGCGTATTATCCCAAGCCCAGACTCCTGATCTTACCTCTGCCAGCTGGTACATTTCCAATATTACTGTGAACGGACAATCCACCAATACTCCGGCCATGGATGTAGGCGTGGGAGCATCTTCCTTTTCGGCTAACGGCAGCGGGAATAATTACATCTTTAATTCCAGGTATTTCAATTCGGCACCGGCATCCATTACTTTTATCCCCGGGACCAATACCTTTTCCAAAAACGGTTCAGGCTGCACACTGGCATATTATATGGGAACTAACCAGGTGGCTGTGAACAGTTATGACCAGAAAAATTGTGATATGTTCGAAAATACTCCTGCCGGAACCGTTTATTCTTATCAGGTTATACAGTACGGAAGCGGGAAAATGCTGACTATAACAGCTCCGTCAGGAAATACAATTTCCTACAATAGCTTTACCCTTGGAACAACGGACATCAAAACTCAGAACAAAATATTCAGAGCCTACCCTAATCCGGTAAAAGAGAGTCTGACGATAGAAGGCATTCAAAAGAATCTTAATGTTAGGATTTATGATGCTTCGGGGAAACTGGTTTCTGAATCCAAAAGTGCCGGTGAAAGGATACAGCTTGAGACCGGATACCTTCAGAAGGGACAATATATCATAACAATAGATGCTTATATGCCGTATACTTTTATCAGGGAATAATATACAAGCAGCTAAAAATAAAAAACGTCTTCAGTAAGAAGACGTTTTATTTTTATATACTACAGGAAGGATTTCGCTATGCCTCAATCCATATTTCCTGATTTCCTCTGCTGAGAATTTCTGGGAGTAATAATTGGGTTCTGTTTTGAATCCTGCTTTCCTGAGCCGGTCGAAATAGTCCATCCCGTACCAGCGGACATGGTCATACTGCCCGAAATGCTTCTGCCGTTCCTTAGGATCCGTAATGGTGAAATCCTCATAGGTTTTTTCCAGAGTATTCTTCATCGGAACCTGAAAAATCCCCCATCCGCCGGGACGCATCACACGGTACAGTTCACTCATGGCTTTTGCATCATCCTGAATGTGTTCCAGTACATGATTGCAGAAAATGATATCAAAGCTGTTATCTTCAAAAGGAAGATCCAGGATATCTGCTTTTACATCCACGATCGGCGAATACAGGTCTGCCGAAATATAGTTCAGGTTACGCATCCTTTTGAATTTCCTGAGAAATTCCTGTTCAGGCGCAATATGGAGTACTTTATGGTTTCTGATGAAAAAATCTGTTTCATTCTGAAGGTACAGCCACATCTGCCGGTGCCTTTCCAGGCTCAGGGTACCGGGAGAAAGGGCGTTTTCCCTTTGCTTTCCATATCCGTAAGGCAGGAATTTCCGGTAGGACCTACCATCAATAGGATCATAAAATTCATTTCCCTGGAAAAGGCGGTAAATGATCGGCCTTGCCCAGATGCTCATTTTGATCAGCATCGGTCGGGGAATTTTATTCAGCAGTAGCCTGGTTAACTTTTTCATTAAAAATCCAGTTGGAAAGGCTTTTCCTCATCGCTTTCGATTCCCAAAGCCTCATAGATGTATTTGAATGTAGATAACAACACCGGTTTTCCATTGATAACGGCCACATCATGTTCAAAATGGGCAGACGTCTGGTTATCCAGCGTCGTAACGGTCCAGCCGTCACTGTGGAATTTTACTTTTTCCGTTCCCATATTGATCATCGGTTCAATGGCAATGGCAAGTCCGTCTTTGATGACTTTCCCGCTTCCCTGCCTTCCGTAATTGGGAACCTGTGGATCTTCATGCATCTTCCTGCCCAGCCCGTGGCCTACCAGCTCCCTTACTACTCCGTATCCATGGCCTTCACAATATGACTGGATGGCATGGGAGATATCTCCTATCCTTTTTCCCCGGACACACTGCTCAATACCTTTATATAAAGATTCCTTGGTTACCTGAAGGAGTTTTTTCACTTCAGGCTTCACTTCACCGATCTCAAAGGTATAGGCGTGATCGCCTACAAAGCCATTGAGTATAGCCCCACAGTCCACGGAAAGTACATCGCCTTCTTTTACCTCTTCCTTATTGGGAAACCCGTGTACGACCTGCTCATTCGGGGAAATACATAATGAATTGGGAAATCCTCCGTACCCCAGGAAAGCAGGCTCTCCGCCATTGTCCTTAATGAATTCGTAGGCTAATTTATCCAAATGCAACGTGGTGATGCCAGGTTTTATTTCTTTGGCCAGCATACCCAGCGTACGGGATACCAGATGGGCACTCTGCTTCATCAGACGAAGTTCGTCTATCGTTTTTAAATGAATCATAAATAATGTGACAATTTATCAATATGGCAGTGCAACAATAACAGATTAAAAATCTGATATCCTGTTACGCTGATCCATAGTCAGATCATTCTTACCAGAACAATCCTTTTTTCTTTTCTTTTTTAAGTTTGGAATATGCCAGGACCTCTTTTCCTTCCACACGGAATTCTATCCTGTCCTGAATGATATTGTAAATCTCGCCCCAACCAGGGAAACCACCAAGGTTCCTGTCATCAATGAACCAGTCTGCATCCAGTTTTCTGGACTGGGTTTCACAATCGAATACTTCCCCTTCAAAGCTTGAGTTCACGGCATAAAATTCAACACCGTTCTTTCTGCAGAATTCTACGGCCTCATCAAGGGTCTTCCCGTGCCTATAGGTCCACAGGATCAGGCGGTATCCTTCAGACTGTAATCTCTTCAATGTTTCAAAAGCGAAAATTTTCGGCTTGCCGATCGCGGGATAGGCATCATCAACAATGGTTCCGTCAAAGTCTACGGCGATTTTCTTATTGTTCATCATTTCGATTATGATTTAGATGGGCAAAGATACAAAAAAAGAGTGCCATGTATATATGGGCACTCTCAGTTTTATTATTTACTTGTACGGGAATTAGCTTTTCACCCAGCTGAACTGGAACTGAAGATCCGGAGTAGATACCCTGTCGGTAATCTTCTGCAGTCTTCCGGGAAGCTTCATCAGGTATTCCTGTGCTTTTTCCGCTTTTTCCGTCAGCCCTTTCACGTGCTCAATTTTCCACTCGTCCAGCAGGTCTTTCAGAATGTTGATGTAATCCTGTCCCGTATAGACCATGCAACGCTGTGCAGCATCAGAGAAATGTCCCCAAAGCTCTCCGGCTTTCTGCCCGGACTGTCTCATCAGGTGAGCCGGCATCACGATTTTCTTACGCATCATGTCTTCAAAGGCAAGAATCATTTCAGAAGGATCTATTTCAAGGATTTTTTCCACAAAATATTTGTAGGCTTTTGCGTGACGTGCTTCATCAGCAGCAATCACCCCGCACATTTTAGCCAGCTTTCCGTTTCCGGACTGTTTGGCAAGAGTTCCTACCCTTCTGTGCGAAATATTGGTGGCAGTTTCCTGGAAACTGGTGTATACAAAGTTCCTGTACGGATCCATGCTTGTACCGAGATCGAAACCGTCATTAATAAGATATTGAGTAGTGATTTCCACCTCTCTCATATTCACTCTGCCGCACAGGTACAAATATTTGTTCAGTAAATCACCGTGTCTGTTTTCTTCAGCGGTCCAGGCTCTTACCCAGTTTACCCAGCCTACTTTTTCTTCCTGGTTCACTCCGTCTACGCCCATCAGCCAGGATTCATACGAAGGTAGTGCCTCTTCGGTAATACAGTCACCGATCAGGGTTACAAAAAGATCATAAGGCATTTCCCTGGCGAAAGTCTGTATTTCTTCCAGGTCATATTTAAAATCTGCACTTGACGGGTCTGGAAGGTAATCGGAAGGCTGCCATATTTTCTCAATGGGCGTCAAAAATTTCTCAAGAAAAGAACCTACTTCCTTTTCCAACATCCCCATTACTTCTTTCCTTACTAGCTGCTGATACATTATTACTATTTAGATTTAATTGACAAAGATATAACTTATTATTGTAAGCATAACAAGCATTCCTGTGATATTCATCATAAAAAAATACCGTTATGGTTTAAATAACGGTATTTTTCGGATTATATTGTTGGTCTAGCTGACTAATATGTCTCCTGTCATGACAGCCGGGATCTCCACTCCCATAACGTTGAGAATGGTAGGAGCCACATCTCCCAGTTTACCTGGTTTCAGGTTCCAGGTATGGTCTTTATCCATCACGATGAACGGCACAAGGTTAGTGGAATGCTGGGTGTTCGGTGTTCCGTCCGGATTGATCATCACATCAGAATTTCCGTGATCGGCAAGGATGAAAACGGCGTACCCGTTTTCATAGGCAGCTGTAGCTACTTTCCCGATGCATTCATCTACGGTTTCCGCTGCTTTTACCGCTGCTGAGAAAACACCGGTATGCCCCACCATATCCGTATTGGCAAAGTTCAGACAGATAAAATCAGCTGTTCCGTGCTCAATTTCAGGAATGATGGCATTGGTAATGTCATAAGCAGACATTTCAGGTTTCAGATCATAGGTAGGCACATCTTTCGGGCTTGGGCATAACAGCCTGCGCTCGCCTTCAAATTCCTCTTCACGTCCTCCGGAAAAGAAAAAGGTAACATGCGGATATTTTTCAGTTTCCGCAATACGGATCTGGCTTCTGCCGTTTCTTTCCAGCACTTCTCCCATGGTATCTTTCAGCACTTCTTCGTCAAATACCACGTGAACATCTTTGAATGTCTTGTCATAATTGGTTAAAGTCACATAGTACAAAGGCAGTTTCCTCATGAAATACTCCGGAAAATCCTGCTGGGAAAGCACTTCGGTAATTTCACGCCCTCGGTCTGTACGGAAGTTGAAGCAGATCACCACATCATTGTCATCAATTTTCGCCATCGGCACAATATTGCCTATGGCTGTTGTTTTGGTAAGGATGATCGGCTTTATGAATTCATCGGTTACATTATCCTTATAAGAAGCCTGGATGGCTGCAATGGCATCGGTTGTCTGCAATCCTACGCCTTCCACAAGCGCATCATAAGCCAGCTTGACACGCTCCCATCTTTTATCCCGGTCCATGGCATAATACCTTCCGACCACGGTTGCCAGCCTTCCGACAGTGGTTTCCATATGTTTTTCCAGATCCTGGATAAAACCAACTGCTGAATGCGGATCACAGTCCCTGCCGTCTGTAAAGGCATGCACATAGACGTTTTCTTTAAAACCAAAGGCTTTTGCTGCCGTAAGCAATCCTTTCAAATGGTTGATATGCGAATGCACACCGCCATCGGAAACCAATCCGATGAAGTGTACCTTTTTATTTTCTCTCATTGCGTATTCAAAAGCATCCTGAATGGCTTTTTCCTGTCCCAAAGTGCCGTTTTCCACGGCCATATTCAGTTTTACGAGGTTCTGGTATACCACCCTGCCCGCTCCCAGGTTCATATGCCCTACTTCTGAATTTCCCATCTGCCCTACAGGCAGTCCTACTGCTAGGCCGCTGGCTTCAAGAGTCGTATGCGGAAATTTCTGGTAACAGCTGTCTATGAATGGTGTATTGGCTTTATCCAGAGCTGAAACATCAGGATTGGTGCCCAGCCCCCATCCGTCAAGGATGGCTAATATTGCTTTTTTCGACATTTTGTATAAACTTTATAACACAAATTTATTCAATTTTAGATGAATTTAAGAATCAGCGGTTCTTAAATTTTGATTAAATTATTCTCTAAATATATGATTGCAAGAAATCATTTCCAGCTGACCACCTGATACTGAAGGTTTTTGGACCTGATACTGTCTACTTTGATGTTCAGCCAGGTGCTTATGCCTTTTACCTCTGCCTCCCTGCTCCAGCTACCACCGGTAAACTTAAATTGGGCAGGAAGATGGACCCTGATGTTGATGGTTCTCTCGTAAGCTTTTTCCGGTGCATTTTCACCATTGAAGGGTTCCAGCTGCCCAGTTCCGGCTGATTGCCGGTAATATAGACCTCATCATCCGGCTTCGGAACCTTCACTGTAATTTGTACCGGATAGGTCTCATCTGAATATTCTTTGAAAAAATCATCAAATATATTGCTTCCTGAATGTGTGTAATCCTGGATATAAGAATCTAAAAACCCGCTCTCTCTGAGAAATACCAGCGGATCTTTCATATGAAGGATATCGTTAACCGCTTTGTGTTTGTCATTCTGCCTGTTGAAATAAGCCTCTGTTATTTTATAGCCTATCCAGTATCCCAGGTCATTGGGCCGGTCATCTTTTTTGCTCGTCCCATAGAGCCAGTCTTCTAACTTTTCATCTTTCAGCCTGCTGACAAATTCCCGGTACAGCTGTTCCGCATGGGCATCTCCATACCTGTATTTATCAGAATTGATGTTTTCACTCGAAATCAGCTCTCCGATAAAATCTGCGCCGCCTTCAACAAGCGATTGTTTAAGCAGAGAGTTATTCCTTTGACATCCTGCTGAAAATGGATGAGCTCATGTGCGATCAGCGCTGTAATGCCATCCAGGTCTTTAAGCATTTCAGTACCGATGATGATCCCGTCACCGGATACTGTCCCGCCCGAAGTCAATCTTCCATAGACAAAATATACCGGCGGAAATGTTGCTTTCGGGTACCAGTACTTCATAGCCGCATAAATTGATTTAGTCCTTTTTTCTTTGGCCCCGATTCCGGTAAGTACATTCCTGCTTTTCAAATATTTTTCCTGATTGTTTTTTACAGTTATATACAATGAATCTGCATTGATGATCCTGTAGAGAATAAATCCCTTTACTCCCGGTGACCCTTCATTGACGTATTCAGTAAACGGATTACCGGATGAGGCCGGCATGCTGTCGAAAGCCTGCCAGAACCTCTTGGTATCTCCGGTTTCGAAAACAGTCTGCAGGGGATCCGTAGAAAATCCTTTCTGTGCATATACAGATGCAGAAATGAACAGTACCGCAGCTGCTAAAAAGAAGTTATTTTTTTAACTCATAAGAGTGTGTTGATGATACAACAATCAAAATTAATAAAATATTACACACTCTTGTGATAAGGTAAAAGTTTTGTTCTGTGGCAACTTTTATCTTCTGCCGGATCCGTTTTACAGAATATTATTTTTAATTTTGCTTCATGGACTTACGAGATCAACTGAAAAACCTCTTTCCTGAACATGAGGAACAGGACTTTACAATGCCGGAAGAACAATTCAGGCAGAAAGAACCTCTGGTATGCAAATTTGAAAAGAAAGGCAGGAACGGCAAGCCCGTAACCCTGATTGAAGGCTGGGAAGGCAGTGAAGAGGAACTCAAAAAGATTTCAAAGAAAATCAAGACCACACTGGGAATCGGAGGTTCGGAAAAAGACGGGATCATCGTTATTCAGGGCGATAACCGTGACAAAATCATGGAGATCCTGAAGGATATGGGATTTAAAACAAAAAGAGTCGGCGGATAATCTGAGGTTCTTACCTTATGAATGCCTCACCACAAATAATATATAATATATGCTAAATAAACTTGCTGCTTCAGAGCTTGTTCTGAATGATGACGGAAGCGTTTACCACCTCAATCTTCTCCCGGAAGATATTGCTGAAAAAATTATCCTTGTAGGAGATCCGGACCGGGTACCCAAAGTTTCGGCCTACTTTGATTCGGTAGAGATCAGAAAAAACAAAAGGGAATTTTATACCCATACCGGAACTTTACGTGGTGAAAGGATCACCGTGATGTCCACAGGTATCGGGACGGAGAATATTGATATTGTCATGAATGAGCTGGATGCCTTAGTCAATATCGATCTTAAACATAAAGAATTCAAGGCAGAGCATTCTTCACTGCAGCTATTCAGGATGGGAACCTGCGGCAGTGTAAACCCTGACGTTCAGGTTGACAATATGCTGGTAACACAGAATGTAGTGGGCCTTGACGGACTGATGCATTTTTATCAGGACTACCGGTTTGACAATGAATTCTCAAAAAAATTCATGGAAAAATTCCCGTATCCGAGTATCAAGCCGATGCTGTACTTCTCCGAATGGTCTGAAGAACTGGGAAACCTGTACAAAGATGCTGCATACCATGGAAATACGGCTACGTTCCCCGGATTTTATGCTCCGCAGGGAAGGCAGCTTCGCCTGAAGGCACTTGATGACCAGTTTCTCGAAACACTGAACGACCTCGGAGTGACCAATTTTGAAATGGAGACCTCTGCCATTTACGCTTTATCCAAATTATTGGGCCATAAAGCCATTACAGTGAATAACGTCATCGCCAACAGGAGAAGAGGCGAGTTTTCCGCGGATCACCATGCTTCTGAAAAAAGGCTGATTACCTGGGTACTGGACAGGATCATTTCATAACAGGGCTGCCAAACAGGTGACAGATTAAAATCATTCATAGTATTATGGATGATTTTTTTTTATTAAAACCCGTCAGCCTGATCAGCCTGGATGAACTTAACTGATCTGTATGATACAGGTAGAAGATCCGGAACCGGATATAAGCAATGAAGTTTTGGATTGCTATTCTAAGAAATATCTGTTCAGATAAAGATTCAACAGGATCAAAAAATATTATGAAAATTTTAACAGAGTACCACATTTTTAGGAACGGTTATTGTTTATTTCAGAATATAATACACAAATATATTTATTATGAACAATTCAGATTATAACAAAGCAGAAAACGCAGTAGACAAAACAGAAAATTCTTTGAAAAATGCTGCGGACAACACAAAATGGAAAGTTGAGGATTTAGCTGACAGAGCAAAAGATTATATCAACGAAAAAAGAGCCAACGATCAGGAGGCAAGTCAGGAAGACTGGTTCGATAAAGTAAAAGATAATGCTTCCGATGCATGGGAAAACATCAAAGACAAAGCCAATGATGCATGGGAAAAAACCAAAGATGCCGCAGAAGATGTAAAGGCAGAATGGAACAAAAAAACCAATTAATTTCAGTTTTATAAATATTTTCAAAAAAAACGGAGCCTTTTTATAAGAGGCTCCGTTTTTTATTATGCTGTAAACACAAATATCGCTACATTTGTACCTAATAAACATTAGAAAATATGTCATACGGTTTACTTAAAGGCAAAAAAGGAATTATTTTCGGAGCGCTTAATGAACAGTCTATCGCATGGAAAGTGGCAGAGAGATGTCATGAAGAGGGTGCAGAATTTATCTTATCCAACGCACCTATCGCCATGAGAATGGGAGAACTGAATGCTCTTGCAGAAAAAACAGGCTCAGATATTATCGGAGCTGATGCAACTTCTATTGAAGATCTGGAAAAACTTTTTGATGCTGCGGTTGCCAAATTCGGTAAGATCGATTTTATCCTTCACTCTATAGGAATGTCTGTTAACGTAAGAAAGGGCAAACATTATACGGAAATGAACTACGACTGGTTAGAAAAAGGCTGGGACGTTTCAGCGGTTTCTTTCCACAAAGTAATGCGTGTGGCATGGGAGAAAGACTGTATGAATGAATGGGGAAGCATCCTGGCGTTAAGCTATATTGCTGCCCAGAGAACATTCCCGGATTATAATGATATGTCTGATAACAAAGCCTATCTTGAAAGTATTGCGAGAACATTCGGAAACTACTGGGGAGAAAGAAAAGTACGGGTTAATACTGTTTCCCAGTCTCCTACCCCTACCACTGCAGGAAGCGGTGTAAAAGGATTCGGAGGATTCCTTGGATATGCAGAAGATATGTCACCGCTTGGGAATGCTACGGCTCTTGACTGTGCGAATTACTGTGTAACTTTATTCTCAGACCTGACGAAAAAAGTAACGATGCAGAACCTGTTCCACGACGGAGGCTTCAGCAGCTCAGGCGTTACCCAGAAGGTAATCAGCAAATATGATGTCGAATAAGTGATCACTGATCCAAAATATACAGGCCGGAAAGTTGAACTTTCCGGTTTTTTTGTTTTCCGGAATACAGCAAAAAAGTATCGGCGGCACTTTCAGTGCCGCCGATACCGCAAAAAATAACTGTTAATATGAAGTTTTGTTGTATTCGTTATAACAATATGGTCTGAATGGAATGGGCCGGCGCCGGTAGTGCGGCAGCCATGCCTTCGATCCAAAGGTTGGCCTGGATATCCGTATCGGAATCATTCATGATGACCGTCACGAGCTGTCCGTTTTCATTCATGAATGTCGTTGAGGTCAGCGCAGCCCTGTTGGACGAAGTCCCGATCCTGCGTGCAGCAGGTTTTACAAATTTGGACACATGCCCGATGTAATAATATTCATAGGTATAATGCACTTCTCCGGTTTTGGTATCAGCAATAATAGGCGCAAAACAGAAATTCCCGACATGGTTCGGCCCGCCGGTTTCATCCAGCAGTACATTCCAGTCCGTCCATAGTGCGGTACCTTTATTGAAATCATTGATCATATTTTTACCATACAGCTCGCCCAGGCTTACTTCGTAAATTTTATCGAGGCTGAATTGCTCTTTGCATCCTTCCGTGAAGGCTAAAAACTTATCCGGGAATGCGCGCTGGGTTTCCAGAAGGTTATCAAAAAGCTGGGTTTTGTTATTCCAGGTCTCGTACCAGTGGTAGCCGATCCCAGAAGCGTATTTGGATGTTTCCGGATCACTCAGTGTAGTAGTGGCTCTCTGGTAGATCAGGTCACGGTTATGGTCCCAGATCATGACTTTCTTATCTTTATATCCGTTCTTCCAGAGCGTAGGCCCGAGGTTGTTTCTGAGGAACTGCCCTTCTTCTTCCGCCGTATAAATGCAGGATTCCCACGTCTGTGTAGCCATCGGCTCATTCTGAACGGTTAATCCCCATACGTTGATTCCCCTTTTCTCATATTCTTTGATGAATCTGATATAATACTCTGCCCAAGTCTGGTAGAACTGGTTTTCAAGCCTTCCGCCTTTCAGCATGCTTTTGTTCGACTTCATCCATGCCGGAGGGCTCCAGGGTGAAAAGTAAAATGTAAAATCTTTCCCGACAGCTTTCTGCGCTTCTTTGATCATCGGGATCTTATATTTCTCGTCATGGGCCACATTGAATGACTTCAGCGACGTATCATTGTCCCGGACATAGGTGTACGAATCACTTGAAAAATCACAGGAATTCATGTTGGTACGGGCAACTGTATAGCCCAGTCCGTCTTTACCGTAATAAGCATCAATGATTTCTTTCTGTTTATTCTTCGGCATTTTATAGAATGTCTCCGCAGATGCATCTGTAATGGCCCCACCAATTCCGATCAGTTTCTGGTATTTAAAGTCAGGATCTACAAAAATACAGGCATCAGTTTCTTTGGGCTGGTCCATTTTCACAAATTTCACCACTCCCTTATCGGCCATCTTCTCCTGTGTTTTAGCATCAGTAAGGATCACCCGGGCTGTCTTCCCTGCATTTTTCTTCCAGTAATTTTGTGCACTTGCATTAAAAACTGCTCCTATTACCAGGCAGCTCACGACTATTTTCTTCATAATTTCTTTTTCTTTTATATTGCTCCCTATCAAAAACTCTTCCGAATTTTTATTTTTATCAAAAAGATGGGAATTTTAACCGGTCATTTATCGGTTCTGGTAAACCCTTACATAATCAATCTCAAACTTTTGCGGAAATATACGGTCATCAATGCCCTCTTTACCACCCCAGAAGCCGCCGATGGCAAGATTCAGGATGAGAAAATAGGGCTGGTCAAACGGCCATGCGTCATAGGTCTTTTCCCTGTTTTCATACGTGAAATACTTCTGTTTATCCACATATACATCAATCTTTTCAGGTGTCCAGACCCCTTTATAAACATGGAACTGTTCACTGGCATCCTGTACAACAAGGGTATCTGTTTTCTGGGTTCCGATGATGTGGTTATATTTCTTCGTATGAACGGAAGCATGGATGTATCCCTGGTGGTAACCTACATGCTCCATAATATCCAGTTCTCCGTCATCCGGCCATTTTTTCATTTTCTCACTCATCATCCAGATGGCAGGCCAGGTTCCTCGTCCTTTGGGTAGCTTTGCCCTCACCTCCACGGTACCGTACTGAAAAGAGAACTTTCCTTTAGTCAAAAGCCTTGCAGACGTATATGTATTACCTTCCCACTGTTCTTTCCTGGCTTCAATGACCAGCTTTCCATCTTCCAGCCTGGCATTTTCCGGTCGGTTTTTCGTGTAGAACTGTTCTTCATTATTTCCGTAGCCGTGGCCACCGACATCATAATTCCATTTGGTGGAATCCGGCAAACCTTTTCCATTGAATTCATCATTCCAGACCAGCCTGCTGCGTGGATGTGAAAGCCAGGAAATACAACTGCATGCAGAAAAAACCAGCAATCCTCCGGTAAAAAGGCTAAGCATATATCGAATCTTCATCTTCAAAATTTAAGTTTATTATTAAATCGTCATTACCGGAACCTGATGTCCTTTACCGCCAAAAGCGGGTGTTATCCCGCTTCTGTCTGTAAAAACTATTTATTTTAACCATGTAATTCTTTTGGTTTGCACCTGTTGCGAATCAGTTCCTACCATAATGTCATACTCGCCGGGTTCCCAGTCGTAATTCAGTGCATCATCGTAAAACTTAAGGTCCTGGGTGGTCAGTCTGAAATGAACCGTTTTCTGTTCCCCTTTTTTAATTAAGACTTTCTGGAAGCCTTTCAGCTCCTTTACAGGCCTTACCACTTTTCCTACCAGATCCCTGATGTAAAGCTGTACCACCTCTTCACCGTCGTATTTTCCGGTATTGGAGACAGTAACACTGATGTCCAGGGCCTGGTTTCCTGTAAGATTTGCCGAACTTAAACTCATATCGGAATACCTGAAAGTGGTATAGCTCAGCCCGTACCCGAAAGGGAATTTCGGATCATTATCGAGATCGATATAGGCAGAAACATAATTCCTGTCCGTATTGTTTTTTGCCGGCCTTCCTGTATTGTAGTGATTGTAATATACCGGAATCTGTCCTTCGGTTCTTGGGAACGTCATTGGCAGCTTCCCGCCCGGATTTACCGATCCGAAGAGTACATCCGCAATAGAGTTTCCGGCTTCCGTTCCAAGCCACCAGGTATACATGATGGCCGGAATGTTATCTGCTGCCCAGTCGAACACCAGCGGCCTTCCTGCATTGATCATCAGGACAATCGGTTTACCGGTTTTGGCGATTTCTTTCAGTAAATCTTCCTGGACACCCGAAAAATGAATATTGCTCCGGCTCTTGGCTTCACCGCTCATCGCATGGCCTTCCCCTAAAGTCATGATGACTACATCAGCTTTTTTCGCGGTTGCAACGGCCTCTGCAAACATGGATCTGTCCTGGTCATCCGCATTGGCGCCTTTCGCATACAGCAAGGTAGAATTTTTATCCAACTGGCTTCTGATACCGTCGAACTGACTGATGATCCTTTGATTGTCATCTTTAAATGCCACCGACCAGAAGCCGTGGTTTGCCGTGGTCTCTTTTCCGAAAGGGCCGATTAAAGCTACTGTCTTTACGGACCTCGAAAGTGGCAGGATGTTGTCCTGGTTTTTCATCAAAACAATACTCTTTGAGCCGAATTCCCTTCCGAATTTCCTGTTCTCCCGGTTATTGGTCTGCTGCTGCTGTCTTTTTTCACTGCTGAAACGGTAAGGATCATCAAATAAACCCATTTCGAATTTTTTGATCAGAATTCTCCGTGCAGCATCATCAATCAGCTTAGAATCAACTTTACCTTCCTGAACAAGCCTTGGGAGTTCAGCCATGTAGGCACGGCTTTCCATGTCCATATCACTGCCGGCAATAATGGCTTTTTCAGCCGCTTCCTTATTATCTCTGGCATAGCCATGCGCCACCATTTCCCCGATGCTGCCCCAGTCAGACACCACGAATCCCCTGTAATTCCACTGTCCCTTCAGCAAATCCCTCAGGATATACCGGTTGGTGGTAGCAGGAATACCGTTGATATCATTGAACGAGTTCATGAATGTAGCTACTCCGGCTTCCGCAGCAGCCTTAAACGGCGGAAGGTAGGTTTCATTAAGCTGCCGCAGGCTCATGTCGACCGAATTATAATCCCGTCCGCCCACTGCAGCACCGTAGGCCGCAAAATGCTTTGCACAGGCCATGATCGCATCAAGATTGCCTAATCCTTTTCCCTGGAATCCCCTGATTCTTGCCAACCCGATCCGGGTTCCTAAGTAAGTATCTTCCCCGGAGCCTTCCATCACCCTTCCCCATCTCGGATCTCTGGCGATATCAACCATTGGGGCAAAAGTCCAGTGGATTCCGTAAGCGGAAGCTTCCGTAGCCGCAATCCTTTCTGACTGTTCAATAAGTGTGAGGTCCCAGCTGGCTGCCTGTCCGATATTCACCGGAAAGGTAGTTCTGTATCCGTGGATCACATCCTGCCCGAAAAGCAACGGGATTTTCAGCCGCGACTGTAACGCCAGCTTCTGAAAGTTTCTGGTCTCTTCGGATCCGGCTACATTGAGCATGGATCCTACCTTACCTTTTTTTATTTCTTCCAGAACGGTTGCAGAATTGGTGTTTTGCGGACCGGTGGCGTATTCAAAGCCGCTGTACTGGACCAACTGCCCTATTTTTTCCTCCAATGTCATTTTAGATAACAGTTCGGAGGCTTTCTGGTCTGCCGTTTTCTGTCCGGATGCATTCATCCCGAAGGCTGCAACGGCCAGTAAGAAATAAACTCTTTTCATATGCTTTTTTAAAAGATATACGTCGCTGCTGAGTGTCCTGAAATGGTTACAGGAGCTGTTTTCTGATTGTATTTGATATTAAATGTCTGATCCGTTGAACTGCCGTTCTGCACAATCAGGACCGTCTTTCCTGCCGGCGTTTTAAAAGCCACCGTAGAAAGGTTACCGGTCTCTGTGGAAGCAATCCGCTGGGAATTTACCGGAACAAATTTGGAAGCATGGGCAATGATGTAGTACGCTACATTTTTTTCATAGCTGTTTCCGCCATTAATGGTTACTGCACCTTTGCATTGCGTACATCCTCCGGGCGTATGCGGCCCGAATGAGGCATTGTTGGCTACATTCCACTCCAGTGCGGTTTTGCTCCAGTTTCTCATAGATCCAATAATAATGTTTTTTACGTGCCAATCCAAATCTCCGGAGAAATTCCCGGTGGAACTGGTCCATTGCTCAGTGAAATAAACATTTTTATCCGGATATAAATTATGCACAGTACTCAATGCTGAAATATCACCTGCGTACAAATGAAATGCGGATCCGTCCACATAAGGATTAGCGCCAGTATCATTCAGGACTGCCAGAGGATAGGCCGGATTGTCGCAGTTATGATCGTAGGCAATGATTTTGGTATTGATGTTGGCTGCCTGAAAAGCAGGACCCAGATTATTTTTGATGAATGCAGCCTGATTGGCAGCTGTCATATACAGGCTGGGATTGTTCCCAGGATGCAAAGGCTCATTCTGAGGCGTAACGGCATGAACCGTAATCCCCTGTGCTTTCATAGCCTGGATGTATTTTACAAAATACTGTGCATACACATTGTAATATTCGGGTTTCAGGCTTCCGCCGATGGTACTTCCGTTATCCTTCATCCAAACCGGCGGCGACCATGGTGTTGTCAGGATTTTGATGTTCGGGTTGATCACGAGGATATCTTTCAGCATCTGAATAACTGCCTGATCCTTGGTAAGGCTAAACTGCGAAAGACTAAGGTCGGTCTGGCCTGCCGGCATATCATCATATGAGAACACTTCACTGTTAAGATCCGAAGCTCCGATGCTGATCCTCAGGTAACTGATCCCGATTCCGGAGCTGCTGAACAGGTCATTCAGTAATTCCTGTTTCTTTGCGGCAGTCAGCTGATTGATCACTTCCACGCTTCCGCCAGTCAGGGTATAGCCAAAGCCATCCACCGTCTGAAAGACTTTGGAAGCATCGATCTCTATGCTCGGATAGCTGTTGGATGCTGAAGTAAAGTATACTGCGGTCTGCTGTTGCAGTTTGACCGACTGGTCACCCTTCGTCAGCCATACATCCACAGGATCACCTGTAGTCCCGCCACCGCCGTTAACCGGATTCTCGTTATTGGCCAAATCTGATGAAGTGCTGCTGCACCCCAAAAAAGAGAGAAGCGCTACACCGCAAAGTGCAGCACTTCTCATAAATAAACTATATGAATTGTGTGATTTCATAATGAAAATTATTGTGTTCTCCGGAATTCCACTTTGTCTACGCTAAGGCTGTTGACGGTTGTTCCTCCGCACTTGATTTCCAGGTAAACGGTTCCTGTGGTGGTTGCCGTGAAAACGCCCCCGTTTTTAGGGCTGTCACAACCCACCGATGACACTTTACCTTTGAACGCTGACTTTCCGCATCCTGCCCAGGTATTGATGTTGCGGTAAACCGTTCCGCTGATGTCCTGGCCTGTAACCGGCATGCTGTTCAGGACATATACTTCAAACCAGGTATCGACAAGGGCAGATTCCGAAGAAACCACCATATCAATGGCATACTTCTGTCCTGCCACAACGTTCACAGCCTGATAGATCCCCTGCTGGCTTCCTCCATTGGCCACAATGGTTGCTTTCCCGTTGGCAAAAACCCATTGGGCTCCGGATGCACTGATGGTATGCTTAGACCATTTGGCAATTTCATCCGGAGTATCGAACCTTCCTCCCTGGATCATATTTCCTGCTACAGGATCAGAAGTTGGCACTACAATAGTTCCGCTGGAAGTACCCGATACAGTGCCTCCAACTCCTATCGTCTGGTGCTGGATCACATAGGTTCCGGCATCGGGAAGGAAAATATTCTCTTCATTCTTTCCGGCATTATATCCGTCATCGTCGATATTCCATTTGGAAAAAATATAATTGTTGGAATTTGCTTTCAGGTTATACCTGTTTTCCGCTGTTTTGGTCACTTTGAATGAAGCATCTGCAGCGGAAGGCATGATACCGTTGCCATCACCATCGATGGTATCCGGTGTACAGCTGGCCAGGAAAAACACGGCAGAGCTGAGCAAAAGTCCTTTATTGATAAATTTAGCGATCATACTTTAATTAGATTTAGATTAATAACCAGGGTTTTGTTTCAAAGCAGTATTAGTCAGTTCGTTAAAAGGAATCGGAAGAATTTCACTCTTTCCTGCTGTAAACCCTCTTGAACCAAGTTTTGAAGGAGCATCTCCCCATCTAACTAAGTCAAACCAGCGATGTCCTTCTCCTGCAAGTTCCCTTCTTCTCTCATCTTTAATAGCCTGCATAGAAACAGGGACGGAAGCTAATCCCACTCTTGCTCTTACTGCATCTAATAAAAGCTGTGCTCTTGAGCCTGTACCACCAAGGGCTTCTGCTTCCATTAAATAGGTATCTGCTAACCGAATAGCTATATAATCCTGACGGAAATTTAGTTCCACAACTCCAGGTAAAGTCGTCTCATCTGATGTTCTGGGTAAGTATTTATTTAGGAAATACCCTGTATCTCTGAATCCAGGAGAGTAAGTAACCTTATTTTGCTGTACCAATGCTTTAGCATTAAAAATGGTTGCTCCTAAACGGGGGTCTCCCTGCATAAAATTGAATAGATCTTCTGTTGCAGGATTGAATCCCCAGCCTTTGTGAATGCTCGGAGCATCGTTATTTGGAAGTTGAGAATTGACTCCGTAAGAAATAATTCCTACCATTTGATTTACAGAGTTCCCTTCATCTTTTCCCGAACCCCAAAATCCCCAGTCGGCATTACTTGCATTAGTATGCATTACCTCAAGAATAGATTCCGTAGTAAATTTATTATCCACAACCCAAAGATCAGCAAAATTATTTACCAACCGATAACCGTACTGACTGGTCTGCCCCGGAGTTCCATTAACCATTTCAAATTGTGCCGCGGCAAGGTCTTTTTTATTATTGTAAAGATAGATTTTTCCAAGGATCGCGCGGGCTGAACCTTGTGTAATCCTACCTAATTCGGCTTTATTAGCTGAACTGATAGTTGCTGGAAGATCATTAATTGATGAAAGAATATCTGCTTCTATCTGATTATATACATCTTCAGGTTTAGCTTGAGGAATGTTATAATAATCATCCGTAGCAAGGATAGGCTTTAGAACCATAGGAATATTTTTAAACATCCTTAAAAGTTCAAAATAGTAAAGTGATCTTAGAACCTTAGCTTCGGCAATGAATCTTCTTCTAACCTGATCGTTCATATTGGCATTAGGAATTCTATCCAGGAGTAAATTGGCTTTTGCTATACCCTGATAATAGTCCTTCCAATAACTTGCAGGCATGATGATAGGATTGATGGTATAATTTGAAAAGCCCTGTATCCCAGCACCGTCTGAGGAGTTTCCGCCACCTGAATAAAAATCATCTGAAGCAGCATTAAAAAATGTCACCATATTTTCAAAACCGCCTGAATATTTTCTCAGCATATCATAAGTCGCAACCAGTCCAGAAAAAGACTGTTCTTCATTCTGGAAATAATTATTGGAATCAAAAGTTCCCGTATTCTGGACATCTTCCAAATTGCCATTGTTGCATGAAGTAGTGCCAAAACCAATACCTGCAAGCATTAATACAGATACACTTTTGTATATAAATCTTTTATTTTTCATTGTTTATTGAATTAAAATTGAATATTAGCACCAAAAAGGAATGTTCTTGCCTGAGGATAGTATGCTCTATCTATTCCGAATGTGTCCCCACCAGCAATTTCTGGATCATAGCCTGTATACTTTGTAAATGTCAAAAGGTTTTCTCCTGTTACATAAAATCTGATTTTTGAAGCTCCGATGGCTTTTGCAGTTTCTTTTGATAGGCTATATCCTATTTGAACTAATTTTAATCTCAGATAATCTCCTTTTTGCAGATAATAATCTGACATTCTTGTATAATTTTGATTTGGGTCATCTTTAGTAAGTCTGGCAATTGTATTAGATGTTCCTTCACCAGTCCAACGGTCAAGAATGGCAGTCTGATAATTTGATTCCGGTATATCTAGTCTTCTTAAACCTTGGAAAATTTTATTGCCTGCCTGTCCTTGAGCAAATACCATAAGATCAAAGTTCTTGTAGTTCATATTTACAGTGAAACCAAAAGTATATTTTGGCACAGAATTGCCTAAATTTATATAATCATTCTCATCTATTTTTCCATCACCGTTTGCATCAAATCTTTTGAAATCACCAGGCTTAGCGTTGGGTTGGATCAATGCTCCTCCTGAATTTCTGTATGCATCAATTTCTGCCTGATTTTGGAATACCCCTAGGTTTTGGTATCCGTAAAAAGAACCATAAGATTGACCCACTTGTAATCTAGATACCGTTCCAAGAGTTTGAAAAGAAGCAAAATTTACATATTGCTTACCACCTTCCAATCTGGTTATTTCATTTTTTAAATAAGCGAAATTACCGTTTGCAGAAATGCCGAAATCACCCCAGTTTTTTCTGTATCCTAAAGTTACCTCAACACCATCGTTGTTCATATCTCCAATATTTCTCCACGGGTTGTTAATAAGGCCTAAGTATCCGGGAACCTCAACCTGTCTCAGGATATCTGTACTTTTTTTTCTGTAAACATCAACACTTAAGTCAAAGTTCTTGAATAATTTAAGGTCAGCAGCAATATTTAACTGTGAAGTTCTTTCCCACTTTAAATCAGGGTTTTCCAAAGTACTTGGTGCATAACCAACACGAATGATGTTATCTGCAAAGGTATAATTACTACCTGCTACTAAAAAGTTTGCAAACTGAAAATCCGAGATAGCATCATTCCCCAATACTCCATACCCGCCTCTTAATTTAAAGCTGTTTAAAACTTTGTTTTCAGGCCAAAAACTTTCATTAGATACATTCCATCCTAAAGACATTGCCGGAAAAGTACCCCAATGGTTATTTCTTCCGAATTTCGAAGATCCATCTCTTCGGACAGTTCCTGTGAATAGATATTTATTATCATAGTCATATACTATTCTTCCAAAATAAGATGCCTTATGTGTTTCTTTTCCATCCCACGCATTTGAAGTCCTGTCACTAGGTGAAATATCAAAATTGAATGATGCATCCTGCCAATTGTTTGTAGGAAGATTTTTATACGTTGTGTTTTGTCCATAAGAGATATTATACTCATAATAACCCTGTCCTAACAATACGTTCAGATTATGCAAACCAAACCTATTTTGATAAGTTAAAGTGTTTTCTGTATTCCACTCAAATTTTCTTTGAATTTCTCTAAATAAATTGTTAGTTAAATTTGAATTGGCAGAACTCAGATAAGATTTTGGAGTAAATGCCTGGTTCCCCCAATACGCCAGCTTACCGTTTATGCTTGATTTAAAATTAAAATTCTTATTAATTTTTAAATCTCCGAAAACATTAGCTACAATATCATCAGACCACCTATATCTTCCCCTTTGAGTTTCCTGAAAAGCCAATGGGTTAGTCATTTCTTTACTTACATAATGCGAAATACCATATGGGTTACCATTAGGGTCTCTTATAATGTTTGCATTGTTTAAATAATCACTTGGAAACGGTTGTCCTGCAATATCATTTACGACAACAGGAGTGGTAGGATCTAAATTAATTGCAGAACTAAGGGGACCACCAAATTCATTATTATCATTAATACCTTGTGCCTTTACATGGGTATAAGCAAAGGTTTGTCCAATTGTTAAAAAGTCAAAAACTTTATGTGTAGAGTTAAATCTAGCATTGATTCGCTTATAATTGGAAATATCTCTCATCACAATACCTTCCTGATCGTAATATCCGAATGAGGTATAAAAGGTAGACTTATCATTTCCTCCATTTATACTAAATTCATGAGATTGACGCTGAGCAGTATTGAAGATCTGCTTCTGCCAGTCTGTACCAGCACCAAAAGAACCGGGATTTGAAAACATGGCTGGCTTCCCATCATTGGCATTAGCCTCGTTCATAATGGTGGCATACTGCGTCGCATTAAGTAAATCCAGTTTTCTTGCTGCACTTCCTACGCCGAAGAAGCCACTGTATGAAAGATTCATTCTTCCTTTGGCTCCTTTTTTAGTTGTGATTAGAACAACTCCTTTTGCAGCAGAAACACCATAAATTGCTGCAGAGGCACCGTCTTTCAGAATTTCCATTCCTTCAATATCAGACTGATTTAACCATCCGATATTGTCAACAACAATTCCATCAACTACCCATAACGGATCATTACTACCAGCTCCAAAGCTGGTGATACCCCTTACTCGTACAGTAGGAGCAGATCCTGGCTGCCCAGAATTTGATATAACGCTTACACCAGCTGCACGTCCCTGAAGCACCTGTTCGGGTCTGCCAGCTACAGGTGCATTTTCAATGTCACTGGCTTTGATACTCGAGATGGCTCCCGTCACATTACTTTTCTTCTGGGTACCATAACCAATCATCACCACTTCCTCAATTTTGGCTTCTTTGGAAATCGTGTCATTCGTTCTGTTCTGGGCACTGAAATTCGCCGTAAAATAAAGCACGGCAACCATCCCTAAACTTCTTGATAGTTTTACATTCATATACAGTTAAGTTTTTTAATTCTCAAAATGAGACAATAAAAATATATTTTTTTTTAATTATTTAACATTGTCTTAATAAATATTTTAATTTTTCCTTTATTTTTGGGAGTTCAAAGGCATAATTTTGACCCTGCTTTTCATAAAAAAGTCAAAAAAAACGTTAATATCAATCCCCGAAATGATGACCAAGACAGGCAATTTATCACTTCCCCTGAAGTTGAGTTTTCTTATATTTTCAATGGTACTGAACTGTATGGGCATTGTGATCCTCCAGCTTTCGGAGGCAAAAATTACGTATGAAAAACTAGGTTTCCTTGAATCTTTCAAGGATCTCCCTATTGCTTTTATTTCCCTTTTTGCCGTAAGCCTTATCAGTAAGACCGGAACTAAGAAGGCGCTGCTGTCAGCATTGCTTACAGTAGGAATATGCTCAGCCATACTGCCTTTTGTGGAAGTATTCTGGTTCTATAAGCTGTGGTTTGCGATTATCGGAGTGTGTTTTGCTATCGGAAAGATCTGCGTATTCGGGATCATACGGAACAATATTGCTGATGAAAAATCGCTGGCCAAAACCATGAATAATGTGGAAGCATCTTTTATGATCGGTATTTTTGTAGTGAATACGGGCTTCGGATGGCTGATCTCAAGTCCGTATTCCGCCTTCTGGAAGCTGGGGTTCCTGGGTGTCTCGGTCCTTTCATTCATTACTGTATTTTTGTTTTCAAAACTGGATATCTCAGAGCCGGCCAATGATGGAAAAGGACTTATAGAAGGAATATCAGGCATGATAAAACTACCGGTAATCGCATTTTTCATGGTCATTTTTTTCATTGTATTCATCGAACAGAGCTTTAATTCATGGCTGCCGTCCTATTATAAGTCGCATTTGAAGGTGAACTCTTTTTTTGCCTTGCAGGCCACTTCATTTATGGCTCTTTTTTCCTATGCAGGGAGAACTGTCACCGCCCGCCTCATTCACAGATTCTCTCTCGCTAACTACTACTGGATATGTCTGGCTTCTATTATCATCATGCTTTGTATCATTTCCGGCATCCAGTATTTATACTCACCCCAGAGCGGCATCCTGCTGTATCTGTTCCCGGTGATAGGCCTTTTCCTGTCTCCGCTATACCCTGTCATCAACTCAAGAATAATTGCCGGTATGGAGCGGGAAAAGATCAGCCTGCTGACTTCCTGCATTGTCATTTTCTCTTCCTTGGGAAGTTCTGTGAGCTCCATTGTAATGTCAAAGCTGTTCGGAAACAGCATGCTGAACTGGTATTCCTTGTACATTTTAGCCGCTGTTATTGTGTTACTTACGGTGAGTTCACTATATTTTTATGCCGCAAAGAAAAACTTATAGAAAATAATTTTATTTTTACTGCCATGAAAATTAAAGACACAAAGAACAAACAGACACTCCGGGAACTTATTGATACAAAAGACTTTGTAGCTCATGTCTCCGTTGACTGCACCATATTTGGTTTTCATAATAATATCCTCAAGGTTTTGCTGCTGAAATACCATGATCTTGACCTTTGGTCGCTTCCGGGAGGATTTGTCTTCACAGACGAAGATCTCCGTGAGGCAGCGGCCCGTGTCTTATACGAAAGGACGCATCTTAAAGACCTGTTCCTGAAACAGTTCCACACCTTCGGGAGGATTGACCGGACTGAAAATAACGTCCATCAGATCCTGCTGGAAAACAAAGGCATCACAGTACCAAAAGACCACTGGATTTTCCAGAGGTTCATTACCGTAGGGTATTGCAGCCTGATCGATTTTTCCATTGCCAATACTTTTCCTGATGCCTTTAATGAAAGTTGTGAATGGTTTGAAGTCAATAAGCTGCCAAAAATGGCTTTTGACCATGACCGGATCATAGAAACCGGACTGGAATATCTCCGTATGAATATCAATACGGAAGTAGCGGCCAGCAACCTGCTTCCCGAAAAGTTCACCATGAAGGACCTGCAATGCCTCTATGAGACCATTCTGGGAGAAAAATTCAGAAGGAATAATTTCCAGCGTAAAATACTGAGCCTTAACATCCTGGATCGGCTGGAAAAGCTGTATGACGGTTCGGCTAATAAGGCACCTTATCTTTATACCTTTAAAAAGAGATTCAGCACAGACAGTCCTAATCCTATTTCAGGCAAGGAAACCAAATAACCGCTGGCAATCAGACTTTAAAAAAGTAAGAACAGGCATGAAAAAAAATTTTTCCGGAATACTGAAAAGTGTTACTTTTAGGAAAATTAAAATCATATGTCATACTATCCTCTTACAAGCATTCCCGATTACTACGGAATTGATGCTTTGCTTACAGAAGAACACAAACTGATCCGCCAATCCGTAAGGGACTGGGTGGAAAGTTTTGTTATGCCGCAGATTGACCAGGCAGCTCAAAACCATACGGATTTACCAGGCTTGATGAGAGAATTGGGAAACATTGGGGCACTGGGTCCTTACATTCCTGAAGAGTACGGCGGTTCCGGGCTTGATCAGATTTCCTACGGGCTGATTATGCAGGAACTGGAACGCGGCGATTCTGCCGTGCGTTCTGCGGCGTCCGTACAGAGTTCACTGGTAATGTTCCCGATTAACGAATACGGATCCGAAGAGCAGAAAAGAAAATACCTTCCGAAGCTTGCTTCCGGTGAAATGATCGGTTCATTCGGCCTTACGGAGCCTAATCACGGTTCCGATCCGGGCTCTATGGAAACGAATTTCAGGGATATGGGAGACCACTATCTCCTTAACGGTGCCAAAATGTGGATTACTAACGCCCCGCTTTGTGATATTGCTGTTGTCTGGGCAAAAAATGAGGACGGAAAAGTACAGGGACTGATTGTAGAACGCGGCATGGAAGGCTTCACTACTCCTGAAACCCATAACAAATGGAGTTTAAGGGCTTCCAAAACGGGAGAACTGGTTTTCAACGATGTGAAAGTTCCGAAAGAAAACCTGATGCCGGGCGTCACGGGGTTAAAAGGGCCGCTATCGTGCCTAAATTCCGCACGGTACGGGATTTCATGGGGGGTCATCGGTGCAGCCATCGACTGTTACTGCACAGCCGTACAGTATTCAAAGGAAAGAAAGCAGTTCGGGAAACCCATCGGTTCTTATCAGCTTCAGCAGAAAAAACTGGCAGAATTCCTGACGGAGATCACCAAAGCACAATTGCTCTGCCTGCAGCTGGGAAATCTTAAAAACCACCATAAGGCTACACCGGCACAAATTTCTATGGCCAAAAGGAACAATGTAAAGATAGCTATTGACATTGCCCGAGAATCAAGGCAGATTTTAGGCGGAATGGGAATCATGGGTGAATTTCCGATGATGAGGCATGCAGCCAATCTGGAGTCTGTCATTACCTATGAGGGCACGCACGATGTCCACCTGCTGATTACCGGCATGGACATTACAGGAATCAATGCTTTTTAAAAAAGAAAATCATACGATAAATGAGGTCCGGCTTTGCCGGACCTCATTTGTTTTCTTACGCAGTATAGGATTGGATGTTTTCCGTAAAAGGGATGTCAGGATTCAGGATTTCTTCAATTAAGCATTTAACAGCAATCATAGCTTCTTCAATCCCTCCTTTTTCAAATTGCAGGGAGCGGACCCCTTTTTTTACTTCTGCAAAGCTCCAGATCCCCGTTTCTACGGGAAGGCCCCAGAATTCGGGCAGGCTCTGGATGACATACTGATAGATGCAGAGCTGTAGAGCCTGCTTCCTGTCGCTGTTATGAAAATAATCGCTGCAGTTGTTCTGGTCGATTTTTATATTAAGGTTCTTAATTTTGGCCGTCTTGTAATCAATGATCCTCACCGTTCCGTTCAGGCGGTCGATCCGGTCAATGAATCCGAAGAAGGATACTTTATCTTTCTCACCCAGATAAAAATCCACATTTTCAAATCGTTTTTCAATGTCGATAATCTCTAGTGTATTCCCGCTTTGGATCAGCTCCAGATCATGGGTCAGGACACTTTCAATCACTTTTTTGGCGATGGCCTTATGAATGAAGTTCATGCCTTTTTCATAGTATTCAGGCTGGTGCTTCAGCTTTTCAATCCCGATTTCTATATACCGATCTACTGCTTTAATTGATTCTTTTAAATCACTTTCTTTTAATACTTTACCTTTAAGGACTTCATATACTTCCTGAAGTGAGTAATGCACCAGGTTTCCGTAATTCCTCACGGACAACTCTTCTTCGATCTCATCCGTTTCGGATGTATTAAGGATCTTGGAAAGATAGAAATCTATCGGGTTATACAGGTAACTGGTGAGGTGGGAAGCAGATACTTTTTCCTTCCATTTCAGGAGCCGCTCCATCACCACCGGAGTTTTAATGATTTCGATGGGCTGGGTGACGATGGGCTCTGAAGAGTTTTCGATGATCAGGTGTTCGATCTCATGGGAACTCTCCATTTCGATCTGGGTAATGAACCGGCTCTTTTCACCGGTATTGATTCCTGAACTGAGTGCATTGAATAACAGATGTACATTTTGGGCATCCTGGATCAGCCTGTAAAAATGATAGGCGTAAATCCCGTCATTCTCCAGGAAGGTATGCATATTGAAAAATTTCCTGATATCGAAAGGTACGTAAGTGTTGTGTGAATTACCCAGCGGCAGCTTCCCTTCGTTAACGGAAAGCATAATCACATTCTCGAAATTCAGGAGACGCGTTTCAAGAAGGCCCATGACCTGCAATCCGCGCAGAGGTTCGCCCTGAAAGTCGATGCATTCCGAATTGATATGCTGATTGATCAGGATTTCCAGGGTTTCCATCCTGATCTCAAAAGAATACGGGGTAAGCTGGTTTTTCAGCACCCTGAATGCATTTTCAAAATGGGAGACATTCTCATACTGGATGTCATCAATCTCCAGCCATTTTACCTGCTGGCAGAATTCAACCAGAAGATCAAGGTATTCATCCGTTGAATCTGCTTTTTGGAGCAGCCTGTAATAGGAAAGGGTACCCAGCAGTTCCTGGAGCAGTTTGCGTGAGATATAGACAATATTCCGTTCCTCGATCCTGGCTTTGAAGTTATTGATGACTGCATCATCTTCAGCAGATCTTGGCAATTCTTCCAGGATGGGATAAATATCCCTGTAATAATAGGAAGATTTGTTTTTTTCAAGCTGCTTCTGCAGATAGAAGAGCTGCTTTACCGCATTGGAAAACGAAAGGTTTTTCAGGGGAAAACCCATGGTGATATTGAGGTATTCGATCTCATGCATCACATCCAGCGTAGCAGGCAGCAGGTTTTCATCCAGCAGTACCACAGCGGTATTGGAAAAGGTTTTATCCTCTATTTCACTGAAGATTCCCGGCAATATCTTCGTTTGGGTAATATTTCCGGAAACTTCGTAAACTTTGATATTTTTATGCTGGACGAAATCATCTTCAATCCATCGGAAAGGCCTGTAATCGCTGAATTCTTTCCAGCTTTTATGATCCCGGAGGAATTTGCCGGCTTCCTGCCGTTCATCTTCAAAATAATACCGGTCGGCCTGGAAAAAGCATTGGGCTTTGTCCCACTGGAGCATTTTTCTGATCAGGGATTCCTCCACAGGTGTCATGGCATTAAGGCCGCAGAATACAAATTTTTGTGAAGCCTCCTTAATAAAGCCATCCAGCCGGGATTTCGCTGCTTCATTGATCATTCCGTGGGTAGCCCAGTTTTTCTCATGCAGCTTTTTCTTCAGTACCGGCAGGAAGATATTCATATTGCGCCAGAAATTGAGGAATTTCTTCCTCGGTGCCTCATCATCTTCACCGAGGTCCTGTGCCCATTCCTTGATGCGTTCTTCATCGAACATATACTGAAGCACGGCTTCATCACTTTCAGCAAACATCATCATGTCATCCCAGTCCTTCTGCAGGGTTGGGAACCATTTCAGGAATTCTGAAAAATCTTCTTTGGGAGTCAGGTTCAGGCTTTTGTAAACGTCATAAGCGAACAGCCATAAAGCAATGCCTTTAATTTCCTGTCGGTCTGCAATGACGTCAATGAGCTCGGCAATCGTATAAAAATCAGGGAGAAAGCCTGAATAATTGCGTTCTGAAAGGATCTGCCTGATGAAGACAATGGGACGTTTCCCGGGCAGGACGATGCTGAACACGGAAAGATCTTCACTTTGTGCCAGGAGCTCGTCCACTATTTTGTTCAGGAACTTCAAGAGGCGGCATAGCTTTTCAGGGTTTCCAGCGCTTCGCTGACTACCCGGTTATATTCTGCCTGCTTTTCTTCGTTCATGCCATGGCGGGTTTCCCGGTCATAGGCAGCCTGGAATTTCCGGTAATCGTTCAGGACCCTGTTGTATATCGCCTGGAAATACTTATTGTAATCTCCGGAAGTTTTAATTCTTTCTGCAATTTCTTTCCTGAGTTTACGGGCATGGATTTCCGCAATATCAAAATGTTTCTGCTCATGCAGGAGCACATAATCGTTGATGCGCTTAACATCTTTCCAGGACTGGTCTTCGTTGAAGATGGTCGTCACTTTGATCCTTACCGGAATTTTCGGATTAGTGGATTTAACCACAGAATATTCCCAGCCACAATGGGTATAGGCAACCACATTATCGCCCTGTTGGTTGTTGATTTTACTTTTGAAATTTTCCCATTTCAGCCTGTTATTTTCCTGCCAGATGATTTTCTGGCTGAACAAGCTGCCGGATATCAGGAAAGGAACTAAAAAAATCCACTTCATTTTACTGCACTACAATCGTTTTGGTAATCCAGCTGCTTCCGCCGTTCCAGAACCTAAAGGTATATGTTCCGGTCTTCTGGGGACTGAATTTAATCTGGTTGGCACTCGTATACACATTCTGCGTACACGGTCCGTTGGTAATATATTTATAAGCCGTTACGGTACGGGTCTGATTATCGCCGTAGATATAATCATATCCGTAAAATCCCTGGCAATGGGAAGGATATGTTGAATAAGTCCGGATGCTCTGTACAGCAAAAACACTCATGGTGTCATTGACGACTGTTACACTGTCGATCTTTATTTTATCAATGGATTCAATAGTCTCATAGTCATCATCCGGTGTACAGGCCGTCATCAGAATTCCCAAAATAACGGCTGAGAAACCTATAAAGATCTTTTTTTCCATGGTAAAAAATTCTAATTATGATGATTAAATAATCAAAGACTATTCCTAAATTATGTTAAATTAAGAATTAAAATTGCCTTTTGAAAGATAAACTACTTTTTTGGTTTCAAAAAATTCTTCTTCAAAATAATTTTTAAGGCTGATGATTTCACATCGGATTCCGGCCAGTTCTTCTGCAAGATCTCCTCCTTTCAGGTAGAGCACTCCGTTATGCCTCGTATTAAACTGTTCTTTTTCAAATTTCCCTTTCAGCCAGCGCAGGAATTCCGGCATCTGGGTTACCGCTCTGCTGACTACAAAATGGAACTTTTCCTTCACTTTCTCAGCCCTTCCGTGGATAGCCGTAACATTGGTAAGCCCTACTCCTTCAGCTACTGCCTGTACCACTGTGATCTTTTTACCAATGGAATCGATTAGTGTAAATTCAGATTCCGGAAAAAGGATGGCCAGCGGAATCCCCGGAAAACCTCCTCCTGTTCCGATATCCAGGACCTTAGTGCCGGGAGCGAATTCCATCGCTTTTGCAATGCCCAGCGAATGCAGCACATGCTTCTCGTACAGGGAT
The DNA here is from genome assembly GCF_002770595.1 of Chryseobacterium camelliae. NCBI lineage: Bacteria > Pseudomonadati > Bacteroidota > Flavobacteriia > Flavobacteriales > Weeksellaceae > Chryseobacterium > Chryseobacterium camelliae. Next base: position 148,837 of record NZ_CP022986.1, on the reverse strand, counting down.
TCCATATCTTTTCTGGAGATGACATTGATCTTTTCATTCCATTCGTGATACAGCGCTTCCAGTCCGGCGAACTGTTCTTTCTGGGTTTCTGTAAGATCCGGGAAATATTTTAATACTAACGGTATAGGCATGAGAATTATTATAAAAAGCAAAAATAAGTTTTTTATTGCGGGAATTCAAAATGAGTTTCCGTAAAGATGTTCAATCTTCTCTTAATCCTTTTCAATCGGGTTATTGGTCCTCCTCAGTCTTCTTGCGATTTCGGCATCCATATTTTTAACCTTTTTCATTTCATCAAGCCCGAACTTTGCAGTGTAGCCACCCTTGAGCTGAAGGTCTGCATTGCCGGTTTCTTTATTGATATTCACCCCTTCGACATCTTCGTTGCTAAAGGTAAAACCGTTCATGATCTTCCTGTATTCAGCCAGAGATACTTTTTTGCCTGGCTTCGGAAGCATGGAAAATACAGCCGGAACCTTCCTGATCTGAATGAGGTTAAAGACATGGTCTTTTTCAGTATCCTGAGCCCGCACCACAATACCAGGAAGGCCAGTAAAGGTATAAGGCCCATCGCTTACAGGATATTCTTTGCTGAACCAGGCTTCCCATTCCCTTCCTTTATACTGTGCCATTGCTTTCTGGCAATGTATGTTATTAATAGTCCTGAATTCCTTCCTTATTTTCCATGCCGGAGCTTCAAGACCGGGAACGGAAAGGCTGGCTGTTTTGAACCGGTCATATAAGGTAATAGCTTTACCGGAATACTCTTTTTTGATAATATAACCGAGGTTCTGGTCAAATGTTTTGGCGGCAAGCAGCTTTGCATAGCTTTTATCTGCCTGATACACGGAATCGCGTTCATATTTGGCCGCATTATAAAAGTAGGAGGCTCTGCCGTCCGTGTCCAGGTTCATATAGTCGGTGACTGTTGAATCCTTTTTATGAATGTCCGGCTTCATGGTATACTCGTACACAAAACGGTAATGCTGGGCAGAAACACAAGAGAACAGGAAAAGGAATAAGATTTTATACATTGCAATTGAATTAGATTGATTATTTATAACTACAAATATAGTTATAAAATCAATCTACCCGTCACTATTTCAAACAAGTTTGATTTTAATTTTTCGACCGATAGTTTTTATTATATTTGTTCCTATTTCAAAAAGACCATATGAACAAACTTTCAGACCGGGTAAACAGACTGGGGTATTCGCAGACTTTCGTGATGTCTAACAGAGCCAGAGAAATGAAGGCCAGCGGAGTAGATGTAATCAGCCTCACTTTGGGAGAACCCGATTTCGATGTACCGGACCCTATCAAACAGGCCGCATTTGATGCCATCAATGAAAATTACAGCCATTATTCTCCCGTTCCGGGGTTCCTGGAGCTCAGGGAAGCTATTTCTGAAAAACTGAAAAGGGATAATAAGCTCGATTATAAACCTTCACAGATCTGCGTATCCAACGGAGCCAAACAGGCGATCCTGAATGTCCTTGCCGCACTGATCAACGACGGTGACGAAGTCCTGCTTCCTGCTCCTTATTGGGTAAGTTATGACGAAATGGTGAAAATGATGGGCGGAACCTCTACCCTGTTGCCCACCTCATATGTAACCGATTTTAAAATTACGGCGGAACAGCTGGAAAATGCTATCACAGATAAGACCAAGGTCATTCTGTTCAGCTCACCCTGCAACCCTTCCGGAGGATACTATACCTATGATGAATTATGGTCACTGGCCAGAGTAATCGCCAAATATCCGCAGGTAACCGTGATTTCCGATGAAATCTATGAGTTCATCAATTATGAAACTAAAACCACCTCTATCGCCCAGTTCCCGGAAGTTTATGAACAGACTGCCGTGATCAACGGTATGTCCAAGGCATTTGCCATGACCGGCTGGAGGATCGGGTATTCTGCCTGTCCTGAATGGCTGGCAAAAGCATGTGAAAAAATCCAGGGACAGATGACCAGCGGTGCCAATACCGTAGCGCAGAGAGCCTCAATCACAGCTTTAAAAGCGGATCCTTCGGAATACAGGTATATGATCGATGCCTTTAAATCCAGAAGGGACCTTGTGTATGGTCTGATGAAGGAAATTCCCGGCTTTAAGGTCTTATTGCCTAAAGCGGCATTCTATTTCTTCCCGGATATCTCCCACTATATCGGAAAAACACTGAACGGCGTTGAAATCAAAGATTCCGATGACTTTGCCATGTTTATCCTGGAGCATGCCCACGTTGGCTGCGTAGGCGGGGTTTCTTTCGGAAGCCCGGAATGCATCCGGTTTTCTTATGCCGCTTCTGAAGAGGAGCTGAAAGAGGCCATGAGGAGAATCAAAACACTGCTTGATCAGTTTAATTAAAAAAAATACAAAATTTATTCATGAACATTTTAAAAAGAATAACCATTGTCTCCAGCATTGCTGCTGCGAGCTTCTGCGGGTATGCTTACGGGCAGGATTTCCAGTGGAAAGAAGCCACTTCCAACGGATATACCTACCGTTATGTCACCAATGACCCTACCGCTGCAAGATATTACAAACTCAAAAACGGACTGACCGTCATCCTCAGCCCAACCAGGAAAGACCCAAGGATACAGGTTTACGTAGCAACCAAAGCAGGAAGCAAGACCGACCCTGCCGACCATACCGGACTGGCCCATTACCTGGAACATATGCTTTTCAAAGGCACAGACCAGTTCGGATCTAAAGACTGGTCTAAAGAAAAGCCTCTGCTTGACCGTATCGACGGGCTGTACGAACAGTACAACCAAACTAAGGACGAAGCCAAAAGAAAGGAAATTTACAAGGAAATCGATAAAGTATCCGGAGAAGCGGCGAAATATGCGATTGCCAATGAATACGACAAAATGATGGCCGGTATGGGTGCCGATGGTACCAATGCCTTTACTTCATTTGAGCAGACCGTTTATACCGAGGATATTCCGGCCAATGTGGTGGATAAATTCCTCGCCGTTCAGGCGGAACGTTTCAGGCAGCCCGTCCTGAGGCTTTTCCATACCGAGCTTGAAGCGGTATACGAAGAGAAAAACAGATCCCTTGATGATGATGGGGACAAAGTATTTGAAGTAATGTTCGCCAACCTGTTCCCGAATAACAATTACGGTAAGCAGACGACCATCGGAACCATCGAGCACCTTAAAAACCCGTCACTGAAAGCCATCAGAGACTATTTCAATAATTATTACGTTCCTAATAATATGGGAGTCATCATGTCGGGAGATTTCAATCCGGACGAAATGATTGCCAAAGTGGACAAAGCTTTCTCTTACATGAAGCCTAAAGCCATTCCTGCCTACAACATTGGTCAGGAAAAAAATATTACAGCACCCGTTGTTAAGGAAGTTGTAGGACCGAATCCTGAGAATATCATGCTCGGATTCCGTTTTCCGGGCGCTACTACCAGGGATGCCAGAATGCTGAACCTGGTAGGCAATATGCTCACCAATGGCCAGGCAGGTCTTATCGACCTGGATCTGGTCAAAAAACAGAAACTGTTGTCTGCCTACGCCTCTCCATATACTCTGAAGGATTATTCCGTTCTTCTGCTTCAGGGAAGGCCTACGGAAGGCCAGTCACTGGATGAAGTGAAGACTTTATTGCTACAGGAGATCGATAAATTAAGGAAAGGGGAGTTTTCAGAAGACCTGATCCAGTCGATCGTTAATAATGAAAAGAAAAGCCTGATTGAAAAGAGTGAAAAATATTCTTCCAGAGCAGGTATCCTTATGGATGAATTCACATCCGATATCGATCACAGAACGGCCCTGGAATATATTGAAGAGATTTCCAAAATCACCAAGAAGGATATTATGGACTTTGCGGCGAAATACCTTCAGGACAATAATTATGTAGCGGTATACAAGCGTAAAGGCGAAGACAAAAACATTGTGAAGGTGGACAAACCTACAATCACTCCTGTTTCCGTAAACAGGGAAGACCAGTCGCCATTCCTGAAAAAGATCGATGCCATGCCTGAAAACACCATTGCGCCGGTATGGCTGAATTATGACAAGGATATTGCTAAAAACAAGCTGGGCAGCATTGACGTGCTTTCGGTAAAGAATACGGATAACGACCTGTTCAGGCTGTATTATCATTTCGATTCCGGTAAATGGAACAACAAAATCCTTCCGTTGGCGGCTGAATACCTGCAGTATTTGGGAACAAAAGACAAATCATCAGAAACTATCAGCAAGGATTTCTACAGGCTTGCCTCAAGCTTCAGGGTAGGTGCAGGGAATGAAGAAACCTATGTGACCCTGGAAGGGCTTAATGAAAACTTCAGCCAGACCCTTTCCCTTTTTGAGGATCTGATTAAAAACTGCCAGGCTGACCAGGCCGCGCTGGATGCCTACAAAACAAGGCTGAAAAAAGCCCGTGCCAATGCCAAGCAGAATAAAGGGACCATCATGGCCGGACTGAGAAGCTATGCACAGTACGGGCCACAAAACCCTTTCAATAATGTTTTAAGCGATGCAGAACTGGATGCCCTGAAAGCAGAAGACCTGATCAAAGTTCTTCATGACCTTTTCAGCTATCAGCATAAAGTGTTGTATTACGGGCCGAAAACAGGAAATGAACTGACAGCTTCCCTCAAACTGATCCATGTCCTGCCTGCGAAGCTGAAAGAGCTGCCGAAAGCCAAAACATTCGTACAGATTCCTACGGATAACAACAAAGTACTGTTTGCGCATTATGATATGGTACAGGCAGAGATCTTCTGGGTTAGGAACTCCGATCCGTACAATGTGTCCATCACGCCGACCGTAAGCTTATTTAACAATTATTTCGGTGGCGGAATGGGTTCTATCGTATTCCAGACCATCCGGGAATCCAAGGCACTGGCCTACTCTACCTATTCCTACTTCTCGCTCCCAAGCAAAAAAGAAGATAAGGATATGGTGATGGCCTATGTAGGGACACAGGCAGATAAGTTCAACGAATCCACTACTGCGATGAATGAGTTATTGACTGACCTTCCTAAATCTGATCAGCTGTTTGAAACGGCCAAAAGCGGATTGAGAAAGAACATCGCTTCAGAAAGGATTACGCAGGACGGTATTATTTTCAACTATCTCAGAGCACAGAAGCTCGGCAACAATTCCGACATCAGGAAAACAGTGTATGAGACAGCTCCAAAGCTGAGCTTTGCCGATATCCAAAGCTTCCATGACAAGGAGATGAAAGGCAGGAATTACACCTACTGTATCGTAGCCTCTCAGGATAAAGTGAATGACACTGAAATGAAGAAGCTGGGTGACGTGAAAAAGCTGAACCTGACCGAAATTTTCGGATACTAATTATAAAAGCCGGTGTTAAATTAACACCGGCTTTATTTATACTCTGCTTTATGACTGAGCTCTACAGGATTATTATGGTTCCTGCTCCGCTTTTTAGGGGGTATGGTGAAAGGCCTTAAACCTCTAGTAAGATTTTTAAAACCATAACTCTCTCATTATCTCAAAGCCATCATCTTAAAAATTCTAGAGGTCAAAAACTTTTATTTCTTTTGTGATTGATTAAAAATTTTAAACAATTTTTATAAAAATACTTATAGCAATTTTATAGTAAACAAAAATATAAAAAAATACCTCAAAAGTTATTTTTTAAAGCCTTTTGCTGTTATTTACCATCAAAAACAAACATAGATTTTATTTATCAGAAACATTAGGTTTGATAGATGATATGGTTTTAAATTTGCATCAGAAAATTAAAATTAAAAAATATACAATTATGTCTTTAGTAGGAAAAAAATTCCCGAGTTTAACAGTAGATGCGATGTCTGAAATGGGTGATGATCTTAGAATCAACATCTTTGAAGAAGCTACTTCCAACCAGCAGAAAGTTTTGTTATTCTGGTACCCGAAAGATTTCACTTTCGTATGCCCTACGGAACTTCATGCTTTCCAGGAGGCTTTAGGTGAGTTTGAAAAAAGAAACACTAAAGTAATCGGTGCTTCATGCGATACCAACGAAGTACACTTCGCATGGCTGAACACCCCAAAAGATAACGGAGGGATCGAAGGGGTTACGTATCCTCTTTTAGCGGATACCCACAGACAACTAGCCAATGCTTTAGGTATTGTAGATCAGGATTTCGAGTACGATGAAGAAGGAAACGAAACATTTACAGGATCTAATGTTACTTACAGAGCAACATACCTGATTGACGAAACAGGAAAAATCTTCCATGAGTCTGTAAACGATATGCCGTTGGGAAGAAATGTAAAAGAATATGTAAGGCTGATCGATGCGTACACACACGTACAGAAGCATGGAGAAGTTTGCCCTGCAAACTGGGAAGAAGGAAAAGATGCCATGAAAGCAGACCGTTCTTCTACCGCCGAGTATTTAGCGAAAAACTAGCATAATGTGTTAATGTGATGATGAGATAATTTGAAATTATCTGATAAGATTATTTAGAATTATCTCATCTTCTTTTTAATAAGGCAAGGAATCAATATTATGATGATCAATGCTGCCTGCTCATTAACACATTTCCAAATTTCCAAATTTAAATTATCCTTATGTACACAGAATTAACAGAAGATACACTGCAGAACATCGTAAATGACAATGAAAAGGTAGTGGTACAGTATGGTGCTACCTGGTGTGGGAACTGCAGGATTATGAAGCCGAAATTCAAAAAACTGGCTGCAGAGAACGACAGCATTCCGTTTTTATATGTTGACGCTGAAAAACTGCCTGAAAGCAGGAAGCTGGCCAAGGTGGATAACCTGCCTACGTTTGCCATCTTCAGGAACGGTGAGCTGGTTAACCAGGTGCAGAGCAACCAGGCGGAAAGTTTAATCAACCTATTCAACGAATTATAGTTATGAAGTTACCTGTAATTAGACAATTCTATCAGAACCAGACCCCTGAAAACCTTGAAAAGACACTGGAGGTACTGGAAAGCTTCTGCGAATTCAGGGGAACCAGTGAGGAGGACCTGAATGTTGCCGGAGAACTGATTACCAATATCTGCGGAGCCCTTGAAGTTCATGCCAATGTGCAGAACGGAATGAGCGAGAAAGATGCTTTGAATTCATTTGCCCAGAAAGTATTAGGTTCTATCGATAAGTAAACCATGATCTGAATTAACGTTCAGACCCAATAAAAAATCCCGGTACTCTTCAATAGCACCGGGATTTTTATGTATGACAGCTATAAGCACTCATAACTCATAACTCATAACTCATAACTCATAACTCATAACTTAAAACTTATAACTTCACTAGCTTCTCCTGCTCATTAAAATCCTCAGGATATACCAGAACAACAGCATAATGGAAGCAAACAGCTGTAAAGATGCTCCTACATATTGTCCGGTGGTGTACGTGTTCTGAAGCTTATTGGTTTCGTACAGGATCCCTGCAGATGCCAGGATGACCATTCCTACTGAAAACCAAAGGCCCAGGTTAAACCCGAAAATCGCTCCGGCAACAATCAGTCCGAGGGCAATAAAACCTCCGATAATCATGATGTTTCTCAAGAAAGAAAAATCCCTTTTGGAAGTGAATGCCACGATAGACAATCCTGCAAACATGGCAATCGTCAGCATGGCAGCCTGGAAGATCACCTGCCCTCCTGCCGTAGCAGAAGCCATATAAATAAGCGGCAAAAAGATGACGGCTTCAAGAACTATATAAAATCCTAAACCGAAGTACTGTGTGCTTCTGCTCTGCGACAAAGACCAGCGGCTTGCCAGCACGGAAGCCAGCCAGAATACCCCGATGATCAGCAGCCATGTATACCTCTGCCCAAACATCATGGCGATAACCTCTACAGGTACTGTGCGGAGAAGAATGGTTTCAACGCCGATAAAGGCAAGCACGGATAAAGCAAGGTGGATATACGTTTTCTTATAAAAGTCTGCCTTTTCGGTATCCGAAGAATGGGCGACTAAAGTGTTTGTAAACATAGTGTATAATTTTTTGTGTCTAAGATATTAAATTTTTCAGAGTACTTCAAGAAATTTCATGGTATCTACATTGTCGGCATAGGTATCCAGGCCGGGATGCTGGGCCTGCCCAAACGGAATAGAATCCAATCCCAACTCATCCTTGGCCACAATACACTGGATGTCCTGCGAATGGTCTGCAAGAAATTCCCTAACGTCATCCAGGGACTCGTACCGGCTGAAGTTGATTACTGATAAAGGACTGAACAATTTCTCATCCTCTTTCAGCATCACAAAATTATTGTCCCAGAACTTTTCCTGGTTCAGCAGGTATATTGCACGGTTATAATCGTAATTATTGGCATATTTGTGATGGTTGATGATATCACTGAAATTCAGGAAGTTTTCAAAAAGGCGGTCAATAAGAAAATCTTTCGGAATAAAAAGACGGGTAACATTCCTGCACCCCAATCCGAAATAATGGAAAATATCCTCTGCCAGCAGTTGGAGCTCCTCATCGGTTTCATCGCCTTTAAGGACAGCCATTGAAGTCCTGTTCTTACGGATGATGCTCAGATGGTTTTTGAAGTAATATTCAAGGTATCTCGCAGTATTGTTGCTCCCTGTGGCAATCACGGCATCGAAATCCTCCAGCCTTTCGACCAGTTCGTAACGTATCCCGCTATCTGAAAACTCATTCCACTTCCTGAGCAGAAAAGGAATCATGTAGCGGTCTTTAGAGGACAGCTTGATCAGAGGAATATGATTGCTGAGAATCACAGAGATGACATCATGAAATCCTACCAGCGGAATATTTCCGGCAAGGATGAGACCTACCTTTTTCGGCGTTTCTGAAACCGAATAGCCCTGCAGCCACTGCCTTAAGGTATCTCCGGTAAGGAGCCCGGCCCATTCTTCAAGGGCAAACTTCTGGCTTTCAATGGTAAACCACGGGTTTTCCATATGGGATTTCCTCATCACTGTTTCCAGCTCAGAATAGTTCTCTGCCTGGCTTTCAGGACTTTCCGTCAGATAGGTATGGATATAGCGGCCCAGCTTCGTAAGCCCTAAAACTTGATTTTCGGTATGCATAATTACTGTAAATTTGGGGAATATTTTGTAATTTTGTGCAAATTTAAAAAAAATTAGCGATGGCTATTAAAATAACTGATGAATGCATTAACTGCGGCGCCTGCGAACCGGAATGCCCGAACAATGCCATATATGAAGGGGCCGTAGACTGGAAAGCTTCTGAAGGGACTGCTCTCAAAGGAACGGTAACATTACCGTCCGGACTTACTGTAAATGCAGATGCACCACAGGAACCGGTAAGTGATGACGTATACTTTATTGTTACAGATAAATGTACAGAGTGTAAAGGTTTCCACGAAGAACCTCAGTGTGCTGCGGTTTGCCCTGTAGACTGCTGTGTTCCGGACGAGGACCATGTAGAGTCTGAAGAAACCCTGCTTAATAAAAAAGCGTTTTTACACGGTGAATAATACATGCCGTCTCATCCAGTATGAGGCGGTTTTTTTAAGTCTTTTTCCTGATATCCAATAATAATGAATCCACAGGCACACCAGGTCCTGTAAAAAAAATAACAATATGAGTAAGAAACATAACTTTAGCGCAGGGCCATGCATCCTGCCTCATGAGGTATTTGAAAAATCTGCAGAAGCTATTTTAGATTTTAACGGAATGGGATTATCCATCTTGGAGATCTCCCACAGAAGCAAGGATTTCGTAGCTGTAATGGATGAGGCAAGAGCCATCGTAAAAAGGCTGATGAACCTTGGTGATGATTATGAAGTACTTTACCTGGGAGGCGGTGCAAGCCTTCAGTTTGCCATGGTACCGTACAACCTGATGAAAGTAGGGGGAAAAGCTGCATACCTGGATACAGGCACATGGGCTGCCGGAGCGATTAAGGAAGCCGCAAAACTGGGAACAGTTGATGTAGTAGGCTCTTCAAAGGCAGACAATTATTCATACATCCCGAAAGATTATACCGTAGGTGCAGAATATGATTATTTCCACTGTACTTCCAACAATACCATCTACGGGACTCAGATGAAATCTTTTCCTGAGGTGGATACCCTGATGGTTTGTGATATGAGCTCCGATATATTCTCAAGACAGCTGGACTTTTCGAAATTTGACCTGATTTATGCCGGTGCCCAGAAAAACATGGGTCCTGCCGGAGTAACATTGGTAGTCATTAAAAAAGATATTTTAGGAAAAACAGGAAGAGACAATATGCTTTCGATGCTGGATTATTCGCAGCACATCGCCAAGGAATCCATGTACAATACCCCACCGGTATTCCCTGTATATGCATCCCTTCTTACCCTGCAATACCTGGAAAAGAATGGAGGCATTGAGGCGGCTGAAGCGAGAAACATAGCCAAGGCAAAGCTGCTGTATGATGAAATCGACAGGAATCCTTTATTTGAAACGTTCTGTGCTGAAGAAGACCGCTCTCTGATGAACGTGTCATTCAGGATTACGGACGACAGCAGGAAAGAGGAGTTTGAAGCAGCCTGGAAAGCAGCCGGCGTAAGCGGACTGAACGGTCACAGAAGCTTAGGTGGTTACAGGGCCAGCCTTTATAATGCCCTGCCTCTCGAAAGCGTACAGATTTTGGTAGACGTTATGAAATCCATCGGATAATATCTGCCTTACAGACAAGTGATTAAAAATAATCAAAATTATTTTTAATTTTCTTAATTTGCAGACCGGTCTATTCCATGCATCTTTAAATTATTAACTACTAGACCCTGAATATATGAGAGTTTTAGCAAACGACGGTATTTCCGAATCCGGAGCATCAGCCCTGAAGCACGCCGGCATTGAGGTGCTGGATCACAAGGTTGCCCAAGACCATGTTATTGGTTTCATTAATGATAACAAGGTAGATGTGCTCCTTGTAAGAAGCGTAACGAAAGTACGCCAGGATATCATTGATGCCTGCCCGGGCCTGAAGGTTATCGGCAGAGGCGGGATCGGGATGGATAATATTGATGTGGAATATGCCCGAAGCAAAGGAATCCGTGTAATTAACACTCCTAATGCATCATCAAAATCTGTAGCGGAGCTTGTCTTCGGACATTTCTTTTCCCTGGCCAGGTTCCTGCACGAATCCAACCGGCTGATGCCGCTAGAAGGCGAAACCCATTTCAATGCCATGAAAAAGTCATTCAGCAAAGCCTATGAGCTTTCCGGAAAGACCCTAGGTATAATCGGTTTCGGGAGCATCGGACAGGAAGTAGCCAAAATGGGGATAGCTTTAGGTATGAAAGTGAAAGTGCTGACCCGAAAACCGAGAACCGAAACGCTTACACTCGAATTTTTTGACGGACAGTCGCTGAATTTTGAGGTTACGTCTTCCAATGATACCGATGCCTTCCTTAAGGATACCGATTTTATCAGCATCAATACGCCTAAAACGAATGAATATATCATAGACACAGCTGAATTTGAAAAAATGAAAGATGGAGTCTATATTGTGAACACTGCAAGAGGCGGTGTGATTAACGAAGTAGCTTTGATCGACTTTATAGAATCCGGAAAAGTAGCCGGAGCAGCGCTGGATGTTTTTGAAAACGAACCGGCACCGGAACTGCCCCTGCTGATGAACCCTGCCCTGTCGCTTTCCCCGCACGTAGGAGGAAATACGGTAGACGCCCAGGAGAAAATCGGACTCGAACTTGCCGAACAGATTATTAAGCTGCAAAAAGAAACTATACAATAAAATATGCCTGTTTTTAAACCTTTCCGCGGAATAAGACCTCATAAAGACCTGGAGAGTACTTTCCCTACCCACCCCCTGGATAATTTCACCCAGGAGGAGATCACAGAGAAAGCTCAAGTTGAGAATACCTACATCCATATGATCAAGCCCTATGTGGTAAGCAAATCAAAGGATATTGACCGGAACCTCAGGAAGATCCGGGCAACCTTTGAAGAACTGCTGGATGAAAATAAACTCGTCCAGGACAGTTCCGCCTATTACCTGTATGAGCAGATCTACCCTAACAAGCAGATCTTCAGGGGGCTTTTGGGACTGGCCAGCATCGAAGATTTCTGGAACGGAAAGATCAAAAGACACGAAAGCACCATTCCCCAGAAAAAAGAAAAACTGGCGCATTACCTGGAAAAGGTAAACCTGCAGGCCGAACCGGTACTGCTCACCTACCCTTCCAATTCCAAGATCGAACTGCTCATGAACCATGAGGAGAAAAATGTCCCGATCTTTAACCATGTTGATACCAAAGGTATCCGCCATAAAATATGGAAGATTGATAACCGCCTGAAACTGCAGCAGTTTAAGGAAGTTATAGACCAGATCGACTCTTTTTATATTGCAGACGGCCACCACAGGATCGGATCCACGGCGCTGAATGCCAAGCACCAGAAAGATAAAAACAAAAGGCATAACGGAACAGAACCATACAATTTTGTGTACAGCTTCATCGTATCCAACCAATCCATCAAAATCCATGACTACAACAGGATAGTCAGTGACCTGGGAGAACTGAGCCCGGCAGATTTCCTGAAGCAGCTGGAGCAGTACTTCCTGATTCACGAAAAAGGGGAAACAGCGTACTATCCTTCCCAGAAGTTCCATATCTCCATGTACATGGACGGTAAATTTTATTCGCTTCACGTGAAGCATGACCTGCGATCACAGGAAATGTCACTGGATAATCTTGACCATCACCTCCTGGATAAATACATATTCAAAAGCATCCTGAAAATCGAAGATCCGGACAGTTCTGAAAAAATCAGCTACGTCAAAGGGACTTCCAACCTGGAAGGAATTGCCCTGCTGAAGGAAAAAGTGGACCATGGCGAAGGTAAGGCAGGATTCGGGATCTACCCGGTCAGTTTCAATGATATGATCAAAATATCGGACCTTAAACTGAGCATGCCGCCAAAATGTACATTCATTGAGCCTAAATTGGTTACAGCCCTTTTAATGTATGACATGAAGTCTTAATATTCCTGTTTTTTTCCTACTTTTAGCGATGGAAAAGATAGGTTGATAAAAAATGAAAAAAGCATTCATTATAATTCCACTCTTTTTGAGTGGATTTTTATTTTCTCAGAAAAAACCGCTGAAGAAACTTTCAAAAAAACCCTACGCATCTGTAAAATCCAATTACCATGATGAATTCAAAAAGATTTCTGATGAGGTCATGACCCATGGTACGGCTTATGACAATCTGGGGGAACTGACCAAAGGAATCGGGCCGCGGTTCAGCGGAACTCCGGGCTATGCCAGGGCTGTGGAATGGGCAGAAAAGAAGCTTAAGGATATAGGCATTGAAATGATCTGGAGGCAGGAAGCCAAAGTCCCGGTATGGATCAGGGGAAGAGAATCCCTGCAGATAAAAGCGGGGAATGGAGACTGGAGAAGCATCAGGATGCTTTCATTCGGAAATTCTGAAGGGACCGGCGGAAAAGACCTTACGGGGGAAATCGTACAGATCAGCAGCACTGCGGAACTGAATGCCTTACAGATAGGGAAGCTGAAGGATAAAATTGTTTTCGTCAACCTGCCGATGGATCCCACGGTCATCAATACCAGTGACGCCTACCTTACTGCTGCCAAATCCAAGCTGATTTCCGCTTCAGTGATTGCCAAAACCGGGGCAAAAGCACTGATCATCCGGTCGCTGACAACGGCTTTCGATGATACTCCCCATGCTAAGATGGTGTACTACGAGCCGGATGATAAAGTCAGGATTCCTGCTTTAACCATCGGTGTAAGATCTGCGGATGAACTCGAAAAATTGCTCAAAAAACAGAAGGTTACAGCAAAGATCAATATGTCTGCTGAGCCTAAAGGAGATACCACCAATCCCAATATCATTGCTGAAATTCCAGGAAAGAAAGATTCAAAAGTCATCATGATTGGTGCACAGCTGGATTCCTGGGATTTTGCAGAGGGTGCCCATGATGACGGCTCCGGCGTCGTGCAGTGTATTGAAATCCTGAGGACCCTCAAAGCGCTCGGAATACAGAATAATCATACGATCAGGATCGTTCTGTTTGCCAACAGTGAAAACGGCGGCCAGGGCCATGAAGTCTATACCGCATACGTGAAGAAAAAAGAAGAGAAACACGTTTTTGCAATGGGAACGGATGCCGGCGGATATTCCCCGAGAGGATTTTCCCTGGATATGCCGCCCCAACGGAGAAAGCAGATCTTTGAATGGAAAAATTATTTCCTGCCGTACGGCGTATATGATTTTGACCAGACCAATGCAATCCAGGATATTTCTCCCCTGAAGCAGCTGGATATTCCTCTGGCCGAGCTGGTAGTAGATCCGCAGCGGTATTTTGATTACCACCACTCCACGGAAGACAGCTTTGACAAGGTGAATAAGAGGGAACTTCTGCTGGGTGCCACAGTCCTTACCCAGATGGTCCTGATGATTGATAAAAACTGGTAGGCAACTCTGCTTATAAAGTATCGGAATTCAATATGTTTTAATAAACCGAATCAAATGAAAAAGATGAGTACACTCCGGCTTAATCCCGAACTTGTAGCCGATAAGAGATCTGAACTGCTGTATCAGCAGCTGAAGGCTTTACTGGATGAACTTGAAAAGAAAGACATATCCGATCAGACCAAAGAAACTATTAATCAGCAGGTAGGAGTAATCAATTCCACTTCTTTAAAGGATAAAGCTTTATCAAAACTATTAAAGGAAAAGCAGACAGGCATCCTTAAAATGCTTGAAAAAGAATATAAGCTGGTCCCTAAAAATTATTACCATACTATGTGGCTGGCGGCGGGTCTGGCAACATTCGGACTGCCTATTGGAATCGCCTTCGGGTTTTTATTGGGCAATATGGCATTTCTCGGTATAGGACTTCCGATAGGAATGACCATCGGAATGGCATTAGGTGCTTCAATGGATAAAAAAGCAGAGGCAGAAGGCAGGCAGCTTGATGTAGAAATAAAATATTAAAACAGGAACAACAATAATTATGCATGACAGATCATGAAGAATATACTATGCACTGCTGTACTCATAAGCAGTATGATGGCCTACGGCCAGCAAAAAGAAGATTCCCTGCAGTTTGCAAAGATTTCCACCGAAATCCTGAATAACGGAACAGCTTATACCGAATTAAGGGATCTGACCCAAAATATAGGCCACCGCCTCAGCGGTTCAGCATCTTATGAAAAAGCAGTACAATGGGCAGCAAAAGAGCTTCGGGCAGCCGGTGCGGATAAAGTCTGGCTTCAGGAAGTGATGATCCCGGTCTGGGAAAGAGGAAAAGAATCATTACAGATCCAGACCGGGAACGGACAGTGGAAATCCGTAAAGATGCTTTCATTAGGGAATTCAGAAGGCACCCGAGGTAAAGATGTCTCCGGAGAGGTCATTATGGTACAGTCGCTCGAAGAATATGAGAAACTTCCGGCAGATCAGGTAAAAGGTAAGGTTGTCTTTTTCAATTACCCGTTCAGCCAGTCCTTTGTCGAAACCTTCAAAGGCTATAGTGACGCGGCAAAATACAGAGTCAATGCAGCTTCCCTTACAGCAAAGAAAGGCGGAAAATTTGCAGTGATCCGCTCCCTTTCCTCAGCTTTTGATAACGTACCCCATACGGGAGGCATGCGTTATGATGAACAGTATCCTAAAATCCCTGCCGTAGCAATCGGTACTACCGTTGCAGACGAACTGGCTGGAATGCTGAAAAATGGAAAAGTAACCCTTAAACTGAATTCCCACTGCGGTATGAAGGGCGAAAAGCTGTCCCATTCTGTTATCGGTGAGATCACCGGTCATCAAGACCGGGAGGTTATTGTCGTGGGAGGTCATTTAGATTCCTGGGATGTAGGTGAAGGTGCCCATGATGACGGAGCAGGAATTGTACAGAGCATAGAAGTGCTGAGGACGTTCAAAAAGCTGGGCATACCTAACCGGCATACGATCCGGGTAGTGTGTTTTGCCAATGAGGAAAATGGCGTAAAAGGCGGAATAGCCTACGGTAAAGCCGCAAAAGAAAACCATGAAAAGCATCTTTTTGCGATCGAATCCGATGCGGGAGGCTTTGCACCCCGGGGAATTTCCATGGAAATGGATGTACAGAAAATCAATCAGATCAAAAGCTGGGCGAACCTGTTCTTTCCGTATGGCGTCTACAATTTTGAAGGAAGGTTTTCTGGGACCGATCTTTATCCGCTTCATGATATGGGCGTCCCGACTGCCGAGCTGGTTCCGGATTCACAACGCTACTTTGACATCCACCATACAGAAGAAGATACGTTTGATAAAGTAAACCGGAGGGAGCTTCTGCTCGGGGCGGTTGCAATGACACAGCTGATCTATATGATTGATAAAAACTGGTGATACAGCAAAAATATTGATTTATCGACTGATCTACATAAGCCCGCTGAAAATCAGCGGGCTTATGTATTCATCATTCAGATCTGCAATCAGGTATCACCTTATCATCATTTTTCACCTGAGTTTTTGATAACATTCCCTGTTTAATGAAATTTGGCACGGAAATAGCTACATAATGCTTTAATAAAACCACGCTATGATGATGAAAAATAAGGTATTACCACGGATTTTCCGTATCTGACTCTGAAAATATACTGGCTGATGAACAGCCGTCTTCCGAGTTAACACCATCACCTTGTTGTATCATGAATCCGCTTTCTGGAATATCGAATTCCATGGAAGTAAAAGTATTATAGGGTATCAGGAAGAATAGCTCTGTTCATACTTTAGATCAGTTCCATCAGGGCTACAAAATATTAAGTTTAATTTTTAAAATTATTAACAATGAAGAATGTAAAAGAAATGACGACCAACACTCCAAAAAGTTTAACTCAGACACACATGCTGAGTATCGCCTTATTATTTGTATTTGCGGTTTTCTCCGTTTTATTATACGTATCTAATATCAGCTTTAATAACCTGATGGTATATCTGGTTGCCCTGATCGCCTACGGAGGTTTCAGTGCCCTGTTCATCAGTTCATTGAACAGAAAGAAGATGCAAATCAGGAAAAAATTAGAGAGGAATATATAACTCTGCAATTTCAGTTTTTCAAACCAAAGGCTGTCTCACATGAGGCAGCCTTTTTATTGGATATGGATGACCTGTTAGATTTTATCAAGGATTTTCTTTGGCAAGACCCTTATAAGATGAGGCTTATATTCCTTTTCGAGAATTATAAACTGCCAATTTTTTCTATTTTTAGAAACTGCGCAAGCTCTCATATGAGCGTTAACAAAATAAGAACTTTCAGCAGCAATATATTTCACATTATTTTTACCATACTTGCTTATAAAAGCTGCGTTCAATCGTTTTTTCATTTCATCATTTAAAGATCCTACATCACATTTAAGATGAAAAAAGTAATCAACAATAGAAAAGTACTCTCCATTAATTTGTTTAGGAAGTTCTATATTCCCAAACTTCAAATTACTCATATCAATTTTCATGAATGGGTTATTATAAGTCATATTTAATATCTGGGTCATTTGATCTTTGGGAATTACTATAAAAAGCTTTGGATAGATGCAGTTTACTCCCTGATCAATTTTTTTGTCTTTAATACTATTCATAAAGTAAGTTAGAGATTTTTTTATAGATGCCTCATCAGGATTCGCCTTATTCTGGGCAAAGACCAGAAAGGACAGCATAACAAACAGGAACATAAGTGTTTTTCTTTTCATGATGATTCAGATATTTTAGTTGATAGATTTTGATTAAAATGAAAGCATCATTAAAATGATCAGATTATATTAATCATACTCTCTTTCAGTTGAATCAGTCGATGAATGAGTGCAGGTCGTTACAAAATATGCTTCAGACAATAAAAAAAGCCATCCTTACGGATGGCTCTTGAGTTTTATTCAGATAATATTACTGTACTTTTACAAGTTCAACATCGAAAACCAGCCATGCATTAGGCGGGATCACACCTCCTGCTCCTCTTTCCCCGTAACCCATTGCCGGCGGGATCAGTAAAGTAGCCGTTTCACCCTCTTTCAGCAAAAGAATCCCTTCGTCCCAGCCTTTGATCACTCTTCCCATTCCGATTGGAATGTCGATCGGCTCATTTCTTTTGAATGAAGAATCGAATTC
The DNA here is from genome assembly GCF_002770595.1 of Chryseobacterium camelliae. Taxonomy (NCBI): domain Bacteria; kingdom Pseudomonadati; phylum Bacteroidota; class Flavobacteriia; order Flavobacteriales; family Weeksellaceae; genus Chryseobacterium; species Chryseobacterium camelliae. The sequence goes on along the minus strand of NZ_CP022986.1, from coordinate 130,782 downwards.
GGTTCCGTCAACCAGTTTTCCTGCATAATGTACCGATACATTATCCCCCGATTTCGGAGCCTTTCCTGCAGTGGTCTTGGTGATTTTATAATACAGTCCGGATTCCGTTTTCTGCATTCCTGCTTTCAGGTCTTCCACCATTTTCAGCTGGTTAGCTTTGAATTCCTCTTCTTTTCTTTTTTTCTCAGCTTCTTCTTTGGCAATATATGCTTTATTGTTTTCTGCTATTTTTGCTTTTCCTTCGTTGAAAGTCTTTGCAGGATCATAGTTCTTGTATTCGTCTCCTTTGCTGAATACGGATACTTTCTCAAGAACAACATCAGTTTTAGGCTTGTCCTGAGGACCTTTTTCTACGTTGGCAATCGCATCAATCACATCCTCTCCTTTTACTACTTTCCCGAAGATCGTGTGTCTTCCGTCCAGCCATGGCGTAGCCACTTCCGTAATAAAGAATTGCGATCCGTTGGTATTCGGTCCTGAATTCGCCATGGAAAGCGTCCCTTTTGCGGTGTGCTTCAGGTCGTTTCTTTCATCCTCAAACTTATATCCCGGATCTCCCATCCCTGTTCCCTGAGGGTCTCCTCCCTGGATCATGAAATCCTTGATCACTCTGTGGAAGATGGTTCCGTCATAGAAAGGAACACCTTTAGCCTTCGCTTTGTTATCAATTTTACCTTCGGCAAGACCGATGAAGTTCGCTACGGTAACCGGAGCTTTCTTATCCTCAAACTTCACAATCATGTTTCCTTTGGACGTCTGAAGGTTAGCATAGAGTCCGTCATTAAGACCTTCGTAAGTTTCTTTGTCTACGTTCATTTTTTTATAAATTGGTGTACAACTCATCAGCGAAACACTTGCCGCTGCCAGAATTATATTTTTGTTAAACAATTTCATTTATAATGCTTTTAATTTTATGATCAGGGGAATGTCGTTATCTATTTTTTTCTCATCTCCGTATGTACCGTACGCCAGAGCAGACGGAACCAACAGGGTAACTTCCTCGCCATCATGGATATACCGCAAAGCATTTTCTACCGCTTTCAGTTCATCAAAGTGTCCGAACTTGGCTTCTCTCCGTTCAATAGGTTGGTCATAGATCTTGGTCTGGTCAAAATCATAAAGATCATAAGAATAGGAGATCAGCGTATTGTCTTCCCTTCTTGCTCTTCCGCTGAAATCCTGTGCGTTCACCCAGTAATTAAGCGGCATAGCATAGAATTTTACGGGCTGGGTCGCGATCCATTCCTGGATCTGTCTCCGCTCCGTAGCATTCAGGTTCTTCATCCTTTCCCTGGAAATATCAAGATCGCTGCGGCTCAGGACGCCTCCTACAGGAGGGTGTGTTTCGGCAGCTTTCCGGTTGCAGCCGGTAAGCAGGAGAATGGATAAGAAAACAATGTTTTTCATAGGTGGTGCGAAAATACACATTTCAGGAATCAATTACAAAAACAATGACTTTAAAATAATAACCAGGCAGCAAAAATCTTTTTCTCACATCACCAAAGATAAATCTACGGACCAGCACTTTGCGGAGAATAAAAGTGTAAAACAAGCAGGACTTAACTCCTGTATTCCCTATGTTACTCCTGGTTTCATTAATAAGAAATTGCTTTCCTAAACGCAATTTTCTCCCTGATGAAGGTTGAGCTATTATTTCCCCGAGCAACGCTTACAAAGTCCTGTGAGGATGCAATTCACACTTTCTACACGGTAACCGCCGGGAACTGAGAAATGAACGGCTTCCGGCAGGCATTCAATAGTCTGGCAATGGGTGCATCGAAAATGAAAATGATTGTCCGTAAAACTATTTTCGTCACACTTTATACAGACTGCAAAATACTGTTTGCCATCTTCGGCAACTATTTTATGGACTACTCCATCTTCACAAAAGCGGTTCAGTACTCTGTATATCGTAGCCCTGTCCATTGGTACATCAATCTTTTCCTCGATAGCATCACGACTCATCGCTTTCCCCGCTTTTACCAATAGTTCCAGGACTGCTGCTTTGGACGGTGTGTTTCTGCGTTTCATCTTTTTATTGTTCTTCTGCAAATTTAATGCAAATTATTCGCATTTAATTAATGCAAAAATGTTGCATTAAAGAAAACTTATTTATCTTTGTGTCAAATACATTAAAGATTATGAACACACACATCCGATCTGCAAAAACCGCTCTCAGGGCAACAGCTCCCCTGCTGTTATCCCTTCTTTTCCATAGTTGCTCTCAGGAGCCTCAAAAAGCCGACAGGACGACCAATGAAATTGAAAAGACGGAAAGGCCTGACTACTTTCTCCTCCGTCCCAAATTAGAAAAAACGTATGGTTATACTCAGGCCGTCAGAGTGGGTAATCTCGTAAAAATAGGAGGCATCATCAGTATTGACGAGAAAGGAAATCCCACTGCAAAAAACGACTATCGGCAACAAATGAAAAATTGCTACGCAAGCCTGGATAAAATATTAAAACATTATGGCTGTACTTATGACGATGTCATACTTGAAAATATCTATACAACCAATATGGGAGAGCTTCATAAAAATGCTTCTTACAGAAAGGAAATTTACAAAAAAACACTTTCCTACAGGAAGCTGGATTGGCGTCAAGGAACTTGGGATGCCCGAAATCATGGTTGAAATTGAATTAGAAGCTTTAATACTTAAAAAATAATCAAATTAAACGGGTAATCATCAGACAGGAATCCTTACAACAGGGAATGTTCATACTAACCCTAATGGTTCTGCCTTTCTGTTAACCAAATTTAAAAATTCAACAGTATGACAAATCATAAAAATCTAGATGTAATCATTATCGGCGGAAGTTACGCGGGGCTATCAGCAGCAATGGCTTTAGGACGTTCCATGCGCGATGTTTTAATTATTGATAACGGTATGCCCTGTAACCGCCAAACACCACATTCACATAATTTCATCACCCAGGATGGAGTAAAACCCGGTGAAATAGCTGAAAAAGCCAGAGCCCAGGTTTTGAAATACGATACGGTACAATTTCTTAACGGTTTTGCCGTGAGTGGAACCCAAAACGAGAATGGTTTTCAAATTACCATTGAAACCGGCGAAACATTGGCATCGAAAAAACTCATTTTCGCCACAGGGATAAAAGACATAATGCCTGATATTAAAGGGTTTTCAGAATGTTGGGGCATATCCCTGATCCATTGTCCGTATTGCCATGGATACGAATTCAGCGGGCATACAACAGGAATTATGGCAAACGGAGAAAAAGCATTTCACCTAAGCTCGTTGGTTAATAATCTGACCGATAACATTACCATTCTACCCCAGGGAAAAGCCGAATTCAATGCTGGACAAACGGCAAAACTGAACAACCACAATATAAATGTTGTAGAAGATAAAATTACAGAAATAGAACATGAAAACGGACAGCTTAAAAATGTAATTTTTAAAAACGGGAAAAAAATGAGTTTTGATGTCGCTTATTCATCGGTTCCGTTCCGGCAACATTCTGACATTCCTGTTTCTTTAGGCTGTGAGCTTACCGAGCAGGGTTACATCAAGATTGATAATTTTCAGAAAACAACAGTCAGGGGAGTTTTTGCCTGTGGAGATAATTCAGCCATGATGCGTTCTGTTTCTTACGCCGTTTCTTCAGGTGGAATTGCAGGAAGTATGGCAAATCGAGAACTGACTGATGAACAGTTCTGAAATGCTAACACATATGAGAATGAAGATAAAAACCGACTTTAATAGCCGGTTTTTTGCTTATCAAATGTATTGTTGTCTGATCATTGTATATTAACCGGTAGTATCACTTTCTTTATTACCGGAGGTCTCCGTAATCCGGGTATCTGAAGCATTCCTATTCTGCTAGGTCAAAATGCCGTCTTTTATGTGTTTCATACAAACAAAAAGCTGTCTCATAAATAAAACCTTCTCTAAGAATCGTTTCAGGAGATTCTCTGAGTGTATTTTACTTTTGAGACAGCCTTATGATGATAAAGTCGTTATATAACCTTATACTGTTTCAAGGATGTTTTTTTCTACCAGCACCCTCCATCCGAACGGATCTTCTGAAAGGTTGCTCTGCAAGTCAACCAAGTCTTTTTTAAGCTGTGCCGCATAGCTCTCTTCATCAGAAAGCTGAGGAAGGGAAAGCTTTTCACCTTTATATCCTAATGCCTGGAAGATTGTTGTTACCACTGCTGTTCCTACACCCCATACTTCTTTCAGCGTACCGTTTTTCTGGGCTTCGATAACGTCAGTAACTTTAATAGGCTCTACTCTTACATCTATTCCTCTCCTTTTTGCCAATTGGATAAAACTGTCTCTGGTAACACCGTCCAGGATTTTTTCGGAAGTCGGAGGGGTATAAATCGTATCGTTGATTCTTACGAATACGTTCATCGTTCCGCTTTCTTCAAAATAATCATGAGTCGCATCATCGGTCCAGATGATTTGCTCATAGCCTTCTTCAATAGCCAGTTGGGTAGGGTAAAAAGAAGCGGCATAATTTCCTGCTGCTTTGGCAGAACCTACTCCTCCGCTTGCAGCTCTTGAATAATGATCTGAAATTTTCACGGAAACCGGTTCGGTGTAATAGCTTTTTGCCGGTGTCGCTACAATAGCAAACATATATTTGTTCGCTATTCTCGCTTTAAGCGCTTCTTCGGTAGCGAAAATCAGGGGTCTGATATACAGGGACATTCCTTCCCCGTCCGGGATCCAGTTTCGGTCGATATCCACAAGAGCTTTAAGTCCGTCGATGAACATCTCTTCCGTAACTTCCGGCATCGCAAGACGTTTTGCTGATTTATTGATACGTTCAAAATTCTTTTCAGGCCTGAAAAGGAAAACCTGCCCGTCCTTATCTTTATAAGCTTTCATTCCTTCGAAACAAGCCTGTCCGTAATTTACCCCCATCATAGCAGGTGTAAAAGGGATCGGACCGTACGGTACTAATTTTACATCGCCCCATGTTCCATTCTCATACTCACAGATGATCATGTGATCAACAAAAGTATTTCCAAATGAAAAGTTATCCGGGTCGAATGCAGAAATTCTGGAGTTTTCAGTTTTTTGAATTATCATTTCTAAAATTTTTTATGATGTTCCACAAATTTAACATAATTTTCCAAATATAAAAATTTTGGAGTAAATTTGACAAAAAATAGATTGAAAAGAGAAATAAAGACCACGAATGACGGCAGCAAAACACTGTTTATCAATGAATTGAATGAAAATTACCATTCACATCACGGAGCGCTACAGGAAGCGGAACATGTGTTTATTAAAAACGGAATGAATCTGATTAATGATTACGAAATTAATATTTTAGAACTGGGTTTTGGTACAGGTCTAAATGTTTTGGTAACAATTAATGAATATTTAAAAACTGACAAAAATCATGTCATCCATTATTTTTCCCTTGAAAAATATCCGGTAAATGAATCAGAAGTAAATGATCTCGCCTATTTTGAACTCTTTGATAACCCTGAATTCAAAAATATTTATCATAAAATTCATGATGCGGAATGGGAAAAACCGGTGGAAATCATTACAGGCTTTTACCTTCATAAAATCCAGTGCGACTTTTTCGACCTGAAAACCATCGATTTACCGAAAATAAACCTGGTTTACTATGACTGCTTCGGTGCGAGGGTTCAACCGGACTTATGGGAAAAGCCCCTATTTGAACTGGTTGCTGACAAAATGAGCATGAACGGATTATTAACAACCTATTCATCCAAAGGCAGCGTACGCAGGATCCTTCAGGAGCTCGGTTTCACAGTGGAAAAAAAACAGGGCCCTCCCGGGAAAAGGGAAATGATCAACGCAGTGAAGTTATGAGCAATAGGTAATGAATGATAATTGATAATTGATGAGTGATGAATAATACTTACATATTACAAGAGGTATAAGCGATACATTATACATTATACATTATACATTATACATTATACATTATACTATATATATTATCATAAAGACATGAAGACGTAAATACATAAATACGTGAATACAACAATACCACTACCACCCCACTTTAATCATTTTTACGTATTTTAGCCTTACAAAATAGGACATATGATAGACAACATCAACATCAGGGTATATGCCTGCGTTGTAAAAGACCAGAAAGTACTGACCTTATTTGAAGAATATGCCGGTGAGCCACTGATGAAATTTCCGGGCGGCGGATTAGAATATGGCGAGGGAGTACTGGATTGCCTTCACCGTGAATTTGACGAGGAACTTAATGTAAAAATTGATATTGTAAGCCACTTATATACGCAGGAACATTTCCTGGTGTCAAGGTTTAAAGAAAATGAACAGCTGCTGACGATTTATTATCTGGTTGACATCTTGAATGAAGAAGATTTCCTGATCCTGGATCCATGTATTGAAAAAACGGAATGGATTGATATCAACAGGGAGGATAATCCTTTTGTACTTCCGGTAGATAAAATTGTCTTCGATAAATTAAAAGAAAAATTCCTGTAATGCTACAGGAATTTCTTTTTTATTTTCTGACTCTGAAATCACTGGCCCCCGGATAAGGCTGAAGGTACCCTGAATTCCAGTTGGACTGCAACAGGGATTCCAGGAATTCATCCGTACGGTTCACATGAGGATTATACTGGTCCTTAAGATCGATATCAGCCATCTTTCCTTTTACATTCCACCAGAAAGCGCTCCATCCCCCTCTCAGTTCCTTGATAATTTCATAGACGTTTTTGCCGGTAGCCCGGTTCATCAGCTTCCCAAATATCTGCCCTTCCGTAGTGGTAAGGTCTCTCAGCTGTTTTTCATACTGGTCGGCAAGCATTTTCTGCCGGTCCTTCATGAACTGCCTTTTGGTTTTGCTGTCCATGTTCGACATATCTTTACGGATATCCCTGTACTGCTGTAAGGCGGTCAGGAATAAAGGGTATACCCGGTATAATTTTTTATTGAGAAAATAATAGTAATTCCTGTCCAGTTGGTTATTGAACCTGGGCTTGTTCAGCAGGACCAGCTCATCCATTACCACCACTGTTTCACCGTTTATTTCGTAGATTTTAGCCTTCTGCTTTTCATCGTAGTAATACTTGTTTCCGAATTCATCTGTTTTTAGCAGCTCCTGCGGATATTGGTTCAGCGGCCTGGCAATGACAGAATCCCGTTGCCCGAAAACGCATGCGCTAAAAAACAGCATGAAAAGGCAGGTCATCTTATTAAAATTCATTATTTTTACATTCATAATAACAAATATTCATATCAAAAATCATTCCTTCTTATGAAATTTGAAAAGAAATCTTTAGGATTTTTACAAAACTACCTAAACACGTCATCACCAACCGGTTACGAGCATCAGGGACAGAAAATATGGATGGATTATATCCGGCCTTATGTGGATAAAGTAGAAGTGGATCATTACGGAACCTGTTACGGAATCATCAATCCTGAAGCTGAATTTAAAGTGGTTATCGAAGCTCACGCTGATGAAATTTCCTGGTATGTCAATTATATTACCGATGATGGTCTTATCTATGTGATCCGGAACGGAGGGTCAGACCAGACCATCGCACCGTCCAAAGTAGTCCATATCCATGGAGAGAAAGGAGTGGTAAAAGGCGTTTTCGGATGGCCGGCTATCCATACCCGAACCAATCAGAATGAGCCTGTTCCTAAAATCGAAAATATTTTCATCGACTGCGGCGCTACCTCAAAAGAAGAAGTTGAGGAGCTTGGTATTTTTGTAGGCTGCATGATTACGTATCCTGATGAGTTCTTTGAAATGAACGACCGGTATTTTGTATGCAGGGCACTGGATAACAGGATCGGCGGATTTATGATTGCCGAAGTAGCCAGGCTTTTAAAGAAAAACGGGAATACCCTTCCTTTCGGGCTGTACATTACCAATTCGGTACAGGAAGAGGTTGGCTTGTACGGTGCAGACATGATTGCCGATACCATCAAGCCTAATATCGCGATCGTGACAGATGTTACCCACGATACCAGTACCCCGATGATCGAGAAGAAAAAAGAAGGGGACCAGAAATGCGGGAACGGCCCTGTTGTTTTCTTTGCCCCAAGCGTTCACCATACCATCCGGGAACTGATCATTGAAACCGCAAAAGAAAAAGAAATTCCATTCCAGAGGGCAGCGGCCAGCCGGGCTACAGGAACCGATACGGATGCATTTGCGCATTCCAACGGCGGTGTCCCGAGTGCTTTAATATCCCTGCCTTTACGGTATATGCATACTACGGTAGAAATGGTAGCCAAAGAAGATGTAGGCAATGTGATCCGGCTTATTTATGAAACACTGCTGAAGATCCAGCCGGAAATGAAGTTGAAATACCACTAAAATAATTGATAACTGATGAATGATGACGGAGACAGCGATAGGGATTATCAGTATGTATAAGATTTAATTTAAAGTAAACGATAAAAAGTAAAATGAAAACAAAGCTTATTGCTCCTTCCCTGTTAGCCGCAGATTTCGGTAATCTCCAGAGAGATATAGAGATGGTTAACCAGTCACAGGCAGACTGGTTCCACGTGGATGTTATGGACGGAAGGTTTGTCCCGAATATTTCATTCGGTTTCCCGGTGATGAAAACGGTACAGCAGCACGCAAAAAAATTTGTCGATGTCCACCTGATGATTGTAGAACCGGAAAAATATGTGGAGGAATTCATTGATCACGGTGCTGACCTGGTATCCGTACATTATGAAGCCTGTATACATCTTCACAGAACCATCCACCATATCCAGAGCAAAGGAGCGAAGGCAGGTGTCGTATTGAATCCTTCCACCCCTGTTTTATTGCTCGAAGATATTATTGCAGATGTGGATCTGGTGCTCCTGATGAGCGTAAATCCGGGATTCGGAGGACAGAAATTCATTGAGAATACGTACAAAAAGATTTCTGAGACCAAAGACCTCATCCTCAGCAACAATTCCACAGCCCTGATTCAGATTGACGGAGGGGTGAACCTGGATAATGCCTCAAAACTTTTCGAGGCCGGAGCGGATGTCCTGGTAGCCGGAAATGCTGTATTCTCTGCTGAGAATCCTGAAAAGACGATCGAACTTTTAAAGATCTGATCTTTTTTATACCATCGTAATAAAATAAAAGGCAGCCGGGTGGCTGCCTTTTTCTTGTGTAGAGTAGTAGAATTAAGTTTACATGGTTATCAATCTATGATAAGATTGAATGCTTATATGTTGTTTCTTGTGGTACAAAGATGCAGATTTGATCTGAAAGGCACATCCGTAGAAATACGTAATTTCTATATTACGTGTTTATCCTCTATACGGTTAAGAGAAAAACAGGGATGCCAGATCATTTTCATAATAGCATGTGGACGTCCGAGAAAAATGTGAATTATACAGCTGTTGTCACCTGTATGTCATTTTGACACGGGGAAATCAGGATAAACAACCTGTCAATACGTCACAAAAAAACCGGGAAAATTCCCGGCTCTTTTATCGTATAGGATATTCTTAAAATATCTCTCTTCCTGAAAAATGGAATTGTGCTTCGATCAATGCATTCTCATCAGAATCTGATCCGTGGACTGCATTCTCCCCTACACTTCTGGCGAACATCTTTCTGATGGTTCCTTCAGCTGCATCCGCAGGATTGGTAGCTCCGATCAATGTTCTGAAATCTTCTACTGCATTATCTTTTTCCAATACTGCCGCTACGATTGGCCCTGAGCTCATAAATTCTACCAGTTCCCCATAGAAAGGTCTTTCTGAATGTACTTCATAGAATTTTTTAGCATCAGCAACAGTAAGCTGTGTCAGTTTCATTGCTTTGATTCTGAAACCTGCCTCAGAAATCTTTCCCAGTATTGCCCCAATGTGTCCGTCAGCAACTGCATCAGGCTTAATCATCGTGAATGTAATGTTAGACATAAATATAGTATTTTTTAATGGCGCGAAATTACAAAAAAATACGCTTAATTTTATTTAATTTTTCACAACATGAAAATAATTTAAATTTTATCGAAAATAAAAATTTTTTGGCACAGTAATTGTTTATTCTATTCCGATTCTCATGTTTAATTTGAGTTTTCATGGTTATTAGTTTTTACCCAGCTTCGGCTGGGTTTTTTATTTCAGCAGATTTGTATATCCTTATTATATAATAGCATACAGAATCAGTTCAGCAAAATCGGTCAGAATAAAATCAGACAGAGAAAAAACGGATTGCAGATTAAGTCTGCGGATTAAAAACAGAAAAGGTGCTGATTTCTCAGATGCATACAGATATGGCAGCGAGAAATCATCATGGAAAGTGGAATACGCGAAACTTTTATTAGGCAGTTCACAGTATTCTACGCTAAACCAAATTGAAAAATCCCTTAGATTCCAGGACTGTCTTCAGCAAGTACATTGTAGATTATATCCCCTTATTTCTGCACTGCCTCTTCCGCTTCATCCATCAGTTTGATGTAAGTAGCATACCGGGATTCAAAAATGTCTCCGGTTTCCAGGCCGGCAATCACGGCACATTTGGGTTCGTTGATATGAAGACAGTTGTGGAATTTGCATTCTTCCCTTTTTTTGAATATTTCCGGGAAATAATGCTGCACCTCCTCTTTTTTGATATCGATCATCGCAAATTCACGCACTCCGGGAGTGTCGATGACATTACCGCCAAAATCCCAGAAATACATCTGGGCAAAAGTAGTGGTATGCTTACCTTTGAGGTGCGTATCCGATATTTCTGAAGTTCTGAGATTAAGACCGGGTTGAAGTGCATTAACAAGGGTGGATTTACCACATCCGGAATGCCCGAAGAACACGGATGTCTGATCCCTGAGCAGGTCCTGCAAGCGGTCAAGGTGGAGCCTGGTATAAGAAGAGATTTCTAACGTTTTATAGCCAATATTTTGATAGAGGAATTCAATGTCCTTCACCATTTCAGCCTCTTCTTCATTAAGGACATCCATTTTATTGAACAGGATCAGTGGTGTAATATTATAGGCTTCACAACAGGCCAGAAAACGGTCCAGGAACCCTAAAGATGTTTCCGGATGTTTCAGCGTAAAAATAAAACAGGCCAGATCAATGTTGGAAGCAATGATATGCGCCTCCTTGGAAAGGTTGACCGATTTCCGGATCAGGTAATTCCTGCGCGGTTCTATTTTAGTGATCCAGGCAATATCATCTTTCTCCAGCTGGAATTCCACATGATCACCCACAGCAAGAGGATTGGTAAGCCGGGTTTTCAGGAGTTTGAATTTCCCGCGAATCCTGGCTTCAAAAATGGCATCTGTTTCCAGATCGAGGACCTGATACCAGCTTCCTGTAGATTTGATGATTTTTCCTTTCATATTTTACAGGTACAAATATAGGAAATTAGAAGATAGTAATCACGGCAGAAAACCTGAATATAAGGGCAAGCATCCTTTCTCCGGTGATTTTCTGCCGTGACATCTGATTTTGGTCAACCGTTTACCGATCGATCATGATATTGTTCTGAACCTCGATCGATTCTTCATGGATCGCTTTGAACAGTTTTTCCATAAACTCCTGGGACATCCCGGTCTCACCTGCTTTCTGCCTTGCATATTCAGTGATGACTTTCCACCGTTCCGGCTGGAAGATGGCGATATCGTTTTCCTTTTTCAGCTTTCCGATTTTTTCAGAAACCTTCATTCGCTGGGAAAGAAGTTCGATCAGCTGGAAGTCGATATCTGAAATCAGTGTCCTGTGCCGGCCCATCTCATCTTCAAAACCTGCCATTTCCGTAGTTCTGATCTTAAGGTTGGAAATCAGGTCGGCAAGCACTTCCGGCGTAATCTGCTGGGAGGCATCGCTCCATGCTTCATCAGGATTGCAGTGGCTTTCTATGATGGCTCCCTGGTATCCTACATTGAGGCCCTCTTGGGTAATATCTGCCAGCCCTGTCCTGTTACCGCAGATATGGGAAGGATCGATCAGCATCGGGATATTGGGGAACTGGCTTTTAAAATCCAGTGCAATCTGCCAGTTGGGATTGTTCCTGTATTTGGTCTTCTGATACGTTGAAAACCCTCTGTGAATAGCACCCAGTTTTGTAATACCTTGTCCCAATAGCCTTTCCAATGCCCCAATCCATAAAGCAAGATCCGGATTCACAGGGTTTTTCACGAATACCGGTTTATCCACACCTCTCAGCGCCATAGCGATTTCCTGGACCGTAAAAGGGTTCACGGTAGAGCGGGCACCGATCCACAGGACATCAACATCCGCTTCAAGAGCGGCAAATACGTGATGGGCATTGGCTACTTCCGTTGCTGTTTTGAATCCGTATTCTTCTTTTACTTTTTTCAGCCAGTTCAGTCCGATCACCCCTACGCCTTCAAATCCATTCGGCTTGGTCCTCGGTTTCCAGATCCCGGCACGGAATACCGGTACGGGAGCTCCGCTTTCTTTGATCCTGCGGGCCGTTTCCAACATCTGAGATTCACTTTCAGCACTGCAGGGCCCTGCAATCATCATCGGTTGCGGAAATTCATTGATCCAATCGCTGCTTAATTCTTTTAAATTCATATTTGTCTGTTATTTTTAAATTAATGTCAATAGTATAGTGATTATAAACTTACTTTATAATTCTTTTCAAAAAATGCCGTTAAAAATTATTTAATGAATGCGGAATAGCTGAAGGTATATTCCTGTATTTTTTGAGAAAGAAAAATCAGTTAGCAATACCAGTAAAAACGGTAATACGTTCTGAAATTTCTGTGATAGGCAGTGAAAAAGCTAAATCGTCCGCTAAAATTATTAGCGGAAGCAAAACCGGAGTGGTTTTCAGCGGACTGATATGATATCAATGTTGTATTCACCTGAGTAGGGCCGTCTGGACGGCTTGTCCGGAACAGTTTTTTTATGATCCGGATCAAATTATCCGACAAATATATAAAAAATTATGACAAATCAAACTTCATCAGGTTATCAAGTTCTTTAAGCAGCGGGTTTTTTTCAGCCAGTTTCTCAAAAATCTTTCTTTTGGTCATCACTTCAACCTTAAGATTTTCAAAATCACGGTGGTATTCTATCCTGATCATGTAGTTATGAACTTTTCTTTTGAAATGGTTGAAGAATTCCCCGCTTATTTTATCAAACTCAGCTTTGGCCGAATCCGAAGGATAGAGCACGCGTACCGTATGTTCTTCAGCCTTAACAAGGCTGAAACCTTTGATCGCATTGAAAGCAAAAGGGTCTTTGGCCTGTACCTGTTTGAGAAAGAGCTTCCACTCCATCTGAAGGTCTGTTTCGGTAAAATGGCTTTGAGGAAGGTTTTCATCTTTGACCACAGTCTCTTCCTGTTTTTCCTCTTTGTCTTCTTTATTGAGAAAAGAACTGATGCTGAAGCCGGAAGAAATGGCCTGTCTTGATAAAGGTTTTGTGGTTTTCTTAACGACCACTTCACTCACCTCTTCCACCACAGGTTTTTCCTGAGGCTTTTCTTTTATCTCAATTGGCTTTTCCTGGATTTTCGGTTGTGCAGCTTCAACAGGATGTGGCGCTAGGATGAAAAACTTTTTTTTTTTGAAATATCTGCACCGGCCGTAAGGGAAGCCAGCTGCATGAGGGCGATCTCAACAGTCAGCCTCGGATTTTTGGAATTTTTATAGTTGATATCCGCATGGTTGCAGATTTCAATGGCATCCACAAGCTGCTGGGCACTCCATTTTGCTGCCTGTTCTACGAATTTGGCTTTTGTTTTTTCACCAACTTCGATAAGGTCCATGGTAGATGCATTCTGAGCCATCATCAGATCCCTGAAATGGTTTCCAAGTCCGGCAATAAAGATGTGCGAATCAAAGCCGCGCTTTACGATTTCATTGAATGCAGAAAGCACTTCCGGAATCTTGTTTTCCTTTGCGAGATCAACAATGTTCAGGTATTGGTCATAATCCAGGATATTCAGCACTTCTGCGGCTTTTGCCAGTGTAATATTCTTCTGGGAGAATGTGGAAAGACGGTCAAAGATCGATAAGGCATCCCTTAACGCCCCATCAGCTTTCTGGGCTATAAGATATAAGGCATCATCTTCATAACGGATATTTTCTTTTGAAGCAATCTCTTTTAAATGATCCTGAATACCTTCGATGGTAATCCTTTTGAAATCATAAATCTGGCACCTTGATAAAATCGTTGGGATGATTTTATGCTTCTCGGTCGTAGCCAGGATGAAAATAGCATGGGAAGGCGGTTCTTCAAGCGTTTTCAGAAAAGCATTGAATGCTGCGGAAGACAACATATGCACCTCATCAATAATGTATACTTTATATTTGCCTACCTGTGGCGCAAAACGCACCTGGTCTATGAGTTCCCTGATGTCATCCACAGAGTTGTTGGATGCGGCATCAAGTTCATAAATATTATAGGCAAATCCGTCTTCTGAAACAGAGCCGTCCTTTTCATTGATTTTTCTCGCGAGAATCCTGGCACATGTGGTTTTACCCACACCTCGGGGACCGCAAAAAAGCAGTGCCTGTGCCAGCTGATTTTCTCCGATTGCATGCTCTAGAGTATCCGTAATATGGGATTGCCCGACAACGGTGTTGAATTCCTGTGGGCGGTATTTCCTTGCAGATACTATAAAATTTTCCATTGGTCAAAAATAAGGAATAAAGTTTTAATCTGAAAGTTTTAGGTTTTCAAATTTTGCATAAACATTAATCTTCATTTAATGAGAAACTGATGCTTTATTAATTATTTATTTCTTCTTTTTTCGTACGCTGAATCTATGATCTCTTCAATTGCCATTTCGATTTCCCTTCTTCCTGCCTCCGTTTTCAGATCGATTCCGCAAAACTTACTGGCGTTATGTCCGGTATACATATTAAGATAATAAGCGCCTGAAACCAACAATGCAGCAATAGCCCTGTAACGCGTAGCATCTTCCCCAAAATGAGGATCAATAGCCGTAAATAACTCTTCTCCTACTTCTTCTCTTTCATCAGCAATTTTTTTTAGGATAGGCTTGGATTCAGATAGTCCCCAAAGGATGATCTTCTGAAGCTCTTTATTTTTTTTAAGTCTATCGTACTGAGCAATGACCGCCATCTTGGAAAGTTCCTGACCTCCGTCTGACATATCGATTTCAATAGGTTGCTGATCCAGCCTGCTCCAATAATCCTGGGAGCGGATGTATTCGTCAATCAGTTTTTCCGTGCTTCCGAAATACTCGTAGATGAGTTTTTTATCAAACCCGGCTACTGCAGCGATCTTACTCACCTTCAGTCCGGAATACCCCTTAACCCTTAAAATTTTTCCTACTGCAGCAAGCAGTTTCTGTTTTGTTTTTTCTTTATCCCTGATGGGACCTTGTACAACTTTTCTTGGCATTTCTCTTTATTTATTTTAATACGCAGTTCATTCTTTTTTTGTACTCAGAATCTATCGGCTAAAGTACAAATAATTTAGTGAATTATTTAATGTTTTACTGATGATTTATACCACACTTACCTATAATATTTCACTTTTCAGACCCTATTTTTATTTTGGTTAATGGGAACTTTTTGAGGATGTCCTCAAAGGCATTTCAGGGTCTTATCCAAATGCTGCTCCCGATGGGTAGCCATGCTACTCATCCTGATGCGTGTATCGTTCCTTGCCAAAGCAGGGTAAATGATGGGATTGGTGTAATTATGTGCTCTAAAAGCCTGCCTACATCACCTGTTACGTGAGGGTTACCGATTGTTACCGGAATTATAGCAGAACAGGAAGTAGCTGTATCTAATTCTATGCCATTAGATTACTTTTTTAAATATTTATGTTCCGGCCAAGTTGATCGCGCCATTGAGGCTCTTCATCAATGAGCTCTAAAGCTTTAGCACTGCCCATGGATGATAGCTGTGCAGTAGCCGAAAAGCACCTTCTACCGGAACCTGATGAATATTGCTTTACGAGGATGTCAATTTCTTTGACCGCGGCAATATCGCCATCCTTTGAGATTACTTTAAAAAAGGCTTCAGGGCAGCTGTGTATATACTGCTTCAATAGAATTTTTCACCCTGAGCTTTTCAAGAATATTCTGTCGGTGGCGGCTGACGGTATTGATGCTAATGGAAAGGGATGCTGCTATTTCTTTGCTGGTATGCCCTTCTCCGATATATCTTAAAATTTCCATTTCCCTTGCGGTAAGAATGTTGCCATAATCCAGGCTGTCTTCTGAAATGATATGGCCGGTGAGGCTGTCGATAATTAAAAACCCAGGTCTGAATACTTTATCTGTACATTTAACCTCTATATTGTAAAGGCATAAGGCAAACCGGAGGTTGTGGCTAACCGGGGAGTAAACATAGAACATCCTGTGCCGGATTCCGATGTACCCGGAATCGTCTCCCATCATACGGATCCTGGAAGAGACATAGTATGGCGCATGTTCTGTAAACTGAATGCTTTGAAGGCAGTTAAAAAACCGCAGTTCATGGACGTACTTTTTAAGCCTGTCCTCCGGATGTATCTTGTTGATAATCTCATCTTCCCAGATGGAATCTATTTCCACGGGAACCCGCGCAAGGTTCAATCCCAGCTTCTGAGAGGTTCCGGACCCGTACACAAAGCTTTTCTTGGACTGCATGTCACTGAGGACCACCATCGCATTTTCCATGCGTGAATACATGAGTGCCATTTGCTTATAGGCGGCGATGTCCAAAGGACAGTTTTCACCTCCGGTGCGGTTATCATTCAGCAAAGTCCGGTTCAGGGTATCAAGGATCTCCATAAAATGGTTATTTATCAGTATTGACGAAACAGTATAAGCAGTTTAATTTTGTAAAATTAATCATTTTATATACACGTATGTTAAGATCAGCAATACAAAGGATCATTATTTCAGCAGTTTTATGCTCATCCGGCTCCGGCTTTGCGCAAACCCTTGAAAAAATGACCTGGTTCAATGAACCGTCAAAATGGGAAGTTAAAAACAACACCCTTTCCATGTTTGTCACTCCGCAAAGCGACTACTGGAGGATTTCACATTATGGCTTCACAGTAGATGACGCACCGTTTTATTATGGTACTTACGGCGGGGAGTTTGAAGCTAAAGTAAAAATAACAGGCCAGTACAAAGCCCGATTTGACCAGATGGGTCTGATGCTGAGGATCGATAAGGAAAATTACATCAAAGCAGGAGTTGAGTTTGTAGACGGAAAATACAATTTAAGCACAGTGGTAACCCACCATACCAGTGACTGGAGCGTGATTACCCTGGATAAAGCCCCGCCGGCAGTGTGGATCAAAGCAGTACGGAGGCTTGATGCTGTTGAAATCTTCTATTCCTTTGATGACAAAACATATATTATGATGCGCAATGCCTATCTTCAGGACAATACTCCGGTAATGACGGGACTGATGGCAGCCTGCCCGGACGGACAGGGATTCAACGCCGTGTTCGAACATTTCACAGTAAAACACCTTCCCGATCAGCGCCGCCTCCAGTGGCTGGAAGACCATAAATAGCCATCCTGCAGATAAAAGCAGGCAATGAGAGCTAATGAACCGGGAATAATGGTGATACGCCGAAGAAGAACAACAGGTTTAATATAAAGGAATCTGAACAGAGAAAGACTGAAAGCATATTATTGGGAACTTACTTTCCAGCCTTATCATATTTGCATTTTTAGAATCTATCTTCGGCGGTGTCAGATCATCTGAGTCATCCCATCAAAACACAGTATTTGTGAGAGCTCATAAGAACACTGCAAAAATAAGCCTGTTTATTGAACTGAGAAAATAATTACTGTAGAATTAAATCAACAGTATGTAGAAATTTTTCTACAAAAAATACATCAAAAAACCATTTAGAAAGTATATTAAACTCCTTCTCAATTACCCATCCCTTGCTGAAACTTGCAGATACGGATGGGTATTTCATTACTGTACAGATCCAATCAATACTATTTTGTGGATCGACTTGCATCCAGGATAATGTTATTTATTATTAACAGTACATTTATTTATTTTCCATCAAATAGTATCTCAGGCATAATATTTGTAACTAAACATAATATAAAACCAACTCAATTACTTAACTCCATCTTAACACAGAATATTATGAACGTTGCTGATTTAAAAATTGAAAATCTTGTTGAATACAGGAATGATACTTTCAGGATTACTGAAATCTTCCAGAATCATGAAAAGGATTATTTTGTACGAATTGAAAATGATATTCGCAGTGTTTCGGTTCCGGCAGAATCTATCAGACCGATCCAGATTACAGAAGAATGGCTTGAAAAATTCGGTTTCATGAGAACGTATGCATCCGAACAGAGAATACGTTACGAGAGACCAGAACCTTTTATCAAATACGATATCGACCTGAATTCGAGAAAAATCGTAGAAGGATTAAAGATTTATGGAAATTCAATTAAATGTAAATACATCCATGAATTCCAGAATATCTTCTCATGTCTTTTTGGAAAAGAACCTGCTGTGATGAATTATGATATGTTACAGACTGGATCTTAACATTATCTTAATCATTACAACAAGACCCGCAGCTCAAATCTGCGGGTCTTGTTGTTTTTATATATCCTTATCCTTTATCGCTCAATATTTTAAAGCAGCACTTCATTAAAGCTTTTTTTCAATGCTTTTACCACCACTCTTCCTGCAGTATCACAGAAATCAAGTCCGGAATAATCAGGATTCAATCCCCCAATGTATGGTACAGCCATAATAAATAGGCCTTTTGCAGGGTAGCCATAATAATCAAGAGCCTGAAAATAATCATTGATATTCAACCCTTTTACCCTCAGGTAGTAATTTTCCTGATCGGCTTTGATAATATTCGTATGATCCTTTTCATAGCTTTCCTCACCATGTTCAGGACTTCTGAAGCGCAGATACCCGGAACTGATCATCCCACTGTCTTTTAACCCTTCAAAAGGCACCTGATTGAATTCTATTGGCTGCTGACCAATAGCATCAATGTACATTCTGAAATGCTCCTGTTTTTCTTTTCCTTCATCATCTGTATAATGATAAATCCCTCCCTCTTCGTTATGAGGTTCAACATGGCTCTTCTCATCTACATCAATAAGGCTGATCTTTCCGGCATTATACAACGCAATCAGCTCACGGTAGGATGACTGTGGAAGGGACGCAATAATAATTGAGATCAGTGGCATCAGGGTTTTGCGTAACCTGAGCATATCTTCAGCAGAGAAATGTTTTGCAGGATAATTAACGGCGTAGCTGAATGCTGAAAGTGCTTCTTTCCAGGTGACGGACTGATGCCTTCTGATGGATTTTTCCGCTTCTGCATATTCTGCCTTGAAGAGTTCAAAACCATCCAGCCTGTCACGGATTTCCATCATTTTTTCAACAAATTCTTCAATGCTCAATGCTCTGATGGTTTCATAAAAATCAGGATCCCGTTTCTGAAGCGGCTTCTTGAAATTAATTTCAAATACATAATCAAGATCCACAAACCCGTTATGGGATTTCTTATATTCATAAATGTCTTCCAGAGACATGATCCACCCCTCCGAATAAGCGCTTTCTTCCGAATGGAATCTCAGTGCCGGAAGATATCCTCCTAACGAAAACAGGCTGATGGAAAAATCCTCACTCCCTTTATTGGTGAAATACTGAACTTCATCACCTTTAGATTCAAAATAACCGTTATGTCTGGCAAGGGTTTTTACTGCATCTACCGCAGTTAATGATGTTCCCCTGATGGCAACCGGATGATTGGTAACTTCTGAAAATTTGGATGGAGGATACGGTGAATCATACCAGCCTTTGACTTTCTGCTCGTTGCGTTTGGGCCAGGAATGACCGGTACAGATGATCACATTTCCTACATGGTGACGATCCTCATTTTCTGTGACCACTTCAAAGGATTCTTCCTTTTCTTTTCTAATGATATCCACTACAGGCGAATTGGTAAAAACGCGGACATCAATCCCCATCTTTTTAGCTCTGGAAATATACTGACTAAACTGTTCTTCCAGGTAGTTACCCAATAAAAGCCTTGGGATTACCTGGTATTCATTAATACCGTGACCATCATAAAAGCCTTTGAATTCTATCGCCGGATGCCTGTTGATATAGATTACGAAATCCTCTGCGAGCTCAGGAAGTTCATTGGCCGATACATTTGCCACATGTTCTATACCGGCACCATATTTACCATATGGCATCCCGGCACCTAAGCGTTCGTTCTTTTCAAAAATGTAAATGGATTCCGGTTGTAATTTTTCTTCAACAATGTGTTTCATGATAAACAAAGATGCGGGTCCCCCTCCGATCAATGCTATCTTTCCAAAATATTTGTTTTTCATAGCGTTTTGTGGTATCTGAGGCAGTCCTTCAAAAGTTGTTCCTTTTTTATATATTTTTAGAAAATATGTAAATATTCAACCACAACATCATTATTTATGAATACTGGCTTAGTTATTGTATCCTGACCAATAATTACACACACCATGGAACTGAACCACCGACTGCTGAATTTCATTAATGATACCTTAACGACAGAACATGAAACAGTCTCTGTTGCTGAAAATATTACTTCAGGACTGCTTCAATTTTCTTTCGCTCAGATGCAGAATGCAAAGGATATTTTTAAAGGTGGTTTTACCTATACACAGAATAGCGACCATGTCCCGGAACTATTTAATCCGGAACCTGAACAGCATGACGGTCCTTCCTCCCATAGCATCGCAGAACGCATGGCCTTAAGTATTTCTAAGATTTTCAGGTCAGACTGGGGAATAGGAGTGCATGGAAACCTTATTTCTGATGGACTGAAGACGATACACGCCAACTATTGTCTTGCATACCGGAATGAGATTGTTCTTTCAAAAACCCTTGAACTGCACCCTAAAACCTCTTCGATGAGTGCCCAGATGTATTTTACTGAATTCATCCTGGGATGCCTGAATTGTGAGCTTAAGAAGCTGCTGATCCTGAAATAATATCACACTTACTCTTCACCGAACTTTTTCACCCGTATATTTTTCGTCTTTACCCTGATCATAAACGGATCAACACGTTGGATTTTTCCCGCCTGGATGTTTACCTCCACAGCAGTACGTTCACAGTAGGTATTGGCAGGCAGTGAATTCTGATTGAGTTCTATCTTGTAAACTCCCGATTCCAGAAAAGAAACAAATTCTCCATTATCATCCGTTACCGTACGCTGTAGCAGCCTGTCGTTTTTGTAGATGTTGAATACAATTCCGCCCGTCTTCGGACTGAATTCCAAAGCGGTCTTGGCATCATAATCATATAGGATGCTCCCCTGTACGGTCCCATTCTGATGCAGCGGAATATCCAGGGAATAGTTATACTTATTCAGTTCAACATTCACTTCATTATAGTACCAACCCTGCTGAATGATCTGTTTCATCGGGTACTTTCCGAACGGAACGGCATTATAGGACAGCATTCCCTCCTTATCCGTTTTAAAGGAAATGTTATTCAGCATGATCAGATAGCCCTCTGCAGGCTTATCACCTTCATCGTAAATATTATTATCATTATGATCAAAATAGACGAAAGCATGGATATTTCCTTTTTTGCCGGCATTCAGTGCGGAAGGCTCAAGTTGAAGAGTAACACCGGCTTCGATGGTAAAGATATTATTCCCGGTACTTCTTGAGGCATAGTTGAACCATGAGGAATTCAGGAATACACCATACCGTTCCCGGTTGTATTTAAGGTTGACAAAACCGGATGGTGATTTCCCGTACAGGAGGTCATCCGTATATGAAAGGCCTGAGTTGAAGATAAACTGATGGTCGAAAAATTCCTGGTTGACAAATGCTGAAAGGAATAGTTTTGTATAGGCACCCGACTGGTTAAAGATTTTCGAAAAAGCATATTCCGAAAGGTAATAGCTTCCGTACTGGTATGAAAAGCTTGCATTGAGCCACTTATAATTGTAATTTCCAACCGCTTTCATCTGGTATTTCGGACGTTGCAAGTCCGGATAGTTGACCAATCCGGCTTCAAGCCCCAATCCGGCTGAATGCTTAAGGTCGGAACTGGTCCAGTTCAGGTATTCCGTTAGCCTCCTGGATACGAGCTGCTTTGATTCCTGGTTCAAGGTGGTATCAAAAAAATTATTGTAGGTATTTGACTTTTCCTGCTGGTACTGAAAACTGACTCCAAGCCCGAAATTTCCTTTCCGGGGGAAGTTCAGCCCTGCATCAAATCGCGTACTGTTGGATTGCAGGTTGCTGTTTAAGAAGTAATATTTCGGGGAAAAATCGGAGATGGTAAAGTTACCGTATACCGAATATTGCTTAAATACCTGAGCAGAAACATTCTGCTGTACCTGAAGCACCCCTCTGCGGTTCCCCGGATAATAATCTGAGCTGTAAAAATAGCTCCCGTTAAGGTTTATCTTTTTAATGATCCCGGAATACTGGGATTCTACCGCAAGAGAGGGCTTGACCACGCGGAGGTCCTGATAGGAGCTCAGGCCGCCGTAAACCCTTCCGTTCATTCTCCAGTCCTTATTAAAAGCATACCGGAAATCTGAACCTGCCAGATTATGGTCTGCATGTTCGTAGGGGTCATTCCGGAAAACGTACCCTGCGGAGATGCTTTGTTTGTCATTTTGTTCGCCCACTGCACCGCGTGCATAAAAGCCATAGCCATATTTCAGGAAAGAGTTCTTTTCTATGAGGCTGAAGGTCTGGTCTACAAATCCTATTTCCAGTTTTTTATTATGGTCCGGTGTCGTATAGCTGTATTCGGCTCCTCTTCCGAACAGGGACATTTCCATCAGCCTGCTGACATTCCCTACCGTAAAAGTATTGCCTCCGCGATGATAGGAAATATAAGTATTATTGACAATCGGATCATTCTGATTATTGATGGTATACATATTCGCCCTGGCAAAGAGATAGCCGGACCGCAGATTAAAACCACCGGAACCCGCAAGCTGGTACATATTGGAGGTCTCCCCTATCCGCCTGTAGCTTGCCGTGATGGAATTTTTAGTGTAATTGGCAAAGTCATTGTTCTGATACCGGTACCGCTGGGTAGAGGATACATTCTGGATGGATATGGAAGCATTACCGAAAATTTCTTTGTCCGGTTCCCTGAATGCCGCAACATTGATGATGAATTCCGGATTTTTAAGCATATGGGCAGTAGGCATGAACCGGACCATAAATACCGTATCCTTCTGTACGTCGATGCTTCCTTTCTGCTCCGTGAACAGGTTACCCTGAGCGGCATCGGGAACTTTGAAAACGACCGTTACATCCTGTTTCTTATTCCCCAGGTTCGCAACCCTTGTCCGCACAACAATAGAATCATGTTCATTACTGATGAAGATGACCGGATTTTCCGCAATAATCCTCATGGTTGTATTTTCAGCGACCTGATACTCTATCTGCTTACGTTCTATAATCCTGCCCTGCAGATCCCTGAGATCAAAAACAATATTGGAAAGTCCTGAAACCGCATTATTGGTCACAACGATCTTTACCGGCAGAA
This sequence comes from Chryseobacterium camelliae, assembly GCF_002770595.1. Taxonomy (NCBI): domain Bacteria; kingdom Pseudomonadati; phylum Bacteroidota; class Flavobacteriia; order Flavobacteriales; family Weeksellaceae; genus Chryseobacterium; species Chryseobacterium camelliae. Next base: position 107,344 of record NZ_CP022986.1, on the reverse strand, counting down.
AAGCGCTTTCACCCGGACCGAGATCGGCCTCCATATCCGTGTCCATAATATTCCTGAAGCCGGCAGGTACGGAAATATGCACATGCCCTTTGAAACGGCTGCTTCCCTGATTTTTCAGCATAACAGTAAGATCAAGGATCCCGGATCTGTCTTTGCCGGTTTCATTACGGATGTCCATACTAATCCCAGAAAGGCTTTGTGCAGAGATCAGGACACACGAAAGCAGTGCAAAAAATACAATTATTATGTTCCTGAAAGGATGAACGGGCATTCTGGTATTTATTGTGGCGTTATTTCATACTGTAGTGTCGTAGAGTAATCTGCCGGTTTAGCAGTAATGAATCTCTGATCATTAGGGCTTGTGGAATAGTTAATATCAAAGTAGACACTGGACCCCTGGGTATAACTTCCTTTAGCCACCAGCTGCGGCATTGTGCTTAGTGCAACGGAATACACACTGGCAGGATTTCCCGATACGGCGGCAAGTGCCAGGTTTACCGTTTCAAGCGGAAGTGTATTTCCTGCCTGCGATACAAACTGGCTTTGCAATGATCTTACTTTGATTTGATAATTGGTGTTGCTTTTTACGATGAGTGCGCTGGGATAGGTAGTCTTTACTCCGTTCATATAATCATTGCGGCTGTTGAATTCCAGGAGTCCGTTAACGGCATTTCCCGCAAACTTCAGCGACAGCTCAGGAACATCCGGAGGATTCCCGGAAAGCGTACCGATCTGGAACTTGAAATAATGATCCATCCTTCCGATCACATTATTGTAACGGTCATACGCAGTAAACTGCATCGGCGCTACAAAATTGGTCCAGGAAGGATAATTTCCGAGATAAGCTCCACCCAGCAGGGTCAGGCTGTATTTGATCTGAAGATTGTAATAATACCCAAAAAACAGGAATGGAAAATTATACAGGGCCGCATTGGACTGTGGCACCAGGAAAACCTCCTGCCCTTCCTGCAGGTTTACGTTCAGCGGCATCCCGATCTGGGAAACGGTAGGAACATTATAAGGATAAGCATTCCCGGAAGTGGAAACCGGCCGGAACGCTACCTTATTGGCCGGAATGGTATAACTTCCGTCAGCAGAAGTAATGGGAGACATCAGCCGTACGGAAAGCCTCCAGTACGGGATATTGATATATCCGTTTCCTGAAAGATTAACGGTATAGGATTCCGGATTGGTATTACCGCTAAAAGAATTAATCATCAGGTAATCGTTTACCCATGAATTGTATGAGATCTGCGCAAAACAATTCAGATAAACACTCAGTAATAATAGTATGATATAAGATTTCTTGTTATTCATATGTGAATTTTAGCTCTCCTACTTCGAGGTTATTGCTGTCACCATAATCAATCAGTACAGATGCCGTATATTTTCCTTTCTCCAGGGATGCCGGAAGAGGGATATCTATTTCTCTTTTATTTCCGGGCATGGTATAAAAAATAATCTGATCAATAGATATCTTTTTACCGGTCTGTGTATTCACAAGGTCTCCGGAAACTTTCCCGTCAATCCATACGTTGCCCTGGTTTTCAAAAAAGAGGTTCAGGGTTTTTGCCGATTTTTCAAAAATAAGGTTTTTGATCTCTATTTTCTTCGTATTGGCAGACGGCAGTTTATGGAATATCTTAATGCCCGAACGGATGCTCACTTTGATATTAGCACCTTTATTGTCCACATCATCCACCGGGTTCATCTGGCTTACATACAGCACTGCCGTATGAGCGCTCAGCTGATCGGATAAAATGTTGGGAACGGTTACGGTGACATCAATATCTTTTCTCTGTCCGGGAGCCAGTGTAAAATAATTATCCTCTTTTTTCACCGAAATCCAACCGGCACATGATACCGGCAGGGTCCCTGCAGCAGACATTAAATTTTCTCCTTTGTCATTGTATTCCCAATCACCGAGGCTGACCGCCAGATCCAGCGAATTTTTTGCACTCACATTGGTGACCGTTATCATTTGTGTACCGCTGTTTCCGAGTCCTGATTCAAAGTATAGCCTGGGAGGAGATACGGAAACTCCTGTTTGTGCATATACTAAGGAATACATAGAACAGATAAGGCAGAGAAAAATAAAATGCAGCTTCTTCATTAAAATTTATTTAATATTAAAATTACAGAAAAAGTGCTACAATACTACTTGTAACACTTCATATTTTAATATTTTAATCAGTTTCTATTGTGCAATGATCGTGTACGTAAGTTCCGTACTGTAAACAGAAGGGGTTTGCCCTGCGATATAGTTGTCCAGATAAGCGTTAGCACCTGCACCTTTGTATTCGATGTTGATTTTTTTATCCACACCACCTACAGTAGAAGTTACCAGGGTAGCTTCAGTTGCGGACAACTGTACATTTTGGGCATACTGTGCTCCGTTAACGGCTTCCGATCCTGCAGTCGCTTTGATCTGGATACTGTTAGCCTGGATGCTCTTGGCTCCGTTCTGCATAACAGCGTTGGAGCTTTTAACTTTTACCTGGAATCCACCGGTACTGTAAATGCTTAAGTGGTCAGCATTTACGGATGATACTCCATTAGAGTAATCGTCTTTAGTGGTATAGTCTAAATTAACCACTTTCTGGGCACTGTTGATAACAAGAGTCTGGATAGGTTTTAATCTTACATTAAGCGTAACACTTTGAGCGCTTACAGTAACCATTCCGAAAAGAGCTAAAGAACCGAAAATAATCTTTTTCATAATAGGTCTAAATTGTTGTATTAAGTTATTGTTAAAAATTCTTGTGCAAAATTAAACAAAACAGATACCACAACTTTTGTAAAAAAAGACTTGTTATTTGTAAATTTTGTCGCGTAAATACGAATAAAAACTAAGGTAGGATTTGATAAGAAAATACGAAAAGCAGAATTCCATAAATCATTATAATTAACAATTATACAACAATAAAACAACTATGTTAAACATTGTTTAATTTACCAACATCATCCGGCCTGTATTTTTTGTTAAAAACAGGCAGTACCCACGTCAAAACGGGCACCATATCACGGTAAATAATTACTGAGAAATGAGAGTCAATACCAAATGGTCGGAATTTTCAGTTTCAGAACAACTGATTTTCTGTATAATTTTCTCCATATTCTTATCAATGCTGTATTTTTTTTCAACCGCACCTCTTGTGGCCTCAAAAAGATGATGAACCTTTTTGCAGAGCGGCTTTACAGAGGATTCCTTCACTCTGTAATCATACATATCCTTCACATCAGAATGGCCATGACTGGCATCAATCTGAAACCCGGAAGGGCTGGAGACAATCAGTTGCCTTTTTTCAGGCATCACAACATCAATATCCTTATCAACTTTGGGCTGAGCCTCTAAAGTCATCATTTGTACAGGATACAGATTTACGTTCAGACGTATGGCGTCATTCTGTGAAAATACCCTTGTACAAACTAAAAGGAACATAGCTAATAAAAAATATTTCGTACCCATATAACCAATTTTATCACTTAACGGTTATTATAGTAAATATACAATATTTTTCATTATTGCTTCATTTCTGAAGGATTTTTTCCTGTATGTTTTTTAATAAAATTGCTAAAATTTCCTTCATTGCTGAAACCCAGATCATAAGAAATTTCAGAAATGGTATTATTTGAAAAATTTAAAGCTTTTTTGCATTCGCTTATAATTTTTTCAATGATGATATGTTTAGCCGTCTTACCTAAAACATATTCTGTCATCTCCGTAAGTTTCCTTGCTGAAATATTAAGTTCAGCGGCATAATAAGAAACTTTTTTTGCCTTTTTGTAATCCCTCTGCAAAAGAACCTTGAACCGGTTTACATAATACAGGTAATCAAACTTCACATCTTTCTTCATTTCATCTGAGGGTATATGTAGAAATGCATCAAGAATCAGCCTTTCTATCGCATTATGGGCTGCAGAAATATAAAGGCTCTCATCCTTAAGCTGAAAACTTTCCATACGCTCCATAAAGACAGCTCTTTTCTCTTCCAGGTTGGTAAATGGAGCAATAAAAAAATCCGTACTATAATTGAAAAAGAGCTGGGAATTCAAAAACAGGCTGTCCTTGGAAGAACGCTCATAAAAGCTGGATGAAAAAACAATAATAAAAATTTCCTCTCCTAAAGCGGGACCGAATTTAACCTGCTTATGGGGACCGATAAATGCAATATGTCCGGGTTTGATGATATAATGCATGTTCTCAACTTCAATGTGGATGTCTTCCATAATGATATAAATGCAGAAATACTCCAGTGTATTGAATTTCCTGATATTATTGTTTCTTATTATCAGATTATTGAGGGTATTGACGCTGAAGCCTAAATTCCTCAGCTGATCTGTAATGACATACATAGATAATGGGCAGTATTATTTAAGCATTTATTTTATGAATATAAAATTCATTTAACCTTTCGTATGATCCGTAGAAAGATATTCACATCCGATCTAGAATCATGTTCAACTGCATGTGTCGGGTCAAATACCAACCTGTTAAATAATTACTGTTAAAAGTCTCTGAAATATTGAAAATAGTTCACTAATATACCTTAAATCATAAAAATGCGTTTAATAATAAACATAAAATATGCCAGTATAAAATCACCTCTGTCAAAGTGGCTTTTGTACTGATTATGTAATGCAGAAAAGATGATGAAAGAATATGCTATATATCACATTTCTATGATAAGACATGTGATTTCAGACTATTTAAACATACATACCCCAATATAATTAAGCATCGAATGATGAGAAGCTTATAAAACGGAAAGCGATGTTTAAAAAGGAGTAATATTAAAATATAATTTGAATAATTAAAAATAGGCAAATCACAGACAAAAAGTCATCATTTGAATACTTATGAACACTTCGGGCAGATCCCGCTTATGACAAAATTGTATTCTTTTGCGACATAATTTTCAGGAAGACTGAGGGCAGGGATCACATTTTCTATACAGGTTACAGAATGGCATACTTCACAGTTAAAATGGTGATGATTGTGCTGATGCTGTTTTTCAGAACATACATCGCTGCAGCGGGCAAAATTAACTACGCCGTCAATGTTGGTCACCTTATGGATCTGACCTTCATTCTCAAGCCGGTCAAGCACCCGGTAAATAGTAACCCGATTACAAAGGTCGCCGAGTTTCTGCTGTATGTCCGAATGCGACAGCGCTACATCGGAACGGTTGATAAGATTAAGTATTTCTGTCTTTGCCTGAGTATTCCTTACCTGTTTCATAGTTGTTTAATTAACGCAACAATGTTGCATTTTAAGATTATTTTGAATAGCTTTGCCATAAAGTTACCATACGAATTTAAATCTTTTTAATATGAAAAACAAGATCCTGGATGCAATAGGAATCTCCGCTGCGGTCCTGTGCCTTATCCACTGTATTATCTTTCCTCTGCTGATGGTTATTCCTTTAGGAATTTCTCATAATCCTTACATAGACCTGTTCTTTCTGGTCACGGGAACCGTTGTTGTGATGCGGATTATCAGGAAAGTCCACAGCAGAAAGCTACAGGCCTTATTCTGGTTTTCATTGTTGCTGATTGCTGTTTCTGTATTGGCAGATCTCATTTTTGAAATCCATATACCTCTGATCTATGTAGGGGCTGCCGGTTTAATTACTGCACATATTATCAATTTCAGATCCGGTCACCATCATTAAGTCTTGTTTCATGAAGTTCAGTTATAATGTTGCATATCATACAAATATGGCAACCATATGCATTTTAATTTTTTTTTAATGCAACCCTGTGACAATTAATCTGTTTAATCTTTAAATTGCAATATCATTAGTATCATGGATCGAAGAAAGTTCTTAAAAGGTTCGGCACTGTTTTCAGGAGTCTTTGCTTTAAGCCCGCTTGAACTTGCGGCCCTTCCCGGGCAGCAAACCTCTTTTGGCGGCTCAAAAAAGGCAAAGAATATCATCTTTATGATCAGTGACGGAATGAGCCTGGGTACCCTGACCATGGCAGACCTGTATTCCAGAAATATTTTAGGTAAAAGCAGCCACTGGATCAGTCTCTATGAAGCAGGAAAAGTATCCAGGGCACTGATGAGTACAGCCTCGGCAAGTTCTATTGTTACCGACTCGGCAGCTGCCAGTTCGGCTTTCGGCGGAGGCGTCAGGGTAAAAAACGGCGTCCTGAATACCGGGCCCAACGGCGAAAAGTACCTGCCGGTATGGCAGCAATTCAAACAGAGCGGCAAAAAAGCAGGCTGTGTTACAACCGTTACCATTACCCATGCCACCCCCGCAGGATTTTGCGTTAATTCGGAAAAAAGGAATGCAGAACCGATGATCGCAGAAATGTATGCCGAGTTAGGGATGGACGTACTGATGGGTGGTGGAGATGAATTTTTCAACTCCGAAAAAAGGGAGGATCGAAAGGACCTTTATTCTGTCTACCGACAGAAAGGCTATCAGGTCATACAGGATTCATCAGGCCTGAACAACCTGAACCGGAGCCAAAAAACATTAGGGGTCTTTTCTACAGGCGCTCTTCCGTACAGTGTAGACCGCGACCATCTTAATGAACTTAAAAACACCCCTACCCTGGCAGAGATGACCCAGGCAGCCATCAGCCAGATGAGGGACCATCCTCAGGGATTCGTACTTCAGGTAGAAGGCGGAAAGGTGGACTGGTCTGCCCATGCCAATGATGTTGCGGCACTCATCCATGATCAGCTGGCTTTTGATGAAGCTGTAAAGACGGCCATGGATTTTGCGGAGCGCGATGGAAATACGCTGGTTATCATTACCACAGATCATGGGAATGCGAATCCGGGAACCATCTATGGACCGGATGCCACGCAGAATTTCAACAGCATAGCGGATTACAGGTATACCAATGAGTATATTTTAAATAAAATTCATGCAGATTTCAATATCCAGCAGGTTAAAGACTGGATCTATGAAGGTAACAAGATCAGCCTGACCGATGATGAGGCACGGCTGCTTTTAGGATTTTATAACGGGCTTGAAAAGGAAGACGGCCTGTACAATTACAAGAAACTTCCTTTTAAACTGTATTCCGAAATCCAGAAGAAACATAATTCTGTCGGCTGGATCAGCATGGACCATTCCGGGGATTACGCAGAGGTAGCCATGTATGGTCCGGGAAGTGAGCTGCTGAAACCTTTTGTAAAAAACACAGACCTCCATGATCTGATGCTGCGTGCTGCCCAGGTACCTCAAAAACAGGAAAAAGTATATTAATTTAAATAGTGTCATGAAAAAATACCTACTTACTGCAGCTGCGCTGATGGCTGTAATAGTCCAAGCACAGGACAGGAATGCTGCCCTTCAGCAAGATTTTACAAGACAGAATCAGGAAAACAACCGTAAATTCGATGCTTATGCAGCTAAGAAATACGGGAATGACAGATCCCAGGAGTTGTTGAAGAAACTGGAAGAAAAACGGAGCAACCTGGCAGGGTTCATGCCTGATGGGAAACCGTATTTTTATACAACCCAGGATCTCCGGCAGGTAAAAAATGCCAATGCAGACCTGATCAATACGTCTGGAGGCGTAACCGGACTTACCAATGCGTATAACGGTGAGGGTATTAAATACACCATTTTTGATGGCGGACGGGTGTATGCGGCCCATTCCGCATTTAACAATATCACCGGAAGAATTACCAATAAAGAAGCTTCTACACAGATCTATAGTGGACACTCTACGAGCGTGGCCGGATTTATCGGAGCTAAAAGCATCACAGTGAGCGGTACCATTGGAAGCACTGCTATTTCAGGCGACATCAAAGGAATTGCTACTGCTTCTACGATGGATTCCTATCGTTTTGCCACGACTACCCTACCCGGAAATACATCTCCAAGTACGGTATATACCAAGATCTTAACCGCACAGCCTGCTATTTCCAACCATTCCTATGGTAGCAACCTTGGCTGGGATATAGATACTATTAACGGAAGTAATGCATGGATATGGAACGGTGCATTCAGCAGTCCTTCCACTTCCTTCGATCTTCAGGGAACCTATTTAGTCGATGACCAGAACTATGATAATATCGTTTACCAGAACCCGTCCTATGTTATTGTAAAATCTGCCGGGAACTCGTATGGCATGGGGCCTACCGGATCATCATTACCCAAATATTATGAGGATAATAACGGAAACGATATTGCATTCGCTGCTACTGATGTACTGCCACAGAATAACTGTGCACAGGGCTTTGACTGTATCGGACCCGGCTCGCTGGCCAAAAACATTATTATAGTAGGAGCTACCGATGTGATTGCCTCTAACAATTTCCGCTATACGTCTGCCGCAGATGTAGTGCATTCCAGCTATAGCAGTGCAGGACCCAGGGATGACGGTGCCATAAAACCGGATATCGCCACTACCGGCACCAACGTATTTGCACCCGCAACAACAGATGATATTGCAGGGAGTGAATCCTATGAATATGGAAGCGGAACCTCGTACTCGGCACCGGTAATTACGGGTGTCATCGGACTGTGGATGCAGATCAGCAAAGACCTCTTCTCCGGCCAGTCGCTTAATGCCGCCAGTGCCAAAACCCTGATGGTCCATTCTGCTTCCGAAGCAGGCAACGTAGGCCCTGATCCATGGTTCGGATGGGGATACATCAATGCTAAAAAAGGGGCTGAACTTTTGGTAGGAAAAGCCAACAACACCGTTATCTTTAAAGATGAAACCTTAACCAGTGGCACCGTTAATGCTAAGAATGTTATTGCCTCGGGCAGCGAACCGATCAAAGCCACCATCTCATGGATAGACCCTGCCTATGTTATCCCATCTGGCCTTACCTGGCAGGCTGCTTATAACAACAGAAGCTCCAGGCTAATCAACGATCTTGATCTCAGGATTATTGATACCACAACCAATACCGTGTATTACCCATGGAAGCTGGATGCCAATAACCCCATGGCCCCTGCAACCAAAGCAGATAATAAAGTGGACAATGTAGAGCAGGTGGTTATCGATAATCCGGTAGCCGGAAGAAAATACAGGATAGAAATCACCAATAAAGGTACTTTAGTCAACAATTCGGGAACAAGTGCACCACAGAACTATTCTGTCATCGTAACAGGATTCAGCCAGGTACTGGGCACTACAGAAATCGGTGCTGTCAATGACGGTATAACTGTAGCTCCTTCTCTCACCCGTGATATTGTTAAAATCATCAGAGCTCCTCAGAAATCCGTATTTGCCGTCTATGATACATCGGGTAAAAAGCTTCAGAGCGGAAGCATCAGCAACAGCCAGCAGCCTGTTGATCTGTCTTCTTATCCTAAGGGGATCTACATCATTGAAATTAAAACAGAACAGGGCATTGTTTCAAAGAAAGTAATCAAAGAATAACGCAGGAAACTGTCAACTTTGCATAGCAAATAATCACCTCCGGTTCTGCCGGAGGTTTTATTTTAACCACTATATGATAATGAAATTTAATCTTTTCAGCATGATACATCTGCAATACCGCATTGCACATCGCAATAACATTGATATAATTCATGATAAAACCAGCATTAGATAAAAACATACAGAAAGAATTGATTTTGAAAAAATGCATGCTGAAAATCCGGTATGCATTTGGCATTTACTCTATTTTGATGCAAAAATTTTATCTCTATTGAAATGTAAATGAATAAACAGATCGGGATATGTTCTTTTTGCATAAAAAAACAATAACTTGCATTACCATCACACCTAAAAACTGTCACAATGCTAATTGAAGAAGAACTTTTGCTTTCCTACGGAGCCGTTATTGAAGATTATGGCCGTTCGCATGTTATTTTCAACGAAGGCGATATTCCGAAGTTTTATTATCAGATCATCAAAGGCCGCATCAAGCTGAATCATTATAATGAAGACGGAAAAGAGCTCATCCTGGCTATTCTCAGTCCCGGTCTCAGCGTATGTGAGCTGTTGTTGTTCATAGAGAAAAAATATCCGGTTAATGCCGTTGTTTTTGAGCAGTGTACCGTATTGAAACTTCCAAAATCCAATTTTGTCCGGTTGCTGGACGAGAACCCGGGAATCTCACGCGACGTCAATAAATTCCTTTCCGAAAGGCTGTACTACAAATACATCATGCTACAGAATAATTCGTCCATGTATGCAGATGTGCGGATCATAGGTGTGCTGGATTATCACAAAAGCTTCTACGAGGACCAGAGAAAGTTTTCTTTTGAGGTGCCGCTGACCAGGCAGCAGCTGGCTTCTATGACAGGGCTCAGAGTGGAAACCATCATCAGGACCATTAAAAAACTGGAGCAGCAGGGAATTGTAAAGGTAATCAACAGGAAAATCTATTATTGATCAGCATAACTGATGACAAGCCGGCATCATTTGAATTTTTTACACCTACAAAAATAATATTACTGAAAATATTTAATTTTAAATTAAAATTTAACTATTTTCATGAACAGAATTCTCCGTACCGTGTATGACTCAAGTCATACACGGTCTTTTTTATTTATAAGTACTTTTACTTACAGCTAAGACCTTTTGAGGTCTTTATATACACATTAATTAATATTGATTTGTCGGTTTTACTTAAGCGGTCATCATATGATCTCTAAAGACGATACCGGCTAAAACACCACCACTTTATGCAAAATATATTATGCTTCAGCCACCTGTCGTGGAATTTTGTCTATCAGCGACCTCAGCATCTGCTGAGCCGTTTTGCCAGAAACTCTCATATTTATTATTTTGAAGAACCCCGCCACGGAGACCGTGATGAACTGACCGTAAGTTCACAGGATGGGATTTCTATTGTCCAGATCAGTATATCGCATGAAGGAGAAGAGCGCAACCTGAAGCTCAGAAAAATGATTGACCGTTTCCTGAAACAGCAATCCGTAAAACACTTCTCCTGCTGGTATTACACTCCTATGGCCCTGGAATATACCGGCCATCTGGAACCTGAGGTTGTTATTTACGATTCTATGGACGAGCTTTCCGCTTTCCGTTTTGCTCCGCCTCAGCTTATTGAACTGGAAAACCAGCTCTTTAAAAAAGCAGATGTCGTGTTTACCGGGGGACACACGCTCTATCAGGCCAAGAAAAACAGGCACCATAATATCCATCCGTTCCCGAGCAGCATCGATAAAAAACATTTTGAAGCGGCACGCTACAATACGGTTGAGCCTGAAGACCAGAAGAATATCCCGCATCCGAGATTCGGGTTTTACGGGGTTATTGATGAAAGATTTGACATTGAGCTTCTTAAAGAAGTCTCTGCGAAAAGACCCGACTGGCATTTCGTGATCATAGGCCCGGTAGTGAAAATAGATATCAATGATCTTCCGAGGGCGGAAAACATCCACTACCTCGGTTCGAAAAAGTATGATGAACTGCCTGTGTATATCAGTCACTGGGATATGGCACTGGTCCTTTTTGCGCTTAATGAATCTACTGAATTCATCAGCCCGACCAAAACTCCGGAATACCTGGCGGCAGGCCTGCCGGTTATTTCCACCCGGATAAAAGATGTGGTTAATCCTTACGGAGATGCAGACCTGGTATATATTGCGGATGATGCGGAAACATTTATCAGGCATGCAGAAACAGAACTGAATAAAAAATCACGGGAAGAGTGGCTGATGCAGGTAGATGAATTTCTTTCCGACAATTCCTGGGACCATACCTTTGACAAGATGAGCAAACTGATCAATAACCTGAAAATCCAAGTAGCCAATGTATGATTTTCTCATTATAGGATGCGGGTTCGCAGGTGCCGTCCTGGCAGAGCAGCTTGCCGGTGCAGGAAAAAAGGTGCTGATCGTTGACAAGCGTGACCATATAGCCGGCAATGCCTATGACTACTATAACAGAGACGGAATCCTGATCCATAAATACGGTCCGCATATTTTCCATACCAATTCGGAAGAAGTATTTAAATACCTTAGTCGTTTTACCGACTGGCGGCCTTATGAGCACAGGGTACTGGGAAGCGTAGACGGGCAGCTTGTTCCTATTCCGATCAATCTCACCACCATCAATAAGCTTTACGGTAAAAACCTGACTTCTGACGAGGTTAAAGATTTCCTGGCATCCAAAGCGGAGGAAAGAAGACCGGTACTCACTTCAGAAGATGTAGTGGTGAATGTAGTCGGCAAAGAGCTGTATGAAAAGTTTTTCAGGGGATACACGAGAAAGCAGTGGGACCTGGATCCTTCGGACCTGGATGCTTCGGTAACGGCAAGGGTCCCTACGCGCACAAACAGCGATGACCGGTATTTCACGGATACTTATCAGGCGATGCCTAAAAACGGCTATACGGAAATGTTCAAAAAAATGCTGACGCATAAGAACATTCATATCATGCTGAATACGGATTACAGGGATATTATAGACCTCATTCCCCATAAAAAACTGATCTATACCGGGCCGGTTGATGCTTTTTTTGATTACCGGTTCGGAAAATTGCCTTACCGGTCCATTGATTTTAAGTTTGAAACCCTGGACCAGGAAAATTACCAGCTTACCGGAACGGTCAATTATCCTACCTCGAATTTATATACCAGGATCACGGAATTCAAGCATCTTACAGGGCAGACCCACCATAAGACAGCCATTGTCTATGAATACCCTACTGCTGAAGGCGATCCGTACTATCCTATTCCCAGAAAGGAAAACCAGGAAATATACAATCAGTACAGAAAACTGGCGGAAGAGCAAAAAGATATTTACTTTACAGGACGTTTGGGAACCTATAAGTACTACAATATGGATCAGGTTGTGGCTCAGTCACTGGCTTTGTACCGAAGAATAGTAAAAGAAGATGATGACGTACACCAATGATTTCAAGTACGGCGGCAACCCGTTCAGATCCTTCCTGATGGGAGGGTTTGAATGTGCCGACCATCAGAATGCTTTTGGGGAACGAGTGGATATGATCCGGCTCACCGGCCATGATACTTTTCTTAAGGAAGATTATGACCGGATCAGGCCCCTTAATATCCGCACGGTTCGTGAAGGTATCCGGTGGAGCCATGTAGAAAAAGTTCCGTATCAGTATGACTGGACAGAAGTTGATCAGATAATTCTGGCAGCTGCCGAAGCAGGGATACAGGTCATCTGGGACATCTGCCATTTCGGTTTTCCGGATGACCTTACTCCACTTCATCCTATGTTTCCACGGCGTTTCGCACATCTGTGCAAAGCATTTGCGGAACATTACCGGAGCCTGGTCCCGGATGAAACGCTGATCATTACCCCCATCAATGAAGTAAGCTTTTTATCCTGGCTCGGCGGTGATGCCAGAGGAACTTCCCCGTACTGTACCACACAGGGATGGGAAGTAAAATACCGCCTGATGAAAGCTTATATTGAAGGAATCGAAATGATGAAGGAAGTGGATCCGGGAATACGCATCATGACAACAGAGCCGCTTATCCATGTAGTGTCGCCTGATCTTTCAGATGATGAACAGGTTCTTAATGCTGCTTCCAAAAATGAAGAGCAGTTCCAGGTACTGGACATGCTGAGCGGGAAAATCTGCCCGGAGCTCGGCGGGAAACCTGAATACCTGGATATCCTGGGGGTAAATTTTTATTTTAACAACCAATGGACCAGCACTCATCATGAACTTATCCCGTGGGGAGAACTGCCACCCCATGTTTTATGGAAACCGCTCCATACGCTGATTGAAGAAATGTTTCTGCGATATGGACGTCCTGTCGTTATTTCAGAGACCAGCCATCCCGGCGAGCACCGCCCTCAATGGCTGGATACGATAGCAGAAGAATGCCTTTTAATGCTGAAAAACGGCCTTCCTCTTTACGGATGCTGTATTTATCCTCTCATTGACCGGCCGGACTGGGATTTCCCGGCTCTTGAATGGCATCACAGCGGAATCTGGGATATCCTGGATCCACAGACGCTGGAAAGAATTCCCCATGAAGGTAGCATCCGGGTACTAAAAAAATTCAGCCGCGCTGTTTCAGATCTGATTGTATCACCTTCATATGCGGATTGAAACTCCCATTACCGGCCAATGTACGGATACACTGGCCGGTATTCTTTTAATAGCGATAGGTTCTTATTTTTTATGCTGTGTAAAAAAGTTAGGCATATCAACCTCTGAAAGACGAATTGCTGTAGAAGGAATTCCATACCGGATCAGCCTGTCGATAAGGTTTTCCAGATGGCTGTTATCCTTCAGAGCGGCTTCTGCAACCAGGCATGCCTCTCCGGTGATTCTTTTACAGCTGGTAAGTTCCGGAAACTGGTGCAGCTGATTCAGAAATATTTTAAAATCATCATTTCTGAATTTAAGATGGATGATGACAGGCAGTGAGTAGCCAAGCAGGCTGTAATCTACCTCGATCCCGAATTTTTTAATCACTCCCCTGTCAACCAGCGCCAGAACGCGTTCTTTAGCCGCAGATTGCGAAAGTCCGATCAGCCGGCCTATTTCTGCATAGCTCAGCCTTGAATTTTCACTCAGTAACTCCAGAATATTATAATCGTAATGGTCTAAAATGATTTTCATTGTAATACTATTTAAAAAAGGCGAATTTAATCCAAATTGCCAATCAATACAATTAAAACCGTTTTACAGCAGAATTCTTTTATCCGAATTTTGCCGAAAATAAATAACAATGACAAGAATAGAATTTTCAGACAACGGTGATACAGCATTTGAAAAATTACTGGGATATAATGAACACATCCTGGACCAATGGAACAGGCTTGAAGAAACATTCTGGAAAAATACTTCACTTGATCCCGCACTATTGGAGCAGGTACGCCGCGCAATGGCCTTTGAAAACGGATGCGAATACTGTATGGTTAAAGGAGGAAAGCCTGATTTTGATCCTGCGCGGATTAAGATTTCAATAGCCTCAGGATTCGCAGAACTGTTCTGTAAGGATCATCGTGCTATAGGGCAGGCTCATTTTGATACGCTGAAAGAATATTTCAGCCTACGGGAAATTTCAGAGCTCTGTACGTTTATAGCATTTATCAATGCCTCACAGAAACTGGGCAGGACTTTTAACCTGACGGAAGACTATCAGCTACATGCTGTAACCAACATGGATGAACTTATGTAAAAGTACTGAAATACCTATGCTACCAGACTTTCAAAAGACGATGCCGAAAATAGTATTTTTCGGCATTGTTTTTGAACCGAGCCAATCCGGAAGGAGTGATGAGGAGAAGCAGATGATGAAAGATGTAAAAGCGAAAATGCATACAGGCCTTGATGATTACCTAGGGAAATAGCTTACATGACTGATGATCGGCTAACTGATTTATAATGGTACAAATATAAACGCACCATCACTTCCTCCTTTGCGGACCATACGCATTATGCAGCACAAAATACTGATTATACATTTATGAAAACAGCTTCTCCAAATGCACCGCGTGTTCTGTGGGCATTGCAGGCCTTGAATTTCTTTATGGCCGATATGCAGGCCGGAATCGGGCCCTTCCTCGGCATTTTCCTCCTGGCCAATGGCTGGAAAAGCGGCCCCATCGGCACTGTAATGACAATCGGTGGTGTCGCCGGGATGCTAATGACCGCACCGGCAGGAGCTGCAATTGATGCGACCACCCACAAAAGGCGTTACGTTATTATTCCCGGGATCTGTACCGTTCTTGCCTCTGCTCTGATCCTGATCTCACAGAATTTCTGGCTGGTGACCCTTTCCCAGGTGGCTACCGCCATTGCAGGAGCAGCCATAGGACCTGCCGTAGTGGGCATTACATTAGGAATTGTCAGGCAAAAAGGATTCAACCGGCAAAACGGGTACAACCAGGCATTTAATCATGCAGGCAACGTAGTGGGAGCAGGCTTATCCGGCTATCTGGGGATGAAGTTCGGCATGCCGGCCATTTTTGCCCTTTCGGCATTGTTTGGAATATTATCAATGATCAGTATCCTGATGATCCCTGCCAAAAGCATTGACGATAAAGCTGCAAGAGGCCTTAAAGAGGATGATTCCGATGATAAAAAAGCCAGCGGGCTGAAAGTCCTGCTCAACTGTAAGCCTCTGCTGATCCTTGCTGCGGCCCTTGCCTGCTTCCATCTTGGAAACGGTGCCTTATTACCGCTTTACGGAATGGCTGCCGCTGAAAAGATGCAGGATAACGCTTCTATGTTTGTAGCCCTTACCGTTATCATTGCACAGCTGGTCATGATTGTAGCCTCTATTGTGGCGATGAAAATGGCAGAAAGCAAAGGGTACTGGCTTGTTATGCTTATTTCGTTTATTGCTTTGCCGCTCAGAGGCTTTATCGCCTCCCATATGATCAGCCATGCAGGGCTCTATCCGGTACAGATTCTGGACGGTATCGGTGCGGGACTTCAAAGTGTTGCAGTACCCGGCCTTGTTGCCCATATCCTAAACGGAACAGGAAGGATTAATGTGGGACAGGGAGCCGTCATGACGGTTCAGGGACTGGGTGCATCACTGAGCCCGGCGATTGGCGGATGGATTGCTCAAAAAATCGATTACAGTTCGGCCTTTCTTATCCTGGGCGGTTTCGCCCTGGTTTCTATTGCACTCTGGCTCTTTTATTCAAAAACCATGATCAGGGAATGCAGCCATACTACTGAAGAACAACTTATCAAAGAATAACATCCAATGGATTCTACTGTTTTTATCTGCATCATTGCCGCATTGGCAACAGCAGGCGTCATCATCAGGCCGTTCAGGCTTCCGGAAGCAGTCTGGGCCGTAAGCGGAGCTCTATTCATGCTGCTGTTCGGCTTGATTTCATGGTCTGATGCATGGACCGGAGTCATGAAAGGAACGGATGTTTATCTTTTTCTGATTGGGATGATGATGCTTGCAGAAGCTGCACGTCAGGAGGGGCTTTTCGACTGGCTGGCTTCCCATGCGACGAAGGTTTCAGGAGGTTCTGCGGTTAAGCTTTTCATTCTGATCTATATTGTTGGGCTGGTCGTGACTACTTTCATGTCCAATGATGCCACGGCAGTGGTGCTTACTCCGGCAGTTGCGGCGGCTATGCACAGCGCCAAAGTGAAACAACCTCTTCCCTATCTCCTGATCTGCGCTTTTATTGCCAATGCCGCTTCTTTTATCCTGCCGATTTCCAACCCGGCCAATCTTGTGATTTACGGAAGCCATATGCCTACCCTGGCGACATGGCTCAGTACTTATCTTCTGCCTTCCTTTTTTGCTGTGACCATAACGTTTCTGATGCTCCTGCTGACACAACGTAAATACCTTCGTGAACCTATCGCTACCGATATCAGCATTAAGCCTTTGCAGAAAGGCGGGCGTATTGCAATGGCCGGGATTATCCTTACCAGTATTATCCTGATCACGGCATCAGCACTGAACTGGGAACTCGGGCTGCCAACAGCGATTGCGGGAGTTGGTACCGCACTGATTGTAGCGATTGGGGCAAGGCAAAATCCATTACGGCTGGTCCGCCATATTTCCTGGGCAGTGCTCCCGCTGGTTGCCGGACTGTTTGTGCTGGTGGAAGCACTGAACAGCACAGGTCTGATCAGCTCTCTAAGCCATGTTTTAGCTGATCATGCCCATAGATCGCCTGATACTACAGCCTGGGTGAGCGGCTCCGCACTTGCATTCGGCAGTAACCTGATCAATAACCTGCCCGCAGGACTTATTGCCGGCAGCACAGCCTCCGCAGGACATCTTCCTGCTATTGTAAGAAGCTGCATCCTTATTGGGGTAGACCTTGGGCCTAATCTTTCTGTTACAGGATCTTTAGCGACCATTCTATGGCTTACCGAGCTGAGGAGGCACGGGCATTCCATCAGCGCCTGGCAGTTCCTTAAAATAGGCTCGCTGGTGATGATTCCTGCACTGATTGCTGCTTTTGCAGCATTGTGGATATGATTTCAGGAGACATGCTTCCTGTTGATCTGTATTTAAATGCGAAAGCATAGACTTTCATCACAGGCAGATAGCAAAAACCTGGATTCAGACAGATTCAAAAAATATCCTGCTTTATTCTGTAAAGCAGGATTATATATTTTGATCTTCATGTGACGCTCATTCATTTCTGTATATCTATCAGGGCACATTAATTTCAAGAATCGATTTATACACTCATACTTCCTTTTTTATTCTTCAATAAATCTTCAATAGTATCAATCAGTTCATCCATATCGAAAGGTTTGGAGAGGAATGCATCTGCTCCGGCTTCCATTGCTATGTCGTCTCCGTCCCTGCTGGCAGAAAGGATGATCACCGGCAGATGGCTGATATTCTGATCCGCACGGATCGCTCTTACCACCTGGTCACCGGATAATACAGGCATCCAGAGATCCAAAAGGATCAGATCAGGCTCATTTTTTTTAATTTCAGAAATAAGGTTGGTACTGTTGATCTCCGTAAAAGCAGTGTAGCCGCTGGAATCAAGCATCATTTCAATAACGTCCAGCACTCCCTGGTCATCATCGCAAACCATAATTTTTTTAGCCTCCATATTTATTTTTTGCTTATCGGTAATGTAAAACTGAATGTTGAACCTTCTCCCACTTCACTTTCCACCCACAGGGTCCCATCGTGGTTGGCAATGATTTCGTGACTGATATAGAGTCCTATCCCCATTCCCGGAAATTTCTTCTGGATATCCCCTGCCCGGTAAAAGCGCTCAAAAATTCTTGGTTTGTCCTGTGCACTGATGCCCATGCCGAAGTCCCTGATTGAAACTTTAACAAAGTTGCTGATCCTGGCTATGTGGATTTCTATTTTCTTAGATCCGGGAGAATATTTAATAGCATTGGAAACGAGGTTATTAACCACCTGGGAAATCTGGGATTCATCACCGCTGATAATGGCTCCCGACTTACCTGAAACACTGATTTCATAACCAGGAACAGTCAGCGCAATGTTATCTACCGTATCCTTAACTAAATGATCAATATCAAACGGCTCGATATGCAGTTCAATGTTTCCGGATTGTATCCTGGAGGTATCCAGCAGTTCAGAGATGAGGTTGTTAAGCCGGTCTACATAGACAGACACTTTCGTTAAAGTCGCCTTGTATTTTTCTGTGATCCCGCCATCCTGCATTCGCTGCAGAAGCTGTACCAGGCCTTTGATAGTGGTAAGCGGCGTTTTAAGTTCATGACTCGCAATGGATAGGAAGTCATCTTTACGCCGCTCTATTTCGCGCCGGTCCGTAATATCCTCTATCGCCAGTAATATCCTGTCTTTATACTGTCCGTCATGCTCAATCCGGTAAGCATTAAGCAGCATGAGCTTTTTGCCAATATGCGGGAAATTATGCTCTACTTCAAAATCAATAACCGGGTTGTTGGTGGGGAGTATTTTAACGAGGAGTTCTTTCAGCAGATCGATATCCCACTGATGGTTTCCAAGTTCATACAGTACCTTGCCTACGGTTTCTTCCGCTGACACCTTAAAGGTCTTCAGGAAATGGCCGTTTGCACTCAGGACCGTGAAATCCGGATCAAGGACGAGTAAACTTTCCCTTACGGTCTGGATGATGCTGGACAGGAACACCTGGTTTTCCCTCAGTTCCTTAGTTCTTTCCTGAATTTTTTGTTCAACCGACGCTTTCTCTTCAATAAGGTCATGTTCAGCTTTTTTGCGTGCCGTAACATCATTCTGAACGCCTATAAAATGGGTAATTTCTCCCTCACTGTTCTTTACGGGAGAAAGATACAGCTCATTCCAGAACAAATCCCCGTTTTTCTTGTAGTTACGCATCTCAACCTTGCAGTCCAGTCCCTGTTCTATACAATCGCTCAACAATTTGCGTTCCGGCTGGGCCCTGTCCTGCGCCTGTAGGAAACGGCAGTTATGCCCGATGATTTCATTCCTTGAATAACCGGTAATGGTTTCGAAAGCACGGTTACAGTATACGATGGGATTGTCCGGCTGTTTATTATCCGTAATGATAATTCCGGAATTAGCTGAATTGAGAGCCTGGATATACAGATCCAGATTCCTGTCTCCCTGCCCCCCCGAAAATTCATGGAAATTGGTTTGTGAAGTATTCAATATGGTCAATTTTTACTGTGTTTATACCAAATCCGGCATTCAGTTTTATGATCCGGATCAGGAAAATCATCATGTTGTAACCAAAAACTATGCCTCAAACCAGGTCCTATTCAAAAAACATTACAGGAGAATCGTCCGGTCTGTTGCAGGGTCATTACAAGCCCGATTTCGGACTTCTATCCGGACAGCTCATAACCCTGTTTTCCCTGTATTGCGCAGTAAATTCTGAAAAAGCTGCCGGCATATATATTGTAATGTAAAGAAGCATTGCATCAAGTCAGAATTCAAAGTTCTGTACTTTAAAAAACAAGAAAATATGAAATGGGATGATGTTTTCATCGGTGACCTGAATTTCGATTTTGCCATTGAAATTATAGTACGGACCTTAATCATGTTCAGTATAGTTTTAATCGTGCTGCGGCTGTCTGGCAAGAAAGGCGTGCGGCAGCTCTCTTTATTTGAGGTGGCCATCATCATCGGTCTAGGTTCCGCAGCCGGCGATCCTATGTTCAATAAAGAAACCTCCATCCTCCAGGCTGTTGTTGTTTTTGTAACCATTATCCTTCTGTACCGGGTGATTACTTTTTTTGCTGGCAAAAGCGAATTCTTTGAAAGCATTGTTGAGGGGGATCCGATTTACGTTATTGAAAACGGGGAATTCTTACTGAAGGAAAGCGGTGACCATACTTTCGCCAAAGATGAGTTTTTCTCAGAGATGCGCCAGCAGAGCATTGCCCATGTAGGACAGGTAAAGACCGCGATCTTAGAAACCACCGGGAACATCAGTTTTTATTATTACCATGATGAAGAGGTAGGCTACGGCCTTCCTGTACAGCCTAAACTATATGCTAAAAAACTAACGGTTATTGATGAACCGGATGTATACGCATGCTCCTATTGCGCCAGACCCTCCCAACTGGAACGTGGTAAAAACCGCTGTCCCAGATGCAAGCGCCATGAATGGGTACTTGCCATTGATGACAAAAGGCTGAACTGACGTTACTTCCTATTGCATGAGACATTAATATATTCTAATCACCAAAAAAACCACCATTGAGCCCGGAAAAAATTTATCTTGATAATAATGCTACCACCCGAATGGATGACCGTGTGCTGCAGGCCATCATTCCTTTTTTCACAATGTATTATGAAAATGCAGGCAGCAGTCACCTGTCAGGAATAACTGTGCAGGAGCATGTTGAAGAAGCTGTATGGAATATAGCTGAGCTTACCGGCGGGAAACCTGAGGAATATATTTTTACCTCCGGAGCTACCGAAGCTATTAATCTGACTATTTCAGGCCTTGATCATTCAAAAAGGAAGCATATTGTGACCGTATCCACCGAGCACAAAGCTGTTCTCGACACCTGCCGGAACCTTGAAAGTAATGGCTATACCTTAAGCATGGTCAACGTTGAGGAAAGCGGACTCGTCAATCCCGAGATCCTGAGGGAGGCCGTTACTGATGAAACTTTAGTGGTCTGTGTGATGCTGGTTAACAATGAAACCGGGATCATTCAGGATATACAGCAAATCAGTTCAATAGCCCATGAAAAAGGCGCATTCCTTTTATGTGATGCTACGCAGGCAGTAGGTAAAATACCTGTGGATGTATCTGCTCTGGGGATCGATCTGATGCCGTTTTCAGCCCATAAGTTTTATGGCCCGAAAGGTTCCGGAGCGCTGTATGTCTCCAGGGATGCAAAGATCAAATTACATCCGCAGATCCTGGGGGGCGGGCAGCAGAAAAACAGGCGGAGCGGAACACTGAATGTGCCCGGAATTATCGGATTGGGAAAGGCCTGTGAAATTGCTAAGCTTGAAATGGAGGCTGATGCAGCCAGAATCAGTGAGCTTCGGGATATGCTTGAAAAAGAACTGCTCAGCATAGACGGAGCTTTTATCAACGGATCTCATGAACACAGGCTATATACAACTTCTAATATTTGCTTTCCCGGTGTAAATGCGGAACAAATGATTATGAGGCTGCAACACATTTCGGTTTCCAACGGCTCCGCATGCTCGTCCATCACCAGCCGCCCGTCCCATGTCCTGAAGGCGATGGGCCTGAATGACGAAGAGGCACTGAGTTCTATACGGTTCAGTTTGGGGAAATTCAATACAGCATCCGATATCCGGCAGGCATCTGTAAAAGTCAGGGAACTGATTGAAAAATTACGGGCATAAAAAATCCTGCTGTAAAAGCAGGATTCTGTCAGATATCTTATTTAAAGTAATTTATCAAAATGTATGGGAAGGTCATAAATCCTTTTTCCCGTAGCATGATAAATCGCATTGGTTACCGCAGGCGGCATGCCTACTCCACCGATTTCCCCTACTCCCTTTACACCGAGATCATTAACAAACTGATCATTTTCTTCAACGAAAAGCACCTGCAGATCATGCACATCCGCATGAACCGGAATATGATATTCAGCAAGGTTCTGGTTCATGTATTTTCCAAGCCGGTCATCCAGGATGGTTTCCTCGTGCAGGGCTTTGCTGAGTCCCCAGATCATGCCTCCCAATACCTGGCTTTCCGCCGTTTTAGGATTGATGATTCTTCCTGCCGCTACGGCAGTCAGGGCTCTTTTTACTTCAATCATTCCCAGTTCCTCATCCACCTCTACTTCCACAAAAACAGCACTATGGACAGCTCTTGCCTTCTTTCCATACGTAAGCGGATTGGGCATTGCCGTACTTTTAACTTTAATCGGTTCATGATTATTTGCTGCCAGAACATCTTTAATGCTGATCCTTTTTGCATGGTCACTCCTTAACAGGATGAATCCGTCTTTGAAATCGACATCTTTCAGCTTGGCATCTTTTAATACTGAATCGTCCATTGCCCTCGCTTTTTTGAACAGCTTCTTATTCAGTGCCTGACAGGCTTCCTGAACGGCAGGCCCAACCGTAGCGGTAGTAAACGAGCCTCCTTGTATCGGTGCAAATGGCATTTTGCTATCGGCATACGAAAAGGTGACGGCCTCTATAGGAAGACCGAGCTCATCTGCTGCAATCTGGGTCATCACCGTCAGCGTACCGGTTCCGATATCGGTAACGGCATTTTTTATTTCTACGGTTCCGTCTGGTTTCAGGATCGCTTCCGCGCGGCCCAGCATCCGGTTGGCATCCCACATTCCGGTAGCCATTCCGTATCCGACGAGTTTATGGCCTCTCTTCATACTTCTCGGTTCAGGATTCCTCTGGCTCCATCCGAACTGCTCCGCACCCTTCAGGTAACATTCCCGTAATTGCTTGCTTGAATATTCCTTATCGCTGCTTTTATCAATTTCTGAATAATTGATAAGCCTAAGTTCTACAGGATCGATGTTCAGCTGATAAGCAATCTCATCCATCGTTACTTCAATAGCATGCATTCCTGTGCTGCCGCCGGGTGCTCTCATATCCAGAGGTGTATAGACGTCGAGCGGAACCAGCTGATGCTCCAGCAACGTATTTTCCGCAGGATACAGCATATTGGCCCAGTTAACTACAATTTCCACATAATCTTCAAACCTGGAAGTTTCTCCGGTGGCTTTATGGTAAATGGCATTAACCTTTCCGTCTTTGTCGGCTCCGAAACGGGTATGCTGTAAAGTCGGCGGCCTGTGCCCGATCATGTACATCTGTTTCCTGTCAAGGGTCACACGCACATTCTTTTCAAGGTCCAATGATGCCATCACCGCCATGAACAGCTGATGCTGAGGACGTAATCCTGAACCGAACCCTCCTCCGACAAATGGGGAAATAACCTGCACATTTTTCATTTTAAGACCGAAAACATTCGCCACATACATCTGGGAATTGATCGTTCCCTGAGTCTTGTCATAGATTTTCAGCTTACCTTTTCCTTCGTAAATAACAGTACTGGCATACATCTCCATGGGATTATGATGTTCGGTACCGTGACTGAACATACTGTCAGTTTTTATGAATGAATCCTGATATGCCTTATCAAAATCGCCGGTGGGCGATGGCGGCGGTGGTTTCAGCAGTGAGGCCATGCCTTTTTTAGGATCTTTAGATTTTTCCAGGTTGGCTTCCAGATCGGTTTCAAAAGTTTCCTCTTCATATTCTATCCCCAGTTTCGTCGCTGCATAGCGGGCCATTTCAAAAGTTTCGGCTACTACCAGGGCAATGGGCTGTCCGTTATAACGGACAATATTATCTTTCAGAGGTTTAAAAACAGTTCCGGGAGGCGCATCCATATCCGCATACTGAAAATCGAACCACGCGGTTGAAGGACGGTTATCATGAGTAAACACTTTGATGACCCCATCCATTTTTTCGACTTCAGAGGTATGTATTGATTTTATTTTTCCTTTCGTAACGGTACTGTTGACAACATATCCGTACAACAGTTCCGGAGCATCATATTCACCGGCATATTTGGCTGTACCCGTCACTTTCAGCCGCCCTTCAAGACGGCTTACCGGAGTTCCTATCGATGGTGCTTTTTCCATATTCTTGTCATTTAGATTAAATAGTTATAAAGATGGTTTGGCACCGGGTCTCTGGGATTCCGGATGTAAAGCCATTGCAGCATTACGGATAATCGCCTTTTTAGCCAGACCTATTTTGAATTCATTGTGTTTAAACCCGCTCGCTCCCTGCAGAATAATATCAGCAGCCTGTGCAAAGTTTTCTTCTGACGGTGCTTTACCTGTCAGGAACTGTTCAGCCTCTTTCACCCTCCATGGCTTATGCGATACTCCTCCAAGGGCTATCCTAACTTCTTTGATAAGATCATTTTCAAGGGTAAATGCTGTTGCGACGGAAACCAGAGCAAAAGAATATGAACTCCTGTCCCTTAGTTTCAGGTAAGAATAATGCTCTGAAAAAGTTTCAGCAGGCAGCGTAATTCCTGTAATGATCTCTCCCTGTTTCAGATTGTTGTCAATTTCGGGTGTATCTCCCGGCAACCTGTGGAAATCCGCAAACTGGATTTCCCGGTCTCCTTCCGGACCGGAAATATGTACTATAGCGTCCAGTGCAGCCAGTGCTACACACATATCCGACGGAAAAACGGCGATACAATTTTCACTATGTCCTAAAACAGCATGGATCCGGTTGTAACCTTCTTTGGCTGAACATCCGGAACCCGGCACGCGTTTATTGCATGGGGTGACAGGATCATAAAAATAGTAACAACGGGTTTTTTGCAGGAGGTTCCCTCCGTTGGTAGCCATATTCCTGATCTGTGCGGAAGCACCAGCCAGGATGGCTTTGGATAAAAGCGGATATCTCTGTTCTATAACGGGATGATAAGCTGTATCCGCATTGGTCATCAATGCTCCCAGGCGCACTCCGCCTTCAGGATGTTCTGTAAGACCATTAAGTCCTTCAATTCTGTTGATATCTACAACAGTCTCTGCCTCTGTCACAAAATATTTCAGGAGGTCAAGAATATTGGTTCCTCCCGCAACGATTTTATTTCCGGCATTGTTATTCGTTAAGTCAACAGCCTGCCCGATGTCACCGGCTTTGGTATATGAGAAATTGTTCATGCGTAGTTCTGTTTTACGTCCATAATTGCATTGATAATTCCCCTGCTGGCACCGCAGCGGCAGAGATTTCCACTCATCAGTTCCTGAACGTCTTCCCTGGTCTCGGCTCTGCCTTCGTTCAGCATACCTACGGCGCTGCAAATCTGTCCCGGCGTGCAGTATCCGCACTGGAATGCATCATGGTCTATAAATGCCTGCTGTACAGGATGTAGATTATCTCCGTCGGCAATACCTTCTATGGTTGTGATTTCTGCGCCGTCTCTCATAACAGCGAGATTGAGGCAGCTCAGGACGCGCTTTCCGTCTACCAGAACCGTGCAGGCCCCACACTGGCCATGATCACAGCCTTTCTTCGTTCCGGTCAGGTGTATCCTTTCCCGGAGGGCATCAAGAAGCGATACCCAGGGCAAAACTTCAAGGCGGTAATCCTGTCCGTTTACCTTAAGTACAATAGATTGTTTTTCGTTATGGGTCATAGCGTTGTTATTTGGTGTTCCTGTTACGATACAAAAAAAGAACCGTTATGATGGAAAAAAAATACTGAGAAGGACGGCTTAAACAAAAAAACACCCCGTCTACCGGGGCTATATCACGTTAATCATGCTTCAGAGACAGTATGAGTACTATACAGCGGTTAAGCAGATCAGATTAATTCAGTATGAAATTAACCAAAGATATCATCATAAAATCAAAATATTAATTTAGAACAAAGAAAAATAATACTTAATTCCATGTAAATTAAAATCAGATTAATGTTTATACTGGTCATTCAGCTCGAATACATGAAGGATCTGTGGGAATAGTGCTTCCATATTCTCCTCTACAGCTTTTCTCGATCCGGGAAGGGTTAGGATCAGGGTATTTTCGGAAAAGCCTGCTATACCGCGGGAGAGCATAGCCGTCTTAATGCGCTGCTGACCATAGTTCCTAGCAGTTTCCATAACACCCGGGATTTCCCGGTCGATGAAAGGCTCGACTGCTTCCGGCGTTACGTCTCTTGGGGAAAGTCCCGTTCCTCCGGTAAAGATCAGCATATCGATGTGGTTTTCTTTACTTTGTCTCACAACAGACTGTATAGTCTCAAGATCATCCGGAATTACCTGGTAATCAGCATGGGTAACGCCATGCTTTTCAAGAGCTGCAAGAATAGCTTTCCCTGAAGTATCCTCTTTATTGCCCTGATAAACACTGTCTGAACAAACAATGACGGCTGCTTTCAGTCCGGAACCCAGGTTTTTCGGGTCTGAAGATTTTCCGCCCTGCTTCTCCTGCAGCCTTATGTTCTCTATCTCCACTTTTTTATCGATCGGCTTCAGCATATCATACATCACCAATGCGGCAACAGATGCGCCATGCATCGCTTCCACTTCTACGCCGGTCTTATAAATGGTATTGACTTCAACGGTAATGATGACCGACAGGTTTTCTATGGCATAGGTAATGGCTGTGAACTCAACAGGCAGCGGATGGCAGTCCGGGATGACATCACTGGTTTTTTTCACGGCAAACAGTGCGGCAGCCCTTGAAAATTCAAAGATGTCTCCTTTCGGGACTTTCCTCTGTTCGATCGCTTCTATGGTTGAAGCAGATGATGTTTTTACCGTTGCTGTTGCAATGGCTTTCCGAAGTGTAGATGTTTTATGTGTAATATCAACCATATCAATTATTTACTTTCCACTGATGGGTTTCGTCATTAAAAATTTCCTTTCCCCAGACCTGGAGTTCAGATTTGATGCGTTCTACGAGCTCATCACAGGCATCCATCGCCATCTTCCTGTGTTTTGAAGAGGTGAATACAAACAGGCAGATTTCACCGGCATGTATGGTTCCGAGGCTGTGGTAGACGTGAATGCAGGTCAGCTCGTATCTGGAAAAGATATCTTCCCGTATGTCACGCATCCTCTCCAGGGCCATTTCCTCATAGGCTGTATACTCAATAGCCTTTACCACCCTGTTGTCGATGACATCCTCCCGGATCTGGCCCAGGAAAATGCTGTGGGCACCGATATTTTTTTTCACCGAGTGCTTGGCAATGCTTTCTGAGATCAATTGCGGGCTGATGGCACCCTGGATAAAAATATTTGTTATTTCTTTCTTCATAATGAGATATTCTGTAAAGCCTTGATTCCGTTTCTGAGGTGGCTGATCTTTTTTTCAGTTCCGAAATGATGCATCAAAATCCCGGCCGCTTTCAGGCTCCGTTTTCCGCTCTGGCAGAAAAGGATGATGTTTTCCTGATTGAATTTTGAAAGGCTTTCGGTGAGTCGCGACAGGGGAACTGATTGATGGGGGAAATCCGCTGCCGGACTTTCTCCCTCTTCCCGGACATCTATTATGAGGCTTTTTTCTTCTGAAATCCTTTTATAAAATTCTGCGGGATCCAGCTCTTCAATCCCGTGGGTTGAAAAGCTGCAAATCAGGCTGTAATACGTTTTTTCGAGTTCCTGCCTGTCTTCCGGGATCAGATGGGAAACCGGCTTCTCATCCGTAATGTCGACAGTGAAACTATCATAGGTAAGCATGCTGAAAGTCATCAGTTTACCCCTCAGGACTTTCCCGATTCCTGTAATAAGCTTGATCACTTCAGTAGCCTGCATCATTCCGATCATTCCGGGCAGGACCCCGAGTACGCCGGCTTCATTGCAGTCCGGGATTTCATCAGGTGCAGGTGGCTCCGGAAACAGGTGGCGGTAGTTTAGTTTGCTGCTGCTGTCGCCTGTTACATTGAAAACAGCTACCTGACCTTCATACCGGTATACCGCCCCGAAAATCAAAGGCTTATCCAGTAAGACGCAGGCATCGTTGATCAGGTACCTGGAAGAGAAATTATCCGTACAGTCTACAACCATATCATACCCTGCAATCATTTCCCAGGCATTTCCGGACGTGAGTTCCACAGGATACGTGATTATTGATATTTCAGGATTCAGTTTTCTGAGGCGTTCCGCGGCACATTCTACCTTTAAAAACCCTATATCATCAGTTGTATAAAGGGTCTGTCGCTGTAAATTACTGAGCGAAACGGTATCGTGGTCAATAATGCCTAAAGTTCCTGTTCCGGCCGCAGCAAGGTACTGGAGCACCGGACAGCCAAGGCCTCCGGCTCCTATCACAAGCACCCTGGCTTCAAGAAGCTTTTGCTGGCCTTCCACTCCAAAATCACGGAGCGAATAGTGGCATGCATATCGTTCATTATCTGTAGTCATATTATCCTCCTGAATAGGGCGGCATCAGCGCAACGGTATCCCCTTCCTGCAATGCCAGGTTTTCTTCTGTAATTTTCTTATTGACGGCTACTGCAAACTTCTTGTGTTCCAGTTCCGGAAAGCGTTCTTTCAGCTCCTTTCTCAAAGCTGAAATATCAGGGGCATCCGTAAGGATTTCTGTTCCTGTGATCTCGGCAATCTGCCCAAAAGCAATAATCCTGATTTCCATATTAGTGTATTTGATGAATGATGATTTCCGAAAGATTTTTCACATACCTCCTGCCTGTCGCCCGGTCTGTGGGAGTTACCAGCGCAAAGCCTTCCTTCGGACTTCCTTCCGCCTGTGTGATGATCATGGTCTTATCCCCTGTTTCGCCGTTAAACAATTCATTCCACGAATATACAACCTGATAGCCATCTTTTGCCTTACAGATAAGATAAAACGTACTCAGTTCTTTCGGGGATGCAGTTTTAAACTGAGCTTTAGCCAGAATATCTTTCAACAGCACTCCCTTAAGTTTCCTGAGCGTGCTTTTATATTTCATAGCATGGTTCAGGATCACCAGACTGTCCTGCGAATGTACCGGAAGCTCTGAAAGGCTTTTCTCCGTAACGATAAACGGTTCTTTGATTGCTCCGGTTACCTGTATAGTTTCCGTATGCTGCGCGTTGGCCAAAGAGGCGAACAACAGCATGATCACGGTAAAAATTTTCATTGTTTTCATTAAGCTTTGGTAAATAAAAGTTTATAAGAAGCCATCAGGAGCACAACAGCGAGAATGTATTTCAATACGTTCTGATTGAATTGCTTAGCTCCAAAGTATGCTCCGAGCAATCCGCCGGTAAAGGCCACCGCAATATACATCAGCATATTGCCGGTAAAGCTGATGCCCTGGGTCAGCATCCCGCCCAGTCCTGCCAGTGAATTGACGAATATAAATGCAGCACTGATGGCCGCGGTCTGTTTCTGGTTGGTCCACTGCAACAGCAGCAATACAGGAGAAAGGATGATACCGCCTCCGATACCGATCATGCCAGACAAAAAACCGATGATTCCTCCGGTAATAACTGCAATAACAAGGTTATGATCTTTAAGGTCACTGTCTTCCACATTCCGGAAAAAGAAGAACCTGAACACCGGGAAAAGCAGCAGGATTCCCAAAATTCTTTTATACATATTTTCTTCTACCGTAATCATCCCTCCGATAAATGCCAGAGGAACCGAAGCCACCGCAATGGGGATAAAAAGTTTTTTAAGGAAGTATCCTCCGCGGTAGTACTGGATAAAAGAGGTTAATGATACGAAAAGGTTAAGCATCAGCGCCGTCGGTTTCATCTCTTCCGGAGCTACGCCGTACAAAGCCATTAATGCGAGATAACCACTCGCTCCACCGTGGCCTACCGCAGCATAAAAGAACGCGACAAAAAATAAAATACCATAAAATAATTCTACCGGCATACTTTAATTAAATTTTATATAAATTTTATAAATTATTTTATAATAAATAGTTATTATAAATTACTTCATGCTATACAGGAAGTAAATGAACCTCTACCAGATCATCTGTCAGACATCCTGTCGATTCTTCAGGCAGAACAATAAAACAGTTGGCCGTTGCAAATGAATGCAGCCTGAAGGACTCCTGAGCGTGCAGTGGAGTTACGCTTCCATTTTCATAAAATGCCTTTAAGAAATGAGTAAGGCCTGTTGGTTTGGCATACTCATGCGTAATGGTTGCCTTGGTATTCCTGATGCGATGTTCCTG
Source organism: Chryseobacterium camelliae (assembly GCF_002770595.1). Classification (NCBI taxonomy): domain Bacteria; kingdom Pseudomonadati; phylum Bacteroidota; class Flavobacteriia; order Flavobacteriales; family Weeksellaceae; genus Chryseobacterium; species Chryseobacterium camelliae. The sequence continues at coordinate 76,868 of NZ_CP022986.1, read as the reverse complement.
ATGCATCCACTGTTCCAGTGCAGGCAGAACATATTCATAAAAACACGTAAGTGATGAAGAAGGATTTCCCGGAAGCCCAAATACCAGTTTTTCTCCTGAAATACCGAAAAACAACGGTTTCCCAGGTTTCTGCCTGATTTTATGGATTCTTTTTGTAACCCCGCAGGCTTCCGCAGCCTGAACCACGAAATCATAATCCCCGACACTAACGCCGCCGTTCAGCAGCACCAGGTCACTTTCTGCTAAAGCAGCAGATAAAACTTCCTGTAACTTTTTCGGATCATCTTCGGCGGTCCTCACCTGTATATTGACAATCCCGGCCTGATAAAGGGCTGCTTTGAGCTGGAAGGAATTCGCCTCATATACCTGTCCGAAGCGCAGCGGGTTTCCGGGCTGCTGCAATTCATTTCCGGTCAGGATTATCGTAACATCAGGCGGGCTGTAGACTTCTACTTCACTACAGCCTATCCCTGCCAGGAAACCGATAGCCGCAGGGGTAAGCAAGGTACCCGGCAGCATTGCCGTTTCACCTTGCTTTATTTCTGAACCTTTCGCACGCACATTCAAACCCTCCGTAAGACGCTCATCCTGAACAGATAAAGTATTCCCTGAACGCTGAACTTTTTCCTGCATGACCACGGTATCCGCTCCGTCGGGCAATGGTGCCCCGGTAAATACACGGGTAGCATGCCCCGGCTTAATAACGAGCTGACGGGAAGTTCCGGCAGCCATTTCGCCGACAACAGATAAAATAAGATCTTTATCTTCATACCGAATGGCGTAGCCATCCATGGAAGACTGGCTGAAGTTCGGGATATTTGTGGTGGCTGTTACAGCTTTTGAAACCACTTTTCCGGCAGCTTCATAGAGGTTAAGCATCTTTGTCTTCGGCATCGGAACAGACGCTGAAATAATATCCTTTGCTTCTTGTACTGAAATCATAGGCCTTCGGTTAGTTTTTGGTAATCTTCCATCGTATCGATATCAATCGCTCCTTTTTCGAATGGAATCTCAGCTGCGTCATGCTGATAGGTGCTGATCAGCATTTTGGCTCCTCCGGTATCCGGTAAGCTCAGCAGATCACCGAAATATCCGGATGTAAACAGTACCGGTACACCGGAAATTGCTGCATAAGCAGAAGCTACGATTCCTTTTCCTGATGCTTCCTGTTGGTCAATCAGGCTTTGGAAAACAGATGAATCGATGAACGGCTGATCACAGACGGTAACGATACAATTGTCGAGCCCGGGATGCAGCAGGAGCATTTCTTTCAGGCCTTTTCGGAGTGAAGATCCCATGCCCTTTTCCCAGTTTTCATTGTTGATATTGACCACTGAATTCAGTTGTTTTTCAATGCCTATAGGCTCCGCGCCGGATACTACGATCACGTGATCGGTTATTTTAAGTGCCTGCTCCGCGGTATGGAAGAGCAGTGTTTTCCCGTTGAATTGCAGGAACTGTTTCGGTTGGCCCAGCCGCGAAGAACTTCCTGCGGCCAGGATTATGATGCCTGTTGTTTTCTGTTTCATCCTCCTATGGTTATCATGCTCCGGTTCTCAAGGGCAGCCGTGTCTATATTTTCAAAGACACCGCTGAACTGTCCTCCCAGGGCTTTAGCTTTTTCATTGATATTCTGCCGGATCAGGGGAAGTATTTCTTCTCCTCTGCGTAATGCCGTCAACAAATCTGTTTCATTTTTGGAGAAGAGGCAGTTTTTAAGCTTGCCGTCCGCAGTGAGGCGCATACGGTTGCAGGTTCCGCAGAAAGGTTCACTCATGGTACTGATCACGGCAAAAGATCCGGTATATCCCGGAACTTTGTACTTTTTGGAAGTATCATTGAGCTCCTGTGGCAAAGGGATGATCTCATACTGCCCGGCGGCTTTGAGAAGAATCTCCTGCAAGGTAACCACCTGATTGCTCGTCCAACGGTTTCCACTGAAAGGCATAAACTCAATGAACCTGACCTCAAGGCGGTTATCCCGGGTCAGTTCAATGAAATCAAGAATCTCATTATCGTTGAGCCCTTTCATAACAACCACATTGATTTTAAGCTTTACGTGATGCTGCAACGCAAGATCTATATTCCGTTTAACACGGTCAAAAAGGTCCCTTCTGGTTATTTTCAGGAACTTTTCCCGCTCCAGGGTATCCAGGCTGATGTTCATTGCTGTTACATTGGCCTGAATCAATTCATCCATCATTTCATCGATCCGTATCCCATTGGTGGTAATGGCAAGCTTGATACCAAGTTTACCCAGGGATTCTATGATTTCAGGAGCATCTTTACGAACCAGCGGCTCGCCACCGGTCAACCGAATCTTTTTAACGCCCTGTGATACAAATACCTTTGCCAAGGTATTGATTTCTTCTGCCTGCATCAGCCGGGAAGCCGGTGCAAAAGCATATTTCTCTTCCGGCATGCAGTAAAAGCACCGGAGGTTACAATGATCGGTCAGTGAGATCCTGAGGTAGTCATGTATGCGTCCAAAGCGATCCTGTATCATACTTCGGTATTTAAAGTTTGATTAATCCCGGTATGGATTTTACCGGCCCTGTACTTCAGTGAGGTCCCTTTCCTGCCGTTAAGCACGGCCATGATCTCGGAAACGACCGAAACAGCTATTTCCTCTGCTGTTTCAGCACCGGTATCCAGCCCTACAGGACCATAGATACTGTCCAGCTGTTCCTCCTGAAGGGTAAGATGTTCATTTTCAATATCCTTAATCATTCGTTCAAGTTTTGTTTTAGGTCCCAGCACACCGATATACCGGCATCCCTGTTCAAGGAGTGCTGCCAGAAGGGTCAGGTCATACTGGTAATTATGGGTCATCAATACAAAAAATGTCAGGTCATCAATAACGATGCCTTCCAGGAAATCTGAAGCTTTAACGGTCCTTACCTGCTTTGCTGCGGGAAACCTGCGCTGTACGGCATGGGTGGTCCTTCCGTCACCGATATGCACTTCCCAGCCCAGGATAGATGCCATTTCCACCAGCGGAATAACATCGTTGCCGGCACCGGCTATGACCAGGGATATATTGGGTGCTATATATTCGATCAGGGCTTCATAGGAAATACCATTAACAGTTACGGTCCTTACTGAAGATTCCTTTGTATCAAAAGCTTCTTCAATGTAAGGAGAAAGAACTGTAAACCCAGGGCTTTTCAGTGTGAACTCATTTTCTCTTGAAAATGCTACGGTTCCAGGCTGAGGATTTCCTCTTTTCATGGAAAACAGGTTGATGAGAATGGCTTCCTGGCGTTTTTCCTGAAGCTTTTTCAGGAAATAGACGGGATTATTTTCTTCTGAGGGCTCAATATATTCAAACAGAATATGAACAATTCCGTTACAGCCCAGCTGTATGCCGAATTCGGCATCATCTTCATTAGTCGTATCATAGGTTACCAGCTTATTCTGCCGCTGACTGATGGCCAGCAAAGCTTTTTTAAGCGCATCGCCTTCCAGGCACCCTCCGCTGATGGCTCCCGTAAGTTCTCCGTCTTCCGTTACCAGCATCCGGGCTCCGGGCTGTCGGTACGATGAGCCTTCCACTTTTACCACAGTGGCCAAAGCTGATTTTTTACCTGCCGATTCCGCTCTGGAATAAGCCTCAAGAATGTTGTTGATTTCTTTCATGTAGGAATATATCTCCGCGTGTACGTCTGTAGTCTCTATCCATAAGAAACAGAAAACTGCCGCACTTTAAGGTTTGAATATGGATCAAAAATAATGCTAGCTTTCCGAATCGGTTAAGATAATTATAGATTTTCAATAAAAGGGCATTCCGGCTTCCAGTAATTATTGCCCCATCATTCAAGACCTGTGATTTTAAACCCCAACACCCTAATAGGTTATCAATATTAACCCTAAGTTTTTCAAAAAAAACTGCTGTTAAAAAAAATCAGGGATTTACATTCAATCCTGTTGGTTTTGCATACAGCAATTACCCTATTTCTGCGGAATTTTACACCAATAAAAAATGACAGTATGAATCTGAAACCAATTCAATTAGGCAGCCAGGGACTTAACATACCGCAGATCGGTTTAGGCTGCATGGGAATGACCGGCTTTGAAGAAGCTGACACCTATGGTAAAACCGATGAAAATGAAGCCATTGCCACCATCCACCGCTCGTTCGAACTGGGAGGAAATTTTCTGGATACCGCAGATCTTTACGGACCGTTGAAAAATGAACAGCTGATTGCCAAAGCAGTTGGAAATAACCGTAACCGCTACATCATTGCCACCAAGTTCGGCTGGGAAATTGATGACCAGGACAAAATCACCTGGAAGATCAATGGGAGCAGCGCTTATGTAAAGAAGGCCGTTGAAAGATCCCTTAAAAACCTAAAAACCGATTATATCGACCTGTATTACATGCACCGGCTGGATAAAAATATCCCGGTTGAAGAAACTGTGGGAGCGATGAGCGACCTGGTGAAAGAAGGAAAGGTAAAGTACATCGGGCTGTCGGAAGTATCGTCTGAAACCGTCATGCGAGCCCACACCGTACATCCGGTTACAGCAGTACAGAGTGAATATTCCCTGTTTGAAAGGACTGTGGAAGAAAAAGGTGTCCTGACTACGCTTCAGGAGCTGGGAATCGGCTTTGTGGCATATTCACCTCTCGGGAGGGGATTTCTGTCCGGGCAGATCCGTTCTGTTGATGATCTTCCGGAAAATGATTTCCGCAGAGGGATCCCCCGCTTTCAGGAAGAGCATTTCCATAAAAACATAGAATTGCTGGAAGCCATTGAGGCCATGGCAAAAGACAAACAGGTTACCTCTTCCCAGCTGGCTTTAGCCTGGATCATGAATAAGGGCATTGTCCCGATCCCAGGAACGAAACGCAGGACATACCTGGAGCAGAATATTGCAGCCTGTTCTATTCAGATGAGCGAAAATGATATGCAGAAACTGGAAAGTATCGTACCTTTAGGAACAGATACCGGTGCCCCGTATGATGAGTTCAGTATGGGCCTGCTGGATTATTAACCATACAATTATTATGAATACCATCCATTCCCTTTCCGCTTTCCACCGCCTGTTGTCCTTACCGGAACCCAAACATCCGCTGGTGAGCGTTATCGACCTGTCTGAGAGCATCTTCCTGGATGATGACGTCTGGAAAGGTTTCGTGAACAGGTTTTACTGCATTGCGCTGAAACGGGAAGCTACCGGAAAAATCAAATACGGGCAGCAGCATTATGATTATGACAAAGGGGTCTTGAGTTTTACCGCTCCCAATCAGGTGCAGTATTTGGATGTGCAGCATATGGATTGCGGAAGAGGCTACCTTCTGGTCATTCATGAAGATTTTTTACTGACACATCCTCTGGCCAAAACCATATCCGGATACGGGTTTTTCTCCTATGCCGTGAATGAAGCCCTCCACTTGTCTGAAGATGAAGAGAATGACCTGATCGGTATCCTGCATAAAATAGATAAGGAATGCGGGCATATCGACCGGCATACCCAGGAAATCATTGTTTCACAGATAGAATTGCTGCTCAATTATTCCAAACGGTTTTATGAGCGTCAGTTCATTACCCGCAAAAACCATAATCACCAGCTTCTGGTAAAATTTGAGCACTTCCTGAATGATTATTTTGATCAGGAAAAGAACAGGGATGCCGGACTGCTAACCGTTCAGCACGTTGCAGAATCCATAGGGCTTTCGCCAAATTACCTGAGTGATCTGTTGCGGATCCATACCGGACAGAACACGCAACAGCATATCCATGAAAAGCTGATCAGCAAAGCCAAAGAAAAGCTGTGCACCACTGCTCTGTCAGTAAGTGAAATCGCTTATCTGCTGGGATTTGAGCATGCCCAGTCTTTCAGTACTCTTTTCAAAAAGAAAACCCAGCTGGCACCGCTGGAATTCAGGGCGAAATTCAAATTCAATTAATATCAAAAAAATACCTGGAAGAAACCAGGTATTTTTTATGTACATATCAAATATTCTACTGTTTACGGATCCTGTACAGCTTTCCGCCATCCGTTACCGCATACAATGCATTATCCTTTCCCTGGGTAATATCCCTGAACCGCTGGTTCTCTCCTGCCAGAAGGCGTTCCTCTCCTACTACCCTGTTGTTTTCTATGACCAGCCTCGCAATGTGCATTCCGCTTAACGATGCTATAAAAAGGTTATTCTGCCATTCCGGCATCGCATTTCCTCTGTAGAACGTCATACCGCTCGGTGAAATCACAGGGTCCCAGTAATAGACCGGCTGCTCCATGCCCTGCTTCTGCTGGATCCCATCGCCGATTACCGCACCGCTGTATTCTATGCCATACGTAATGGTTGGCCAGCCGTAATTGGCTCCTCCCTGTACACGGTTGATTTCATCTCCGCCTCTCGGTCCGTGCTCACTCTGCCACAATTCCCCGGTCTGCGGATGAATAGCCATTCCCTGTGGGTTCCGGTGACCGATGCTGTATAACACGGGCAATGCTCCCGACTGGGTAAATGTAGGGTTCCCTGGAGCCGGCTGTCCGGTAGTGGTAATGCGCAGGATTTTTCCTACCGCGGCTGTTACCGACTGAGCCAGAGGACGGGTGGAAAGATCTGAACGTTCCCCGGTGCTTACAAAAAGGTTTCCGGTGCTGTCAAACAGGATCCTTCCTCCATAGTGCAGATTGCCCACATTAGCGGAAGGCGTTGCCCGGTAAATAACCACAGGGTTTTCAATCATGGTCTCAGAATCGGAAAGCCTTCCTTTCGCTACTGAAGTCAGGTTTCCTCCGTTTACATTTTCAGAGAATACCCAGTACACCATACGGTTGGAAGCAAACTGAGGGTCGACGCACAGGCCTAATAATCCGCCTTGCCCCCCTGAATTAACGGCAGGGATGCCGGTAATGGCATTGCTCAGGGTTCCGGTTGTGCTCATGATGCGCATGGTTCCTGCTTTCTCAGTGATCAGGAGCCTGCCGTCCGGCAAAGCGGTGATTCCCCAGGGAGAAGACAGAGATGAAGTCAGCACCTCACTCACAAAAGGCGTAGATGTCCTTACGCCATTAGCACGGGTCTGTCCCGGAAATGCAGGCTGGTAATTGGTATTGGCGGCATTGTTTTCCACCGGCGGAAGTACAGGTCCGTCCTCGCCGCCTTCCATGGTGTCTGAACAACCGGTGAATAATACTGCTGAAGCGATCAGCAAATGATAAACTTTTGCATTCATACGATAATATTTTGGTGATTTGATGAATAATTTTCATTTTTAATAGCAAATTACCTGCCGCAACCCTTCTATTTGCACCATTTTATTAAACGCATTTAGTTCTCATGTAACTGCTCACGCCTGATCAGACCAAAAAAAACCTGCGGTAAAACAACCGCAGGCCAGCATCAAAAAGGATACAATTTAAATGGTTTTAAGATAGAGTTCCTGAAGCTCTTCAGCCGTGAAGGCTTTCGAGGGTAGATTCTGCACCAGCACACCCTGTTTCATGATGCCGATGGCTGAAGCAACACTTACTGCATTAAAGATATCATGAGTAGCCATCAGCACCGTTTTCCCCTGTTGCCCGAGCTGTCGGACAATTTCAGTGAATTCGGCTGTCGCTATCGGATCCAGGCCGCTGGTCGGCTCGTCCAGTAACAGTACTTTAGCATCTTTGGCAAGCGCAATGGCAATACCTACCTTCTGGCGCATCCCTTTGGAATACCCTCCCAGCATTTTATGATGGGCTGTTTCCTGCAGCCCGGTCCTGTTCAGGAAACCGGAAAGCTGTTCCCGTGAATATTCAAAGCCGGCAATCCGGGAAAAGAAATCCAGGTTTTCCAGGCCTGTGAGGTTCGGATATAAAAGCACGGTCTCAGGAATATAGGCCAGGTCCTTTTTAACTCTGTCAGGATACCCTGTAACGGAAACGCCATTGATAAATGCATCTCCTGAGGTGGGTTTTAAGAGGCCCAGCAGGATATTGATCGTGGTGCTTTTACCCGCTCCGTTCTGGCCCAGAAGCGCATAGATCTCTCCTTTCCCTACTTCAAGGTTCAGGGACCGGAGCGCTGTAAAATCATTGTATTTCTTATGGAGGTTGGTAATCTTTAACATAGTTTTCTGTATTTGATTTGTGAAAGGGAGAATAATAAGATGATCAGGACGAGATATGGCAGGAATACCTGAAGCAGACTGATGTTGCGGAAATCCTCAAAAGATTCCACCGCCTGGTCGTTCCAATTAACAGCTTCTGCATTTTTGCCTGAAAAGATCAGCGGATAAAAGAACAGCCTCTTTTTTTCATGGAACTTTTTCAAGGCTGATGCAAATTCCAGGTGATTATCCATGCCGGTTCCTGCCACGCGGCTTTCGGTTAGCTGGGTATGGATATTCGGGAACAGATAGCCCAGAAAAACAGCTGCATTGTTCCGTTTCTGCATCTTTTCGGCATACTGACGGGAGGATGATGAGGCTTCCATATCACCCATATGTTGCATGGCATAGTACCAGGTCCAGGTAAATGCATCGTTTTCCTCAACGGTAAACTTACTGAACTGAGGATAAGCTTGATAAAATTTCTTCATGGTCGGCAGTTTTGGCTCATCCCATTTATTGTGGTAACCTTCCCTTTGCTGCATGACGGCCTTAAGCGATTCCCGGACAGGATACATCTTCTGGATGACCATATTTCCGGCCATAGGCACAATGAAATTCATCGTTACCCAGAGGATAAGGAGGATCAGGGCATTCTGTGCAGAAGATTTCCTGAATGCAATGATCCAGCGGCACAGCATAAACCAGAATATGATGTACAGCCAGCCGGATATCATGAATACCGCAAACGGAAGATCCGCCGGAATACCGATCCAGGTTTTTGCAATTACAAGCAGGACAACATATACGGCAGTCACTGCCATAAAACGAACCCGCATTTTAGCATCAATCAGCCTTCCCGGACGGCTGCTCTGGACATGCAGGAGTTTCCAGGTGCCTTTCTCCTCTTCCTCGGAGATCAGGTTGTAGCAAAAGGCAACAATGATCAGCGGAAAAAGGAAAACGAGTACAAAACTGAAATCGAAGTTACCCGCTGCAGCATTGGAGGGATTATAGAAGTCGGCATTATACCGCTGTTCTTCAAGATTCCTGATCGTAACGCCCTGGATGGATGGGTTCAGATCCCGCATCCCGATATTCAGTGCTGCCAGTTGCGGAGTTTTATTGACGAGGTTCAATTTAACGTAGTACAGGATGAGCCCCAGGTCATCTTTATGGTATTGTACGTTTCTCCTGATGCTTTCCTTCTGGAATGCCTCACTTTTGGCAATAATATCATGATTCCGTTCCAGGAATTTTTTACCGGTATATATGGCCATTATTCCTGCCAGCCAAAGGAATACCAATGCGGTAATGTACGCTCTGTTCCGGTAAAACTGTTTGTATAAATAAGTATTCATTAGATCAATTTTAAGTTACGTCCAGACCATTCGATTGCTAAGATCCCTACTGCTAACCAGAACAGTAAAGCAGCGAGAGGAAGCCACTGTTCACGGATGCTTAATCCTAAAGCAGTAAACCGATAGGTGAAGTCGGGAAATTTCTTCCAGCTGTCAGCGCCCACAATCGCCGGCGGACCTCCTTTCTCGGGTTTGATATTGCTGATGTGCTCTATCTGGAGGTCATTAAGCTCCTGCGCCATCTGGTACCGGTATTCTTCTGCCTGCCGCTGGAACCGGGTATAGGAAAAGAAATCCGTTCCTGCAGCCGTCATCGAAAAATTCCTGATGGCCATCAGCGGATCGATCAGCGCACTTGCGTCTGAAAAACGTTGCTGGCGATTATAGATCTCCTGAAGTTCGTTCTGGTGCCTGATGTAAATTCCTGAACTGATTTTCTCCCCCTCTTTCATGACGAATCCGCTGTAATTGAACGGGAGCTCTTCGGTCTTTTTCACATGGTAATATTGCAGAAGCGAATCTTTCAGTTTTTTGAAATGCGGGTCATCCGGGTTATGGCTGTCCCCTGCTTTCAGGATATCCTGTTCAAGATTAGTTTCAAAGGCAATCCGGGACGGAGCAGGATATATATTCTGCGCCGCAAACTGGATTCCCTTTGGAAGAAATACCACCAGGATCAGCCAGCAGCCGATCAGGCTAACCAATGCCGATGATGAACTTTTACTGAACGCAGAAACAAGCACGGTCAGGGTGCTGATGAAAAAGTAATAGATCATATACGCAGGGATGATAACCAGCAAACGTCCGGCAATATCCGTCCATTCGGCAGCGCCGGAAATGACGGCTGCAAAGAATACAGCCGGGAAAACAGGTAGCAGGAAAAACAGTGAAAACTGCCACAACCCTATGGTTTTGCCCCAAATGATCTGCCTTCCCGTAGCACCCTGCACATTCAGGATCTTAAGTGTGGCATCTTCACGTTCTTTGGCAATAAGGCCGAAACCGAGAAAAACAATAATGAGCGGCACGATGCACTGGAGGATAAAAGCGCTGCTGAATGTCCCGAAGCGAACCAGCGTCCCCGAACTTCCGGCCTCCGAAAGATTGGCTGTATTCTGCTTATGGGCTTCCAGGAAAATAACATTTCCCAGGTAATCATCCAGTCCGTTGTCGAAAATACTGAGCGGATGTGCAGCCCGGAAAACGAGGTAACCGTAGTGGGCCATCCGGTGCGGATGTTTGGCAGGACGGTGTTCCCACTGCTCACGGACCTGCTTGCGGTACCCGTTGATCTGTGAGGCGGTATCCCGGTACTGCATGAGTCCCAAACCGGTGCTGAGCATACAGCATAAGAGGACCGTAACGGTAATCAGACGGTTCTGCCGGGATTTAAGCAGGTCATGCCGGGTCTTCCTGATGATGAGTCTTACAATAGATCGGTTCATGATTTAAAATTTATAGGTGGCGGTGATTAAATAATTTCTCGGGGCTCCGGGAAACAGCCGGAGGTAATTCTGGGCCCCTATCCAATAGGTGGCATTCGTCAGGTTGTTGATATTCAGTGCCACCTGAACGGGTGACTGTACCGGAGCGTAATAAACCGCAGCATCCAGCGTGGCATAAGGCGGCAACTCAAAACTCCTGGTAAACCATGGGATTTTAGGGCTCTGATACAGGAAGCCCGCTCCTATCCCGAAGTTTTTCAGGAAAGGAACTGAGGAAAAGTTATACCGGCTCCAGAGATTGACGGAATTTTTGGACGTATTTTCCTTTCTTGCTCCCACCAGTCCAGGGTCTGCATCCTGCAGGATTTTAGCATCAATATAGCTGTAGCCTGCGTAGATGTGCCACTGAGGCAGGATATAACCGGTAATTTCGGCTTCAAAACCTCGGCTTCGGTCGGCTCCCCGCTGGATCAGTTCATCCGGTTCTGCCGGATTGTTGGCGTTGATCAGGATATTTCTCTGGTTGATTTCATACATTGCCATGCTCAACAGCATCTTCCCGAACAGGCGCCCCTTTACCCCAACCTCTTTAAGATCAGATGTTAAAGGCTTAAACCTGGCAGCAGAAATACTTCCTGTAAAGCCGGCCGTATTAGGCATTAAGCTCACAGTATTGGATTGAGGCTGATATCCCGTAAGGTAAGTCCCGTAAATGTTGATGTCTTTTGTAAGGCTGTAGGTGACACCTACCCTATACAGAAGCTTCGAATTGCGGAAAGATGTCTCTTCCGGATTTTTATAATTTGTAATATCCCGGAACCATTCCTGGCGCAGCCCGGACAGCATCTTGAATTTCCCCCAGCTGACCAGATGCTGCACATAGGCGGCCTGTGTTGTCGTAAGCGCTGTGGGCAGGCTGGTCATAACGTTGAAGATATAGGAATCGTTTCCCTGATGGTTTTGTGCTCCCGGACTCAGGTCAAAGGGAGCAACATTGGTTTTCGGGATCAATGCACCATGGTAGCTGACCGTTTCATAGTCCGAGGCTTTCACCGGATTATACGCAGAGGCCACTCCTCCGTTTTTCAGCATAAACCCGCGTGCAGCATCCTGCTGCCCGCCGCTCCGCTTTTCCCACATATGGCTGTCGTACCCTGCCAGAATCTGATGCATCGCTTTTCCTGTGCTAAAATTAAAGCTGAAATAGGCATTGATATTGTCTACCATCCAGTTCTGCCTTCTCCGGATGAACTGCATCATTGCTAATGAAGGAACAGGGTTGTTATTGATGTCCGGTACAAATGAATTGGTCGTGCGGTGTTCCTGCAGGTTTTCCTTCCAGAACTGCTTCATGTAAGAGGCGTTGAAACTGATATGCCGATTAAAATGATGCGCCAGGCTCCCCATAATGATCAGTTCCCTCGTTTTAAAAAAGTCACCCGGTGCTGCCAGGTTCAGGCTTTTGGGGGTACTGTTGAGATCGGTCTTGCCGGCAACTGCTCCGAAAATGGGTTGCCCGCGGTCCAGATTTCCATGAAGATCATTATAAATCAGCTCTACATTTACCGAAGTTTTTTCGTTGGGAATGAAACTGATGGATGGCGAAATCATCATTCCGTTGTTATTGACGTGGTCCCTGAACGATCTGGCATCCTGATAGGCACCATTGAAGCGGTACAATAAAGTTTTGCTTCTGTTGAGGGGCCCGGTGAGGTCTGTGGTTACCCGGTACGTTTTAAAGCTTCCGGCGGAGAGGTCAATCTCGTACTGGGGACGCGCCAGTGGTTTCTTGGTAACCATATTGATGGTTCCGCCCGGATCCACACTGGACATGGTAATGCTCGCGGGCCCTTTAAAAACCTCCACTCTTTCGATATTGGCCGTCATAGGCTGCAGAAAATAGTTCTGGCGGGTCCGCATTCCGTTGATGATCTGGCCTTCTTCATTCTGGCTGATTCCCCGGATGCTGTACTGGTTGTAATAACTTGATGGTAAGACGCCGCTCACATTCTTCATGACATCCCCGAGCTGGAAAGCTTGCCGGTCCCGCATCAGCTCTTTGGTCACGGTATTCAGGGTTAAAGGAAGGTCTATGTTTTTCATTGCCGTTTTGGTAGCAGCGAAAGAGTACTCTGAAATATAGCTTTTAGATTTCCGTCCGGTGATCTCGACCGTCTGTATGGCTACAGAAGAGGAATCTGTATCCGCTCTCTGGGCATTGCAGGCAGCAGAAAGCAGCAAAAGGCTTAAAAAGCAGGGCTTTAAAGTTGGGCCGGAAACAGTCCATGCTATTCCCGGATGATGAATATTTTTCATTGAATCAATAATGACAGAGCCGATACAGCAATGCCGTCCGTTAAAAGAAGTTGGTATGAAGAGCCACTAAACCGTGCCTCTTATGATGAAGGTTGTAAAATGCTTAATGAAGTATTAGGCAACAGAATAGTCACCGGCCGGCGGTGCCCGGGAACTGAAATAGTCCAGCAGGCAGCGGTAAGTAATGGCTTTGGAATGAGGGATCTCCGCAACAGAGTTAAGGTCTTCGGGCATTTCTACCGTTACAGGCTCCGGAAGAAGCATATGGTTCATGCTCATATGGAGGGCACACTGGCAGTCATCATCCTGAGAAAAGACAAACCCCTTTTCAGTCTTTTGGCTTTTGGAGCCTTTGGCCTGCTCAATTTTATGGGCAGCATGGTCTATGCATACACCGATCCCGCTGGCGTTATATAAAAACGTCAGCAAAAGGGTAACCATAAAAAAGTATTTAAAAGACTGATGCATATCCTGAGGCGCAAAAATAAGACATATATTTTAATTTATTCCTCAAAACACAAGAATTATAACCCTGTTTATATCATAGCAGCCACTTTTTATATTTGGCAATTAAAAGGTTTGTTCACTTAAAATACTGAATAAAAGATGCATGCCGGTTTTATACATACCGGCTGAAACCTATTGTATTCCTGGAAAATATATTGTAACAGCTCTGTTTCGCCAATGTATTTAAGGCATTGAATATTAAATTTATGATCGCGATGGGTTTTTATTCCTTCTAATTGTTTAAATTTGTGCTGTAGCGGTATTCCCTTACAAAACAACGGTTATTTTTCAGTATTTAAAAATTGCGGTACTTACCGCATCATTATCGAACGGTTTAATGGTATCGCTTCTTCATTGAGATTTCCGTTATGGGTGTCAATATTGCAGCAGTCTGTGTATTGCATATTTGCAGATCTGAAAATTGTTGTTTATCGGTTACTGGCAAAAAACTAATTTCTTTTTAATTGATGGTAAAATTTTCTTCATCTCCGGATCATGATATCCTGTTAGAGATCCTTAAACAGTCTGATGATGCCACGGCCATTTACACGGGTCAGGACCTGATCATACAGTTCGCCAATGAAGCGATGATCAGGATCTGGGGTAAAGATCCGTCCATCCATGGGAAGAAACTCGGTGATGCACTACCCGAAATACAGGACCAGCCATTTATCCCTATTCTTCAGCAGGTGTGGAATACAGGCGAAACCTATCAGGCACGTGACACTCCCGCTGACCTGGAAATCAATGGGATATTAATAACCTCCTATTTTGACTTCACTTTTAAACCTATTAAAGATCAGCAGGGTAATGTATATGCCATCCTCCATACCGCTTCAGACGTTACTGAACGGGTCAATGCCTGGAAACTGATCCGTGAAAAGGAAGTACGCAAACAGAAGCTGAATGAAGACCTTAAATCTGCCAATGAAGAATACAGGGCAGCCAACGAAGAACTGAATGATGCCCATACCCAGTTAAATACCGTCCACCAGCAGCTTGTTTCTGCTGAACACAGGATGATGCAGCTGATCAACACCTCTCCTATCGGACTGGCCCTGCTACAGGGACAGGATATGATCATCGAATCAGCCAATGCAGAGATGCTGGATATCTGGGGTTACCGGGAAGAGATGGTTATCGGCAAACCCCTGCTGGACGTATTTCCGCTTCTGAAAGGGCAGGTATTTTTCGATCAGCTGAGCCTGGTCTATTCATCCGGTCAAATTGTTTCGCTGGAAGAACTGGCTTATGGGTTTAAGGATAAAAAATACCTCAACATCAATTTCCATCCCCTGCTGAAACCCGACGGCTCAGTAGATGCGGTAATGGCTACCGTACAGGATGTTACTGAAAAGGTAATTGCCAAAAAGATTCTGCAGGAAAGTGAAATGAGATTGCAGGAATCCAATGAAGAACTCGGTACACTTAATGAAGAACTGAAAACAGCCAACGAAGAACTGGGCGTCCTGAATGATCAGTACTCTGAAGTAAACCGACAACTGGAACAGGCCAATGAAAACAGCATCCAGCTTAATGAAGCGCTGGAACAGAAAAATATAGACCTCCGTTTTTCCAACAGGGGATTCAAGGAAATCAACTTGCAGCTTACGACATCCAATCAAAAGCTGAATGTAAGGAATACAGAGCTGAAAGCTTCCAATGATACCATTACCTATCTCAACAGGAAACTTACAGATAGTGAAACCAGCTTTAAAAATCTGATCGCACAGGCTCCGGTGGCAACCATGCTGCTGAAAGGGGAACGTTTTATCGTGGCCATGATCAATAAATCCATGCTGGACCTGATCGGCAAAGATGAAGACCTGATCGGAAAGCCTTTTTTTGGAGAGTTGCCTGAGCTCAGAGGGCAAAAGGCAGCAGACATGCTGATGGACACCTTGACTTCAGGCATTCCACATTCCGATCTTGTCAATCCGATTAAAATCAATCGGAACGGAACCCTGGAAACGGGATTTTTCAATTTCACCTATACCCCGTATATAGAAAACGGAAAAGTGACCGGTGTTATCGATATGGCGGTGGAAGTCACGCCTCAGGTGCTTGCCATCCAGGAACGTGACAAGATTATTGCCGAAAAAAGCGAGCTTGAAGAAACACTGCGCAAAAGCCAGCAGCGCCTTGAAGGCATTCTGGAAACGATGGCCGAAGGGGTAGGCGTTATCGATGCAAAAGGCCGCATGGTCTATGCCAACCCAATGGCGCAGCATATCCTCGGGCTTTCGGAAAGCAGCATCAAAGAACGTACCTATGATGATCCCCAATGGCAGAACCTGAGGCTGGACGGTTCCCCGCTTCCTTCTGAGGAACACCCAATGTCCATCATGATGCGCACGCAACGTCCTATTTACGACCATGAAATTGCCGTACAGCCTCCCGGCAGCGACCGTATTTATATTTCAATTAATGCCGCACCTATATTTGATGCCGAAGGCAACCTTACCGGCGGCATAGGGACCTTTATGGATGTTACCACCAGGCGATTGATTACCCAGGGTAAAGATGACTTTATCAGCATTGCCAGCCACGAGCTGAAGACGCCGGTAACCTCCTTGAAAGCTTCCCTGCAGCTGCTTCAGCGTTCCCATCACAAGCTTCCGGAAGAATCCAGGACAAAGCTTGTAGAACAATCGATCCGCAGCCTGGATAAGCTGTCGCACCTAATCACCGACCTTCTGGACACCAGCAGAATTGAACAGGGGCACATGAAACTCAACCGCCAGCCATTTTCCCTGGCCGAACTTTTCGATGACTGTTGCAAAACACTCGCTCAAAACGCCGAACAGGAAATCCTATTTGAAGGTGATACGCACCTGATCGTAGAAGCAGACCATCAGCAGATCGGACAGGTTATGGTGAACTTTATTACCAATGCCCTTAAATACGCCCCGGAATCCGACCGGATCCTCATCCGCGCAGAAAGGCTGGATAATCATGAGATTAAAATATGCGTCAAAGATCAGGGCCCAGGCATTCCTGAGGAAAAGCTCACCCATCTTTTTGAACGTTATTACCGTACCGAATACAAAGGCCAGAAATTTACCGGCCTCGGATTAGGGCTCTATATCAGTGCACAGATCATCAAACACCATGGCGGCCGCATTGGCGTGGAAAGCGAAATCGGCAAGGGAAGTGAGTTCTGGTTTACCCTACCGTTACAGGAGCTGAAGTGATTTTTTGGTAGAATCAAGAACCAAGAATCAAGAGCCGAGATTTTAGATGTTAGATAATAGACGAATAGATAATAGATGTCAGATCTTTAAATTTTAGATTATAAATCTTGGATATCAAATCATTATTTCCTACTTTTTTGTCTCGAAACTGAAAGTTCGATGTGCCTAGTGCATCGGACAGAAGAATCTTCTTAACTTTTACAGTTTTTATCTTCTTAAGGCTTTTCTTTCCTAAGTCATACTTTAAAGTCAGTTAATCATCATTTGTCAAGATTCATAATCTATAATCTATAATTTAAAATCTATAATCTAAAATTCAATCCATCGTCTCTCATCTATCCGTCTCTCATCTCTAATCTAAAATTTAAAATCTATAATTTATAATTCAAGGTGTCCGTCCCTCATCTATCCGTCTATTATCTATTATCTAACATCTAGAATTCAAAATTTCCATCTGGTTCTTAATGCCTTATTACGATCAATGAAAATTTATGGCAGAAATATTTTGCATTCAGGTAAAATGATTTTATATTTGCACCACTGAAAACGGCGGTACCGTCGGTATTCAGGAGAGTTGGCAGAGTGGTCGATTGCGGCAGTCTTGAAAACTGTTGACTGTAACAGGTCCGGGGGTTCGAATCCCTCACTCTCCGCTTAGAGGGGCTTCATCAAGAAGCCCTTTTTTTTATATCAGCAATCCCTTTTTTCCCACTGTTTTTCCATCAATGCCACTACTTTCTGTTGATAAGGTAGCAAAGTTAAGGTTTGAGTTCAAAAAAATTATGGAAATAACTTACTTACACATTTTATGGTATCGTACCCTTTAAACAAGTTAAAAAATCTCTGCAAATAAAAATACCTCCCACCTTTTAGTTGTGAGACGGATTCAATTTTATTCTTCACTTGGAAATTTACTCCAATCAATTTCAGTTGGTTCAACTTGGCTTTTAATTGCATCAATAAATAGATTATGTTTTTTTCTAAGTATAAACGCTTTAACAACATGAAAAGGTGAGAATAATACGCCTTCTTTTGAATGACCTATAACTACTGGAAATCCATAATAAAGTGAATTATTTTCTTTGTCCAAATTACAAATCCACTTTCCTTTAAAATTTTGTACAACAACTTCCCCGAGATATGCAGAACAGTCATTATATTCATCACTATTAACAGAAATATCACACTTTAATATAAATTGTTCCAAATCCTCCAAACTATTCAAGGATAAATCAAGTTTGAGATCTTGATGTTCTGCCTTATCTTCTAAACTTTCAATATAATCATCAATATTAAAAATAAAATTATCAAATTTTTCTTCTAATTCTTTCGTGGTTAAATTTTCTATACTCATAATAATTTATTATTTGTTTAAGGAATTTTAGGGCCTATGTGATAATCTATTCCGTTTGCTTTTAATGCATCCAAAAAAGGTTGTGAAGCTCCTTTTTCCAAAATATATTCAACTTTATATCCCTGTTTTACCATCGTGGCATCCTTTGCAATATCAATCTTTGCCTGCTTAGTTAAAGACATTTTTCCTGTTTTTAATTGCCCTGCATACATTTCGTCAGGTCTGCTGATATCAATTTGTCTATTTGTGTGAGGTGTTTTTACCGTTTCACTTTTTCCACCTAACTGCTCACGATATGCTTGTTCTCGAGCCAAACCGTGTTGCGCATTTTTCATATTGGTATCATATTGTTTGCTCCATCTATCATAATCCCATTTTCCACCTCTTTTTTGGTATGCTTCCCATCTCGCTGCTTTATGCTCTGGTGTACCTGCTTTTAATTTTGGTTTCGATGTTTTCTTTGCAACTTCCTCTGCCACTTCATCAACATCTTTAGTTACAACTTTTGCTATATCTCCTCCTTCCTTCTTAGCGAGCTGTTCCAGCACTTCAGCAGTTCCTCTTTTAGCGCCTGCTTCCAAAGCTTCTTTACCCGCTTTTTCCACCCCTGCCTCAACACCTTCCTTAACAGTCTTTTCAACCACTACTTCTGCACCTTCTTTCAGAGCGGTTTTTCCGGCAGTCGCTGCTAAAGAACCTCCACCCGTATAGACAGCTGCAACAGCATCAGGAATAAATTGGCCAACCGTTGTTCCGATTGTTCTTGGGTTTTCAGCAATCCATGTACCGGTATCCTGCAACCCTTTAACCATATTATCACCAAGCTGCTCCCAATTTTCATCTTTGGACGCCCAGTCCCAGGTAGCATTGGCTGCGTTTTCCAAATTGCCGGGCGTGGTTGTCCACTTATAGGCATTAGAAATAGCCTCTGTGGTAGCCTCATAGCCTTCCTTCACCATTCCGCTTAAAGCTTCTGCCGTACCTACAGGATCCTGCCCCACCTGATAGATCACTTCTCCTAATCCGACTACACCATCCACTGCTCCTTCTACCAGACCTGTACTGAGATCATCAAACCAATCCTTTGCGCCGGTTATAGGTTTCATCCAATCCGGAGTTACAGAATCTCTTAGTGCCCTGCCCTCTTTCGTTGTCTTCTCAATCCAGTCAAATCCCTCTTTTATATAATCGCTGGGCATCTTACCTTCACCCAGACCATAAGCAACCGCAGATGGCCTATCAAAAAATATGCTGATTTTACCGCCAAAAATACATTGGCAGGTAGAATCCTCCAACAACATCCGGTTTCCATTAATCTTCACGCCATCTTTGGGATTGTCCCATTGCAAAACTGTAGGCAGACAGCTTATTCCCGTTGCCCATTTTGCCGGGCAGGAGCAAAGCCCCATCGGCTTTAAATGGAAGAATGGAAATTTATCCGCTTCAGTAGCCATCGGAACTGAATATATCGTAGTATTCTTATTGTAACTAACCCTCAACGTAGATGGACTGGTCCCTTTATCACAAGCGAGAAAAACCCCTTCCGGCACATACTTTTTTGCCATGATCCATTTATTTCTGATTAACGTTCTTATTGCAGGTGCAGATTTCTGTCAACATAGTTTTTCTGAAAATCCGCTCTAGTCCACTCAGGTTTTCTTTGGATTCCAACACAGTAAATCCTGGAATACTCAAAATTTCCGATACATTACAGGCTGTTAAGCGTTTTATTTTAAGGTTGTCGGCATAGAGGTCAAGACAGTTCTCTGTTCCAAGTTTCTCTGCATCGCCACCCCTTATCAATAAAAAATACCGGTCATTTTGGAAAACGAGATCCTCGATTTTAAAAATCATATGGCTTTTAAAATATTACGTTCTTCACGGTATAGCGTACCGGGTATTTCAGCAATACTCATACACATACTTTGACTAGACCATGGCCACTCATCCAGATGGTACCGCTCAATATAACCCAACTGGAGCTGAGTCGGTACCCGGGGACGGTTTTTCAGAATTCTGATCATAGCCGTGACTTTATCCTGTTCAAACCGGTCTTCATCAATTGATCCTGAAACATCTATACGATAAGTTCCGTCAGAAAGTTCTGTTAAGGTCTCTGCCGTATTGATAGGCACGTTTTTGGTTGCCAAAAAATTCGGCAGTTCGCGGTAACCTTTAAGAGTTTCTTGTTTTTTTAAATCGTTATGATGAATTCCGGGAAATAAAAGAAGGTACGGATGTGCAAATCTAAGTGCGGAGGCAAGCTGTACCGGATCTTCCAGAAGCTCTGAGATACCGGTCATAAAAATATCTTTGTAAGGCTCCGTTTTATGATTCCTGATCAATTCCGGTTTGATTTTTTCCCACTTTTTCCTGATATCTTCAATATTTAACACTGTACCTAACCTTCCATTTTCATCTAAGGTGAAAATCAGTTCATTTCTAATCTCATGAAGATCACCAACCCATCTGTACATTCCTATAGCATTGCTTTGTTTATATCGGAGCATGCTGATCTTAAATACGGGAAGTCCCTGCTGGACAGAAAGAACATCCACCGTCATGCCCATTTCCACATGGTTTTCATTGCGAAGTCCCTGAAACCTGTAGCGTTCCTCTCTTAAGAAAGCATACTTTCTTGTCTTTCCGATATCCTGACTGCTGAACTCCATCATTAGCCCTTATTAATTTCGACATCTGCACCGGTAATATTGGTAGGGCCGCTTGAAGTAATCTTCGAGGACGTACTGTTAATAGCCAGATCCGCATCGGTTTTTACATCCATATTACCTTGACTGTGAATAGTAAACGTTCCTGCAGTCGCATCAAAACTGATGTTCCCGGCAGCTACCGTTCCTGTAATTCCCTTTTTATCGATGACAATCTTATTGCCACCCACCTGAAAGGTAATGCTCGTTTTGCCATCCAGTGTAATATTTCCGGCTGCATCCATCTGCAGCTGTGCCTGGGGTGGTGCATCTTTTTTACCGCCAACATTGATTGAACTGGTGCTTCCGGCATTGACACTGTGTGATGTTTTAGCATTGGTCGTCGCGTTACCTGCTCCGTCAAAGTGCATATTTGCACCACCCTGATCTTTAAGGTTCACAGATCCCGCACCGTTATCGTATTTCAATTCGGCACCGCTCCGGCCGCTGAAGCTCATGATATTATTTCCGGTACCACCTCCCGCTCCAATCGCACCGTGATACAGCCCTCCCATAACAAATGGCCGGTCTGGATGAAGATGAACAAAGTTGACGATGACCTGGTCCCCGACCTCCGGAATTGACATGAACCCACGGTTTTTACTTACCTTATCACTGCTTCCCGCATCGGGTGACATTACCCTTATAAATTCGGTAGCATCATTTCCTTTCTGCCAGTCCAGCTGGACCCGTACTCGGCCCTGGTTGAGCGGATCGGTATTTGAGATGACCTTTCCAAACTGCGGTTCTGCAACAGGAACCGTAAACTGCGGCCTCGGAATAAATCCGGTATCTGAAGCAATGGCCTGAAAAGAACCGTTATAATAGCCGCGGGCATCAACTTCATGAATAACCTCAACCATCATCACCTTTGTAAAGTATGAAGTTTCATTACTGTCTGTTTTCCGCATTCCGATGTCCGCAATACAGCCAGGATAAAGAAACGGAACAGTAGTATTGCCGGAAGTGACAAACACTTCTGCTGCCTTACTGCCTGCTGTTCCTTTCTGCGAAGCATCTATATCCATAAACGAAGACGCCTTTATAGGAGCCACCCGGAGCGAAGGGGTCTGGAAAATCCTCTCGGAAATTTCATAGGCACGCTTGGCGATATCGGATGTATGATTAATTTTTGTGCTTCCGCCCGTAAACTTCTCATTTTTACTACTGTTATAGCCGTAAAAAGAGGGATTAACATGCTGCGCTTTCATTTTGACTTTAACATTGGTGAGATTACTCCCATAAGTCAGCTTAACCGGTTTTTCCTGGGGAGGAAGCTTCCCGAAATGCAGCACTTCGCCATCGTAAAAGAATTGCTCACCATACGCTTCCGCAATCCTGGCCAGATAGTTATAATGTGTTTCTTCATACTGGCAGCTGTATGATACATTTCCATATCGCGTATCAACCCTGAAATCATATTTCCCCTGGCCAAGTCCCTCGGTAATCACTTCAGTAGCGATACTGTTTAAACTCATAGGCTGTGCACCGGCAAAACTCTGAATGTGGGGAGCTGCATCGAGCAAAACAGTAGGGCTTGCTCCCGCTAATACAAGATTTCCCAGACTGCTCTTTTCCTGGCTGTAACCAACCTCTGTGATCACACCAACGAAGTTCCGCTCCGGGCCGCCTTCCAGATCTTTATACTTAAAGACGATGCTGATCCGTTTTCCCAAGAATTTTTGAGCTTCTTCAAGGTTATGGTTTTCGGCTGTACCCAGCGTGTCATGGGCCAGGGTAAGTTCAAACTGATGATGCTTTGTTGCACTTTGAGAAAGTGTAAAATGCTTGAAATATTTTACAGGTGTTCCTTCAATATGAATATCAAGACGCACTACCCGGTTAATACCCGCAATCGCATTTTCGATAATTCCTTCCGGATTAAAAATTTTAGAGGTAGGCTGGCTTGACCACGCTTTTTCTTCGATAATGGCCTGGTCATTAGGCAAAACGGGTTGGTTAAGGAACTTATTTTCCGTATCCGTGACGTCTTGTAATGGCTTGATGATTGTCTGCCCGGGATCAGTCATGCCTATCAGATCATCTAATGGATTGGACAAACTTTTGGCAGATGAATCCGTTCCTGGCTTGGGAAGATCATTCTGTTCTTGAAACATGAATTTATTTTTTAGGTTAAGCGGTAACTTATCTAAAACCTTTACAGGTGAGACCATCTGGTTCACAGGAACAGTCGGTAATTTGCTTGGTCTCCATCGGCAGATTACGACAAGACTGTTTGAGATGGATCCGAAACAGAATTTTAAGATAAAAATTCTTTAAGTGCAGGCTGCTCAGGTAGCAGCAAGATTCATTTTTTTCATGGTTTTTTTGTTGATTTGGTTGTACCAATATATAACCTTAAACATTCACGGCAAAACGAAATAGAGTATTTTTTCAAATATGTCGTAATACTACGATTCATGCCTGACGATCAATAAATTACTGATCATAAAAAATCTTGTGCCTTAAAGCTGGCTATGATGGATGTATATGAGAATTTTCATAAGAGGATTATGGAATAGAAAAGATTTTTTAAGTACATTTGCACCTTATTAATATTTGGTCTAAATAAGCTTTACAAAATACGGAATGATAAAATCCAGTAAAAATCACAATTCTACCTAAGATTCCCTCATCACAAAATATTTTCACATTTTATCCAAGTCTCCCGTATTCCTCAGCAATACATGAACAACTAGGAATGCACATATTTTTATACAGTTATGATGAAACGTTTAATCTTTTTACTTTCTTTTCTGTGCTTTTCATTTCTTCTGGCACAGACCACTACCGGATCCATTTCAGGAACCGTAACCTCTGTTGATAACGAACCCCTGGAGCTTGTTTCGGTTTCCCTCATAGATCAGGATAAGAATACCATTACCGATATTTACGGTAATTTCAAATTTCCGCAGGTTGCACCGGGTAACTATACGGTGAAAATCCAGATGCCCGGACTTAGGGAGCAGCAGATTCCCGTAGAAGTAAAGCAGAATGAGGATACTGCACTCAAATACCAGCTGTCTAAGGAAAACATCCAGGTTTTACAGGAGGTAAGAATCACAGGCAATACGCCTAAAATCACAAGGAAAGAAAGTCCTTATGTTGCCAAACTGCCTATCAAATATCTTGAAAACCCACAGGTATACAATATAGTACCTAAGGAGCTGATTGCACAACAGATGGCGGTGGATCTGGGAAGTGTTTCAAAAAATGTTCCCGGAGCCGGGATTCCGATGATTGCCAATCAGGGAAGGGTGACCTTCCGTTCCCGTGGTTTTGATACCGAGCCCAATGCCAGGAACGGGGTTGCCGGAGCCGCGTTTTCATTTTTAGACAATGCCAATTTAGAGCGGGTTGAGGCAATCAAAGGTCCTTCCACTACCCTTTTCGGTACCCAGGTATCAAGCAGCTACGGAGGCTTATTCAACAGAGTGACCAAAAAGCCGTATAACGGAAAAGGCGGAGCGGTAAGTTATACCGGAGGAAGCTGGAATTTCAACCGGATTACCTTTGATGTCAATACGCCGGTTAATGCAGATAAAACAGCTCTGTTCAGGCTGAACGGAGCAACAACCTTTGAAAAAAGCTTTCAGGATAACGGCTTTACCAACAGTTTGGCCCTTGCACCGAGCTTTTCCTATCAGATCAATGACCGGTTAGCTTTATTACTGGATGTTGAATTCGGGATTGCAAAGGGGACTTCGGTAGTCCGTTTCAATCCTTACACCAAAAGCAATAAAATCCAGTCTATTGCCGATATGAATTTCCCTTATGACAAGACCTTTCTGGGAGATGACATCACCTACTCTACCCAGATGATGAATATCTTCGGGCAGCTGAACTATAAGATATCATCGCAGTGGACTTCTCAAACGATATTCTCAAGGGCAAGATCAACCATTAACGGCTATATAACCGCTCTGAACGGAAGGTCTGATACCACATTGCAGCCAAGTGTGATCATAGGAAATACCAATTTTATCGCGACCAATCTTCAGCAGAACTTTATCGGAGATTTTTACATCGGAAAATTCAGGAACAGAATGGTTTTCGGTCTGGATTATTACAACAATTTCAATAATTTCGACAGAACCACCGTTAATGCACCCCTAGTTGATTTCGTAAACACCCCAAGTACCTACAGGGTGACCAGGGATATGCTGGATAACCTGACCAATACCGGTACGCCGAGAAAAGAAAAAAGCAGCGATAATACATATGCAGCTTATATTTCGGATGTATTGGATATTACGGACCGGCTGAAAATCATGGGAAGCCTCAGGGTAGATAATTTCCATTACAAAGGAGTATATAATATCCTGACCGGCCAGACCTCCGGAGGGCTCAGCGTAAGCGGGCTTCAGGCGGGGCCTTATACACAGACGGCTCTGTCTCACAAATCAGGACTGGTTTACGAGATCGTAAAAGATAAGGTGTCATTATTCGGAAATTACCTCAATGGATTCTTTAACATCAGCGGAGTGGATAAGAACGGAAATAATTTTGTTCCCCAAAGAGGAAATCAGCTCGAATTCGGGGCTAAAGCAGATCTGTTCAATCACAGGCTTGTAGGGACCGTCAGCTATTATGACATTCATGTTGACCATGTGCTGAGGACAGATCCTGATGATGCCAATTTTTCCATCCAGGACGGTTCCCAGTACAGCAAAGGTGTAGAAGTGGATATTACGGCCAATCCCGTAGCAGGGCTGAATATCATTGTGGGGTATGCCTATAACGACAGTAAATACACGGAATCGGATGCGTCTGTTCTGAACTTACGTCCGGCTGCTTCAGGACCTCAGAATATGTATAATTTCTGGGTGAGCTATACTTTTTTAAAAGGCAAACTTAGCGGTCTGGGAGCCGGCTTCGGCGGAAATATTGGAAGCATGTCTTACCAGACGAATACCCAGAAGGCAAAAGTGATTATTCCTTCCTATAAAATGTTTGATGCCAGTATCTTCTACGACCGCCCGAAATACAGGCTGGGCCTGAAGATTGACAATATCACAAGCGAGAGAGCATGGTCTGTCCGGTTAACACCGCAGGCTCCCATCCGATACCTGGCAAGCATTGCTCTGAAATTTTAAGCAAGACATACCATTATACCAGATTACAGAGAGGTTGCCTTATGGGACAGCCTTTTTTATTTTATGAATCCGTAGACCATAATTTATCATTACAAGAGATTATTATTTCTGATCAGTTCCGTTTTTTGAAACTTCACATGCATCATGATGATTTTACCTGCCTTTTACTTCAGGATGCGTTCAGCGGGCTGTATTTTTATGTCCCATATAAAATTCTGCTTTTGCCTTATCACCGGGAGTTCTTTAAATAGCTGCAGGTTTATTGATTTTAGCTGATTTCTCTGGTTACTGCATTATACAGATTGACAATACTTTTTCTTGATCCTTGTTTACCCTGGGAACACTTAGGCATTCCGAACACCTCTTTTAAAATAGAATTTTTTACAATACATCACAATATTTACTGTAAATATTTGAATATAATTTCATGATTTACAGCTTTTGATATGTATTAAGTGATTTTACCAGATATTATTTGCTAATCTGAGCAAAAGCATTTAATATTGAAACGCTTCATATGGAAGCAATGAAATGATAAACACAAATTGATATGAAAACAAAATTCTTTTTTGTTATTACCACATCTCTTTTTTCATCTTCGCATTTTGCCCAGAATACAGCCTTCCGGAATGTGAAAAAAGATTCGATAAGGCCCAGGCAGGAAGTAAAAACCGATAAAAACAATATGATGCTGAATGCTGCTGCCGACAATGGTCCGCGGGTAGTGAATATCGGTCTCCCTGCCAGTGTCGGAGGAACAGTCATCTTAGAAAACGGACTTCCGGTATCGTATGATTTCATGGGCCAGATGCCTACAGCGGTGTGGCGGCAGGATAACGGTATCGGTAAATTTGATGTATTGAACGTGCAGAATACGGCACTTTTTGCCAGTGATGTGGGCGTGTCCGTGAGTACCTGGTCTAATCGGGGGACGGAAAAAACCAAAGGTGCAGTAAGCTTTACCACAAACTCGTTCGGGTTGCTTCGGGGTGATATCAACATCAGCGGGCCGATTAAAAACAACTGGTATTATTCAGCAACCGCATTTTTAAATTTTGATCCGGGAACATTCAGGTCGAATATCGCAACTTTTCTGGATGATACAAAGATCTTTAAGCTGGTTGTGAACAAAAAATACAAAAAAGGACAGATCGGCGTGCAGTATAAATTTGCCAACAGCAGCGCGATCACGATCAAGCAAAGCCCTTATATATATCACGAAAATGGCAAGGTCACTGCTCTGCCCGGTTTCAGGATCGGAAAAGATTCTTATCTGGAGCAGTCCGGATTGATTCATGCCATCGATCCGTTAACCGGAAATGCCGTGATCTGGGATGCCATGAAAGACAGCGGAAGCCGGTCTCATGTTCTTGATATTCTTGGTGACCATTGGTTTAACAATGGAATGAAACTGGATTATACAGTTCGGTACCAATATGCTGATGCCGGAACGTACAATCCTTATTATACGAATATTACACAAGCCTCCATCAATGCCTCACCAAAGATCGGGGACCGGAGGTTTTTCTACGCTGATCATCCTGCGTCTCCTTACACCGGAAATGTCCAGAATGCGCTCATGCTTTTTTCTCCCCGGTCAGTCAAGAACACCATTATGGGCCGTTTTGAACTGACTAAGAAGAGCCAGGCCCACGAATGGATGTTAGGACTCCACAATTGATATTATAATGCAGGTCAGGCAAATACCGCAACCTACAGTTATCAGTTTTCGGTAGAGCCTAACCCAAGAGCACTGATTTACGAGCAGTACGCAGCAGAGACCGGAGCCGATGGAAATCCTACAGGCCAGAACACCTGGAAGCCGGCAACCGACCCATACGGAAACAGAAGTTACAACCGGGCTATGCAATATTATAACGGCTGGGAAAACAAATTGGCAGTTGTAGCTACCGACAAATGGAACATCAATGACAAATTAACGGTTCAAATCGGAGCAAGGGCCGAGTGGCAACGGATCAACGGTGACTGGTATCCTGCGCAGAACAGGGCTGAAGCCGGAAAAAGCTGGGTCGCCGGAAACACAAGTCCTGTAAAGAAAGACTGGCTGAATATGACCGGGACCGCTGAAGCCGTTTATAAAGCATTTCCGAATCTGGGGACTGACAGCAAGCCGATGAGTCTGGGATTGCTTGCTGATCTTATGTACATCCAGCAGGCAGGAAGGTTGAGCATGTTTGCCGGAGCTGATGACCCGAATATTGAGACCTCACAGATCCCGGGCGGTTCTTTCGGTATCTACTTCAACCATCCGGTGATCAATATGATCTCGAAGGTTACCAAAATATCGCGGACAAAATTTAAAAACAATTCGACGTTCAATAAAAAGGAAAGCGATGGTTCCGTAACTACCGAAAAGCAGACCATCAGTTATGACGTGAATACGTTAGGATGGACCACCGATATCTTACTGAAACCATTCAAAGGCTTCGAAATGCAGGCCCTGCTGACGTTCCAGAATCCAAAATATGAAAATTATGAATTTGACGTTTTTGGTGAACATTTCAGCAACAGCGGAAATATCGCACGCAGTGTATCGAAAACCTTAGTGGAACTGAGTCCGAGCTACAGTTGGGGAAAGTATAAACTGTGGGCAAGCGCACGGTATTTCAGTAAAGAATTCGCCAACTATCCCAACACACTGATATTTGCCGGAAGATGGGAGACCTTCGCGGGCATCAATTTCAAATACGACAAAAATATAGACTTTTCTTTGAGTGTGGTCAACCTTTTAAATCAAAGCGGGGCTCAGGGATCCATTTCGGGAACCAATACCACGACCCTTGAACAGGCAAGGGCTTTGTACGGTCAGCCGCTGGCCGGAACATATATCCGTCCCTTAACAGTAGAATTTAAAACACGGATTAAGTTTTAACCCCGATCTGATGAACAGCAGCTTTATGTTCGACGATGTGTTTTTAGCTCTTTATATGGGGAGAAAAAGTTTCACGTCAATTTCATCTTCAGAGCGCTTTGTACAGACAAATGTTCCGGTAATCTTCTGCGTTGCTTATCAGAAGAAATGATTAAATGATTAAATAAAATAATTATAAACAACATGAAAAAATTACAGTTGATCCCTACCCTTCTTTTTATGGTATTCCATACCTGCCTATCCGGCCAGTCTGAAAAGGCTGCGAAACGCGGTCAGAACAATACGGTCGTATTCTATTTTGTCCGCCACGGCAAAACCATCCTCAACACCATGGACCGTGTACAGGGATGGGCAGACGCTCCCTTGACCCCGGAAGGGATCAAAGGTGCAAGAAACCTGGCCAAAGGGCTCAGGAGCGAAAAAATCAATTTCAAGTCAGCCTATTCCAGCGACCTGGGACGTGCGAGGCAAACGGCCCGCCTGGTGCTTGACAGCAAAGGGCGGCAGGATCTGACCGTTCATGAAGTAGCCGATTTACGTGAGACCAACTTTGGCAGTTACGAAGGTGGCGAGAATACAAAAATGTGGACAGACGCAGCCCTGTATTTACATTATAAATCCTCGGCAGAGCTTTTTGAAGCCTTGAAAACCAAACATGAAACCATTGAAAATGTGCTGGCTGCCTTTAAAGCCCTCGACACGTTGGGGATAGCGGAAGATTATGCCAAGGTCAAATCAAGGGGACAATCTGCCATCCGTGAGATCGCACAGAAAGAGCAGAAAAACGGCGGGGGCAATATCCTGGTTGTCGGGCATGGCATGGCGCTGGGCATATTCCTTTCCGATCTGGATAGTTCCGGTAAAAAAGCTGCCGGCGGAGCTATGGCCAATACAGCTGTATCCAAAGTAACATACAAAGACGGCCAATTTACGCTGGAAACTTTTGGTGATGTCAGTTACCTGCAGAAGGGAGAACAAATGGCAGATTAAATGCTGTACAATGATGTGCTGCAAACCGGGAATTACCGGAGATCATTGATATGGACGGACATGATGAGAATTAAGATGCCTCTCACACAAAAATTGTAAACTTTAATCTTTATATTTAACTTCACATTCCAGACACAAAAATCAATACATTAATGAACCGGCCAACAGACATTACGGAATCATTTGTCCAATTAATTGATAAACACCTTGCTGACTTAGTAAGCGCAAAAGAAGAAACTATGTTTGAAATCGAAGAGTTTGCCGGGCTGTTGTGTATTCATCCTACTCATTTAAGCCATACCATCAAACAGGTAACGGGTGAAACACCGTGTGGCATCTATCAGATGAAAATACTGGAAACCGCGAAGAAACTTCTTTCCGATAAAGATTTGGCCATTAAGGATATCGCCTATATGCTGTCCTACGATCCTTCGCAGTTCACCAAATGGTTCAAACGGTTTGCCGGTGAGACCCCAAAGTCTTATCGCCGGTCCCTTTACGAAGACATTTGAAATACTTAAATCATGACCATTTTTTCCGGGACGGCCTCTATACCTTTGCCTTAAAATACTATTCAGTTATGGATGTAAAGACAAAAAAGGTTCTGATCACCGGCGGCAGTGACGGAATCGGAAAAGGACTGGCTGTACGTTTCTTAAAAGCAGGAAGCCAGGTGATGGTTACCGGAAGGAATCAAGGAAAGCTGGAGCGGCTAGCCCGGGAATATCCGGGCATACTTACCTTTGTTAATGATATCGGTAAGGCGGAGGAGCGCGAATGGCTCGCAAAGCATGTAATGGAGCAATTTGAAAATCTGAATATCCTGATCAACAACGCGGGCATCCAGCGCAGAACAGCCCTTGCTGAGGATCATTCGCCTTGGAAGGAAAGACAGGAAGAAATAGATATTTTATTATCGGCTCCTGTCCACCTGAACCATCTTCTCATACCGCAGATGCTAAAAAACAATCAGCCCGGGATGATCATCAATGTCACATCGGGCGGAGCGTATATCCCGCAGGTATTCGCGCCCGTATACAGCGCCTGCAAGGCAGCGCTTCACAGCTATACCTTAACCCTGGCACATGCATTATCCAACACCCGGTGCAAAGTTATCGAACTGGTTCCGCCGGCTGTGCAGACCGCATTAGCGGGACCGGGATTCAGTCACGGTGTTCCGCTTGAAGACTTCTGTGACCATGTTTTTCACGAAATAACCGCAGGAAAAAACAGGAAAATCGGGTTCGGGCGTACAGATCATTTAACAGAGGAAATTTCCGGCCGCCCTGTTGAAGATTTAATGGCTGAAAGTGCAGTGAGGTTCCCGGTGAAGACGTACGGCGATTTTTACTAAACTGCGCAACAGAAAATGCCCTGCTACAAATTTCCCAGATAGGTTGTACTCAAAACCAAAGTCCTGCAACCTGAGTCAGACCATCACCCAGCGGGCAGCGTGAAAAATGGATCAGACAAGGTTTGGTTTAACAGAGTAACGGAAACTGTTATGAGAAAAAATGGAAAGGTCTAAAAAAGCCAGACTTTATTACCTTCAAAACTGATGCTGCTGCCGATATTACCATCACCTTTTTTCCAGTTCAAATGCCTCAACCATATTAAAACCTCTCTTTTAACCATAAGCTCACCTTGACCAGCACCATCAGCACCGGAACTTCGATCAAAGGTCCGATGATGCCCACAAATGCCTGCTGGGAATGAATACCGAAAACAGCAATAGACACGGCTATCGCCAATTCAAAATTATTGCCAGTGGCAGTAAATGATATGGCCGCGTTCTTAGCATAAGGGATTTTCAGGGATTTGTTGACCATGAACGATACGAAGAACATCAGTACGAAATAAATCATGAGCGGTACGGCTACTTTAAGCACATCCATGGGCAATTCCAGGATCTGGTTCCCTTTCATGCTGAACATGATGACAATGGTAAAAAGCAGAGCATACAAAGTAACAGGTGATATGCTGGGAATAAATTTCCTGTTGTACCATTCGCTGCCTTTTGATCTGATAAAGAGATAACGGCTCATAAAACCCGCCAGGAAAGGAATGCCCAGATAGATCAGTACGCTTTGCGTAACCTCTTCTGCAGACACCCTGACATTGAAATCGGCAAGGCCCAATTTTCGCGGCAATACATTGATGAACAGCCAGACCAGAAAACTGTAGGTAAGCACCTGGAAGATGCTGTTCAAAGCAACCATCAGGGCAGCGTACTCCCGGTCGCCTTTTGCCAGGTCGTTCCAGACAATGACCATGGCAATGCACCGGGCAAGTCCAATCAGTATCAGGCCTGTCATGTAACCGGGTTCATCCCGTAAAAACAGAACAGCCAGCCCGAACATGAGCATTGTACCGATGACCCAATTAAGCAGCAGCGATATACCGATTGCTTTTTTGTCCTTCAGCACATCTGGCAGAAGCGTGTAATCGACTTTCGCCAGCGGCGGATACATCATCAGAATCAGCCCTGCCGCCAAAGGAATATTGGTGGTCCCTACCGACAGGCTGTTGATGAGGCCTGAGATATCCGGAAAGAGATAACCCAGTCCTATCCCGGTTGCCATGGCCAGAAAGATCCATAAAGTCAGGTAGCGGTCCGTAAATTTCAGTCTTTGCTGCATAGGTTATTTTTAACAGAGGAAAAAACGTGGAACATTTCCGATGCGATCTCTAAACTTCTTTCTGCATATACTTCCGATTGCCATTGGGTATGGTCTGAACTTTTAGGATCCTCAAAAGTAACCGGTATCCTTTCTTCGGCTCCTGCAATAAAAGGACAGCTGTCGTCTGCCCGGGAACAGGTAAGCACAGCGGCAAATCCCGATACAGGATTGAAAGGACTGTCATATTTTTTGGAAAACCCAATGACAGGTAAAGCGTTGCCTGCATGCTTTATGGCGTATAAAGCATTATCTGCTGACGTGATTTTAAAAACCTCAAATCCCTGACCGGCCAGTGTTTCCGCAACCTTAGGAAATAAAGCCGTTTCTTCCGTGCCTCCTGAATAACAGCAGACATTCCGGATGCCATAACAGGCTGCTGCTGCCTGTGCCCATACCTGTGCCAAATGGCTTCTGCGTGAATTATGGGTGCAGATGAAATTAAGGTTCACAGCCTGCCGGGTGTTTACTTTTTGTTGTATAAAGCGGACCAGAGGTTCCAATACAGTTTTACGTTCTTCTTTAACGTCCTGTAATTGTGCTATGGTTTCTGATAATGCTGGGTACATGATTGTTTTTTTGATTGAGTGTCTGTTTAGTCTGTCCCGACTATTGTGCTTCTGCGTTCCATCAATACCGTATCTTTCCAGATCCCGTTTTTCTTTGCGATCCGCTCCCGGTAGCCTACGCGCCTGAAACCGCATTTCTCATGCAGCCTGATGCTGCCTTTGTTCTCTGAAAATATACCGGATTGCAGTGTCCATATTCCGTTGGCTTCACTCTGCTTAATCAACTCATTCAATAGCAGAGTGCCTATCCCCTTTCACCTTTCTTCCTCTGCGAGGTAAATGCTTACTTCAGCTACACCTGCATATACGGTTCTGGCCAAGGCGGGTGTTAAGGCTGCCCACCCCAGAATCTTATTGTTTTCGCTTGCCGCAATCCTGCAAAAGGCAAGATGGGCTCCGTCCCACTCTTCCCACGACGGCACTTCGTTCTGAAAGGTAGCCATCCCGGTAGCCAGTCCCTGTCTGTAGATTTCCGCTACTTCGGAAAAATGGTCTTGGATAATGGTCTTTATTTCCATAACAATAGGGTTTAGCAGCAGCCGGAATCCGGATGGCAGCGGGATTTGCTCAGGTCTGATAATTTTACCTTCTGTTTTTCCGCAGGGACACCGCAGGCATCCCCGGCCATGCACGCCGTCTGCCTGTTTTTCAGCAGGAAATTCTTTCCGTTGAATTCCAGATCGTATTTCCCTATTGTCTCGGTCTGGTATTCCACCTCTATTCCGGCATCTTGGATGCCCAGCTTTTCTTCAGACAGCTGAATGATATCAAGGAGTTTAGCCGGTTTTAGCCGGTGCTCGAAATCATCGGCATTCCACAACTGGAAATTGACTGATTTTTCAGTTCTGATCTTACCTCCGCAGTCTATAAAATGTTTGGTTACCATACCAACTTCTGTTACATGGAAATGCTCCGGAACATACATTCCATTTTCAAGCTGGAACTCAACATGATCCAGGGTGGGCAGAATGGCTTTGATTTCTGATAATGTCATAGTCATTGATATATTTATTGATTATGTTTCACAATATGTCATATTGCAATATAACGATATAAAAACTTAAAAAAATGCCCTTAACAGCATTGACTAACTTTAACGTCCTGATTGAAAAAAGCATTGAACTCCTTCTGGATCTCTTTCCAGACGTTCTCATCAATGCAGTAGCAAACAGATTTACCTTCAATAGATCCTTTGATGATGCCTAGATTTTTCAGTTCCTTCAAATGCTGTGATATGGTAGCCTGTGCCAATCCCAGTTCTTCCACAAGGTCATTGCAGATGCATGCCTTCTGGCTGATGATATACTGAAGGATGGCTATCCTGGCCGGGTGCCCTAAAACTTTGAGGAGCGAAGCCAGCTTATTCTGCCCGTCCGTATAAATTTCTGTTTTAGTGATTCCCATAACGCATATTTTTATATCGCAATATTACGATATAAAATATAAATGAACAAATATGACAGGCTGTAATTTCAAAATTACTTTTTTTAATGTGGCCAGAAGCAATTTCAGGATACAAAACATGAATTCCTGTAATGGAATCCACAGGAACACATGGGTTCGATGCAATGATTTGAAACAGGATTTACAATACAGAAATGCCTTACAGGCCGCTTAAAAAACCTCCGGGAAGGGGTCTGACACCCTAAATCCAATATAGATGATCCTCATTATCCATGCCTATCCTGTTTTATTTTTTAATATCAACAAAAGTTTAAACAGGTTTATATCCTTTAAACCGAAAAAATATTTAAATTTGACCATCAGGATCTGCCGACGAAGACATAGCAGCAATGCCGGTTGACCACCAGTAAGATCCAAAGCTAGGGAACGGGCAGCCAATATATCCGTTGACATAGGCAGCCCTACCTAAAAATAATAGAGCGTATTTAAAAACTACCGATCAAAAGACGGACTGACCACCCGAAATGAAATAAAACAAATAACCACAGACCAATGGTCTTGCCTGTAAAAAATATGTCTACAGGAATATGTATAAAAACTAATTATCCCATGAAAACAACACATCTAACCCACCCTGTTGCCCACAGGTGTATCCAGGGCTCATTGAGAACACCTCAACAGGAAATTCTCCCAGCAACACAATTTCCGGAAATCAATACCGGCCTCTATTTTCACCCAAGCCTATCCGGCTGCCGGTCTGTTCCGGACGGTTATACTCCTAATCGGCCAGATGATACCAAATACAGGTATTGCGTGTACAGCCCGACCGGTGCTGTCCTTAAAAATGACACCCTTTAATTTTTATGTCAGATCATTCAGGTACGGCTAAAACCGGCATTTTAATACGGCAGAAATAAAAATAATCAGATGACTGCGTCATCGCTTCCGTAAGGCGGTGATGATGGTTCACGGACAAACAAAAACAATTAACCATACGGTGGAGCAGCTCCCACTTGAAAAAACGGATCAACATTCCTGAAAAAACAAAACAGGAATTAAAACATTACAAATTATGGCATACGCACAATGGATTGAAGTTAAGATCGTATCGGAAAATATGACTTTAACAGTAAAAAATGCAACCTTACAATGGGGAAAGTTCTATCAGGAAGGCGATAAGGATAAAGAAATCAGCACTGATGATATCAATAGGATTACCGTGGATTCAGGCAAGAGCGCGTCAATCTGCTCATGCGGAAGGTCAGACGCCTCTTCCGGCACGCAGGGAAGCTTCGAGCTGTATAACGGGGATACCAAGATCGGGAAATTTGTATGGGAGTGCCCGTGGGGCAAAAAAGACAACAGCTTCAGCTGGACCCAGGATGCCAGTGACAAATCTTACTATTCGAACAGGGAGGGCGGCAATAAGAACTCCGGCGCCATCGGTAATGTAACCATCAGCTGTATTAAACTCTAGGTCCCTGCAAAAGCAATTAATTGAAATCTATTTTCTAAAACTGATAACAATAATAATCATGAGCAATATAAAAAGTTCAAACGGGACCATCAATCCTTTTTACGCCGTTGAGATCGGAAGCATTGTAAAAAGTGATACCGGCCGTTTCCTCACCTCTGTCATCAAAGGGGACATCACCAAAATGGTTCCGGACAAGGAGGTAAAACAAACGATGACCGGAGGCAGTTCCTACGTTTATACAGACCGGCTGAACCAGGGTTCGGTAGGCGTATCCGGATCATACGGTATTTCCGGACTTACCAGCATTAACGCAGGTTTATCCGTCTATGCAGGTAATTCTGCCGCAGAACTGACGAAAAAGGTAGCCGTTAATTACAATGTGCAGATGCTGTCCGGAGTGGAATACATTAATTTCAACGATTTAAAAGCGGAGGACCTGATCAATTCGCTTCAGGCCAACCCTAAGCAGATGGCATTGCATGCATTGGACAATTACAATGCCCTGATGAAGAAACTGGGTTCCGATAATCTTTTAACCGTTATGCAGTCCCCGGCCGCACATCCGGAGATTGTGAGCCTGGTCAATGCATGGGTAAAATCGGTCCAGCTGTTCTTCCAGAAACACGGTGACGGTATGGTGGTAGGCGTAGTCTGGGGAGGTATGGGAACCGTATCCCTGGAAATGATCAGCTCATCAGGGGAAAGCAGCTGGAAATACGGCACCAAAGGAAACTTTACCTATTCGGGGGTCGGAAAGGCGATCACGGTAGAAGCGGCTTATGACGGAAGCAATTCCCGCAGGGAATCAAAGGTGAATGTGACCACATCTTCCTGGTCAAGCGGCGGCTGTGTGCAGCAGCAGATTGCTGCCTGGAGCCAGGTGGTGGAAGGCAAGGCATTCAGCGAAATCAGTTCGATCAGCCTGCTGGAAAAAGCACCGCAGGTAAGCGCCGTAGCCAATGCACCCAAAATACCGGAATTCAAAACACCGGAAAAGGATGCTAAAGTGACCGAGAAGGTCAACGAAATCAAGAACCTGACCAACCTGGATGCCCTGGCAAAGACATCCGCTTTCGAGGAAGCGAAAAAGAAGGAAAAAGACCTGACCATAGAGGAGTTTTTGAAACGCTCCGAGAAGAAAGCAGATCCGAAACCGGTTGATGATCTTAAAAAAGAAGTCGCCAACAACAATCTTGATGTGCTGAAAAAAAATGAGGCCCCGAAAGCACTGGCGCTCGACAACGAGCTCAGGGTTATGAGGCCATCAGCAGCAGCAGCAGCCACCACAGAAAAAATCCAGCTGGGGAAAAAGGACGACAACTATACCGTGCTCGGCGTATGGATCAGCAACTGGCCGGACCTCTTCCCATGGATGGCCACCGGGTACCTGAATGCCATAGATGACCTGAGCTCCACACAGGAACTGCTGAAAAAACAATCCATGATCCAGGATTTCCTTTCACTGGGTAAAACATATTATATGCTGGATGCCAGCGGAATATCGGCTTCCAATTTTAAAATGTCCCCGTTCAACCAGATTGCGGCTTCGTTCAGCCAGCAGGCAGGGTATATCAGGGATAATTTTGATGACGAAAGTGTTATCGAGAACGCCTATGACCAACTGAGCACGGATGCCCAGAAAATTTATACAAAATGGAATGAAATCAAGTTCCTGCGCAGTGCAGAATTAGGGTTGGGAGTATTGTATCAGGGAGCAAAATCCATTGCGAACGACATTGTAAAAACAGAATTCAATGCCGGGTATACCAACGTGTGGTACAAGACCGAAGACTGTTCATTCTTACCGAATAATTACAGTGCCTTCAGCAGGTTTTTAAAAGTGCTTCCGTTCCTGACGCCTTCCGGGGATATTTATGCTTTCGGTCCCTCCCAGATGGTTCTGAACCAGATCAACAGCGACGGAGCCAAGTTTTCCAAAAACCCGTTGATTGCAGCCAAGTTCGAAGTGGATATGGAGAAGCGCGTATTGAAGAAGGGCGATATCGTGCTGTATCCGGTGAAATTCAGTGCGGCTAAGGATATCTCATCTACGTGGGAGGGCCAGAGCATCAGTACCAATATCGCATCCATCAAGAATATTAATGAGCACCTTGAGAATGCCGTAAAAAAGATGAAGGACCTGAACGTGTACAGCTTCAGCAGCAGCAGCTGGCAGCCGGAGTGGACGCCAGAAGACTATTACAGCATCAATTCCATCAAAAAGCAATACATTGGAATTGTAGATGAGCTGCACAACGTATTTGGCAACTAATACAGTGCATTCATCAGAATGATAACCATACAACCATCAGGAGGATTATTTTTCTCCTGATGTTTTTTTTAATTGGAGTCAAGCAGATCCGTTATTTTCTGCTTTGCCTCCGGCTCCTGCCGTGCGTAGTTTCTGTTTAGGATTAAATAGGAGCCTTGTTCAACGGAACAGGAATGAGCGAAATGTTCGGAATCAAAGAAAAATCCGGCAAAGTGTTGATACACACAAAGCCGCTTATTCCTTACCCCGCCTGCTTTGCCCAGCTCATCAGCAGCCGGTCTTGCGGTGAAAAAGAATGAGGCCAGCGGATGTTCCCGGTAGATCGATAACCCGATGGATGCGCAAGTCACCAGGACCTTTTTTGCTACCGAAGGTCCGACATGGGCAAGACGGTCAAATTTATCGTCGGTTTCATTGTTCTCTTCCAGGCAGAACTGAAGCACATAAACATGGTGCCGGTATTCCTCAAATGTGGCCAGGTAGCGGATGCCTTCAGCATTGAATTTGTAGACATGCACGGCTTTGAAATAATGGTCCGGGTCACTGGATTTCAGGACTTCGCAAAATTCAACGGGATAGAACGGCAATTCAGCAAGCGACATAAGAACGGTTTGAATCGGTAAGCATTGGATTAGTTTTTTATAAATATACAAAAAAAGATGGGCCGGACCGGAATTACCTGCTTCTGCGCATACATTATGGAGCCGTTTTCCCAAGCAACCTGTACCGCACTACTCCATTTCCGGTATTCCTTTTGTTCCGGGTACAAAAATTTGCATCAAACCGGAACAACGAAATCACAGTGAGATCCGTTTTCGGGGACCTCCGAAAACCATTTCAGAAAGCATCAGCGCACAAAGAGCAGGTGTCAATGCCTTGCAGACAATTGAAAGTCGCTTCTTCACTTTATTTATCCTTGTCGAACTACCTTTTTTCCCTCCGTATTTCATCAAACCTCTTTTCAGAATGGATGCTGCTTTCAGCCTCTGCGGTATCTTCCTGGGCTTTTAAAGCATACGCAAACATCTGTGCTTCATACATCTGTATGGCTCCATCAATGCTCGTAAATGCTTCGTTCAGCAGGTTTTCCGACAGGTATAATGCATCCAGCAGGCCGATATTCACTCCAATCCCTGAAAACGGCGGCATCACATGCGCGGCATCGCCGATCAGCGTGATGTTATGGTGCGGCTTCCAGTTTTCCGGGCGCAGGCGCCGCATCGGCAGCAAGGTATATTCATCCGTCGACGAAAACAATTGCCTGTACGCCGGGTTCCAGTTGGCAAACAGCTGGTCGAGATAGGTACTGACCGCTTTCTTATCGGTAAAATCGAGTCCGCATTCTTTGATCCACTGTTCCGGCCGGCGGAAAGAAATGTAATAATTCAGCGCCCCGTTGGCTTTCGTCTGGGAAAAGACAAACATCTGTTCTGCAATGGCCGCCATATTTCCCTGTCCGCATAGTTGTTTAAAATCCGGACAATGAAGATCGGGCTGCAGCACTTCACCCTGGATCACCACCGTTCCCGTATATTCGGGCTGGGCATCGGTGACCAGTTTCCGGACATTGCTCATGCCGCCGTTCGCGCCTACCACCACATCGGCAGCAGCTGTATT
Organism: Chryseobacterium camelliae; assembly: GCF_002770595.1. Lineage (NCBI taxonomy): Bacteria > Pseudomonadati > Bacteroidota > Flavobacteriia > Flavobacteriales > Weeksellaceae > Chryseobacterium > Chryseobacterium camelliae. Next base: position 36,936 of record NZ_CP022986.1, on the reverse strand, counting down.
CCCGTTTTCAAAATGCAGCAGAAAAGTTCCGTCCTGCTGTTGTTCCAGGGAGGTTAATTTGCTGTCCCAGAATACCGTACCGGGATCCAGGTGTCCCAGAAGCATGGTCCGAAGATCGTTCCGGTCGATTTCGGGACGGTCGTACAGATGGCCTTCTGCCGGGTAATCTTCCTCCAGCAAAGTACCGTACTGATCGGTCGAGCGTTCTGGTGTCGGCCTCGAATACCGGTAAAACTCATCTAAAAGCCCGGCCTTTTCCAGGGCTAACTGGCCGTAATCGTGATGGATGTCAAGAGTGCCGCCTTTGATCCGCGTGTGCTGGTTTTTATCCCGTTCATAGACATGGACTTCCACGCCGGATTGCTGCAATAATTTTGCGAAGGTTAAGCCTACCGGACCTGCCCCGATAACGGCTACCTTTTTATCTTGTAGTACCATAACCTGTATTTTAGTTACGGCAAAATTATTTCAGATGGCGTCCCGAAAATTGAATAAATCGGTCATTTTCATTTTTCGACAGTTCTTTGGGCGATACGCCCGATAATTTCTTCACTTCCCGGATAAAATGCGCTTGGTCCGAAAAGTTCTGTTCAGGATACAGCCTCCCCTCTTTCAGCTGCCGGTAAGAAGACCTGAAACGTAAAAAAGTACAGTATGATTTAAGCGGAATACCGAACTGCCGGTTAAAGTACCGGTTGATCTGCCGGCTGCTCCAGCCCGTTTGCTCCGAAACTTCCGAAACCGTAACCGCACCGTTGGATGTGTAGAGGAGTTCAAATAGCTTTTTCTTTTTGGGATCGATACTGTCTGGGATCAGCTGCCTGATCTTTTGGGCTGTCTTTTCCATCAGGCGTCCGGTATCATGCAGGTCGTTTTCGCAGAATCCCCAGAAATCCTGAGGCAATCCCCTTGCTGAATCCACAATACCTGCAATGGGCTGCCCGAAAATATATTCCGAAGCCATTAATTTGAAGCTGATCCCGAACATCCGGGTCACCGGCATTTCTATATCGGCTTCAAAACGGGTTCCCAACCCAACCAGAGAAACCTCAAACCCGCGGCCTTCCTCTTTCGATAAGATCAGTTCGAAAAAAGCATCCGGAACAACCGTGACCGTAGTTCCCGACACTGCATTTTCCACCGTCCAGTAACAGCTGACAAAATCGCTGATATCATGATCGGGCTGATAATAGATGGCGGTAAAGCTCATAATGGATATTAAATGGGGCTGTAAAAATAAGCAATTCCAGCCTATCCACTATGAAATGCGTTTAGTGACAATTTGCTTCGGAAGGACTAACTATGCGGATGCGTACACCCAGACCGATGACGCACTAAACCGACAACGCGACCACTGAGCCGATTTTACCGTGCATGGGAAATATTTTGATGGGAATGAGGTGGAGAATTTTATTTTGGTGGTTGACAATATTATTGAGTGTTTGATTTCTCATAAGTAATGAGAATTTAATTATAAGAATTCTTATACCTTTATATAATAACATTTCTCCATCTTTTTTAAATACAAAATAAATATAAATTTTGATTTCTTATTTTCTGAAATAATATTTTTTATTTAGAAAATCATCATAAACCTTTAATTACGCAAAAACATTGCGTAACTAACTTATAGTTTTGTCTTGTGTTATTAAAAGAAAGCAAAAAATTATGAGTTAAGCTTACAGCTATAGAACTAAAATAATTCGGATTTATCGAATTTGCTTATCTACAATCTACGCGATAGCATTAAATTCATGCTAAAGGTTTAAAATCTTAAAAGTAAAGTTATTAATACTTTATTACGATTTCGGATAGTTCAAACGTTATGGAGAGTCCAATGAACAAATAATCAACTCCGGTAATAAATTCAACTACTGGTCTGGATGAAAGAGGCCAGAAAAAATTTTAATGTTATGAGTAAGTTTTACATTACAGCAATTAGAGAAAAAAGTGGTAATCCATCATTTATCACTGATGTTTTAGTTCACTCTCCGGTATCAGCTGGTCGGTTGAGTAAAGGTAGAGTATTTACTAAAAATGAAGTCATATCAGCATTATCTTTAGGTCATACTTTTAAAACTGCAACTTACAACTATAGTAAAGGTTCATGGTCTGAAGGGGCAAATGTTAGTACAATACATATAGGCTACAGTACTTATTTACGTACTGACAAAGACTCTACGGCGAGGGATAATCTTGGTAACTTGTTATTAATTGATGAACTTAGATAAGTACTAATTTAAAAGGCAATCTTTAAGATTGCCTTTTAAATTAGTACTTATCTATTTCGATAATTTGAATAGCTTGATAAGGTTTTCCATCATTTTTTACGTTTTTGTATTTGATTGCCAATAAATCTCCTTCCTTAATATATCCCCATCTATTCCAACCTTCATCAAAAAAGTTTACACTAAGATAAAATTGCTGTCCTTCTTTATTTTCTGCAAACATGAAGCTCGAAAGTCCATAACCTTTATCTTCTGGAATATGATAAACTTTCACTATTTCATATCCATCTGCACTTAGTTCAAGAATGTGTTCACTATCATATTTAGATTTTTCTTCGTCATATCTTTTAAACCATGATACTACCTTTATCGGATTTCCAATTAACTCAAGATCAAATAGTTTTTTAATAAATATCTGATTTTCGATATTATTTATATTTTCATTTCTTAATTTAGAAATAATATTAAAGAAATGTTTAGCAACAAAACTTAAATATTTTATTTGAATATGTTGAGAATATTCGAATGAAATATTAACTATAAAATCAATATCTTTTATTATCTTATTAGCCTCAGTACAAGCAATATCGAAGTACCCTTCTGTCTCAAAGATATAATTTAGTATATCAAATATTTCTTCTACTAGTGGTGTTATAATATCTGTAAAAGAATGATTAAACTCAATTTTCCTTTTTAAGGCAGTTGCACGTGAGACGCCAATAATTCCGCTCCAATTTAAATGACTTTGCCAGTTAATTGATTTATCCAAAATTTTATCATATTCGCCTAAGTAAATAAGACTTAAATAATAAAGTTTTGTTACTGAAAAGCTAAATTTTTTATTAGATTTAAGTGTTTCATCATAATTTTTTGAAATTAAAAACTCAAAATAATTTAATGCATCGAGATAATCATTATTATAAAAATATCTTAGAGCTATAGCTAACTTAATTCTTGGTGATTCCGGATTTTGTTCTTCTGCTTTAATTAAATTTGATAATTCATTACTGGTATCTTTTAGATCTTTAAAAATTCTTGAAAAATGATACAATAATAAAGCGTCATTATTTTTATATTTTAGAATATCATTAAACTTTTCTTTAATGATTATTAAATCTGAATGATTATAATTTTTTCCCAGGCATTTGTTTAAATCTGTGACAAGACTATATATTGTGGGATCAATATTATCTGGTATATACTCCTCATCGAACTCTGATAGCCCCAATTGCTTTATTCTAGCAGATTGTTCTAATATTTTTGCTTTACGTTTTTTGACTTCCTCAGTAATACTATTTCTAACTTCAATATTTTTTGGATTTGTTAAAAGTAGATCTTTAATGGAATCACTAAGCTCATATATATCATTACCATATTCATCAATAGTTCTAAATATCAAACTTGTTTTTCCTAATTCATTAATGGATTCAATAATATCTTCTTTACTAAAATTTAAAAATTCAATTAATTCAGATCTATTAGGATTACCAATTGCATATATTGCTTCTAAGATTACAATTGATTTTTGCTTTAATACTTCGATTAAATTTTTATATGAAAATGATGCAATATCTTTTTGTGATTTTGATATGGACGAAATTATATCTCCATCTTTTAAATATAAATCTATTGTTAACCTAATTGCTAAAGGGTTGTTATTAGCAGTACTAGCAATTTTCTCTAAGTCTTCTTGTTTGAAATCTAAAACTCCTCTTTTTTTAAGATAATTTCTACTCAAATTTACAGCATGCCTTTTAACTAAAGGTTCTAAAGGTACAGTTGTAGCAGAATCAATAGAAATTCTACTAGTAACTAAAACCTTCCAACTTATTGGTAATTGTTCATTGAATTCAATAAATTCTTTTTGAGAATCCATCAATAATGTTTCAAGATTATCTATACATATTAAAATATTTTCATCTTCTAGAATTTCTATTGCCTCTTCAATGGTTGTAAATTCATGATTACTATAAATCTTTTTAAGATCTAAAAAAATTGTCTCCTTGATTTGTTCTAGACCAATTATCGCATTAATAGGTTCAATACCGTCAATAGTTAATTTTTCATTTTTTAAAGAACAAAATACAATACAGCTTAACCTAGATGTCCAAATAGGATTTAGAGATATATCTTTTAAATATTGTAAAACTAAAGCAGTTTTTCCTACACCACCTGGTGCAACTATAGCTATTAAATTATTTCTTCTTTTGGAGAGCACACTTTCCAAATCTTTAAATTCTTTATCACGACCTAATAAACCAGTAATTTCGTGGTCAAACGTAGAAGGTAATGTATTTGGAATAGCCCAATTAACATTATATAACCACTCATCTGGAGGTGTATTTAAATTTTCCTCCATTGCAGAATTTAGTGCTGTTCTAATATTTGATAAACTTAATTTTTCAATTAAGGGATCACTTGCAATTGCAGCAACTCTGAACCAATAGCAATCTGGAAATGGTCTATTCGGATGACTAACTGCATTTCTTATGTCAAAGATTCCAAACATCAAACATAGTTGCTTAAGTTCAACCATATGTTGATGTAAACTTGTATTTAATGTTATATTTATTGCAAAATTAAATATCTCATCTAAATAACTAGACTCAATAATTAAATTTAGGTTTTCTTTTGAAAGAACATTTCCTCTAACTTTTTCTCTATCAATTATTGATTCAATACTTGATTCTGAAATAGTGTGTAAGACTTCATTTTCTATGACATAGTTACCTAATGAGGTTTCCAGTTCATATACTATCATAGCTGTTTTTATTCTCAATTTTTGAGTATGATCCATTAGTTTTTATATATATATCAAATATATATAAATAATTTATAAATAGCTAGAGTATAATTTTTTATGCTTAAAGAATCAGTGGATTATATAATTTTATTTAATAGCTAAATGATTGTACTTCCAAATAGATCAAATTATAAGTATAGTTATAATTCAATTCTACTTTAAACCTAGTTAAATAATGGATCATCAAAAAATTCTTGTAAGGTAATTTTGACAAGCGTGCAAAATCTTTGAATGGTGTAGATCGTGACTCCCCTGTCACTTTCGAAACTTTCCCATCGGTTTACTTGTTGTCTGTCAATATCATGAAGCTTAGCAAATCCGCTTTGGCTCAACCCAGTGGCCTCTCTCAGATTAATTAATCTTTGAATAATTTTATTTCTTAGTTCAATATCTTCTTTGTTAAGCTTACTCATTTAACAATTTTAAAATATTTGATAAAAAAACTTGTAATCCGTTTGGTTTACATTATCTTTTTTATATATATTTGGAAAGAATTATTGATTGCAGTAATTTTGCGATACTTCAACGAACAATAGAAGCTATTGCTTAGAATCTCGATTCGAAAACTGGTAATTTTTAGTACACGAGACGATAAGCGGAAAGCTCACGACCTAGGCGTGAGTTCTCTTATCTGTGTACAAGGTATACCAGTGCCCCGAATCGGATATGTAGAGCTCCACGCCGTTTTTATTTCATGCAGTCCGCTGCCTCTACAATTTTTCTAAGCCAATCTTCCCAACGATAAAGTATCAATGTGTAAATGTGTGTTTTTAGAGTATGCCGGCTGATACAGCCGTGTATATTCCCTGCTTTCCGGTGCCCGGCGGCTAATGATTCCTCGGTTACCCGGTTCTTTTTTCTCTGCCCAAGGGCACCAGGAAAGCTTTTTAAAATACCAAAAAACCTGCTTTTAAGCTTGCCATTAAATAAGGACAGTCAACAAAACGAACTGTTCCGGGAACCTGTAGGTTCAACCGGAACCTCATAAACACAAAAAAACATCCGTATGAAAAAAGAAACCATCAACGTAAAACACCGGCCGAAATACAGCCATAAGAAACATTCCAGCCTGAAAATGCTGGACACATTCTTCCGGTTCAACGACCTCACCACCGCCAAAGATATGCTGAACACCATTATGCAGTGTGCCGTGCAGAAAAGAGGTTTTATAGACGAAGATTTTTCCACTATTGTCCATTTCCACCAGTCGATGCGGTCATTTATCCGTGCCGGATATTTTCTCCGCATGAAAAACAAGAAGTGGATGCTCAGTACCTCAACTGAAACCATTTCACCACTCATGCAAGGCTCCCTTTCCGATGAAGAATTCCACAATCCCCTGCTGGTTTTCCACACCGCTTTTACCGCTTTCACTGTAAAGGAATTCGATTACTTCCTGGGCGGAATGGTCTATTTTTCCCTCGGCGTCTACCGCTGCGGCCCGGAAAAGAATATGGTGAGTCCATATATTTATCTGACGAAAATGCTGGATGCAGGGTTTGTTATTCTGGAACGGAGGAAGGCTTTTTTAGAAGTTAAAGAAGGTGAAGAGGACGAAACAAGCTGATCATACGAAGGGTGAAGGTTTACAGATCGAAATGATCTTTCATTTCATCTTACAGGCTTGTGCTACAGTGAAAAACCTAACGGGTTTTGGAAACCCGTTAGGTTTAGAAATGGATGAGCTCTGATGGAAACCTTCAAGGTTTTAAAAACCTTGAAGGTTTGGAAGCGGGAAAAGTTTTCCAGATGGAATGCTGATCCGGTATTGATTATTTACAGGCTTATTTTGCAGTAAGAAAAACCCCATAGGTTTTGAAAACCTATGAGGTTTGAATGCCTGTCAGGTCATTTTATCTTTATTTTTCGCTTGCGGATGGTGCAGATTCTTTATTTGCATTCAGATCTGTGTAATCCCTGTGATCTGCGAGCGAATTTAATTTCCATGCAAAAAATCTAAAACATCACCATACAGATTTACTCAGGTTTCGGGAAAAATTTTGCATTTTCATAGGAATAAATAACGCTCACGATTTTCCATTTCCCTTCCGCTTTAATCAGGTGCCAGGCTTCATCGCCCCAATTGGTAATGGTGTTGTCTTCACGGAAAATATAATTAAAAGTAACGCTTGCCATGACATCATCATTGACGATGCGGATGTTGTTAAATTCTTCTTCCTTCCTTCCCGGTTCCATAATATAGCGGAAGAAATTCTCATAGGTATCTTTGAAATAATTTTTGCTGTTCGCCGGATTGGTCTGCTGCCGTTTTGCCTGCGACCTGTTTTTAACCACACCGATCCAGACGACAGGATTTTCATGGAACAGGCGGTAAAAAGCTGCCGAATCTTTTCTGATGATGCTTTCTTTAACCTGCCGGATAACAGTTTCGATTTCCTTTTTTTCTGGGGAATAGTTCTGGGCCGCTGCAAAACCGGACAGCAGCATGAAGATGAGTAGATGAATAGTTTTCATAGAAAATATTGATTAAGGATTTTATTTTTGATCTGCGCCGATGGCCTTTCGATACCATAGCGATACAGCAACCCGGCCAGGATACAGCTGACTAGGCAGAGAACCAGCACAACAGTGTCCGGAACCTGGATTGTAAGCTGATCAAGAAATCGCTGCACCAGATGGATGATCCCTTTGTGGGACAAATAGATGGCATACGAAAGGGCGGCCAATTGTGACGTTACCATATTGGCTTTCCTGCCCAGGAACGATGACTGCGAAATGGCTCCCGCTACCAGGATTCCGTAACTGATCGCCACCAGGCTAAACCCGAAAACCGAAGCCTGAGCTGAGTACTGGTCCCTGCAAAACCAAAGAGAAAAAGTTACAGCCAGAATTCCGGTAATGGTCAGGAGGTTCCCATTCTTATGGATGATTGTTTTGAACCTGGATGAAACCCTGAACAGGTAACCCATCAGCACGCCGATGGCCAGTCCGTCCAGCCGCGTATACGTAGGATAATACAGCTTCATGTACCATACTTTCCAGAACTCAGGCGATTCGAGAAGCGGAGCAACAGCATGCTCCCAGAAAAAAAGCCGGATTAGCAGGGTAAAAATCAGCACAAAAAGGATTCCAGAGGTCACGTAGCTCACTGATTTCAGCCGGATCAGAAGCAATAAGGACAACGGAAGTACCAGGTAAAACTGCTCTTCGATGCACAATGACCAGGCGTGAGAAAATGTCCCTTGGTCAATCACATCCAATCCATAATTCTGTGTGAAGGATACGAATTTCCATAACGGCGGCAATGCTTCCCGTTCCCGGAATACCGGAAAACAAAAATACAGGACCAGCGTCACTGCATACGGCGGAATAATCCTGAAAAACCGTTTCGTAAAAAAGATGTTCAGCCTGATGGTTCCATACCGGCTGATTTCCCCGAACAGCTGGCCGGAGATCAGGAAGCCGCTCAGTACAAAAAACAGATCGACCCCGGTCCACCCTATCCAGCCCACCGTATCGATCCAGTCCGGATGTTCAAACATCCGGTAATGATACAACAGCACCAAAAGAATGGCAACAGCTCTGAGGTGGTCCAGCCCGTGGAATTTTTCTCGCTCCATTATTTTTTTCAGCAAAAGTGCGCTTATTTATCATGCAACGGGGAAGGTCGATGCAGAATACGCCCGGCTGAATGCAGATGGCGGGATTTTCTATCCAAATGCAGAGGGTTGAGCATTGATGTCAGAAAAGAAATACCGTTTCACTCAACACGACTGAAATGAAAAATGTAACCGGCAGCGACTGTATTATTTTGTGGGTGACCTCCCAAACTGAGAAAGTAGAGAAGATTTCTGTAGCTGCTGTGTAAACAATAAAAAACAGCATCCCTGAAATGAGGAATGCTGTTTTTTATCAATGATGCATAAGGCGCTATTCAAAGCTGCGGACAGATTATTTTGCCTGCATCCCGTTTATTTCTTTTTGTTAAAATAATCCCAGGCTGCTTTTGAGATATCCGCGATGATTTTTTCATTGGTTTCTGCATTTTCCATGGACTTTGTAACAAATACAGTAATGAAATAATGCTTTCCGTTCGGCAAAAAGACTATTCCCATATCATTAACAGCTGCAGTAAGGCCTTCTTTATTGGCGCCTGAAGATCCTGTCTTATGAGCCACCACAGTTGTCTTGGGCAACTGCCCCCTAAGCCTGTTTTCCCCCGTTTCAGTTTCCCGCATCACCTTCCAGATGAAATCGTAACTCTTCTTCGAGAGCAATTGGTTGGCATTGACATAAAAGAGTTCCAGGATTTCGTTGCCTGCTTTCGGAGTGGTCCAGTTCTGGAATTGGAGGTCCCAGTTGGCCTGCTGGGTTTCTTCATTGATTTTAATGGAAATATCTTTCACTCCGCTTTCCTTACAGTACTTTTCTACCGCTTCCGGGCCACCGATCATTTTCAGCAACAGTTCACAGCCTACATTGTCGCTTTGTGAAACCGTGTATTCCAATATTTTAGATAAAGGAAGCGTCACCCCGTTAGGATACTGATCACGGATAGGACTGTAGAGATCCGGCAATAAATCCTTCTTCCCTATTTTTATTTTCTGATTGAGGCTGAATTTACCCTTATCAACCTGTGACAGGACCGCTAATGCAATGTGAAACTTAAATACGCTTTGCAGCGGAAAATGCCGGTTGCCATTGATGGATAGAGTATCCTTGCCGTCCTGGCTTTTAATGGCAACGCCTACTTCAGCATCCTTTGATGAAATAATCTGCTGTATTTTTTCTTTGAGGTTATCTGTGGTCTGGGCGAAAGCCTGGCAGCAGATCATCAAGGCAAACAGAACAGTGAGTCTGAAACGGTGTGTCATTTTTGTATGTTTTTTATTGTAAAGTGCAGTCCAAGTACTTTCCGGAAATGTTTTTACAATACTCTGTCCAGAATAAACATTGAAACTGTTTCAAATATAAGCATATCTAATCAAAACGGATCATTCCCTATGCAGACAGCAGCCTGAACACCCGTTACGTCATGATTCCGAATGCAGACCGATCCTGTTGCCCTCGCTGTCCATGATCACAGCAATAAATCCTACAGGTACAAAAAGCCGCTTCGGTTCCACCATCTTTCCTCCGGCCGGAGCAACCCTGTCCAGGACTGCCTGAATATCCGGGCTGGCGTTCAGATAAATAATCGTACCCTGATCTGAAGGCCGGTTACTGCCTGATCTGGCCAGCACTCCGGTTACTCTCCCCGAAGTGGCCTGAACCACATGAGGATCGGCAGGAAAGAAAATGCCTTCATCTTCGCCGTCCCCTTTCCTGACCATTTTGAGGTCTAAAATAGTTTCATAAAAACGTTGTGCCCGGTCCAGGTCTGAAACAGGGATTTCAAACCAGGTAATCACATTGGTGTGCTCATCGATCTTTCTTAATTTTTGCATAATGACTTATTTTTATGCAAAGGAAAATCTTTTCGGGAAGAGCATCCTGTGACAATCGTCACATAATGGTCACCGTGAAACCCTGCGCCTCCTGATACGGCTCAGGGTTTCCCTCCTCACGCCCAGGAATGAAGCCAGCTGGGAAAGCGGTACCCGCTGCACCAGTTCCGGCCTGTTCTTTTCCAGGTAACCCAGCCGTTCTTCCGCAGAATACAGCTGAAAAACGGTCAGAAGTTCTTCCTGCCTAACGGCATACCTCCGGATGCAGCTCCTGCCCAACGCTTCGACCTCCGCCGACTGTTTTGAAATCTCAAACAGCTTTTCCCGGTCAAAAACAACAGCCGTTAAAGGCTCACAGGCCATGATGTTGAATTCGGATTGCTCCCCCGAACCGAAACTGTTGATGTTCGTTACGATTTCATTTTCAAAAAAGAACCCCGTGTTTTTAACCTCGCCATCGATCTCATAATAAGTCTTGCAGTAGCCTTTTACCACATAAAACAGGGAACGGCAGATCCTGCCCTGCTCCAGCAGGAAATCATTCTTCCGGAATTCACGGCTCATCAGTGCAGGCCTGAGCAGTTCCCAGCCCTGGTCTGAAAACGGCATCAGTGAACGGAGGAAATCCTTCACTTCTTTTTCTCCAGTCATCATTAGAATTTATTTAAAAGTTAAATGTAAAAAAATCCGGCTGGATGACCATCTGTGCAGGTCGCTTTTATCGGTTTATGTGACATCACCTTTTCATGTTTGTTCCGGATCCGATAATATGAGTATATTGCTTTCCGGATTCCGGCCAATGATACAGGCCGGACAACAGCCAATAAACTATCATGAACAGACTCATCCTTATTCTCAGCAGCCTCTTTTTTTGCTGTACCGTTGTGCCGTGCTCCGGTCAACAGGCAAAACATACCTTCACCCTGGGAGATTCCGACTTTTTACTCGACGGGAAACCCTTACAGATGATCTCCGGGGAAATGCATTGTGCCCGGATCCCGCGTGAAGCCTGGCGCGACCGGATGAAAATGGCCAAAGCCATGGGACTGAATACCATCGGCACCTATGTGTTCTGGAACGTGCATGAAGAACTCCCGGGAACCTATGATTTCAGCGGGAACAATGACATCGCTGCGTTTGTGAAGACAGCCCAGGAAGAAGGCTTATGGGTCGTCCTGAGGCCCAGCCCGTATGTCTGTGCAGAATGGGAGTTCGGCGGTTATCCGTGGTGGCTTTTGAAATACCCGCAGATGAAAGTGCGGAGTACCAATCCTGCGTTTGTGGCAGCCTATACCCGTTACATCAATGCCCTGGCCAAACAGCTTGCTCCCCTGCAGGTGACCCATGGTGGTAACATCCTGATGGTGCAGATAGAAAATGAATACGGATCCTACAGCGATGATAAAACTTACCTGGACCTGAACCGGAAAATATTCAGGGAAGCCGGTTTTGACGGGATCCTGTTCACCTGTGACGGGGCAGACCAGATGCCGAAAGGATACCTTCCGGGCTATCTTCCGGCTGTCAACGGACTGGAAGATCCTGCCAAGGTGAAAGCACTGATCAACCAATACCACAACGGAAAAGGACCGTATTATGTCGCGGAATGGTACCCAGGATGGTTTGATGACTGGGGTAAAAAACATGCGGATGTTTCTGCAGAGCAGTCTGCAAAGACGCTCGAAGCGCTTTTGTCGGCCGGTATTTCCGTGAATATGTATATGTTCCACGGCGGTACTACCCGCGGGTTTATGAACGGAGCCAATATGAATGCGCAAAACCCGTATTCCCCGCAGGTTTCCAGCTATGATTATGATGCTCCCCTGGACGAAGCAGGAAATCCGACCGGAAAATTCTTTGCCTTCAGAAATGTTATTAAAAAGCATCTTCCAAAAGGAAAGATTATTCCGGATGTTCCGCCAAAGAAATCTGCGGTTAAGATTGCCGACATCATGCTGGACGCGTATGCCGGTGTTTTCAGTCAGCTTCCGGAACCAAAGCAATCAGTAAAACCCCTGTCTTTCGAGGATCTGAGCCAGGCGTACGGCTTTGTGCTCTACCGGACCACTCTGAACAAAGACGGCTTGCTGAAAATAAGGGAGCTCAGGGATTATGCCCTGGTCTATGTCAACGGAAAGTATATCACCACCCTGGACCGACGGCTGAAACAGGATTCCGTAGCTTTATCCGGCATTCCTTCCGGGGCAATCCTTGATCTGTGGGTAGAAAACAACGGCCGCATCAATTACGGTCCATACCTTGCCGATAACCGTCATGGCATCACAGAATCCGTATCCGTTGACGGACAGGAGGTTTCGGGATGGAATATGTACCGTTTCCCTTTCCATACGGTGAGCAACTTCTCTTTCAGCCGGACAGCTGATCAAAAAGCCGGGCAGCCCGGCCTGTATAAAGGAACTTTTATCCTGAATCAGCCGGCAGATACTTATTTGGATATGCGGGATTTCGGGAAAGGCTTTGTATTTCTGAACGGACATAACCTCGGAAAGTACTGGCAGATAGGCCCACAGCAGACCATCTACGTGCCGGCTTCGTGGCTGAAGAAAGGCAAAAACGAAATCGTTGTTTTTGACGAACTGAAAAGCGGTCACACCCATCTCTCTACAATCGATCATCCCATACTGGATCAGAATATAATCCCTGAAAACAGATGAAAAAGTGGATCTTCCTGAGCGGACTTATGGCGGGAATGCTTCCCTGTTCGGCACAAAATGCACCGCAGCCTTACGGAGCTCTTCCTACCCAGGCCCAGCTGGACTGGCATGAAATGGAAATGTACTGCATCATCCATTACAGCGTAGATACCTACACCGACCGCGAATGGGGTTACGGGGATGAAGATCCGGCCCTCATCAATCCTGCACGGTTCGATGCACACCAGATTGTGGCAGCGGCCAAAGCAGGCGGCTTCAAAGGTGTGGTAGTCGTGGCCAAACATCATGACGGACTCTGCCTGTGGCCAACAGAAACCACTGCGCACAGCATCCGCAAGAGCCCCTGGAAAAACGGAAAAGGCGATATGATACAGGAATACCGGGAAGCCTGTGACCAGCTGGATATGAAGCTGGGCCTCTATTGCTCTCCCTGGGACCGCAACAGTGCTTATTATGGCAAACCGGAATACGTTGATCTTTACCGCAGGCAACTCAAAGAATTGTATACGAATTACGGGAAACTCTTCATTTCCTGGCATGACGGTGCCAATGGCGGCGACGGCTATTACGGCGGCAGCCGCGAAACGCGAAAAATAGACCGTTCATCCTATTACGGCTGGGAAACCACCTGGGCGCTTATCCGGAACATACAGCCCGGAGCGGCTATCTTCGGTGATGTGGGCCCTGATGTCCGGTGGGTAGGAAATGAAGAAGGCCATGCCGGCGAAACCTGCTGGGCTACCTACGAACCTCAGGCTCCGGAACAGGGCCGGCTTCCCTCCAACGGCTTTACAAAATATCAACTGGGCACGGAAGGGACCCGGAACGGAAAATACTGGATGCCGGCCGAATGCGATGTTTCCCTCCGCCCGGGATGGTTTTACCACGCCCGGGAAAATAGCCGCGTAAAAACACCCGATGAACTGCTCGACCTTTATTACAAAAGTGTGGGCCGCGGGGCCAACCTGGACTTAGGATTGTCTCCCAACCCTGATGGACAGCTGGATCCTGAAGATGTGGCCTCGCTTCAGCAGTTCGGGTACGTACTCCATCAGACCTTTTCCAAAAACCTTGCGGCAGGTGCTTCCCTTTCCGCCAGCAATACCCGGGGGAATAATCTTTCCCTGTACGGTCCGGAGAACCTGCTGGATGATGACCGGTATTCTTATTGGGCCACCGATGACCAGGTAACCAACCCGGAGCTTACCTTGACCCTCCCCACCGAAACCACTTTCAATGTTATCCGGCTGCGGGAAAATATCAGGCTGGGCCAGCGTATTGAAGCTTTTACCATCGAAGCTTTTACCGGAGGGAAATGGGAAAAGATCGCTGCTGCGACAAGCATCGGTGCGAACCGGCTCATCCGGCTGCAGCATTCAGTTACTGCTTCCGGGATCAGGCTTACCATCACCCAATCTCCTGTAGCCGTTGCGCTGAGTGATTTCGGATTGTATCATGAGCCGGAACTGCTCAGGAAACCGGTGATTACAAGAAGTTCCGAAGGAAAAATCAGCATCACATCTTCACCAAAGGGGTCAAAAATCTACTATACGCTGGACGGCAGCCCGCCTACTCCATCTTCTTCACACTACCGTACGCCGTTCCGGTTACCTGAGGGCGGCCTAGTAAAGGCTTTGGCAGTAGACGAACGCCAGCAAAGCCAGACGGCTTCCCTCCAGGCAGGCCCGGTGAAAACCGCATGGAAAATGGTTCAGCCGAAATATCAGGGTAAAAAAAATCCTGCTGAATATGCGATTGATGACCGCCCGGAAACGTTCTGCCAGGCTTCATCCATGCCTTCTGAAATGGTTATTGATATGGGCCGGAAACAGAACATAAAGGCCTTTACTTACCTGCCCCGACAGGACGGAGATAATTCCGGTACCGTTACCCATTACCGTATCGAGACCAGTGAAGATAGCGTGCAGTGGCAGGAAACGGCAGACGGAGAATTTTCAAATATTAAAGCAAACCCGGTTGAACAGGTCGTTATCTTTCAAAAGCCGGCTTCAGCCCGCTTCATCCGCTTCAAAGCCACTGAAATTCTGTCCGGATCCGGAATGACAGCCGCCGAAATCGGTGTATTGCTCAAGTGACGTACCATTTAAATACTTTTTAAAACATAAAAACTGCCCTAATCTCTTAAGGCAGTTCATGTATTCTTTCATTTTTAAATACCTGTTAATCCTGGATCTGGAAGGTCTGGTTGCCCCAGCATCCTCCAATCGTAGCTTTTAAATTATAGGTTTTCAGAGCTTTCCATCCTTTATAAATAGTAAAAGATGCCCTGTTACCATTATGGATATACTGTGGCCCGAAATTCAGCGGATTTCCACTCCAACTCTGGGTATATCCGCATCTTTGGGTAAATGTATAGGATACATAAGGAATGGTTGGGTACTGACTGTAATCATTCCACCAGATGAACCATCTTTTCTGTGCCCTTGCTTCCGCTTTCAGTTCAAAATAAATCCCTGCATGCTGGTAAGACAGCATCTTTCTGGTTCTTTTCCTGCTGTTGCAATAGGTATTGGTGGTACTGTTCTTATATAATGCCCAACGGTCTTTACAGAAAATAAGGTGAAAAAGATAGCTGATCATCTCCTCTTTGGTACTGAAAGGCTTCACCGCGCTGTTTCCAGGGTCATTAAGAAGAATGCTTACAGCATTGGCATTACCGGCATCTATCGCATATGCTTTTTCTGCCGGCACATCCACACGTACAATGTAACCGCCCATCTGCACCAGCTTCTCGCGGTTCAGGATTAGAGGTAAAAGCTCAAAATCTTCATAGATGGTATCCTTTATTGCCGGATCCTGTTCTATGTCCACCGTATCGGCGGACTTAAATCTGGCATCGAATTCATCCAGCGAACTTCTTAGCGAAGAATAATCGGTATTGGCTATTTTATCGTTCCTGAAATCCGTATTCGATAGAAAATTATCGTACTCGTCCACACTGCTGAATTTCAGCATCTTTCTGGGATCAGACGCTGCTTTCATGGATGAGGCAGCCGGGTTTTGCGGGTCTTCTTTGGCAGGTTCTTCCAGATTCTGCTGACAGCTGTATAGAAACAGCCCTGTCATCAATGCAAAAACTGCATTCATTAATGATTTTTTTCTCATGATAATTAGTTTGTTAATGGTTGATGTACTGTGAAAAAATACATGTATTTAAATGTACACAATATTTTAACATCACAATACGGAGATTTCGCATTATAGAAAAATTCATTCAACTCCATCAAACCGATTGAATAACGCTATAATATTCAATACCTTATAATATAGTTATATTAAAATAATGAAGTATCTGACTGCAGTTGTGAAGCTGGTATAATACTTGACGGCAAACATTTCAGCATTAAAAAATTAATCCCTAAGTCTTCGGATTTTATTTAATTTTATGCCTTCAAATAAGAACAGATAAAAAAACTGTACATGAAAAAATTCAAACTGTCGGCAATGTTCAGGCAGATCCGCTGGAAAGAGCTGCTGGCTTTTGTTGTTTTACTGCTTGCCTTTGTTTTCTTCAGGAGTGAAAGGCATGAGCTTGCCTCCATAGGACCGCAGCTTAAAAATTCCAGGACGGAATGGATATTGGCAGGTATCGCCCTTTCCATTATCTATATTATTCTTCAGGGCCTCATGTACGTAACCAGTTTCCGGAGTGCCGGGCTTGGCCTGAAACTGCCTGAAGCAGTCAGTTTGTTCCTGAAACGTAATTTCCTGAGTGTTTTCCTGCCGGCCGGAGGCGTAAGTTCCCTGGCTTATCTTCCGAGGAACATCAGGACCAAAGGGTATAATACAGCGTCTATCCACCAGGCAAGTGCCGTATATGGTTTTGTAGGGCTGCTGACTGTTCTTGTCGTTGGCCTTCCACTGATGGTCTACGCACTGTTCATCAATAAAAATTTCAGCAGCAGCTGGTCCGGGATTGCGGTTCTGGGTATTTTGGTATTCGCGTTATATGGTGTTTTTATTTCATTCAGGAAAAAAAATGCATTATACCGGTTTACGGAGCGGAAATTCCCTAAGCTGATCCGTTCTTCTGAGGAAATATTCAGCAGTGAAATAGACCGTAAAAGTTTCCGGATGACCGTGCTGATTTCTGTAGGGATAGAATTCTGCGGGGTTTTTCACCTGCTTATTGCGATGTATGCATTAGGCACGCCTGCCTCTTTTTCCGCAGCGGCCATTTCTTACATCGTGTCTGTTGTACTGATGATCATTTCGCCTTTCCTACGGGGATTGGGTGCTGTGGAATTCTCGCTGACCTATATCCTGGTCAGCTTCGGATACCAGCATGCGGACGGTCTGGGCATTACTTTGCTCTATCGGTTGTTTGAATTCTGGCTTCCTTTACTGGTCGGTATTGCAGCTTATCTTTGGAGCGGAAGGAAGCTTCTGGCCCGGATGATCCCGGTGGTCATGATCTTTTTTCTCGGTATCATCAATATCCTGTCGGTGATTACGCCTGCCCTCGCAGACCGGCTTCATATCATCAAAGGGTACCTGCCGCTGGACGTTATCCATCTCTCCAAGACGCTGACACTGATTGCGGGAGTTCTATTACTGGTTACTTCCGCCCATCTGTTTAAAGGGACCCGCAGGGCCTGGTATTTCGCAGTGGCTTTTACGGTTATGTCTGTGGTATTCAACCTGACCAAAGCCCTGGATTACGAAGAGGCCCTTTTTGCGCTGGCGACACTGGGACTGCTGGTTTACAGCCGTAAAGAATATATCCTCAGGACAAAAAGGATTTCACTTCAGCGCGGGTTCGGATGGTTTACGGGCATTTTTACAGCTATTTTCATCTTCAATTACCTGAGCTTTTATTTTATCAGTAAATCCCATTTCGGGATCGATTTCACCAAAGAGGAAGCTTTTTATTATACCCTTCATACGTTCCTGCTCTTCAGCGATTCCGGACTGGTGGCCCGCACAGGCTTTGCCAGGGACTTCCAGAACCTGAACTTTATCCTGGGTGCCTTTTCCTGGATGATCCTTATTTTTTCGCTGTACAGGAGCAATATCCATAAAGGTACTGATGGCAGTACCGAAAAATACGAAGATGCCGAAAACCTGGTGGAAGAATATGGTGCTTCATCCCTGGATTATTTCAAACTGGCCCAGGATAAACAGTTTTTCTTTTCCGAAGAAGCGGATGGTTTTGTATCATTCCGGACGGCCAACGGATTTGCCGTTGTACTCGAAGAACCGGTATGCGCTTCAGAAGATAAAGTGACCGTGATAGAAGAATTTGAAAGCTACTGCCGCAAGAACAGCCTTAAAACCTGTTATTACAGGATCGGCGAAGACGGACTCTCCTATTTTCCGTCTTCCGGGAAACAGAAACTCTTCATCGGGCAGGATGCATTGCTGGATGCTGAAAATTTCAGCCTTTCCGGGAAAGAGCGGAAATCCATCAGGAACGGGGTCAACGGACTTGAAAAAGCAGGATACCGTACGGAAATCAGGTATGCGCCGCAATCAGACGCCACCATAGATCAGATCCAGGCGGTTTCAGACGAGTGGCTGACGGAATCGGATAAGAAGGAAATTGTATTTGCAGAAGGGATGTTTGACCGTGAAGTAGTCAGAAACCAGGACCTGATCCTGATCCTTGATCCGGAAGGCTGCTGTGTCGCTTTCCTGAATATCATCCCGCATTGCGCCCCGGATGAATGCAGTTATGATATGATCCGCAAAAAGGAGGATGCCCCTAACGGAAGCGTTGATTCGCTCATCATTAAGCTGGTGGAATACGCCCGCGCCAAAGATCTTAAATTCATCAATATGGGAATGACCCCGATGGCCGGAGCCCGGCAACCCGATAATACGGCAGAGCAGCTTTTACAGTTGGCCTATGAAAGGCTCGGAAGCTTTAAGCACTACCAGAGCCTGAGGAATTTTAAGGAAAAATATGCTGACCTCTGGGAAAACAAATACCTGGTGTATAACAATGACCTTGATCTTTTACTACTCCCGGCTGCCTTAAACAAAGTAATGAAACCATGAACAGCACATTGAAATTATTACGGTTAACCCCCTTCTTTTTTTTAATCTTTATGCTCTCCGGCTGTGGAAAAGGAAGTGATTTTAAAGTGACGGAATGGAATGACGACTATGATTCCCGCCCTATTATTTTTTACTTGAGCGGTGATGCCGGGTTCAATACCTTTTCCAAAAACCTGGGCAGGGATCTCCATAGTTTCGGCTACGATGTATTTGCCCTGGATACCAAATCATATTTCTGGAGCAGGAAAACCCCCGTTCAGACGTCTGCTGATGTGGAAAAATACATCAACCGGCAGCTAAACGGCCGTAAGAACAAAAAGGTTATCATTATCGGCTTTTCCTTTGGGGCTGATGTCACGGCGTTTGTCTATAACCGCTTTACACCGGACCTCAAAAATAAAATTGAAAAGGTATTTATCATCGGGCCTTCCAAAAGCAATGATTTTAAAATCCATCTTACGGAATATTTCGGAGAGGAATTCAAAGGCAGCTTTGAAGTGATTCCCGAGATCAATAGAATGAAGGACGTTCCGCTGACGCTGGTGCTGAGTGATTTTGAGTTTGCCCATTTTCCATACAATGAGATTACACTCAATCCTGCAACGTATCAGATGGTCCACATCCATGGAGACCATCATTACGGAGGGAATACGGAAATGCTTGCCGGTTTCCTCCATCAGCATATTCCGAAATAAAAATCTGCAAAAAATCTTTTGATTCTATGATAAAAATGGTTTCGGCTGCCTCCGGCAGCCGAAACCATTTTTTAAAGCCTTGTCATCTTTACCGGATGTCCGGGATTTCGATCTCTGCAAGCATATTCTTATAATCCCTGAGCTGCCTGTTAATCACATTGATCTCTGTCCAGAAAAATCCGGTGTTGGCAAACATTTCCTCATAATAGGCGATGCCTTCATACAGATTGTCCCTGAACGTTTTCCACTTTTTCTGCTGAACGCTGGTAAGGCTTTCTCCACAGGCTGCAATACCTTCCCTGAGATGCTGAACATACATTTTAAGTTCATTGATAAACATATTCGGGCGGTTGCGCACGGAAAGCACATCACCGTTGCCGTAAATATGGCGGACCATTTCCGAAAGGGAAACTTCTTTATCAAAATAGGCCAGGTTAGGGCCCGGACAGACTACCACTCCCTGTTCCTCGCCTTTGACTTCCATATCCTGCTCCATATAAGCGGCATTGACCAATCCTACGCACAGGCACGCTTTTTCGGTGATGGTTTTCTTTTTCCTCTCAAATTGTTCCATGCTGAGGTGCGGCTTTTCTGAATCCAGTTCGGCAAGCCTGATATCCTGGTACTTTTTGGAAGCCGTACAGGTTCCTTCAGGGGAAAACTCTTTGCTGAGGGCCAGCAGTTTTTTCGGGCACGAGCTTCCATACCGGTTTACAGTTCCTCTGCGCATCCTGATGAGTTCATTGGAGGTGCCTTTAACAGTATTGAACAATACGCCCAGCGGAGAAAGGTTGCTTACATAAAAGTCATGTTCTCCGGACTGCCTCAGCAGTTCCCTGGTTTCACGGTCTACCGAAGTGGCTTCCGGAACCAGCAGGAAAGGAGATCCCCATCCCACGCTATCTACATGGAACCTTTCAAGCAGGAATGCATGCTCTTCTGAGGTACCTACTCCACCCTGTACCGTAATCTTCATTTCCGGGGGACCGGACAGTCCGGGTTTGCCCTTCTGCTCCAAAGCAGCGGACATCAGGGAATAGGCTGAATGGATCAGCTCCTGTTTTTTCTGCATGAATTCTTCCATGATAGGTCCCAGCAGCAAACCTTCGGTGGCAAAAGCATGGCCGCCGCAGTTGAGTCCGGACTCAATCCTGTATTCCGATACCCAGAGTCCCTTTTTAGCCAGGAAGTTTCCCTGGATCATGGCCGACCTGAAATCGCTGACCTTAAGGATAATCTTCTTTTTGATCTGTCCGTTAGCATCCGGAAAAAAATCATCAAAGGTTTCCATATAGCTGTACAGCCTCGGATTCATGCCCGCAGACAGCACCACAGCAGCGGATAACCGGCTGTTGGCAAATCCACGGAGTGACGCATGGGCATCATTGTACATCACAGGGAGCTGTTCATGGTCCCTGTAATTGTCCTTGTCCACTTTGGTCATGATATTCACGTCAATGCTGCCCGGGTTCAGGTGGGTCTCAATGCAGCGCCGTACGGCAGCAGTGAAATCACCGCTCTGGCCCAGAAAGCTCTGGAGGCTTTTTCTAAGCTCCGAAGTGTTGGGAAGCATTTCGGTAAATCTTTTCAGTGTGGCTCTGTTCTTAACAAGGTCCTCTTTAAAGGCTCCGAACTTTTCCGTAACGATCTCATCTACCATATTCAGGTAGTCCGTAATCCTCCTGGCACGGTAATCGTCTGCTTTCACAGGAATCTCGGCATACGTCAGGTTGAATTTCCTGCTGTAAAAATTTTTCATTTTCTCTATAATCTCATCATCGATTATAGAAATGACGGAAGATATTCCGTACTGCGCTACACGGATAGGGCTGTCTATCGTGTACGCCAATCCCATTACGGGAATATGGAAATTGTGCAAAGGTTTGTTGATCATTTATATATTGAATAAAATAATTGTCCTTACCAATTCCCATCAACTATTCACTCGTGCAAAAATATCTGTTTCCTATGAATTATGCACTAAATAGCACATGAATTATTCTGAAATCTGTGTGAAATCATGTTTTTCAACTTTTAAGCATAAAAAAAGCGATCATCGCAGTAACGCATGCAATCCGGTCCAGACAGCGATTAGGACGGATATATAATATCTAAACAATAAAAATTTTCGCTCAACAGATACCACATTTTCATCCTCCGGCATAAAAGGCATAAAATATGCTATAAACCTCATATATAACTTTAAATTTTACAGTCATGAGAAGTATTTTATGGTTAGTTGCAGTAATCTGCATCGTCGTTTGGCTTTTAGGTATGTTAGGAATCGTACCGGGAATGGATACAGGATATCTTGTTCACATCTTATTGGTAATTGCCATCATTGTGATCCTTTATAACCTTATATCAGGAAGAAGACCACTTGATTAAGCAAACTGCACATTTAACAACACCACATCAGTCATTGTATCAATATGTCAATGATTTAAGCAAGAACAACTCATAGTGTTACTTTTATACGGTAACACTATGATTTATTTTGAACCTGTAACGCCTCTATTTTGTAATGCAACAACTTAGCCTTTTCAATTCTGATGAATTTTACCGTTTCCCCGATCAACTGCTGGATTATACGGAACAATTTTTAGCCAGGGAAGAAGCAGACCAGCTGATCAGATTATTGATTGATACCGTTCCTTGGGAGCAGACGTTGCAGAAAATACGGGATAAAACAGTTGTTACTCCGCGCCTGACCGCCTGGTATGGCGATCCGGACACCTCTTACCAGATCGGTAAAAAAGCAGTGACCGCCCATCCTTGGCTGCCTGAGCTGCTGGACCTCAAAAAACGCATTGAAAATGAAACGGATTGCCGTTTTAATTCGGTATTGCTGAACTTATACCGTAACGGTCATGATTCCGTAGCGTGGCACCGCGACAAGACGCACGCTACCGAAACCCTGTCTTCCATTGCTTCACTGAGCCTGGGGCAGGTAAGAAATTTTGATTTCAGGAAACTGGATGACCACAGGCAGAAACACTCCATTTCCCTCGCTCATGGTTCTTTACTGATTATGAAAGGGAATTTACAGACGGAATGGGAACACCGCATTGCCAAATCTTCTGAGCTTATGCGCCCCCGTATCAACCTTACTTTCCGAATGATCCGGGAATTGTAATCATTGTAGTACTCCTTCAATTTCATCAATGAATGCGCATTGCGCAGGATTGATTTTAATTCGTGCCTCTTCCGCCGAAAACCATTCCCACCGGTCTACTTCAGGAATCTCCATCATTTTTCCGGACCTGGGCGGCCACGCGATCATGATCGTATTGCTGGACAATCCTGAAGTCTCGATTTCTCCTTCCACAGCCCAGCAATAAACGGTCTTCCCGCCCTTTTGGGTGATGGCTTTCAGAGCAATAAAATTTCCGGTAACCTCCTTTCCGGTCTCTTCTGAAAATTCAGTACGCGCCCGTTCCAGCGGATCTTCATCCTCCATGATTTCCCCTTTGGGAACCGACCATGCTCCGTCATCTTTATTTTTCCAGAAAGGCCCGCCCGGATGTACCAGAAATACATACAGCTCCCCTTTCTGTTTTCTGAACAGTAAAATACCCGCACTCTTTTTTGCCATAATCTAACCTTTACTCAATTCAAACTAATTAATGATCCCGGGGTTATGAACTCATAGGCTAAAGAAACAGTCCGCCCTACACAAAGATAAATATTATTCTAAAATTTAAAATCCATGATCTCTGTCTCTTATCTATCCGTCTATCATCTCTCATCTAAAAACATATTCCCCTCTTTTCTTTTGCCTTGAAATCGAAGATTCGACGTAGTCAAACAAAAGAAACAAAAGATCAAGACTGGAAAGAAAGACTAAAAACAAAGGCTGATCACTAAAAATTCTGAACTTGCGCGGATCAGCTATAAGAACTGTCTTTGAACTTCTTGTGCCGCGCTTCGGACAGAAGAATTTTCTTACCGTTCACAGCCTTTATTTTTTTAACGCCTTTCTTTCCCAGGTCGTCGTTTAAAGTCTGTTAATCATCATCTGTCAAAATTCATAATCTAAAATTTAAAATCTATAATCATTGTGACCTTGCTCATACTATAGTCTGCCCATTTCTTGTAATTTTAAACAAACAATCAATATGAAGCCTAAAAAGATATCGGGTGTTCCGGCACAACAACGGGGAGGCTTCCACGATACGGAAAGCCTGAAAAATTTCGACAGTCCGGAAAAAGCCGCAGAAAAATTCCATCTGCTGAAAGAGCGTTTCTTCGCCCTCGGCGAGTGGAAAAGTTACTGTGGTAAAGGTTCAGCAGACTTCCGCCTTTATGACTCAGCCGGAAATCCTGTGCAGCGCATTCCCAAGATCGGAGATTTCATCAGGATCGACATTCCCGGACCACCGGACCAGGCAGGAAAAGGCTTTGACTGGGTAGAAATTACTAAGATTGTCCATAGAAATGATGATCACGAAGAAAGCATCCTGATCACTTCCAGGCCATGCAGTAACCCGCAGGAAAAAGACAATCGATATATCGCCCACTTCTACTCGGAAAAGGCCACTTCCACATTTCTTATTTCCCATTCGGGCTCCACGCTTAAAACAGGTATTTACGGCCGCAACGAATCGCCCAACTTCAATGCGAAACTGATGGATAAGATCAGGAACCTGATGATCGCCTTCGGCGGTATCCTGGGGTTTTCAAAAATACAATGGAAATGTATTGCAGACGGACTGCTGGACTTCAACAGCAACTAGCATCTGCACATCAAAGCATACTATATTTTATTGGATATCAGCTCCTTTCGATTTAAAAGTCTTCAGCTGCCAAAAATATTTTTGTAATACAATAAATAATCCTATATTTGCACCACTGAAAACGGAAGTATGCCGGTATTTAGGGAGAGTTGGCAGAGTGGTCGATTGCGGCAGTCTTGAAAACTGTTGACTGTAACAGGTCCGGGGGTTCGAATCCCTCACTCTCCGCCAGGTTAGAAACCAAAATAAGCTAAAACGCTGTAAACATTGATGTTTACAGCGTTTTTTGTTTTAGTGCGGATATTAAAAAAAATCAAAATTTCAGCCGTTTCCGAAATCCGGTTAGTATTTCCCGCGATGAGGTAATGCGCATCAGTAAATCCACTCAAAAGCCACCTATCATAAAGGCCTGAAAACCTTTATTCTTCGGGCTATATTGATTATCAGCCGTCTTATAATCCGTTTCAGGGAAGCCAGGTGGTGATGTTGGATTTTGGTGGGGAGTTGAAGGGTGGCGTTAGGTGAAAAAAAAGTAATTCAAAGATGCTAAAGACTATAATTATTAAAGATATGTGGTTGTTGACAAGATATTATTTATAAAGTATTCCTTATAAAGTGCTTTTGTAATTAGTCGTTTTAGTATCTTTAAGACTTAAAACTAAATTAGCCAATGTCTTTCAACGAAGATTCCCGAGTTAAAATACCAGCCATCTTGCATTTGTTGCGACTAGGCTATCAATATATTTCTTTAAAAAAACAAAACAGGATAGAAGAAAATAATATTTTCCCTTCTATTTTTTTACCTAAGATTGCCGAAATAAATAGCATTTCTGAAGCAGAAGCACAAAGGTTTTTGGATGAGATTAATTTAGAATTAGATTTTGAGGATCTTGGAAAAAAATTCTATGAACGTTTAACATCGACTTCCGGTATTAAATTAATTGATTTTGAAAATTTTTCAAACAATGATTTTCACATCACAACTGAATTAACCTGCAAATCCGGCGATGAAGAATATCGTCCGGACATTACAATTCTCGTTAATGGAATACCATTAGCTTTTGTAGAGGTGAAAAAACCTCATAATAAAGATGGAGTTATCGCTGAACGTAGACGCATCAATGAAAGGTTTGGAAATAAACATTTTAGACGTTTTGCAAACATTACTCAACTTATGGTATTTTCCAATAATATGGAATATGAAGATGGCTTAGTTGAGCCCATTTTTGGAGCTTATTATGCAACTTCTGCTTACTCCAATATATCATTTAATTATTTTAGAGAAGATTTAGATTATCTTGTAAAAGAAAGATTGTTAGAGTTAAGCGAGGACAAAGAATTGGACATTTTAAGAGATAATAATTTGATTGTTATTAAGCATAACCCAGATTTTATCACTAATAAAAGTGAAAATAGTCCTACCAATAAAATTCTTACTTCTCTTTTTAGCAAAGAGAGATTACAGTTTATTCTTCAGTTTGCAATTGCTTATGTGAAAGAAGAGAATATAGGTAAACCCGTTTTTCAAAAGCACATTATGCGCTATCCTCAAATTTTTGCAACTCAAGCAATCGCTTCAAAAATTGATTTAGGGCAGAATAAAGGAATTATCTGGCACACTCAAGGTTCAGGTAAAACTGCATTAGCTTTTTATAATGTTAAATATTTAACTTATTATTTTGCAAAAAAGAAAATTATTCCAAAATTTTATTTTGTTGTAGACCGTTTAGATTTATTAGAGCAAGCTGCAACAGAATTTTCTAACAGAGAACTTTGTGTAAAAAAGGTTAATTCAAAAGCAGATTTTGTTGAAAGTTTAAAAACTATAGGAGCTATCCACAATAATAGTGGTAAATCTGAAATTACGGTTGTTAATATCCAGAAATTTTCTGAAGACGCTACAGTTTTAAAGGATTTAAACTATGATATAAATGTTCAAAGAATCTATTTTTTAGATGAAGCGCACCGTTCATATAATCCGAAAGGAAATTATCTTGCAAACCTTATTAATTCTGATAAAAATGCAATCAAAATTGCACTTACCGGAACACCATTATTAAAGGAAGTTGCAAAAGATTATGATTCAAAACTACTTTTTGGAAATTATATCCATAAGTATTACTACAATATGTCTATTGCTGATGGATATACGCTCCGATTGATAAGGGAGCAAATAGAGGGTAATTTTAAAATGCAAATGCAGAATGTCATTGATGAGATTAAAGTTTTACGTGGTGATATTTCTGCAAAAGACATTTACAAAAATACAAGGTTTGCAGAGCCATTATTAGATTATATTTGTAATGATTTAATAAAATTCCGTAAAGATCAGCAAGATGCTACTCTGGGAGGGATGGTAGTTTGTGATTCTGCAGACCAGGCAAAGGAGTTATTCCGTTTGTTTCAGAAGAAATATGGCGAACAGGAAACAGATGCAAGCATATTGATGGTTGCAGAACCAAAAGCAAAATATGGCTTAAAAGATGAACCAAAATTGACTGCCTCTTTAATTTTATACGATGAAAATGACAAGCTGGTTCGAAAAGAACTTATAAAGGCGTATAAAAAAGGACACGTCGATATTTTGTTTGTTTATAATATGCTGTTAACAGGCTTTGATGCTAAACGATTGAAAAAATTATATTTAGCGCGGGTCATACAAGATCATAATTTATTGCAGACACTTACAAGAGTTAATCGTCCTTACAAAAAATACCGATACGGATATGTTGTAGATTTTGCTGACATTTCAAAGGCCTTTGATCGCACCAATAAACTCTATTTTGATGAATTGCAGGAACAGCTGGGTGACGAAATGGAAATGTACTCTCATCTATTTAAATCTGAAGAAGAGATTAGACAAGAAATTGAAGAAATAAAAGATACATTATTTCATTATGACACAGTTAATAAAGAAGTGTTTTCTCAACAAATTGCCGAATTAAATGACAAGCAAGAACTTCTTAGACTTGTAAAGGCTTTACGAACTGCAAAAGAGTTAAAAAATCTAATTGCCATAAATGGCTATGAAGCTTTAAAAGGCTTAACAGATTTTGAACTTCTCAATCGTCTATTAATTGAAACGCAAAATCGACTTGACAATCTCAATCTTGTAGAAAGCATCGGAAACGAAGAAGCTAACCGAAATCTTTTAACTGAAGCTTTAGAGGATATAATTTTTCAATTTGTTAAAGTCGATGAAAGTGAATTGGTACTTGCTGATGAATTTAAAAACATTCTACGGAAAGCCAGAGAATCTCTACAAACTAATTTTGATC
This sequence comes from Chryseobacterium camelliae, assembly GCF_002770595.1. Taxonomy (NCBI): domain Bacteria; kingdom Pseudomonadati; phylum Bacteroidota; class Flavobacteriia; order Flavobacteriales; family Weeksellaceae; genus Chryseobacterium; species Chryseobacterium camelliae. The sequence continues at coordinate 9,092 of NZ_CP022986.1, read as the reverse complement.
AGCTAGATTCTGAATTTGTAAGTCTAAGAGCTGAATTAGAAAGAATTTTCAAGAAAAAAAATCTTAGTGAGGTGACTCAGGAAGATATGGTAGAAAATATGCATCTCCTTCAGAAAATCTATGACCAGGCAAAAGAATTAAACCGAAAAAACGCCTTGCTAAAAGCTAAATATGACAGTGACGATAAGTACGCCAGAATTCATAAACGTTTATCAGAAAAAGGAACTTTAAACACAAAAGAATCACAGCTTCACCGGGCATTGATGCAGGTTAAACTCCAAGTTGATGAGACAATTACCAATCAGGAGGAAATGGTAAAAAATGAAGCTTATTTTAAGAGATACCTGATGCAAATTGTAGTCAATGAATTTAAGAAAAAAGAAAATATAGGTCTTGACTTTTCAACGACAGAAAAAATAAATCAATTAATTTCGCAAGAATATTTACAACAATATCAATATAGATAATGACTCAAGATATAAACTTTATTACTAAAACAAAATCTTTAATCGATAATCTTAAAAGTGTATGTGCCAATTACGGACTCGGAAATGACGGAAATGAATTCAAGATTATTACGCAAATATTTCTATATAAATTTCTTAATGATAAATTCCGCTTTGCGATAAAAGAAGAGCAACCTCAACTTGCAGATGCTGAGAATTTTTCTAAAGCACTTCGTGAGATGAGTGATGACGAGTATCAGTTTCTACTGGCAAGCTTGGATCCTAATATTCCAAGATTACATCCTGATCATTTGATTTCGCATTTGTTCGCAATTCAAAATGACAGTGATTTTGGAAAAACATTTGATGATACTTTAAGACAAATATCAATTGAAAACGCTGATGTGTTTTCGGTAAAATCATTTAGTGGTGCAAAAGATACATTGTTTGATGAGCTTACTCAGTTCATCTCTGATGCTTCTCAACGTGATGCTTTTGCAAAAGCATTGATTAATAAATTATTTGAGTTTTCTTTTGAAGAAATGTTTGTTCAAAAATATGATTTCTTTGCAACTATTTTTGAATATTTAATTAAAGATTACAACACAGATAGCGGTGGTAAGTATGCTGAATATTATACACCACACGCTGTTGCCCGTATTATGGCAAAAATTCTTGTGCCGGATGAAGTAAAAGGTGTAAAATGTTATGATCCAAGTGCAGGATCGGGAACTTTGTTAATGAGTTTAGCTCATCAAATTGGTGAAAAGAATTGCACAATCTATTCAGAAGACATTTCACAGAAATCGAGCAATATGTTACGTCTAAATTTGGTTTTGAACAGCCTTACGCATTCAATTCCGAATATCATTAAAACTAACACCATTGCACAGCCTTTTTATTTAGATACAAAGTTTGACTACATCGTTTCTAATCCACCTTTTAAGTTAGACTTTTCTGATTTTAGAGATGATCTTGAGAAAGATGCTTTTAAACAAAGATTCTTTGCCGGAATTCCAAATGTTCCGAAAAGCAAAAAAGAATCAATGGCAATTTATCTTTTGTTTATTCAGCATATTATGCACAGTTTAAGCGAAAAAGGTCAAGCAGCTATTGTTGTTCCAACAGGTTTCATTACTGCTCAAAGTGGGATTGAAAAGAAAATTCGTGAAAGGTTAATTAGTAATGGTTGGCTTCGGGGTGTAGTAAGTATGCCAAGCAACATATTTGCAAGTACAGGAACCAATGTCTCAGTATTATTTTTTGATAAAAGAGCAGATAGCGAGCATATTATTTTAATGGATGCTTCTAAGCTGGGCCAAACAGTGAAAGAAGGCAAAAATCAACGTACTGTTTTAACGCCCGATGAAGAAGCAAAAATTGTGGAAACCTTTAATCAAAAGCAGGCTGTTGAAGACTTGTCTGTTGTAGTAACAAAAGAACAAATTGCTGAAAAGAATTATTCTTTTTCTGCAGGGCAATATTTTGAATTTAAAATAGAATATGTTGATATTACTCCAGAAGAATTTGCTGAAAAAATGCGAAATTTTGAAACTAATTTGCAAAGTCTTTTTGCGGAAGGAAATGCTTTGGAAATAAAAATTCAGGAACAGCTTAAAAGTTTGAGATATGATGGAAATTAAACTAAAAAATTTAATTAAAGAAATATCTATGGGACCATTTGGGTCTGATATTAAAGTTGATAATTTTATTGATATAGGAATTCCTGTTTTGAACGGTTCAAATTTAACTAATCATAAACTTGTTGAAGATAGTTTTAATTATATTTCTGAAGAAAAGGCAAATTCTTTAGGAAAAGCAAATGCTAAAAGGGGAGATATTGTAATTACGCATCGTGGAACATTAGGTCAAGTTTCATTTATTCCTCATAATTCAAAATATGATCGTTATGTTATTTCGCAAAGTCAATTTAGAGTAAGATTTAATGAGAATTTAGATCCAATTTACTTTTCTTATTTAATGAAAAGTAAATATGGCCAAAGTAAGTTATTATCATTTAAAAATCATGTAGGGGTACCTGCACTAGCACAAGCTACTACAAATTTTAAAAACTTAGAGATAAAAATACATGATAAAATAATACAGAAAAAAATTGCTTCTACTCTTTCATTATTAGATGATAAAATAGAACTCAACAATCAAATAAATGATAATTTAGAGCGTATGGCAAAAACGCTGTACGACTATTGGTTTGTGCAGTTCGATTTCCCTGACGAAAACGGAAAGCCTTATAAATCAAGCGGTGGCAAGATGATTTGGAATGAAATTTTGAAAAGGGAAATTCCGGAAGGATGGAAAGTAACTGTATTTAATGATTGGATAGAAAAACAAAGACTGGAGATTGGGTAAAGATAAGATTGAGGGTAATTATACGGAAAAAGTTTATTGTATTAGAGGTGCTGACATTAATGGATTAAACGGCAAGGGTGAAGTTAAAGCACCCCAAAGATATATTCTAAAAAATAATATATCAAAGGCTCTAAAACCAGATGATTTTATTGTGGAAATTCAGGTGGAAGTCCATCACAATCTACTGGAAGAATCGCCCTTTTAACTGAAAGTACATTTGAAAGATTTGATTCAAATATTATATGCTCAAACTTCTGTAAAGCTATTTCTTTAAAAGAGAACGAGTTCTCTTTCAATTTCTTACAAGAATGGCAAAGGTTATACGATGCTAATGTTTTTTTGGATATGAGGGAAAAACTAGCGGAATTAAAAACTTTCTATTTGAATCCTTTATGGAGTCTTATTTCGTAATAAACCTCCGAAAGTATTAGTTGAAAGATTTTATAATCAAATAAAAAATATAGAATCTAAGAAGCAATCCAACCTTAAACAAAACCAACAACTTTCCCAACTACGAGATTGGCTTTTACCAATGCTGATGAACGGGCAGGTAAAAGTTGAATAAAATAGTAAGATAAATTATCATTTATTTGATTGTTTAAATTAATTTTATTGTCAATATCAGTTAGGATATTGGCAATTTCTTTTTGTACAGAATGTTTTTGAGAGTAGTTAACAACCACGTTAAATAATCTCTGCTTGTCAAATTCGCCTTGTCCTGTACTTCCATCCATAAAAGTTTGTAATTGCTTTTCTATAGAAAAAAGATTGTAATTCAAACATTTAGATTCAAAGTAGTCATTAGTTCTAATTACTAAAATATGAGAATCAATAATTACCTTTTTATTTTGAGGCAGCTTCTCCACAAAAGCAACTCGACCTGCCGTTCCTTGGCCTGTAGAATTTATTAGAATATCTCCAACTCTCAGAAACTTATCTTCATTATAGTGTTTTTTATCATCTATATATTGAGCAAATGAGTAATCTATTTTATTATGACGAATACATTTCTGATTTAAAACAATTATGGAGCTTTCTCCAACATATTTTGGTGTTACGCCTTTTCCATAATAGGTAAGAATCGAATCTACTCTTCTTGAATTATTCATAATCTTAACTAATAAATTTTCGGTGAGCAATTTTCACATTAGCCTGATTTACCATTGCATAATGTAATGTTGTATCAATTTTAACATGACCTAATAACTTCTGAACCTGTTCGATAGGCATTCCTTTATCGATTGCCATAGTCGCTAGAGTTCTTCTGAATTTGTGAGGATGTACTTTATTTATTTTGGTTTTTTGTCCCAGTTTCCGCAATACATTTTCAATTCCACCAATAGAAAGTCGCTGATTAGGCTTTGATAAAGAAACGAATAAAGCTTCATTATCATCTTTTCTTGTTTGAAGATATTCTTTGAGATGAATCTTCGTTCTTGCATCAAAGTATACTTCACGCTGTTTATTTCCTTTACCTGTTACGATACAAGAACGCTCGTGGAAATCAATGTCCTTAATATTTATTTTTACAAGCTCACCAACTCTAATACCAGTCGAGCTTAACATTTCGATAAGGGTTAAATCTCTTATTTGCTTGCAGTTGTCTCTAAGTATTTCTATGTCTTCATCACTAAGTACCTCCTTTATAGTTCTGGCGGTCTTAACTTTATGAATCCTTCTTACAGGGCTTTTTAAAATATAATCTTCATCTTCTAACCAAGAAAAAAAACTTGAAAATATTCTACGAATATTATCTATAGTGACTTTACTCGATTTTTTTGCTTCCTGATATTCTGAGAGATAGAATCTTAAATCATTAGTAGAGATTTCTGTAACTTTCTTTTTTAGTTTTTGAAACAGAGTGTCTATGGTCGAAAAATAATATTTTAATGACTTTTCAGAACAACCTTCCACTTTTTTGGATGAAATGAATAAATTTAAAACGCTTGTATTATCAGTTTCCAACTTATCTTCATTACTTTTTTTTGGTGTAACCACCACAGAATGAAAAGATTGATGTATTACCTTTTCAAGAATCATTAACTGTTGAAAGTTTAAAACTGTTTGCATTGCATTAATTATTTCTTGCTTCACTAATTCCTTCATTGTACTTAAATTTTTGAAGCCGCAAAGGAATGAAAAACAAAAATAGCCATAGTTGTACAATAAATGATAATTTAGAGCGTATGGCAAAAACGCTGTACGACTATTGGTTTGTGCAGTTCGATTTCCCTGACGAAAACGGAAAGCCTTATAAATCAAGCGGTGGCAAGATGGTTTGGAATGAAACTTTGAAAAGAGAGATTCCAGAAGGTTGGGAAATTAGAAAATTAAATGATTGTGTTAGTTTAATAATAGATTATCGTGGAAAAACTCCAAAGAAATTAGATGCTGATTGGTCTACTAATAATGATGATATCATCGCAATATCTGCAAAACATATTAAAAAAGGAAAGCTTGTAAATCTTAGTGAAGCTAATCGTGTTAATGATTCATTATATAATAAATGGATGAAAGAAGAATTAAGCGAAGGTGATATCTTGATGACTTCAGAAGCGCCTTGCGGTGAGTTTTTTTACCTTATGGGAGATATAAAATACTGTTTAAGCCAAAGAGTTTTTGCTATAAGATCAAATATAAAAATTTTAAGTCACACATATCTATATTATGAGTTATCAATCGGAAATGGTTATTCGCAGATTTTAGGAAAAGTAAGTGGTAGTACTGTCTTTGGAATAAGACAAGATGAATTAAGAACAGTTAATTTATTAATTCCTCTTATATCATTACAAAAAGAGTTTGAAAAGAAATTCTTTCCATTTATTACAAAATCAGAATTAATGAACAACAAAACCAACAACTTAGCTCTCTCCGCGACTGGCTTTTACCTATGCTGATGAACGGACAGGTAAAAGTTGAATGAAATAGTAAGATAAATTATCATTTATTTTAGTCAAAATAATTATTCTATAGTATTAACGTAAAAAATAAAAACAGAAACCAAAGATACTTCGCTTCCTAGCCCAACTACTAAATTCTGTCAAGGTCAAGTCCTCCGTATTTTCAGAAAAACTTTTTACGTATAAAAATCTGATCAAAAATTTTTCCAAAAACCTTTTAGAAATATTTCAACTGAGAAATTTCAGGTACAGAGAGAAAGACTAAATTCCCTTTACCATATTAACCTCTGCCCTATTTGCTTCCAGAGATATCGATAAAAATTTGTACCGATTTTTTTCATAAAACATAAAAAAACTAACAGCATCCTAAATTATATTCTCTCTCAGATTACATGGATAAATAGAATCACGCAGACCTCAATACCAAAAGAAAATCTGGGAAATCCGGGAATACTCAAATAAAAATATCAGGCTATGATATATTTACGTATATTTAGATATTCCGGAAATATCCGGATAAGTAAAACAAACTAATACAAACATCCCATGAAAAACCTGGCAAAACTATCAAAAAAGCTTACCAAAAAGGATCTGAAAACAATCGTTGCAGGTAACAGTCCTGATTTATCATATCCCATGTGTAAACCTAAACAATGCGAAACTTTGGATGCCAAATGCGATTACCAGAGCTGCCCTCCTCTATTTCCTGACCCGGAATAAAAAATGATCACAGAAATCCTGTATGGAAATATATTCTTAGAATGATCGCATCAGACGTTTCAAATTCAAAAATATCGGAGAAAGATCCACTTGAAAAAAATATAAAAATTAATGAGGAATTGAAAACATTTTGAATCCTTAACCGGCGTCAACCGTTCTCTCAATCAGATCCCATAAATTACCGTATAAATCTTTGAATACGGCCACGGTTCCATACGATTCAACGATGGGCTCACGGACGAATGAAATTCCATTCGCCAGCATGGACTGATAGGATTCATCAAAGTTCTCTGTTTCGAGGAACAGGAATACCCTGCCCCCACTTTGATTGCCCACGGATGATCGTTGTTGTTCATCCGCTGCCTTAGCTAAAAGGAGACAGCATCCGAAGGAACCGGGAGGCTTAATGAGTACCCATCGTTTGGTTTTTGAAAGGCAGGTATCTTCCACCAGATCAAAGCCTAATTTTTGGAGGTAAAAATCAAGCGCTTCATCGTAGTCCCTGACGAGAAGCGCGATATGAATGATGGACTGTTTCATTTTATATACTGAATGTAATGGGATTGATTTTTCCTACCGGAAAACTTCCATTTCGTTATGCTTTCAGCTAACTGATTTGTTTAATCCTGACAATAAAAGTCAAAAAGCGAGCAACAGAAGTTACTTTTTTAAATACTTGACAGAAATACCCAGCTGCCCCAGATGGTACAAGTCGTGATGGATAAGCCCCTGCACAAAATACCGGAAATCTTTTCCATAATCGGCTGAAATGGTATCGAGAAAGGTGTCGTCTTTACCGTTCAGGATGTCGATGATTTCCTGTTTGCTTTGATACAGTTCTTTTTTTAGCGCTTCCCATCCGGCGGGACGCAATTCATCATTGGTTTTCCAATTGGAAGGGTCATCAAGTTCCAGACGAACCACTGCCCCCTTTAGCCGGCCCATCACGGCCCTGCGCCAGACAATAAGGTGTGAAATCAATTCCGCGGGACTGTGCAGATCAGGAAGCGGCCGGGTAAACGCATCCGTTTCACTGATCTGTTCGAATTTCTTTGCAAAAGTTTCGTCCAGCCATACATCGCCGTCATGCAGGTCATTGAGTTGCTGTATAATATCTTCGATCAGGGTTGTTGCCATAGTTTGTGATTATCAGTCTATAAATTACGAAAATTTTCCGGATGTGAAATGGTTTCAGGCTTCAAAAAGATTCGGTCACTATATCCATGATCAGATTTCTCCATAAGGAAAGCATGATCAATCATTGCACCAGAACAAAAGAGTGCATATAGTCTATTATTTAATTGTATGAGCAGAATTGAAATTTACTATTGAACAGGTTAATATTAAAATTACGTAAACCTGTATATTTGGCTGATCAGGATATCACACATCCGTAATGTTCAATAAAAAATGTACAGAAAATGATAGAAGGATTATATGAAACGCATATTCAGGTAAAAAATTTAGAAAAGGCTGTTCAGTTTTACACTCAGGTACTGGGGTTACCATTGGCGCATTATGATGAAACGAGGCCGATCGCTTTTCTCTGGATCGGGGAACATAAAAAAGCAATGCTTGGGTTGTGGGAACAGCCTGAGAATGTACAGAAACGGCATTTTGCTTTCAGCTGTTCCAAAGATTTTATCTACACACGGCCAACACTTTCCTTGAAAACAACGGATTGCAGGCGTATAATTTCCTTAAGAATGGTACCCATGCGCCTATGGTCTTTGCCTGGATGCCGGCTCTTGCGCTGTATTTTGATGATCCGGACGGAAACCAATTGGAATTCATCCATGTCCTTGAAGGCGAAGGCAAACCGGAACTGGGTGTTATAAGCTACGAAGAGTGGATCAAAGTCAATTCAAATGATCATAAAGAACAGTGAATTAACCGATAACGATTCATAGATTAATTGCCGATCGCGAAATTTCACCCCGGACATAAGTATTAATTTTTGCAGAAATCGAGATTAAATTTTTTGCGTTTTTTTATTTTTAGCAGCTTATAAGCTCTTTCGATCACATCCGTACTTTTGCTGTCGGCAGGAACAATTTCCTTATCCCGCATCTGGCGGATCGCTTTGTTGTCTTTTATGTAATACCGGTATTCGGTTTTGATATCGGGGCCTATGGCGGGCCTCCGATGATGATCTCTATGGCGAAAATAAGCCTGCCCTGCTTAAAATAGTATTCGGTTAGTGTATAAGCATCATCCCGGATAAATTTCTCCGTTATCTTACGGACTTCTTTGCCGTTTGAATAATAAATTGTTTCGCCTTCGTCCACGCAGGGTAAATCCTCATAAGCAAATCGGTGTGCTTTTAGCTTTAGGCCGTTAATTTTTTTGTATTCTGCCCGTATAGCCTCTATATCCTCAGAAGCAACGGAAGAATTAATAACCCGCCCAGTATTGATAGAGGATGAAATAGGATGAGTAGAAAAAATAAACTGACTGTAAATATCAGAGTTAAAATAAGAGTGGCCTGTATTTTATGCATAGGATGTAACTGATTTTAAATATAACAATATGTAATGATTATGAGAAAGAATCTCAGCCAAAATATATTCCATAAAGCATGATACTGTGCCAGATTACTGAAAAACATATACAAGACCATTTCGGACGTAAACATTATTCTTTGAGATGGGTGGAT